>NZ_JBFOHK010000003.1:0-576600 GCF_040812335.1 Rhodanobacter lycopersici
GCGCAGAAAGCCGTGGCCGCCGCCAAATAATCCCCTGGGGGCGCGGCGCGGGGTGGTTGTAGGAGCGGCTTCAGCCGCGATCCTGCAGCCATCGCGGCTGAAGCCGCTCCTACCCAGGCCGCTCCTACGGGCAAGCATTTCGAGGATTGATCCATGAGCGTTTTGATCAACAAGAACACCAAGGTGCTGGTGCAGGGCTTCACCGGCCAGCAGGGCACCTTCCACGCGCAGCAGGCGATCGACTACGGCACCAAGGTCGTCGGCGGCGTCACCCCCGGCAAGGGCGGCAGCGAGCACATCGGCCTGCCGGTCTTCAATTCGGTGTCCGAGGCCGTCGATGAAACCGGCGCTGACGCGTCGGTGATCTTCGTGCCGCCGCCGTTCGCGGCCGACTCCATCCTCGAAGCCGTCGATGCCGGCATCCGCGTGATCGTGGCGATCACCGAGGGCATCCCGGTGCTGGACATGCTGCGCGTGAAGAACGTGCTGGCGCAGCATCCGGAGACCGTGCTGATCGGCCCGAACTGCCCCGGCGTGATCACCCCGGGCGAATGCAAGATCGGCATCATGCCGGGCCACATCCACCAGCCGGGCAAGGTCGGCATCGTGTCGCGTTCGGGCACGCTGACCTATGAAGCCGTGTTCCAGACCACCAACGAGGGCCTGGGCCAGTCCACCTGCATCGGCATCGGCGGCGACCCGATCAACGGCCTCAGCTTCATCGACTGCCTGAAGCTGTTCCAGGACGATCCGCAGACCGAGGGCATCATCATGGTCGGTGAGATCGGTGGTTCGGCGGAGGAAGACGCCGCCGAGTTCATCGGCGAGTACGTCAAGAAGCCGGTGGTGTCCTTCATCGCCGGCGCCTCGGCCCCGGCCGGCAAGCGCATGGGCCATGCCGGCGCGATCATCTCCGGCGGCAAGGGCACGGCGGCGGCGAAGTTCGCCGCGCTGGAGAAGGCCGGCGTCACCACGGTGAAGTCGCCTGCCGACCTCGGCAAGACGCTCGCCAAGCTGATGAAGAAGTAATCGGGTTCGTCCGACCGATACCGGAAGGGCCGCCGTCGTGCGGCCCTTCTTGTTTTCCTGCGTCTACGGGGAAGAGTGCGCGCTGCGCAAGCCTTGCCGTGCCGCGCGCAGCAGGGCGTCGGTGACCTTGGCCAGTGCGGTCGAACGGATCGACCAGTGTTGCCAGTACAACGGCACGTCCAGCCAGCGCCGGGGCGCGATCGGCTGCAGCATGCCCTGGGCGAAGGGCTGTTCCAGCATGGCCTCCGGCGCCATCGCCCAGCCCAGGCCCAGCGCCGCGCCTTCCACGAAGGCGGTGGAGGAGGGCAGGTAGTGCATGGGCGGGGCCAGCCGGGCGTGGGTCACGCTGCGAATGAAGCGCCATTGTAGGGCGTCCTTGCGGTTGAACACCAGCATCGGCGCCGCGCCTAGCGAAGCGGCGTCCGGGCCCTGAGGGAAATGCCTGGCGACGAAGCTTGGCGAGGCGATCGGCAGATAGCGCATCACCCCCAGCTTCTTCACCGTGCAGCCCTGCACGGGTCTGGCATCGGCGGTGATCGCGCCGAGCACCGAGCCGTCGCGCAGCAGATTGGCGGAATGGTCCTGGTCCTCCACCCGCACGTCGAACAGCAACCCGTCGTGCTGGTGCGGTTCGACCAGGGCGCCGAGCACCCACGTGGCGAGCGAATCCGCGTTCACGGCGATCGACACCGTGACCGGGGCGGCGCGCGCGGTTTCGACGGCGAAGTCACCCAGGATCTCGGCCTCCAGCAGGCGCATCTGCTGCACGCCACGCAGCAGCCGTTCCCCCGCGGGCGTGGCCCGGCTGGGCGACTGGCGCAGCACCAGCACCTGGCCCAGGCGGTCCTCCAGCGCCTTGATGCGCTGCGAGATGGCCGAGGGGGTCAGCGCGAGCCGTCGCGCGGCGCCATCGAAACTGCCCTCGTCCAGCACGGCGACGAAGGCGGCCAGTTGGGGATTGAGCATGCGCACGGGCTCTCTCCTGAATTCAGGAAAACTGAATTGAGTTAAGCAAATATAGTTTTACTGATGCGGACGGCTATTCGAAAGTAGGCCACTTTCCGCGGGGTCTCCATGCTTTCGTCCGCCTATTTCGCCGGGCTCGGTACCGGTGCCGGCCTGATCGTCGCCATCGGGGCGCAGAATGCCTTCGTCTTGCGCCAGGGGCTGCAGCGCCTGCATGTCGGCGCAGTGGTGCTGGTCTGCGTGCTGGCCGATGTCGTGTTGATCGCATTGGGCGTGGCCGGCATGGGGCTTGCGGTAAAGCAGCAGCCCGTATTGCTGCAGGTCCTGCGCTTCGTGGGTGCCGCCTTCCTCGCCACGTATGGCCTGCTGGCCGCGCGGCGTGCCTGGCGCGGCGAAAGCGGCTTGCGTCCGGCCGATGCAGCGGCGAACGGGCGCGGACGCACGGTGCTGGCCTGCCTGGGCTTCACCCTGCTCAACCCGCACGTGTACCTGGATACCGTGGTGCTGCTCGGCAGCCTGTCCACCCATTACGACGGCCGCAGACAATGGTCGTTCGCCGCCGGCGCAGGGAGTGCCAGCCTGCTGTGGTTCACGGCGCTGGGCTACGGTGCGCGGTGGCTGCTTCCGGTATTCCGCAGCCCAGCCGCCTGGCGCGTGTTCGATGTATTCGTAGCTGCGCTGATGTGGGGGCTGGCCTGCCTGCTGCTGTTGCAGCCGATGGCCTGAGGCCGGCATGGCGCGGGGGAGCTGGTGACGGCGGGGTGTCCAGGGAGAGCTGTCCGGGCCTCTTGTGCGGATGGCGATGCACTACCATTTCGTTCCCGATTCCATCCCTGAAGAGCTTGATCCATGGCTGTCCTGAGACTGGCGCTGGCCCAGCACGATTTCCCGGTCGGCGCGGTCGCGGCGAATGCCGCGAAGATGGGCGACCTGATGGCACAGGCCCGCAGCGGTGGCGCCGAGCTTGTGGTATTCCCCGAGCTGGCTCTTTCCGGCTACCCGCCGGAAGATTTGCTGCTGCGCCCCAGTTTCCTCGCCGCCTGCCAGCAGGAACTGGAAGCGCTGGCGACCGGTACGAACGGCCTGGCCGCGCTGGTGGGCTTTCCGCACAGCGAGGGCGAGGTGTTCAACGCCGCCGCGCTGCTGCGCGATGGCCGCATTGCGCAGATCGCGCACAAGCAGGCGTTGCCCAACTACGGCGTATTCGACGACAAGCGCTATTTCCGTCCCGGCCATGCCAGTGCGGTGACCACGCTGGGCGGCGTGCGCATCGGCCTCTTGATCTGCGAGGACGTGTGGCGGCCCGAGCCAGCTGCCGCCGCGGCCCATGCCGGCGCCGAGCTGATCGTGGTGATCAACGCATCGCCCTGGAACGACGCGAAACAGGCCGAGCGCGAGGCAGTGCTGGTTGCGCGCGCGCAGGAGACTGGCTGCGCCTTCGCCTACCTCAACCTGGTCGGCGGCCAGGACGAAGTGGTCTACGACGGCGGCTCGCTGCTGGTGAACGGCGACGGCCGTGTCGCGGCGCGTGCGCCGGCCTTCGTCGATACGCTGCTGTGGACCGAGTTCGACCCGGCCACGCGCACCTTGCAGGCCGAAGGCTGGCCAACGCCGGCCGAGGTGCCACCCGCGGCCGCGCTGTATGCCGCGCTGGTGCGCGGCATACGTGACTACATCGACAAGAACGGCTTCCCCGGCGTATTGCTGGGCCTGTCCGGCGGCATCGACTCGGCGCTGACCCTGGCGCTGGCGGTGGATGCACTGGGTGCCGAACGCGTCACCGCGGTGATGATGCCCACCCGCCACACCTCGCAACTGTCGCTGGACGGTGCCCGCGCACAGGCGGAGCAACTGGGTGTGGACTACCACGTGATCGATATCGAGCCGACCTGCCGCTCCTTCCTCGGCGCGCTGGCCCCCGTCTTCGCCGGCAGGGGCGCCGACACCACCGAGGAGAACCTGCAGTCGCGCACCCGCGGCGTGATGCTGATGGCGTTGTCCAACAAGCACGGCAAGCTGCTGCTCGCCACCGGCAACAAGAGCGAGATGGCGGTGGGCTACTGCACGCTGTACGGCGACATGTGCGGCGCCTACGCGCCGCTCAAGGACGTCTACAAGACCACGGTGTACCGCCTGGCACGCTGGCGCAACGCGCAGGCCGGTGGCGGGGAGGCGATCCCGGCGGCCGTGATCGACCGTCCACCCTCGGCCGAACTGCGCGACAACCAGACCGACCAGGATTCGCTGCCACCCTACGAGGTGCTGGACGCGATCCTCGAGCGTTTCATCGAGGGCGAGCAGTCGCAGGCCGAGATCATCGAAGCCGGTTTCGCCGCCGACGTGGTGCATCGCGTGGTGCGGCTGGTGCTGGCCAACGAGTTCAAGCGCCGCCAGTCGGCGCCAGGGCCGCGCGTCACCACTCGCGCGTTCGGCCGCGAGCGGCGTTACCCGATCACCTCGGGCTGGCGTTGAGCTGCGCGCGACGCTCCTCGGCATCGGGCATGAAAAAAGACACCGGGCCAGGCCCGGTGTCTTTGTGTGATGTCGCCGTGCTCAGTGATGTCGCATGAATGGAACCATCTTGCGCCACTTCGCCACTTCGTGCGGCCACTTCGGATCCTTCAGGTAGGGATGGTTCGGGTAGTTCATCGCCAGCACCTGGCGGGTCTGGTCGGCCAGCTTGTCCTGCTTCAGCGCGAGATAGCTGCGAGTGAGGATGGCCAGCGCGTCGCCGGCCTGTGGAGCCTGCTGGTAATGCTCGATCACGTACTGGGCGCGGTCGGCAGCGCCGACGTAGACGCGGTTGAACAGGTAGAACTCGGCCACGTTGATCTCGTACTGCGCCAGCACGTTGCGCAGGTAGATCATGCGCTGGCGCGCATCGGCCGCGTAGGCGCTGTTCGGGAAGCGGCGCGACAGCTCGGCAAAGTCGTCGAAGGACTGCAGGTTGTAGCCCTGGTCGCGGCGCGACTGCGCCTCCTTGTCGTGCGAGACGCGATCCATGAAGCCGGTGGTGCGGTCGAAATTGATCAGGCCGCGCAGGTAGTAGGCATAATCCACATGCTTGTTGGCCGGGTAGGTCTTGATGAAGCGGTTGATCGTCGAGTACGCGTCGTCCGACTGGCTGTCCTTGTACTGCGCGTAGGCCAGCTCCAGTTGGGCCTGCTCGTTGTAGTCGCCGGACGGGAAGCGGGCGATCAGGCGCTGGTAGGCCTTGATGGCCGCGGAATAGTCGGAATTCTCCAGCGAGGTGTGCGCGTTGTTGTACAGCGCGTCCACCGGCATGGTATCGATGTTGGGGCGGTGGCGGCCGAACAGCGAGCAGGCGCTCGTCGTGAGGGCCAGGGCGAGTACGGCGAGCGTCCTGATGTAGAACCGGGTGGTCATCGGCAGCTTGAGCGAGTCGATAGTTGGACGCATGGAAAAGGATTCAGATGTTTGATCGAAAAGGCATGATAGCCGAAACCGGCACCACTCCGCGGCATGTCGCCAGCCGCCTTGCGGGAGGCGGCGCATGACCGTAATACGCCATGAGGCCCGGGTGCCGCTGTCGGCGGCCGGACGCAGGTTCGACCAGGCCTTGGCCGAGTTGTTCCCGGACTATTCACGCTCGCGCCTCTCCGCCTGGATCAAGTCCGGCGCGGCCACGCTGGATGGCGCCACGGCGCCACCCCGCCAGCTGCTGCGCGGCGGCGAACAGGTGCGGCTGGAGGCCGAACTGGAGGCCGAGGTGGCCAGCGCACCGGAGGCTATTGCGCTGCGCATCGTGCACGAGGACGAGCACCTGCTGGTGCTGGACAAGCCGGCCGGGCTGGTGGTGCACCCCGGCGCGGGCAACCCTTCCGGCACCCTGCTCAATGCGCTGCTGCACCACGATGCGAAGCTGGCCGAGCTGCCGCGCGCCGGCATCGTGCACCGGCTGGACAAGGACACCTCCGGCCTGATGGTGGTGGCGAAGACCCTGCCCGCGATGACCGCCTTGGTGGAGATGCTGTCGCGCCACGATGTCGAGCGCCAGTACGAGGCCGTGGTGCTGGGCAGCCTGGTTTCCGGCGGCACGGTGGACGCGCCGATCGGCCGCAGCATGGGCGACCGCCTGCGCCAGGCCGTGCGCGACGAGGAAAGCGGCAAGCACGCCGTCACCCATTACCGGCTGCGCGAGCGCTTCCGCGTCCACAGCCTGATCCAGTGCAACCTGGAAACCGGCCGCACCCACCAGATCCGCGTGCACCTCACCCACGCCGGCCATCCGCTGGTGGGCGATCCGCTCTACGGCGGCGGCCTCAAGCTGCCGAAGCGCGCCACGCCGGAGCTGGTTGCCGCCCTGCGCGGCTTCCGGCGCCAGGCACTGCATGCCGAGCGGTTGGCGTTCGCGCATCCGGTCAGCGGCGAGGCCCTGTCTTTCGCCGCCGAACGCCCCGCCGACTTGACTGCGCTGATCGCTGCCCTGCGCGACGACCTCGCTGCCCACGGCCACGACGACGGCTGACCTCGAACCCTCCCTTCTCTGTACGCAGGGGAGGGCAGCGGTGGGTTTCTTGTTTCAGGGTGCCGTCGCCACACGCCGATGACGCGGGTATGCGATGCTTGCCGCTTCCCCGCCTCCACCCGCGTCGAAGGACATGACCGACACCTGGATCTTTCCCGACTGGCCGGCGCCCGCGCGCGTGCACGCGGCGGTGAGCACCAGCGAAGGCCCCGGCGTTTCGGCGCCACCGTTCGGCCGCTTCAACCTGGGCCTGCGCAGCGGCGAATCCGCCGAGGTGGTGGGCAGCAATCGCGGCGTGCTGCAGCAGGCGCTGGACCTGCCCAGCGCACCGCGCTGGCTGCACCAGGTGCATGGCGCCACGGTCGCCGAACTCGGCCCGCTGCCCGGCACGACCGAACCGCAGGCTGACGCTGTGGTCTCGCGCATCCCCGGCACCGCGCTCGCCATCCTCACCGCCGACTGCCTGCCGGTGCTGTTCTGCGCCGACGACGGCAGCGCCATCGGCGCCGCCCACGCCGGCTGGCGCGGCCTTGCCGCCGGCGTGCTGGAAGCGACCATCGAGCAGATGCAACTCGCACCGTCGCGCTTGCTGGTGTGGCTGGGACCATGCATCGGCGGACCTTCCTACGAGGTGGGTGAGGAGGTTCGCACCGCCTTCGTGGATCACTCGGCCGGGGCTGCCGCCTGCTTCACGGCGACGCGGCCGGGGCATTGGCGTTGCGACCTCGCGGCGCTGGCGCGGCAGCGCCTGGCCGCTGCAGGAATCATGCGGATGCACGGGGGCGGATTCGATACCTTCGTCGATCCGCGGTTCTACTCGTATCGGCGGGAAGGGGCGCGGAGCGGGCGATTCGCGAGCCTGATCTGGCTGGCCGGCGGTTGACCTTGCGCTGGCGGCATTGCCCTGCCGCCTGCACAAACACCTGCCAGCATCACGTTGCAATCCCGCCTGCCGGCTGAAGCCTTGACGCCAGCTAGGCACCCCGCCTGCTTGAATCGACGGGCGCCGTCCGCATCTCCCTGCCCAGTGGCGGCGCAGCCGCCAAACCTTTGTGGGGATTGCACCGATGCGGATGGACAAACTCACCTCGCGTTTCCAGCAGGCGCTGGCCGACGCGCAGTCGCTGGCCGTCGGCCGCGACAACAACATGCTCGAACCCGTGCACGTGATGGCGGCGCTGCTGAACCAGCAGGGTGGTTCGACCGCGCCGCTGCTCACGCACGCGGGCGTGAACGTGCCGGCGCTGCGCCAGCGCGTGAACGAGCTGCTCGACCGCCTGCCCAGGGTCAGCGGGCAGGAGGGCAACCTCAACGTGGGCAACGACCTCAATCGCCTGCTCAACCTCACCGACAAGCTGGCGCAGCAGCGCGGCGACCAGTTCATCGCCAGCGAGCTGTTCGTGCTGGCGGCACTGGGGGACAAGGGCGAGCTGGGCACGGTGCTCAAGGCGGCGGGTGCCACCAAGGCGAACCTCGAGGCCGCCATCGAGCAGGTGCGCGGCGGCGAGAAGGTGCAGAGCGAGAACGCCGAGGACCAGCGCCAGGCGCTGCAGAAATACTGTATCGACCTCACCGAGCGGGCGGAGTCGGGCAGGCTCGATCCGGTGATCGGCCGCGACGAGGAGATCCGCCGCACCATCCAGGTGCTGCAGCGGCGCACCAAGAACAACCCCGTGCTGATCGGCGAACCCGGCGTGGGCAAGACCGCGATCGTGGAAGGCCTGGCCCAGCGCATCGTCAAGGGCGAGGTGCCGGAGGGCCTGCGCGACCGCCGCGTGCTGGCGCTGGACATGGGCGCGTTGATCGCGGGCGCGAAATTCCGCGGCGAGTTCGAGGAGCGGCTGAAGGCCGTGCTGAACGACCTCGCCAAGAACGAAGGCCAGATCATCCTGTTCATCGACGAGCTGCACACCATGGTCGGCGCTGGCAAGGGCGAGGGCGCGATGGACGCGGGCAACATGCTGAAGCCCGCGCTGGCGCGCGGCGAGCTGCACTGCATCGGCGCCACCACGCTGGACGAGTATCGCCAGTACATCGAGAAGGACGCCGCGCTGGAACGCCGTTTCCAGAAGGTGTTCGTGGGCGAGCCCTCGGTGGAGGACACCATCGCGATCCTGCGTGGCCTCAAGGAGCGCTACGCGGTGCACCACGGCGTGGAGATCACCGACCCAGCCATCGTGGCCGCGGCCACGCTCTCGAACCGCTACATCCCCGACCGCCAGCTGCCCGACAAGGCCATCGACCTGATGGACGAGGCGGCCTCGCGCATCCGCATGGAGATCGACTCCAAGCCGGAGGAACTCGATCGCCTCGAACGCCGGCTGATCCAGCTGAAGATCCAGCGCGAGATGCTGAAGAAGGAGAAGGACAGCGAATCGAAGCAGCGCCTGGCCGACCTGGAAGCCGACATCGCCAAGCTGGAGCGCGAGTTCTCCGACCTCAACGAGGTGTGGAAATCGGAAAAGGCTGCGCTGCAGGGCGCGACCAAGGTGAAGGAGCAGATCGAGGCCGCGCGCCTCGAGCTTGAAACGGCCCAGCGCCGGCAGGACTACGCCAAGATGAGCGAGATCCAGTACGGCAAGCTACCGGAACTGGAAAAGCAGCTCGCCGCCGCACAGGCCGCCGAGACGCAGGAATTCACCCTGGTGCAGGACAAGGTCACCGCCGAGGAAATCGCCGAAGTGGTGGCGCGCTGGACCGGCATCCCGGTCGCCAAGATGCTGGAAGGCGAGCGCGAGAAGCTGCTGCACATGGAGGACGAGCTGCACAAGCGCGTGGTGGGCCAGGACGAGGCCGTGCGCGCGGTGTCCGACGCGGTGCGCCGTGCGCGGGCGGGCCTGTCCGACCCGAACCGGCCCAGCGGTTCCTTCCTGTTCCTCGGCCCCACCGGCGTGGGCAAGACCGAGCTGTGCAAGGCGCTGGCCGAGTTCCTGTTCGACACCCAGGATGCGATGGTGCGCATCGACATGAGCGAGTTCATGGAAAAGCACTCGGTGAGCCGGCTGATCGGTGCGCCCCCTGGCTACGTGGGCTATGAGGAAGGCGGCTACCTCACCGAAGCCGTGCGCCGGCGTCCGTACAGCGTGATCCTGCTGGACGAGGTGGAGAAGGCGCATCCGGACGTGTTCAACATCCTGCTGCAGGTGCTGGACGACGGCCGCCTCACCGACGGCCAGGGCCGCACCGTGGATTTCCGCAACACCGTGATCGTGATGACTTCCAACCTCGGCTCGCAGCTGATCCAGGAGCAGGCCGGCGATTCGGAAGCGGACTACCTGCAGATGAAGGCCGCTGTGCTCGGCGTGGTGCAGGCGCACTTCCGCCCCGAGTTCATCAACCGCCTCGACGAGCTGGTGGTGTTCCGCCCATTGGAGAAGAAGCAGATCCGCCGCATCGCGCTGATCCAGCTCACCGCGCTGGAGAAGCGCCTGGCCGAGCGCCAGTTGAAACTGGAGATCAGCGAGAAGGCGCTGGACCTGCTTGGCAACGTGGGCTTCGACCCGGTGTACGGTGCGCGGCCGCTGAAGCGCGCGATCCAGCAGCAGCTGGAGAACCCGCTGGCGAAGGAAATCCTCGAAGGCCGCCATGCGCCGGGCAGCACCATCGGTGTGGATGCAGCAGGCGGGCATCTGGTGTTCCGCCAGGATTGACGTGCGGAACACTGCCCAGTGAATCCCTCTCCCTTCGGGAGAGGGTGCCCGAAGGGCGGGAGAGGGTTCGGGCGGAGCGCGTGATTGAATTGCACGGGAAACTTCTTCAACGCGCTGCGCCCGAGCCCTCTCCCCCAACCCCTCTCCCGCAAGCGGGAGAGGGGAGTTACGGCGTCAGTAGCCGGCAGCCAGACCCGCCGGGCGGCGACGGTCGTTGGCGCCTTCGAGCACGCCGGTATCCGGGTTCACGCGGATCGCTTCGTCCGCGCCCCATGAGCGCACTTCCTTGAACTTGTAGCCCATCGCTTCAAGCCGCTTCTGTACGTCGGGCGCGAACAGGCCGGGCTCGATCATCACCATGTCCGGCAGCCACTGCATGTGCATGCGCGGCGCGTCCACCGCCTGCTTGATGTTCATGCCGAACTCGGCCACGTTGAGGAAGCTCTGCAGCACGGTGGTGATGATGGTGGAGCCGCCGGGGCTGCCGGTGACCATGTAGAGCTTCTTCTCCGGGCCGCGCAGCACGATGCTGGGCGACATGGAGCTGAGCGGGCGCTTGCCGGGTTCGATCTGGTTGGCCTTGCCCTGCACCAGGCCGAAGGAATTGGGCACGCCCGGCTTGGAGGTGAAGTCGTCCATCTCGTTGTTGAGGAAGAAGCCGGTGTCGCCGGCGATCTGGCCGTTGCCGAACAGGTAGTTGATGGTATAGGTCACGGCCACCGCGTTGCCGTGGCTGTCCACCACGGAGTAGTGGGTGGTGTTGGTGCCTTCTTCCGGCCCCAGGCTGCCCTTGATCTCCGACGACGGCGTGGCCTTGTCGGGCTGGATGCTGGCGCGCAGCGCGGCGATGTGCCCGGGTGCGAGCAGCTTGGCTATGGGGTTGTGCACGAAGGCGGGGTCGCCGAGGTAGGTGTTGCGGTCGGCGTAGGCACGCCGCTCGGCCTCGATGATGGTGTGCGCGCTGTTCACCGAGCCGTAGCCCCACTTCGCCAGCGGATACGGTTCCAGGATCTGCAGGATCTGGCAGATCGAGGCGCCGCCGGAACTGGGCGGTGGTGCGGCGACGTAGGTATAGCCGTGATACGAGCAGGTGATCGGCGCCTCCCACTGCACCGTATAGTCGGCGAAGTCCTGCAGCGACAGGATGCCGCCGTTGGCGTCGCTGCCGGCGACCACGGCCTTGGCGATGGGCCCGCGGTAGAACGCGTCGGTGCCGTCCTTCGCGATCAGCTCCAGCGTCTTCGCCAGTTGCGGCTGGCGCAGGCGCTCGCCCACGGTCCACGGCTTGCCCTGGTTGAGGAAGGTCGCGGCGACGTTGGGGTATTTGGCGAAGTCCTTGACCCGCTGGTCGAGGATGTTGACGTCGCCCTGTTCCAGCACGTAGCCCTCGCTGGCCAGCTTGATCGCAGGCGCGATCACCTTGCTGAGCGGCATCGTGCCGTACTTCTGCAGCGCAGTGTCCAGGCCCATCACGGTGCCCGGCACGCCGACGCCGAGGTAGGTATGGGTGCTCTTGCCCGGGATCACGTTGCCCTTGTCGTCCTGGAACAGCGTGGGGGTGGCCTTCAGCGGTGCCTTCTCGCGGAAATCGAGGAAGACGTTCCTGCCGTCGGCCAGGTGCACCAGCATGAAGCCGCCGCCGCCGATGTTGCCGCAACAGGGATGCACCACTGCTTCCGCATAGCCCACCGCCACCGCGGCGTCGACGGCGTTGCCGCCCTGCCTGAGGATGTCCACGCCCACCTGCGTGGCGAGATGCTGGGCGGAGACCACCATGGCGTGTCGCGCCGTCACCGGCCTGGCGTTGGCGAGTTCCGCCATGGTGGTGCCATGCGCGGTGGCGTCGAGGGCCTGCTGGGGAATCGGCGCCTGCGTCGCCTGCCGGGCTGTGGCCTGCGCGATGGGTGCGGCCGCCAGCACGGTGGCGAAGCTCCACAGGAAAGCTGACTTGGTCATGTTCGAAACCTTGGAGATGGGGCAAAGATCAGCGTGGCGATTTTCGACATCGCGTCAGCGATGGCCCGTTGGGCGACCGCCAGGGATGGTGAGCGCAAAATAACGGCGCGGCCGGAGCCGCGCCGTTCGTGCTGGACCGTTACCAGCTGTAGCGCACCTTGCCGTAGACGTAGGCGCCGTTGTAGCCGAATGGCGAGAACGTGGAGTAGGGCAGGGTGCCATTGTTGGTGCCGCTGGCGATGTTCTTGTCCGGGTAGGTGTCGGTGGCGTCGTCCACGCCCAGGGTGAAGGTCCAGCTCTGCCAGCGGTAGCTGCCGGACAGGTCCAGCACCCACTTCGGGGTGAAGGTCTGGTCGACCACGCCCGTCGCCGGGTCGTAGCTGGTCAGGCTGCTCACGTAGCTGGTGTAGCGGCCATAGCGGGTCAGCGTGCCGTTGAAGCTCCAGTTGCCGATGGCGTACTGCTCGCCGAGGATCAGCTTGCTGCGCGGCGTGGAATTGGCGAGATAGCCCTCAATGTCCTGGCGGTTGAGGCGCACGAAGCTGACGCCGAGGTTGTTGAGCACGGCGGGGTTGGGTTTGACGCTGGTGACCACGTTCTGGTTGTAGTTGGCACTCAGCGTGGTCGTGAACGTGCCGATATCACCGAGATCCTTCACCCAGGTGCCCACGAAGTCCACGCCGCGCGTGCGCGTGTCGCCGGCGTTGGTGAAGTAGTTGACGCTGCTGTAGTTGAGGTTGGTGATGCCGTTGGCCGCCAGGTAGCTGGTCACGACCGGCGAGGTGGTGGAGATGGCGCCGGACAACGCGATGCGGTTGTCGATGTAGATCTGGTAGACGTCCAGGCTGAGGTTCAGCGTGTCGGTGGGGTTCCACACCGCGCCGAGGGTGTAGTTGCGCGACTTCTCCGGTTTCAGCGCCTCAGCGCCGAGCAGGGTGGCGATCTGGCTGCCCACCGGCACCAGGCCGCTGTTGTAGATGCCGGGCGGCAAGGCCGCCGAGTTGCCGGCGCCGAAATACAGCGAGGAGATCTGCGAGAAATACTCCTGCCCGAGCGATGGCGCGCGGAAGCCGGTGCCCGCAGTGCCGCGCAGCGCGAAGCTGTCGGTGAAGTCATAGCGCAACGACAGCGAGCCCGAGGTGGTGTTGCCGAAGTCGGAGTAGTCCTCGTGGCGCACCGCCAGCGAGGCGCCGAGCTTGTCGGTGAGGTTCGTCTCGAGGTCGATGTACTCGGCCACGTCGTGGCGCGCGGCATTCACGGCGTTGGCCGGCTGCCAGCCGGCGAAGCCCTGCGCGCCGCCGGAGACGCCCGAGGTGCCCACGTACCAGGAAGCCAGCTCGCCCGGGCCGATCTGATAGCCCTGGCGCAGGTACTCGGTGCCGAAGGCCAGGGTCAACGGATTCGGCAGCCAACCGGGGTTGAGATCCTTCGCGATGTCGATGTCGAACGACTGCTGGCTGGACTTGAGGATGCCGTCCTGGAACACCGTGGGCGAGTAGCCGAAGTCGTTGAAGAAGGCGAAGTTCATGCTGTTTTGCGTCTCGTAGGAGACGCGGTTGCCGCCGGCGTTGGCCGAGACGTCCCAGCGCCAGCCGTCCACCGTGCCGCGCAGGCCGGCCACCAGCGACTGGTCGAAGGAGTCGGCGTTTTCCAGCGGCAGGAAGCCGTCGGGATACATCGAGGCCATCAGCGGGCTTTTCGGCGAGGGCGAGTTCAGTCCGTAACGGAAGAACGCCGGCGAGATGCTGTTGCGGCGGCCATAGTGGCCGAAGGCGTAGAACTGCACGTTCGGCGTGATGTCGTACTGCATGTTGAGCAGCACGTTGTTGCTGTGTACCCAGGGGTCGCCCTGGCGGAAGTTCACGCCCAGCGCTTCCCAGGCCGGCGAGCGGTCATCCGGGCCGGCGCGGTTGGTGTTGTCCTCGTTGCCGCTTTCCAGCGCGAGGCGCAGCCAACCGCTGTCGCCGCCGAGCGGGATGCCGAAGTTGGCCGAGCCCAGCCACTGCCGGCCGTCGCCGGCGGAGTACTGGCCGCCGCTCACCTCCACGTCGCCGCCCTTGGCGCCCTTCTTGAGGATGATGTTGATCACGCCGGCGATCGCGTCCGAGCCGTATTGCGCCGAGGCACCATCGCGCAGTACCTCGATGTGGTCGATGGCCGACATCGGAATGGTATTGAGGTCCACCGGCTGCGAGCCGCGCCCGATCACGCCGTTGTTGAGCAGGATCGCGCCGGGGTGCCAGCGCTTGCCGTTCACCAGCACCAGCACCTGGTCGGGCGACAGGCCGCGCAGTTGTGCGGGGCGCTGGGTGTCGGCGGTATCGGCGGCGGCCGGGCGCGGGAAGTTCAGCGAAGGAATGATGCGCGCCAGCGCGGTGGGCAGATCGGTGGTGCCGGTCTGCTGCAGCACCTGGGCGGAAACCACGTCGATCGGCGTCAGCGCGCTGCTTTCGGTGCGGTTGGCGGAGCGGGTGCCGGTGACGATTACCGTCTGCAGCTGCTTGGCCTTGGCGGGCGTGGTGGTGTTGGTGGCGGTGTTGTCCTGGGCGGCGACGGTGCCGCTGGCGAGCGCCAGCAGCACGGCGGCAGCCAGGGCTGCAGGAAGCAGGGCAGTGTGATGTGGCTTGTTCATGGTGTCTCCCCGGGCAAATGGTTGGTGCGACGCAACAATTGCAGGCTAGTGGCGAAGCGTGGCTTCGTCAATAGCCGTATAGACGGCCAAATAGACAAGCTTGCGTGTTCTTTGGCGTGTTGCTTGACGGTCCGGAGTTCCCCTGATGGACAGCCTGCCGTGACTCGCGCCCGTCTGTCCATGCGCCACATGGCGCATTGAAAAGCGGGGGCGTGGCCCGAATAATGGGATGCTGCCGCGTCGCCTGCCCGGTTCGGGCGCGACGGTCCGGCAGCCACGGAGTGCCCATGCCCATCTACGAATTCGAATGCAGCCAGTGCGGTCACCGCTTCGACCGCCTGCAGAAACTGTCCGATGCCGATCCCGTCGATTGCTCCGAGTGCGGCGCGCCGCAGGTGCACCGGCGCGTGAGCGCGCCCTCGTTCCGGCTGGCCGGCGCCGGCTGGTACGAGACCGATTTCAAGAAGGATGGCGACAAGAAGCGCAACCTCGCTGGCGATGGTGGCGGCGCCCCGGCACCTGCACCTGCGCCAGCCCCGACTTCCGCGACCGCCGCTGCTGCTGCGCCGGCACCTGCCAGCGGCTCCTCCGCAGGCAACGGATCAAGCTGAATCGCCGCGTGTCGTGATGGTGGCCACACGCTATCCGGCGCTGTCGCGGCTGATGTCCGATGCGGCCTGCATCGAGGGTCGCACCTGGGGTAGCGACCCCTGCAGCGTGTGGGTGAAGGGCGGGTGCCGGGCCCAGTTCCGCGATGCGAGGGGCGGTCGGCCGCGCTGGTAGCTGCACCGCCGCCGGCCAACGCGGTCGGGATGCTAATATTCCAAGCCTTTCCTTCCGTTCCCCAAGGGCCGCGGCCCGGAGTTCCAAGCGCATGCGCACGCATCACTGCGGCCTCATCGACGAGTCGCTGCTCGGCCAGACCGTCACCCTGTGCGGCTGGGTCAACAAGATCCGCCTGCAGGCCCATGTGGCCTTCGTCGACCTGCGCGACCACGAGGGCCTGGCGCAGGTGGTGGTGGAGCGCGATAACGCCGCTGCGTTCGCGGTGGCCGGCGAACTGGGCTACGAGTACTGCGTGCGCGTCACCGGCACGCTGCGCAAGCGGCTGTCGGTGAACGACAAGCTGCGCACCGGCACGGTGGAGGTGCTGGCGGACAAGGTGGAAATCCTCAATGCGGCGAAGGACCTGCCGTTCGCGCTGCACGAGAATCCCAACGAGGACATGCGGATGACCTACCGCTACCTCGACCTGCGCCGCCCCGAGATGCAGGCGATGATGCGCAAGCGCATCAAGCTGGTGCAGGCGCTGCGCCGCTATCTCGATGCCCGCGGCTTCCAGGACATCGAGACGCCTATCCTCACCAAGGCCACGCCGGAAGGCGCGCGTGACTACCTGGTGCCCAGCCGCGTGCATCCGGGCCAGTTCTACGCGCTGCCGCAGTCGCCGCAGCTGTTCAAGCAGATCCTGATGATGGCGGGCTTCGACCGCTACTACCAGATCGCCCGCTGCTTCCGCGACGAGGACCTGCGCGCCGACCGCCAGCCGGAGTTCACCCAGCTCGATCTCGAATTCGCCTTCGTCGAGGAAAAGGACGTGCAGGACTTCGTGGAGGAGTTGATCCGACACGTGTTCAAGGAAGTGCAGGGCGTGGAACTGGACACGAGCTTCCCGCGCATGACCTGGGCGGAGGCGATGCGCCGTTTCGGCTCCGACAAGCCCGACCTGCGCATCGCGCTGGAACTGGTGGACGTGGCCGATGCGTTGAAGCACGTCGAGTTCAAGGTGTTCGCCGAGCCGGCCAACGATGCCGCCGGCCGCGTGGTCGCGCTGCGCGTGCCGGGCGGCGCGGCGCTGTCGCGCAAGGAGATCGACGGCCTTGCCGAATACGTCGCCAGGTATGGTGCCAAGGGTCTGGCGTGGATCAAGGTCGAGGATCTGGCCAAGGGCCGCGAAGGCATCAATTCGCCGGTGGTGAAGTTCCTCGACGACGTGGCACTGGACGCTGTGCTCAAGGCCACGGGTGCCGAGTCCGGCGACATCGTGTTCGTGGGCGCGGGCAGGTGGAAGGCGGTCACCGACTTCATGGGCGCGCTGCGCCTCAAGGTGGGCAAGGACCGCGGCCAGGTTGAGGAGGGCTGGCGCCCGCTGTGGGTCACCGATTTCCCGATGTTCGAATACGACGAGGAGGCGCAGCGCTACGTGGCCCTGCACCACCCGTTCACCGCGCCGAAGATCGACGACATCGCCGACCTGCGCAGCCACGCCGCCACCGCGGTGAGCCGCGGCTACGACATGGTGCTCAACGGCAACGAGATCGGCGGCGGCTCGATCCGCATACATAGCCCAGAGATGCAGAGCGCGGTGTTCGAGCTGCTCGGCATCGGGGCGGAAGAGGCCGAGATGAAGTTCGGCTTCCTCCTGAAGGCGCTGAAGTTCGGCGCGCCGCCGCATGGCGGCCTGGCCTTCGGCATCGATCGCATCGCCGCGTTGATGGCCGGCACCGAGTCGATCCGCGACGTGATCGCCTTCCCCAAGACCACCAGCGCGCAGGACCTGATGACCGACGCGCCGTCGGTGGTGACGGCGGTGCAGCTGAAGGAACTCGGCGTGGCGGTGGTGGCCGGGAAGGCCTGACTTTGCTTCCCTTCTCCCCGTGGGGAGTACGCAGGGAGGCGCCATGGATGGCGCCGGCTTTGAGGAGCGAGGAAGGTGGCCCGAAGGGTCGGATGAGGGGGCGGGGGCTTGCGATGTCGCAAGTTTTGGCCCTCACCCCAGCCCTCTCCCCGGTGGGGAGAGGGGGTTGATCGGGAACCTCATGACTGAGCATGTCATTCTGCTGCACGGCCTGTGGATGCGCGGTTTCGCGCTGGGCATGCTGCATCGTCGCCTGATCGCCGACGGCTTCCGCGTGCATCGCTTCGACTATTTGAGCGTGGCCTCGTCGCAGCAGCGCATCCTTGCGCGGCTGCAGGCCCAGATGGGCGAATACGTGCCTGATGCGGTGCACCTGGTGGGGCACAGCCTGGGCGGTCTGCTGGCACTGCGTGCCTGTCTCGATGCGACGGCACTGCCGCCGGGGCGCGTGGTCTGCCTCGGTTCGCCGCTCAAGGGCAGCGCGGCGGCGCGCGCCTTTGCCACCTGGGGGCGCGGCAGCGAGGTGCTGCTGGGCCACAATCGCAGCCTGCTGGAGCAGGGTTTCGAACGCTGGGATGGTCCGCGCGAAGTGGGCGTGATCGCCGGTCGCCTGCCGTTGGGGCTGGGTGCGATGCTGGGCCAGCTGGACGGCGAACACGACGGCACCGTGGCGGTGGAGGAAACCCGGTTGCCCGGCGTGGCCGACCATTGCGTGGTCGAAGCCAATCACACCGGCCTGCTGTTCTCGCAGGAGGTGGCCAGGCTGGTGAATGCGTTCCTGCGCCAGGGGCGGTTCGATTCCGCGGCGATTTGACCTGGCGGGCTGGCGGCTGCCGCCGCGACTTGCGGTAAAATCGCCGGCTTGTCCTTTTTGAACCGAGTCCGGGAACCGCCATGGGTAGAGGTCCGTCCATCGAAGGCCGCAAGAACGCCGAGGATGCCAAGCGCGCCAAGGTGTTCACCAAGCTGATCCGCGAGATCACCGTCGCCACGCGCGCCGGCGTGGCCGATCCCGCCAGCAATCCGCGTCTGCGCGCGGCGGTGGACAAGGCGTTGGCCGCCAACATGACCAAGGACACCATCGAACGCGCGATCAAGCGCGGCTCGGGCGCTGATGGCGCCGGCGAGGAAATGCGCTACGAAGGCTACGGCCCGGGCGGCATCGCGCTGATCGTCGATTGCTTCACCGACAACCCGGTGCGCACCGTGGCGGACGTGCGCCACGCGCTGACCAAGCACGGCGGCAACCTCGGCACCTCGGGCTCGGTGGCTTTCCAGTTCACCCGCTGCGGCGAGCTGGTGTTCGCCACCGGCGGCGACGCGGCGAAGGAAGAAAAGGTGCTGGAAGCCGCGCTGGAAGCTGGTGCCGACGACGTGGTGAACGAGCACGGCGAGAGCACCGTGCTGTGCGCGCCGGAGCATTTCGAAACGGTGCAGCAGGCGTTGGCCGCGGCCGGGCTGGAATCCGAGCACGCCGGCGTGGGCATGCGCCCCAACAACCGCACCGCGGTGAGCGGCGAGGCGCTGGAAGCGCTCACCGCCATGCTCGACAAGCTCGACGGGCTGGACGACGTGAGCGAGGTGTATCACAACGCCTTGCTGCCGGCCGAGGCGGGCGAGTAAGCGGCAACGCGCCGCTTGCCGCCCGCATCCGTGATGACCCGTATCCTCGGCATCGATCCGGGCAGCCAGCGCACCGGCGTGGGCATCATCGACGTCGATGTTGCCGGCAAGCTCACGCATGTGTTCCACGGCGCCTTGGCGGTGGCCGGCGAGGCCAGCTTCCCGCTGCGCCTGAAACGCATTTTTGACGAACTCAATGACATCATCGCCGCCCATCGTCCGGACGAGTGCGGTATCGAGCGCGTATTCATGGCGCGCAATGCCGACTCGGCCCTGAAGCTGGGGCAGGCGAGGGGAGCCGCGATCTGCGCGGTAGTGAGCCGGGGAATCGCGGTGCACGAATATGCGGCGACGGAAGTGAAGCAGGCTGTGGTCGGTAGCGGTCGAGGCGACAAGGCCCAGGTGCAGCACATGATCGGCGTGCTGCTCGGCTTGAAAGGGCCCTTGCAGGCCGACGCCGCCGACGCGCTGGCGATCGCGGTGGCGCATGCGCACACGCGCGCCAGCCTCGAACGCGTGGGCATTCCGCGCACGGCATGGAGGCGGCGGCGATGATCGGCCGCCTGCGCGGCATCCTGGTTTCCAAGCAGCCACCGTGGCTGCTGGTGGAAGTGGGCGGCGTCGGCTACGAGCTGGAGGCGCCGATGTCCACCATCTACGACCTGCCGGGGCTGGGCAAGGAAGTGACCCTGCTCACCCATTACGCGCAGAAGGAAGACAGCGTGGCGCTGTACGGTTTCCTGCAGGAGGCCGAGCGCGCGCTGTTCCGCAACCTGCAGAAGGTCTCGGGCATCGGCGCGAAGATCGCGCTGGCGGTGTTGTCCGGCGTGTCGACGAACGATTTCGCGCGGCTGGTGCATGCCGGCGACGTGGTGGCGCTGACCAAGATCCCCGGCATCGGCAAGAAGACCGCCGAGCGCATCGTGGTGGAGTTGCGCGACCGCGTGGACGGCTTGGCGGTGAGCCTGCCGGGCGCCGCGGTGGCCGGCGCGCCGCTCGACGCGGCCGGCGAAGCCACGGTGGCGCTGCAGCAACTGGGCTACAAGCCCGCCGAAGTGGCGCGGCTGGTACAGAAGGTCGCCGCCGACGGCGACAGTGCCGAAGCCATCATCCGCAAGGCGCTGCGCGCCGCGCTGGGCGGCTAGGCTGCCGGGATAACCATGAGCGCACAGGCCAGGACGGATCAGCCCGCACCGGCCGCCGGCGACGGCGAGCTTCTGCACGGCAGCAAGAAGGCGCTGATCCTCGGTGCCATCGGCGTGGTGTTCGGCGACATCGGCACCAGTCCGCTGTACACCATGCACGAGACCTTCCTGCCCGGGCATGGCCTGCATCCCCGCCCCAGCACGGTACTGGGCATTCTCTCGCTGGTCACCTGGTCGCTGATCCTGGTGGTGGCGGTGAAGTACGTGAGCCTGGTGATGCGCGCCGACAACAAGGGCGAAGGCGGCATCATGGCGTTGATGACACTGGCTCAGCGCGCGGTGGGTGGCTCCATGGGCATGCGCAAGCTGGTGGTGCTGATGGCATTGCTGGGTGCGGCGCTGTTCATCGGCGACGGCGTGATCACGCCGTCCATCTCGGTGCTGTCGGCGGTGGAAGGCCTGCAGGTGGCCGCGCCGCGGCTCGGGCACTGGGTGGTGCCAATCACGGTGGCGGTGCTGCTGGGGCTGTTCTGGTTCCAGCGCCATGGCACGGCCAGGGTCGGGGCGGTCTTCGGCCCGGTGATGGTGCTGTGGTTCCTGGCCCTTGGCCTGATCGGGGTGTGGAACATCATCCAGGCGCCCGGCGTGCTGTGGGCGCTCAACCCCTGGCACGCCGTGCAGTTCTTCAGCACCCACGGCAGGACCTCGATCCTGGCGCTGGGCTCGGTGGTGCTGTGCGTGACCGGCGCCGAGGCGCTGTACACCGACATGGGCCACTTCGGCCGTTTCCCGATCCGCGCCGCCTGGTTCTTCTTCGTGATGCCGGCGCTGCTGCTCAACTACTACGGCCAGGGCGGGCTGCTGCTGCTGCATCCGGAGGCGATCGCCAACCCGTTCTACCACTCTGTGCCGGGCTGGGCGCTGTACCCGATGATCGGGCTGTCCACGCTGGCCACGGTGATCGCCTCGCAGGCGGTGATCTCCGGCGCGTTCACGGTGACGCGACAGGCGATCCAGCTCGGCTTCATCCCGCGCATGCAGGTGGTGCATACCTCGCGCGAGGCGATCGGGCAGATCTTCCTGCCATGGGTGAACCGCTCGCTGATGGTGACGGTGATCGCCACGGTGATCAGTTTCGGCTCGTCCAACGCGCTGGCCGGCGCCTATGGCATCGCGGTGACCGGCACGATGGCGATCGACACCACGCTGACCATGATCGTGGCGCGCCGCATGTGGCACTGGAACCGCGCGCTGGTGATCGCCACCGCGTTGCTGTTCCTGTGCATCGACCTCAGCTACTTCGGCGCCAACACGCTGAAGATCCCCGACGGCGGCTGGTTCCCGCTGGTGCTGGGGCTGGCGATGTTCGTCATGATGACCACGTGGCATCGCGGGCGCGAACTGGTGGTGCGCGAGATCAAGCAGGGCGGCCTGGCGCTGGCGCCGTTCATCGGGAACATCGACAAGCACCCGCCGCTGCGTGTGCCGGGCACGGCGGTGTTCCTCACCGCCAACCAGGAGGCCGTGCCGCACGCGCTGCTGCACAACCTCAAGCACAACAAGGTGTTGCACGAGCGCAACGTGCTGCTGACGGTGGAAGTGCTGGAAACGCCGGTGGCCGATGCCGGGGAGCGCATCCGGATCGGGGACCTGGGCTGCGAGTTCTACAGCCTGGAATTGCGCTTCGGCTTCGCCGAGGACCCGAACGTGCCGCTGGCGCTGTCGCAGTGCGCACGCTCAGGCCTGCCGTTCGACATGATGGACACCACTTTTTTCCTGTCGCGCGAGAACATCGTGGCCGACAAGCGCCGTCCTGGCATGGCGTTGTGGCGCGACAAGCTGTTCGCCTTCCTTGCGCGCAACGCCCTGCCAGCCACCGCATTCTTCCAGATTCCAGGCAACCGGCTGATCGAGCTGGGCGCGCAGGTCGAGATCTGATCGAACCCAACCGGACCCATGTCCACCATGACTTCCACTGCATCTCCGCCGGGCGCCTCGCCCTCGCCGCGCCTGGCCGCGCTGGTGTTGGGCGCGGTCGGCATCGTCTACGGCGACATCGGCACCAGCCCGCTGTACACCCTGCAGACCACGCTCAGCCATGACGGCCTGCATCCCTCGCCGGCCAGCGTCTACGGCGTGCTGTCGCTGATCTTCTGGGCGCAGATCCTGGTGGTGTCGCTGAAATACGTGGTGTTCATCATGCGCGCCGACAACAAGGGCGAGGGCGGCATCATGGCGCTGATGGCGCTGGCCCAGCGCTGCGTGCGCGAACAGCCCCGGTTGCGCTGGGTGCTGGTGATCCTCGGCATCTTCGGTGCGGCGCTGTTCTACGGCGACGGCGTGATCACGCCGGCGATCACCACGCTGGGCGCGGTCGAGGGCGTGAAGGTGATCGCGCCGGGGCTGGACAAGTGGGTGGTGCCGATCACCGTGGTGGTGCTGATCCTGCTGTTCCTGCTGCAGAAGCACGGCACCGAGCGGGTGGGCAAGCTGTTCGGCCCGGTGATGATGGTCTGGTTCGTGACGATCGCGCTGCTCGGCATCAACATGATCGTGCGCCACCCGCAGGTGCTGTATGCGATCAACCCCTGGTACGGGGTGAGGTTCTTCTTCAGCCACGGTCTGCAGGCCTTCATCGCGCTGGGCGGCGTGGTGCTGGCGCTGACCGGCGCCGAGGCGCTGTATGCGGACATGGGGCATTTCGGCAAGAAACCGATACGCACGGCCTGGTTCAGTTTCGTGCTGCCGGCACTGGTGCTGAACTACTTCGGCCAGGGTGCGCTGCTGCTGATGCATCCGGAGGCGATCGACAGCCCGTTCTTCAAGCTGGTGCCATCGGTCCTGCTGTCCCCGATGATCGTGCTGGCCACCGCCGCGGCGGTGATCGCCTCGCAGTCGGTGATCTCGGGGGCGTTCTCGATGACCCGCGAGGCGATGTCGCTGGGCTATTCGATGCGCATGCCGATCGTGCACACCTCGCGCGAGATGTCCGGGCAGATCTTCGTGCCCTGGGTCAACTGGTTCCTGCTGCTGATGGTGCTGTTCGCGGTGCTGCACTTCGGCAGCTCCGACCGCCTGAGCGCGGCCTACGGCATCGCGGTGACCGGCACCATGAGCATCACCACGGTGCTGGCGCTCATCGTGGCGCGCCGGCAATGGGGCTGGAAGCTGCCGGTGGTGATCGCGGCGGGCGTGCTGTTCCTGGTGATCGACCTGTCGTTCTTCAGCGCGAACCTGATTAAGGTCGAATACGGCGGCTGGTTCCCGCTGGTGCTTGGCCTGGCGGTGTTTGCGTGGATGACCACCTGGCGCCGCGGGCGCGAACTGGTGGTGCGCGAGATCAAGCAGGGCGGCCTGGCGCTGGCGCCGTTCATCGAGGCCATGCGCGAGCATCCGCCGCTGCGCGTGCCAGGCACGGCGGTGTTCCTGACCGCGAACCAGCATGCGGTGCCGCATGCGCTGCTGCACAACCTCAAGCACAACAAGGTGCTGCACGAGCGCAACGTGCTGCTGACCGTGGAAATGCTGGAGTCGCCGGTGGCGGATGCCGAGGAGCGCGTCCACATCGATGCGCTGGGCGACGAGTTCCACGGCATCGAGCTGCGTTTCGGCTTCGCCGAGGACCCGAACGTGCCGCTGGCGCTGTCACAGTGCGCACGCTCGGGTCTGCCGTTCGACATGATGGACACCACCTTCTTCCTGTCGCGCGAAAACATCGTGGCGGACAAGCGTCGTCCCGGCATGGCGCTGTGGCGCGACAAGCTGTTCGCCTTCATGGCGCGCAATGCGCTGCCGGCCACCGCGTACTTCCAGATTCCGGGCAATCGGCTCATAGAACTCGGCGCGCAGGTGGAAATCTAGCGAGCCATGGACGGCCCGCACGCCAGCCGATCACGAAGTGACCGGCTGGCGGAGCCCCGATCGGGCAACGCCCGACCGGGGCGAGCCAAAGAAGGGCAGGACAGCCCTTCTTTGGCACATGGGCACGGCGCTCCTGCTCTTGTTCTTTGCCCCATTCAAGAGCTCAAACCGCCATAATGGCGCCATGACTGAACCACGCATCGTGACCCCCGTCTCCCAGCTCGACGACGAGGCGCTGGAGGCGACGATCCGTCCGCGCCGCTTCGCCGAGTACCTCGGCCAGCAGGCGGTGCGCGAGCAACTGGAGATCTACATCGAGGCGGCGCGCAAGCGCGGCGGTGCGCTGGACCACGTGCTGATCTTCGGTCCGCCCGGCTTGGGCAAGACCACGCTCAGCCACGTGATCGCCAACGAACTGGGCGTGAACCTGCGCTCCACTTCCGGCCCGGTGCTGGAGCGCGCCGGCGACCTCGCCGCGCTGCTCACCAACCTGCAGCCCAACGACGTGCTGTTCGTGGACGAGATCCACCGGCTGTCGCCCGTGGTGGAGGAGGTGCTCTATCCGGCGATGGAGGATTTCCAGATCGACATCATGATCGGCGAGGGCCCGGCCGCGCGCTCGATCAAGCTGGACCTGCCGCCGTTCACCCTGATCGGCGCCACCACGCGAGCCGGGATGCTTACGGCCCCGTTGCGCGACCGCTTCGGCATCGTGCAGCGGCTCGAGTTCTACACGGTGGACGAGCTCACCGCGATCGTGCGCCGTGCCGCGAAGATCCTCGGCATCGCCTGCGCACTGGACGGTGCCGAAGAGATCGCCCGCCGCTCGCGCGGCACGCCGCGCATCGCCAACCGCCTGCTGCGCCGGGTGCGCGACTACGCCGAGGTGCGTGCCGGCGGCCAGATCACTCTTGCCGCGGCGCAGGCTGCGCTGGACATGCTGAAGATCGACCCGGACGGCCTCGACGAGCTGGACCGCCGCATGCTCGGCACCATCATCGGGAGCTTCGACGGCGGTCCGGTGGGCGTGGAATCGCTGGCCGCCGCGCTCAGCGAGGACCGCGGCACGCTGGAGGACGTGGTCGAGCCCTACCTGATCCAGCAGGGCTACCTGGTACGCACCGCGCGCGGCCGCATGGCCAGTGCGCGGGCCTGGCGCCACCTGGGCCTGAACCCGCCGCCGCGTCAGGCGCAGGCGGCCGACCTGTTTGCCGGTGGTTCCGTCGATGGCTGAGCGCGAGCCCTTCCGCTGGCCGGTGCGGGTGTACTGGGAGGACACCGACGCCGGCGGCGTGGTGTATCACGCCAGCTACCTGCGCTTCCTGGAGCGGGCCCGCACCGAATGGCTGCGCGCGCTGGGCATCGGCCAGATGGCGTTCAAGGAGACCACCGGCCTGGCCTTCCTGGTGCGCGAGATGCAGCTGGATTTCCTGCGCGCCGCCCTGCTGGACGATGAACTGACGGTGACGGTGGCTGTCAAGGAACGGCGTGCAGCCAGTATCCTTTTCGGCCAGACGATCGCCCGCGCCGACGGTGCCTGCCTGGTCCGCGCCAACGTGCGCGTGGCCTGTGTGGACACCCGGCGCATGCGCGCCGTGGCGATACCCGCCGACCTGATCCTCGAACCTTCTCCCTGACCACCCTGCCTGTGCGGAGTACCCCAAGCCCATGAACGGCGGACTCAACGTTTTCGAACTGATCGCCAATTCCAGCCTGCCGGTGCAGGGCGTGCTGCTGATCCTGCTGGTGTTCTCCTTCCTGTCGTGGGTGATCATCATCCGCAAGTACGGCCAGACCAAGGCGGCGCTGGAGAATGCGGAGGGCTTCGAGGAGCGCTTCTGGTCCGGCGGCGACCTGGCCCAGCTGTTCCGCGAGGTGAGTCACCGCGGCGCCGAGGGCGGCAT
Organism: Rhodanobacter lycopersici; assembly: GCF_040812335.1. Classification (NCBI taxonomy): domain Bacteria; kingdom Pseudomonadati; phylum Pseudomonadota; class Gammaproteobacteria; order Lysobacterales; family Rhodanobacteraceae; genus Rhodanobacter; species Rhodanobacter lycopersici. The sequence continues at coordinate 25,894 of NZ_JBFOHK010000003.1, forward strand.
GGAAACCATCTTCGAGTCGGGCTTCCGCGAGTTCGCCCGCCAGCGCCAGCGCAAGACGCACGACGCGCGCGGCGTGATCGAGGGCGCCGAGCGCGCGATGCAGGTGGCCAGCACGCGCGAGATCGGCGTGCTGGAGCGCAGCCTGGAGTTCCTCGCCAACGTCGGCTCGATCAGCCCCTACGTGGGCCTGTTCGGCACCGTGTGGGGCATCATGGGCGCCTTCCAGGGCCTGGGCGACATGAAGGACGTCACCATCGCCGTGGTCGCGCCGCACATCTCCGAGGCGCTGATCGCCACCGCGATGGGCCTGTTCGCGGCGATCCCCGCGCAGTGGGCCTACAACCGCTACGCCACCAAGGTGGAGCGCATCGCCTCGCGCTACGACGTGTTCCAGGAGGAGTTCTCCTCCGTGCTGCAGCGGCAGATCCAGTCCGACGACGCGGCCTGAGCGGAGTCCTGCCATGCGCAACGCGAAGCGCCACCGGCGCTACAAACTGAAATCCGAGATCAACGTCGTTCCCTACATCGACGTGATGCTGGTGCTGCTGATCATCTTCATGGTCACCACGCCCATGCTGAACTCCAACGTCGACGTGAATCTGCCGCAGGCCAATGCCAAGGCGCTGCAGGGCAAGAAGGATTCGCTGGTCGTTCAGGTGGCGAAGGACGGCACGCTCGCCCTCATCATAGGCAACGGCAAACCGCAGCCGGTGGACGAGGCCGATCTCCAGGCCAAGGTCAAGGCCTTCATGGACGCCAACCAGCAGCTAAGTGTGCTGGTGGCCGGCGACACCGGCGGCAACTACGGCGGCGTGTACAAGGTGCTGGCGGACCTGCAGCAGGCGGGCGTGGACAAGGTTGGCCTGATGAGCACGCCTGGCGACGGTTCCGGCCAGGGTCAGGGGTCCCATGGACGACCGTAAGGCGACCCCGTGGGCGGTGGTGCTGTCCGCCCTGCTGCACCTGGGCATCGTGGCGTTCCTGTTCCTCGCGGTGCTGCCGTGCGCCAGCTACGAGGCGTTCTTCAATGCGCTGCACCTGCCGGCATGGCTGAACCCGATCACCTGTTCGCGCCCGCTGCAGCTGCAGGGGCCGGTGATCGAAGCCACCCTGATCGGCCCCACCGGCAGCCCACCGCCCAAGGCGGTGAAGACCAAGCCGATCCCGAACACCGTGCCGCCCCCGCCGGCGGTGCCGCCGCCTCCGCCGCCGCCCATAATGACGCCCAAGGTGGCGCCGCTGCCGCCGCCGCCCGAGCATCCGGACGTCAAGGACCAGGAGCGCGTGGTGGAGCAGGGCCTGCAGCAGGCCGAAGAGAAGAAGGTGCAGGAGGAAAAGGAGCGCCAGCGCCAGGCTGAGCTGGACGCGCAGGCGGCCGCCAAGAAGAAGCAGGAAGAGCTGAAGAAGGTCGACGAGATGCTCGCCCAGATGAATGCCGCTTCGGCACAGACCAAGAAGCTGGACAGCAAGGCGAAGCAGGCCAAGCAGCAGCTGGCCGACCTCAAGAATGCCCAGGAGAACGGCCAGGCCGACCTGCCCAATGCAGCACAGCGGCAGACCGGCAACAATGCCCAGAACAGCAACCTCGCCGACGAATATGCAGCGGCCATTCAGAATGCGGTCACGCCGAATTGGTTAAGGCCGGATAACATGCCTAATGCTCCATGCAAGGTGCATATCGTGCAGTTGCCCGGCGGTGACGTGATGAGTGCCACGGTCGATCCCAGTTGCCCGTATGACGACGTGGGTCGGCGTTCGGTGGAGAATGCGATCCTGCGCACCAGAACCTTGCCGTACAAGGGTTTCGAAAGCGTGTTCCAGCGCAACCTCACCTTCACCTTCACGCCGCAATGATGAGCCTGATGCGCAAACCGAATCCGTTGTACGCCCTCCTCCTGCTGCTCGCGATGGCGCTGTTCGCCGGGCCGGCGGCCGCCCAGTCCTCAGGACTCGACATCCAGATCGTCGGCGGCGTCAAGACCGCCACGCCGATCGCGGTGGTGCCGTTCGCCCAGCCCGGCGTGGCGCCGTTGCCCACCGACGTGGCCGACGTGATCCGCAACGATCTCAACCGCTGCGGCAAGTTCCGCGCGCTGGCCAAGAGCGACATCGTGGAGTTCCCGGCCAAGGGCGCGGACATCAAGTTCGCCACCTGGCGCCTGCTGAAGCAGGACTACATCACGGTGGGCAGCATCACCGACGCCGGCGGCGGCATGCTGAAGGTCAGCTACGAGCTGTGGGATGTGAACAAGCAGCAGAACCTGCTGGCGGCCTACTACACCGCACCGGCGGGCGACCTGCGTGGCGTGGCGCACCAGATCGCCGACGCGATCTACCAGAAGATCACCGGCGTGCGCGGCGCGTTCTGGACCCGCATCGCCTACATCACCCAGGTCGGCCTGGGCAACAACACTACCTATTCGCTGGTGGTGGCCGACTCGGACGGCTACAACCCGCAGGTGGTGGCACGCTCGCACGAGTCGCTGATGTCGCCGGCGTGGTCTCCCGATGGCAAGAAGATCGCCTACGTTTCCTTCGAGAGCGGCAACTCCCAGATCTACGTGCAGGACCTCACCACTGGCGCCCGTCAGCTGGTGGAGTCGCATCCCAAGGGCATCAACGGCGCACCGGCGTGGTCGCCCGACGGCAGGAAACTGGCGGTGGCGCTCTCCTACGTGGGCAACCTCGAGCTGTTCGTGCTCGACACGGCTACCCATCAGGAGACCCGGCTGACCCACAACCTGGCGATCGATACCGAGCCGGTGTGGGCTCCGGACGGCCAGTCCATCTATTTCACTTCCGACCGCTCCGGCCGCGCCCAGATCTACAAGATCCCGGCCAGTGGCGGCACCGCCGAGCGGGTCAGTTTCCAGGGCCAGACCAACTCCAATGCCAGCATCAGCTATGACGGCAAGGAGCTCGCCATGGTGCAGAGCAACGGGAACGTGTATCGTATTGCAGTCATGGATCTAAGCTTGGGCGGGCAGGTGCATTACCTCTCGCCGGGGCCGCTGGATTTCGGTCCCAGCTGGGCGCCGAACGCCAGCATGTTGTTGTACGGTGCCACCGAAGGCCCGCGCGGCGTGCTGTATGCCACCTCGGCCGACGGCATGGTGCGCCAGCGTCTCGCGCTTGCCAATGGCAGCGTGAGCGATCCTGCTTGGGGACCGTATCGACAGCAATGAATTTTCGTGCCGCCGCATCCGTGCGGCGGCCGATGCCGGGGACGACCCGCAAGGGGCGCACCCGGTGTGTTTTGCCGGCCGCAACGCCTTCGCGCGCCAGGGTCAGCCATTGAAGGCGCGCATCACACGCCGTAGATCTTGCAACACCAAAAATAAACAACAGCCGGCCCACCGGCGATTTCGTCCCGTAACCAGTCCGTCACTGTATGCCGGAACTCAACACGTTTGAAGGAACGTCACCATGAATAAGACCGTTCGCGTCGCCCTGGTCGCCCTGCTTTGCGTTGGCGCGGCCGCCTGTTCCAAGAAGCAGGAAGTCAAGCCGCAGGCTCCGGCCAGCGAGCCTGTCGCCCAGACCCAGCCGGCCGAGACCAGCGGCAAGTACACGCCGGCCGACCTCAACACCGATGCCTGCCTGCGCCAGCGCGTCGTGTACTTCGACTTCGACAAGACCGAGATCAAGCCGGAGTTCCAGCAGATCATGGCTTGCCACGCCAAGTACCTGCAGGACCGCCCGATGGCCCAGATGCGCCTCGAAGGCAACACCGACGAGCGCGGCTCCAAGGAATACAACCTGGGCCTCGGCGAGCGTCGTGCGAACGCCGTGTCCAGCGCGCTGCAGGCCAATGGCGGTTCCGCCAGCCAGATCAGCGTGATCTCCTACGGCAAGGAGAAGCCGGTGTGCCGCGAGCACAACGAGGATTGCTGGAGCAAGAACCGCCGCGTCGAGATCGTCTACACGGCAGAGTAAGCGATGAAACCTCTGGCCGGCAAACTTGCAGCCAGGATCGGCATGGCGGGCGCAATCGCGTCCGCCATGCTTTTCGTGCTGCCGGTATTCGCGCAGGACTCGCGTCTGAGTCTCGCCGACCGCGTCTCCCTGCTTGAGCAGCGGGCGCAGAACAAGGACCAGAGCAGCGTGGCGATGGTCAACCAGCTGCAGCAGATGCAGTCGCAGCTGCAGCAGATGCAGGGCCAGATCGAGGAATTGCAGCACCAGCTGCAGCAGCTCCAGGACAAGAGCAAGGATCAGTACATCGACCTCGACTCCCGCGTGGGACGCATCGAGGCCGTTGGCAAGACGGGCACGGCGCCGGCTTCCGGCAGCAGCGCGCCGACCGCCGCGGGCGCCGCCGCTGCAGGCGCCGCCGCCTCGACCAGCGCGGCCGCCCCGGCCACCCAGGCGCCGCCGCCAGCCAAGGGCGGCAAGCCGCTCTCGGCCGCGGACAACGCCGCGGCGCAGGCCGCTTACGACACCGCCTTCAAGACCCTGCGCGGTGGCGACTACGTCGGCGCCTCGCGTGATTTCCGCCAGTTCATCGAGAAATACCCGGATCATCCGCTCACCTCGAACGCGTTCTACTGGCTGGGCGAGTCGTACTACGTCACCACCAACTACCAGGTGGCGCTGGAGGCGTTCCAGCACCTGCTGAGCCAGTTCCCGCAGAGCGAGAAGGCGCCCGATGCCCTGCTCAAGGTCGGCTACTGCCAGTACGAACTGAAGCAGGTGCCTGCCGCCAAGGCCACGCTCGAGTCCGTGGTCAGCAAATACCCCAGCTCCAAGGCTGCCAGCCTGGCGAAGGAGCGGCTGCGCCGCATCCAGACCGCGGCTGGTTGAGGTCGCGTGGTGAGCGAGACCAGCACTAGCGCGGTTGACGCCGTGCCCCCGATTGTCGCCGAGCGGCTGCGCATCACCGAGATCTTCCACTCGATCCAAGGCGAGGCCGATGCGATCGGCTGGCGCACCGTGTTCGTGCGGCTCACCGGCTGCCCGCTGCGTTGCGTGTGGTGCGACACCACGTATTCGTTCCATGGCGGCGAATGGCGCGCCATCGACGACATCCTCGCCGAGGTCGCCAGCCATGGCGCGCATCACGTCTGCGTCACCGGCGGCGAGCCGCTGGCGCAGAAGCGCTGCCTGGCCTTGCTGCAACGCCTGTGCGACGCCGGCTACGAGGTCTCGCTGGAAACCTCCGGTGCGCTGGACGTGGCCGGGGTCGACCCGCGGGTGCGCAAGGTGATGGACCTGAAGGCGCCGGATTCCGGCGAAACCGCGCGCAACCTGTGGTCCAACCTCGACCACCTGCTGCCGAACGACCAGGTGAAGATCGTGATCGCCAGCCGCGCCGACTACGAATGGGCACGCAGCGCGGTGGCCACGCACGCGCTGGAGCGGCGCTGCATGGTGTTGTTCTCGCCGGTTTGGGGCAAGGTCGAGCCGCGCGAGCTGGCCGAATGGATCATCGCCGACAGGCTGCCCGTGCGCTTCCAGTTGCAGTTGCACAAGCTGCTTTGGAACGACACGCCGGGAAGGTGAGAGTCAATGAGTGCGTTCGTCCTTGAACGCGAGAATCAAAAAGCGGCCATCCGTGGCCGCACTCTTCAGGAAAATCCGCGCTGCGGCCTGTGTCGCCGCATGCGCTTTTCCGGCCGGTGACCGGCCGTACCCCAGTGGATGAAAACCATGTCTGAAACATCTCCCCGCAAGGCCGTCGTGCTCGTCTCCGGCGGCATGGATTCGGCCGTCACGGTGGCCATCGCGCGCGAGCAGGGTTACCGGGTGCATGCGCTCAGCGTCGCCTACGGCCAGCGCCACAGCTCCGAGCTGGAGGCCTCCGAGCGTGTATCGAAGATGCTCGGCGCGGTCGAGCACAAGACCGTGCACGTCGACCTGCGCCGCATCGGCGGCTCGGCGCTCACCGCCGATATCGACGTGCCGCTGGACGACGACGCGCACGACGGCGACGGCCACATCCCGGTGACCTACGTGCCGGCGCGCAACACCATCATGCTGTCGATCGCGCTGGGCTGGGCCGAGGTGCTGGGTTCCACCGACATCTGGTGCGGCGTCAACGCGGTGGACTACTCGGGCTACCCCGATTGCCGGCCCGCCTTCATCGAGGCCTTCGAGCAGTTGGCCAACGTGGCCACCAAGGCGGGTGTGGAAGGTGCGGGCATCCGCATCCATGCACCGCTGATGCGCATGAGCAAGGCGGACATCGCACGCGAGGGCGCGCGGCTGGGCGTGGATTTCGCGGCCACCGTGAGCTGCTACCAGGCCGATGCCGAGGGTCGCGCCTGCGGTCATTGCGACGCCTGTCGCCTGCGTGCGCAGGGCTTCCGCGAGGCGGGGCTGCCCGATCCCACGCGGTACGTCTGAGGCGTCCGTTGCTTGTGCCTGCAGCGGCCAGCCCATAAAATTGTGCGCTTGTCCTGAGCGCGGGCCGTTAGCTCAGTCGGTAGAGCAGTAGACTTTTAATCTATTGGTCGACGGTTCGAATCCGTCACGGCCCACCAGGATTTCAGGAGCGCCCGAGGGCGCTCCTTTTTGTCTGGAAAGGGCGGCCATTCGTGGCCGCCCTTTTGATTCTTGCAAGCAGAGACGGCCGCGGGTCTCAGTGCGGGCCGACCACCAGCGCGGTGAAGTCCTTCACCGGGGCGTGGCGCGGTGCGGGTGCGGCGGTGACCAGCCAGATGCGATGGGTGGCCCGGTCCAGCGCCATGGTGCGGGCACCCGCCTGGGTAGGCACATTCGCCACTACGCGGTAATGGTCGGCATCGTCCTCGTGCACGATGGTCAGCGTGCCATCGTGGTTGGAGCTGTAGACCAGCCGGGTGGCCGGATCGAAGCGGGCTGCGTCCGGGCCCTTGCCGATCGCCACGGTGGCGACCTGGTGGCCGTTGTCGGCGTCGGTGACCGCCATCAGCTGGTTGTCGCAGACCGAGAACACGCGGCGGGACTTCGCGTCGATGGCCAAGCCGCTGGGCGAATCGCAGGGTGCGAGGTTCCACACCGCATCGACCTTGTTCGTCCTGGTGTCGATGCGCGCCAACTCGCTCTTGTCTTCGATGTTGGCGTACACGTGGCCGCGGCCGTCGCTGACCGCGAACTCGGGGCGGCCGGGCAGGGCGATGTCGGCGATGGCCTTGTCGCTGGCCGGGTCGATCACGCTGGCGTTGCCGCTGTGGCCGTTCATGGTCAGCACATGGCCGCTGGCCGGATCGAACACGATGGCGTCGGGCCCCTGGCCGTCGATCGGGATGTCGCGCAGGTTTTTCAGGCTGTCCAGGTCGATCACGTGGACGCTGTTGGCGGCGCCGTCGCTGACGTAGCCGCGCCGCAGCTTCTGTACCAGCGCGATGCCGTGGATGTGCTGCATGCCGGGGATTTCGCCGGCCAGCTTGCCGTCGCGGGTATCCACCACCATCACGCGGTCGTTGCGGGCGATCAGCAGGTGGTGCGCGGCCGGATCGATGGTGAGGTAGTCCCAGCCGCCGCTGCCGCCCAGTGGATGGCGTTGCAGCACGGCGTACTGCGGCGCAGCGGCGGCAGCTGTCGCGGCAGCGGCGCTGCCGACGACAAGGAACAGCAGTGAAGCAAGGGGTTTCATGGGTGGCTCCGGCGGGATGGACGAAGTGGTCCGCCCAAGCATGCGCGCCGGATGATTAGCAAACGCTGTGGGCGTTCAGTCCCGCGTGGCAGGCGACGCGGCCTGCCGCCGGCGTCGGGTGAGGCGCTCGATCACGAGCGGCAGCAGGGCCAGCAGGGCGAGGGCGCCCATCGGCAGCAGCACCGCGGGATGCAGCAGCAGCCCGATGTCGAGCGCGCCGTCGCGGCCCAGCACCTCGCCCAGCCCCGCACCGATCGAGCATTCGAACACCAGCGACACGGTGCCGCCCAGCCAGCTGGCGCCGAGGAACAACCACAACGGGCAGCGCAGCCAGGCCAGTCCCACGGTGACCGCGCCGAACGGCATCACGGGCACGAAGCGCAGGAACAGCGTGTAGCTCACCGGGTGGCGTTCGAAGCCGTGGTGCAGCCGGGCCGCGAATGGCGGTGGCGGCCGCGTGCCCGCGCCGAAGGCATAGCGGCTGGCGAGGTACAGGACCAGCGAGCCCAGAGTGAGGCCTACAGAAGAGCACAGCGTGCCGTCGACCACGCCGAACGCGAAGCCGCCGGCGAGGATGATCACGATGGTGCCGGGGATGCCGGTGGACATCGCCAGCGTGAGCAGGCCGACGAAGGCCAGCCGGCTCAGCCAGGGGTGTGCGGCGATATGCGCGTGCAGCTCGTGCTGGTGAGTGACCAGGTGCTGCGGACTCAGCCGCTCCAGCGAACCGGAGGCGTACAGCACGACCCCCGCGAGCAGCAGCAGGATCAGCGGCAGCGCGGCGCGCAGGCGTTTCAATACGATGCGCCGCGGGTGCCGTAGGCGGCGAGCACGCCGCGCGCTTCGTCGCGGAGGATGTCACGGCGCACCGCGATGCCGCGGCGCGTGAGCTCGCCGATCCAGTCGGCAGGCAGCGGACCTTCGTCGAACTCGGTGAGCTCCTCGACGTCCTCGGCGCGCGCGCCGATCAGCAGTTCGTCGACGCCGGCCCACACTGTGGCGCCGTAGCACTGGCAACAGGGCTGGGCGCTGGTGGCCAGCGTGTAGCGTCCGCCACCGGCGTTGAGGCGGAAGCTGGCGAGGCGCTGCTGTGCGCTCATGTAAGCCATCATCTCGGCGTGCGCCACCGAACAAGTCTGCGGAACCACCCGGTTCACGCCCACCGACACCACGCGCCCTTCCGCGTTGAACACCGCGGCGCCGAACGGACCGCCCGGGCCGTGCTCGATGTTGCGGCGGGAGAGCGCGACGGCCAGGCCGACGCGTTCCTCGTCGCTGACGTAGCGGCGGCTGTCGTCGACCAGTTCCTCGACCCAGGGCGGCAGGGTGAGGTGGATCTGCATAGGCAGGAACATCGCGATCTCAGCCCTGCCTGGCCCAGGTGTCGCGCAGGGTCACCACGCGGTTGAACACCGGTGCATCGGCGCGGTGGTCGACGCGATCGGCCACGAAATAGCCCAGCCGCTCGAACTGGTAATGCTGCTCCGGTTCCGCCTGCGCCGCGGCCGGTTCGACCCAGCCTTGCACCACGCGCTTGGCTTCGGGGTTGATGTGCGCGGTCCATGGCTGGCCGTCGCCCTCGGCGTCCGGTGCGGGCACGTTGAACAGGCGGTCGTAGACGCGCACTTCGGCCGCCGCCGCGTGCGGCGCGCTGACCCAGTGGATGGTGCCCTTCACCTTGCGGTCGGCGCCCGGCAGGCCGCTGCGGGATTCGGGATCGAGCGTGCAGCGCAATCCGGTGACGTTGCCGGCGACGTCCTTCAGCACTTCCTCGCATTTCACGATGCCCACGCCGCGCAGGCGTACCTCGCCGCCGGGTACCAGGCGCTTCCAGCCCTTGGGCGGTACTTCGGCGAAGTCCTCGCGCTCGATCCACAGCTCGCGCGCGAACGGCACTTCGCGCGTACCGAAACTCTCGTCCTTGGGATGGTTGGCGAAGACCAGCGTCTCCGCGTGGCCTTCCGGCAGGTTGGTGATGACCAGCTTGAGCGGGTCGAGCACCGCCATGCGACGCGGCGCCCTGGCGTCGAGATCCTCGCGCACGCAGTTTTCGAGGATCGCGTAGTCGATCACGCTGTTCTGCTTGGAGACGCCCACGCGCTCGATCAGGAGGCGGATGCCGGCCGGGGTGAAGCCGCGCCGGCGCAGGCCGCGCAGGGTGTTCATGCGCGGGTCGTCCCAGCCGTCCACATGGCCCTCGGCCACCAGCTGCGCCAGCTTGCGCTTGCTGGTGATGCAGTAGCTGAGGTTGAGGCGCGAGAACTCGATCTGGCGCGGCTTGGCGGGCTTCGCCTCCAGCCCGGCAGCGACCACCGACTGCCACAGCTCCGGATGGTTCGGCAGGTCGACCTTGTCCACGCACCAGTCGTACAGCGGGCGGTGGTCCTCGAATTCCAGCGTGCACAGCGAATGCGTGATGCCTTCCATCGCGTCGGACAGCGCGTGCGCGAAGTCGTACATCGGGTAGATCGGCCAGGCGTCGCCGGTGTTCTGGTGGGTGACCTTGCGGATGCGGTACAGCGCCGGGTCGCGCAGGTTGATGTTGCCCGCGGCCATGTCGATCTTCGCGCGCAGGGTGCGGCTGCCGTCGGCGAACTCGCCCGCGCGCATGCGCTGGAACAGTTCGAGGTTCTCCGCGATGGAACGCCCTCGGTGCGGCGAGTTGCGGCCCGGTTCGGTGAGCGTGCCGCGGTATTCGCGCATCTCCTCGGCGCTGAGGTCGTCCACGTAGGCCACGCCGTCCCCGATCAGCTTGAGCGCGGCGCGGTACAGCACGTCGAAATAATCCGAGGCGTGGCGCAGCGCGTGCCACTCGTAGCCCAGCCAGCGCACGTCGTCCTTGATGCCCTGGACGAACTCGGGGTCTTCCTTGCCGGGATTGGTGTCGTCCAGCCGCAGGTTGCACCAGCCGCCGAACTCGCGGGCGATGCCGAAGGACAGGCAGATCGCCTTGGCGTGGCCGATGTGCAGGTAGCCGTTCGGCTCGGGCGGGAAGCGGGTGTGGATCGCGACGTGCTTGCCCGCGGCCAGATCCTCGCGGACGATCTGGCGGATGAAGTCGCGCGGGCCGTCGGCCGTCGCGACGGCGGTGGCGGACTCGGCGGGGCTGGACGGACTCGACATCGGACACGACTCGCGGAAGGTAACGGAACCCGCGGAGTTTACCCTGTCCCTGCCGGCGACCGAAGGCGTGGGCAGGGCGGGTCAGTGCGCCACGACTTCCGGCGGGTTGGCGCAGACCCGGTTGCGGCCTTGCGTCTTGGCCAGATACAGCGCGATGTCGGCCTGCCTGATCCAGGCTTCCACGTTCGCGTGCCGCGGTCCCACTTCCGCCACGCCGAGGCTGAGGGTGCATGGCTGCACGAGTGTGTCGTCGATGTGTCCGATCCGTTCGACCCGCTGGCGGATCCGTTCGGCCACCTCGCGGGCGCGGTCGAGGCCGGTTTCCGGCAGCACCACGCCGAACTCGTCGCCGCCGAGACGGCCGGGCGTGTCCACGCTGCGCAGGCTCTCGCGCAGCACCGCGGCCAGCTCCTGCAGCAGGGCGTCGCCGGCGGCGTGGCCATGGCGGTCGTTGACCAGCTTGAAACCGTCGATGTCGAGCAGGATCAGCGTGGCCGGCCGCTGGTTGCGCAGGTAGCGGTGCATCTCGCGCGCGGCCGTCTCCAGCCAGTGCGCACGGTTGGCGAGGCCGGTGAGCGTGTCGGTGCGGTTGAGTTGTTCCAGCAGGCGGTTCTGTTGGCGGATGCGGCGGGCGAACTTGAAGTTCACCGTGCTCAGCCAGACCGGATAGACCGCCATCATCGGGATGCAGGCGACGATGTCGAACATGTCGCTGACCGGCTGCCAGGCGAAGCCGGTCAGCCACGCGACCAGTGCGCAGGCCGCGACCTGCAGCAGCAGCGCACGGGCCAGCACCCGCCAGCCGCCGGCACTGATGCGGTCCATCGCCATCATCGAGACCAGCAGCACGCAGGGGAGCAGGTTGAACCGCATCACCGCGACCCATGCGCCCAGCATCGCCGAATCAACCATCAGGTTGAACTGTTCATGCTGTACGGGCCGGGTGGCGCGCACCGCATGCAGCCACGCCAGGTGCGGCCACAGCAGGCCGTTGGCGAACAGCAGCGCCCACAGCCAGAGCGGTGCCTGCTGCCGGTACAGCACGGCCGCCACTGGCAGCATGCCCAGGCCCAGTCCCAGCGCGCGCAGGCGATGAGCCAGGCTCACGAACCTCAGGCCTTCGTCGCGCTTGCCCATGGACCGTTGCCCCCGCATCGTCCTGCGGCGCCACCGGCGCCGTTGGCACGACGATAGAGCAGATGGCCGCCATGTCGCTACTGGCGGCAAATCGGGGGCTTGTCGTGGGCCCGCGGCAGGGCTAGCGTGCAACCATGCATACCGTCTACCGCGCCGAAAACCTGTTCGACGCGCATCTGGTGAAGGATGCGCTGGAGCACGCGCAGATTCCCGCCTTCATCGCCGGCGAGTACCTCACCGGCGGGGTGGGCCAGCTGCCGGCGCTGGACTATCTCGCGGTGATGGTGCCCGATTCCAGTGTGGCGATCGCCGAGGGCATCGTGCGCGAGGTCGAGGCGCAACTGGCCGAGGCACGCGAGGCGATGCGCGAATTCGGCGATGGCGATGTGCCGGATGACCCGTTGACCGTGCCCTGCTGAGCAGGGCCGCCACCCACTCCCGCGTCTATGCGCCCATGCCGGCGGCCCATGCCGCGACCGGCCATCATGGAGAACACGATGCATGCTTTCGCCGGACTGATTCGCGCCGTGCCGGACTTCCCCAGGAGCGGCGTGCTGTTCCGCGACATCACCCCGCTCCTGGCCGATCCCCGCGGCTTCGCCGGGTGCATCGCCGCACTGGCTGCTCCGTGGCGGGAGGCCGGCGTGCAAGCGGTGTGCGGCATAGAGGCGCGCGGCTTCATCTTCGGCGCCGCGCTGGCGCAGGCACTGGGCGCCGGCTTCGTACCGTTGCGCAAGCCGGGCAAGCTGCCACCGCCGGTGCTGGCGGTGGACTACCAGCTGGAATATGGCAGCGACCGGTTGGAGGCGCGCAGCGATGCGCTGAAGCCCGGTGAGCGTGTGCTGCTGGTGGACGACGTGCTGGCCACCGGCGGTACCCTGGCTGCGGCGCAGGCGCTGATCTCGCGTTTCGGCGCCGAACTCGCGGGTGCCAGCGTGGTCATCGAGCTGGAGGCGTTGTGCGGACGTGGGCGCTGGAGCGGCGGTCAACCGCTGCACGCGCTGTTGCGTTACTGATCGCCATGCCGCCGGCACCGTGCCGGCGGCGTAGCGGGGGGCGTTGCGGATCATGATCGGCATCGATGCCTGGAAGCAGCGCATGCCTCGTCGCGACGAGGCCTTGCCGGGACGTGAGCGGACCGTGTTGCCGACGCAGGCGCATCACGTGCTCGGCCGTTCGTTGCTGGCGGCGGATCATCCCGGCATGGCGCGGATCTGGTTCGGTATGGGCTGCTTCTGGGGTGCCGAACGCAAGTTCTGGAGCCTGCCCGGCGTGCGGAGCACGGCAGCCGGCTACGCGGGCGGATATACGTCCAACCCCGCCTACCGCGAAGTGTGCAGCGGCATGACCGGGCACGCCGAGGTGGTACAAGTGATCCACGATCCGGCGCAGATCGGCCTGGACGAGCTGCTCAGGGTGTTCTGGGAGAGCCACGACCCTACCCAAGGCATGCGCCAGGGCAACGACATCGGCACGCAGTACCGCTCGGCGATCTACGCAGCCGACGTGACCCAGCTGGCCGCTGCCGAGGCTTCCGCCCGGCGCTATCAGACCGCGCTCGATCAAGCCGGGCTGGGCGCGATCACCACCGAGATCGCCCTGGCCGGGCCGTTCTACTACGCCGAGGACGAGCACCAGCAGTACCTGTCGAAACATCCGGACGGTTATTGCGGGTTGGGTGGCACAGGCGTGAGTTGCCCGGTCGGACCCGTGCCCAGGATCTGAGCCTCAGTCGAAATCCTCGACCAGCGTGCGGCATTGCTCGGGCGTCAGCGCTGCCTCGACCGGCATCGCCGGCAGGCTGCAGGCCAGCGTCACCGGTGTGCCCGCCTTCCACGCGGCGATGCGCGCCGCGTCGAACGGGAAGCGCAGGAAGTGCACCGCAGCGGTCTTTTCATCGTTGCTGCGCTCCATGTCTTCGTCGGCCACCGCGATGGCCGGAGAGTGGCCGCGCACGGTCAGCGCAATCCCGTGCTCGATGCCGCGCAGGCGTACCAGCTCATGCTTGCGTTCCTCCACGTCGTCGTACTCGATCAGCAGCGTGGCCTTGAGGTTGTCACCGTCCGGGATCAAGGGGTTGTAGGCATCCAGCTCGTCCTGGATGCCGGCGGGTTCGAAGATGCGCTCGATGCGCAGCATCTCCTGCACCTGGTACTGGATGCTCAGGCGATCCTCGAAGATCAGGGTGAGGTGCCCGCCCAGGTGCACGGTGCGCTGCTTCTTGTGTGCCATCACGCGGGCACGGAACCCGGCGCGTTCCAGCGCGTAGTTCTCCAGGCTGAGCAGGTCGCTGCGTTCGAGCTTGTCCATGGTTAGAGCCTGTTCATGATCTCCAAGCGCTCCGCGCCGGAAGCTGTTTGCGCGCAGGCCAAGGAAGAAGGAGGGCACGCGGGGAGAGTCCATGGATGGATTCGGCTTTCCTCGCTCCCCAAAGCCGAGCACATCCATGGGCTCTTTCCGCGTGGAGGAGCGAGGAAGGGTTGCCATCGAGTGGCCGCCATGCGGCAGCGTGCGGCTTGGCCTGACGGCCAGTCAGGCCGGCACCACGCCCTACCACCTGACGGCCACTCGATGACAACGCGGAGTGCTTGGAGATCATGAACAGGCTCTCAAATTCCGTAGGCCTTGCGCAGCAGGCTGAGCGGATGCTCGGCCGACGGTTTGTCATCGAGGCCGTGCGCGATATGGCCGCCGGCCATCGGGCAGTCGCTGGTGAAGTGCGCGGGTTCGGCCTGGGCGACGCGGCTTTCCACCGGCTTGGCCAGTTTGCGCGACAGCGCGTAGGTCTTGTGCTTCACGCCGTAGGTGCCGTCGTGGCCGGAGCAGCGCTCGATGGTGAGCACCTCGGTATCCGGTACCAGCTGCAGGATCTCGCGCGTCTTCGGGCCGATCTTCTGCACGCGCTGGTGGCAGGGTACTTGCCAGGCGACTTTGCCCAGCGAGGCCTGGAAGTCGGTCCTGAGCAGGCCGGCCCTGTGACGTTCGGCGAGGTATTCGAACGGATCGAAGAAGCGTTCGCGCACCAACGCCACATCGGCATCGTCGGGAAACATCAGCGGCAGCTCCTGCTTGAACATCAGCACGCAGGAGGGAATCGGCGCGGTGAAGTCCCAGCCTTCGCGTGCCATCTGCGCCAGCACCGAGAGGTTGCGCTCCTTGTACTTGCGCACCGTGTCCAGGTCGCCCAGCTCCAGCTTGGGCATGCCGCAGCAGCTTTCCCGCTCGACCAGCCGGTGCGGGATCGCGTTGTGCGCCAGCACCGCGGCGAGGTCTTCCACCACGCCCGGCTCGGAGTGGTCACAGTAACAGGTGGCGAAGATCGCCAGCTTGCCGCTTGTGCGGCCGGCAGGCCGCGCGTCGCCGGTGCCGTCGAGCTTTTTCAGCCGCTTGCGCGCCGTAGGCGCGTGGTATTCGGGCACGCGTGCCTCGGCATCCACACCCAGCGTCTTCTGCAGCAGCTTGCGTGCTGCCTTGTTGCGGTTGGCGGCGTTGACCACCTCGACCACCACCGGGATCGATGCGAGCTTGCCCACCGCACGGGTGTTGGAGAGGATCCTTGCCGACAGTGGCGCGTCATGCTCGCGAAACTCGACCGCCTTGGCACGCAGCATCAGGTGCGGGAAATCCACGTTCCACGGGTGCGGCGGCGTGTACGGACACTTGGTCTGGTAGCAGAGGTCGCACAGGTAGCACTGCTCGACCACCTTGGGGTAGTCGGCCTTGGCCACGCCGTCGATCTCCATCGTGGTCGACTCGTCGATCAGGTCGAACAGGGTGGGGAAGGCGTGGCACAGGCTCACGCAGCGGCGGCAGCCGTGGCAGATGTTGAACACGCGCTCCAGTTCCGCGTCGAGCGCGGCCCGGTCCCAGAACGCGGGATCGTCCTGCCCCAGCGGGTGCCGGGTGGGCGCCTCGAGGTTGCCTTCGCGGTTGCTGTCGACCGGTTCCGACATGGGCATCTCTGTGGACACCGTGGCGCGGTGACCATGACGTTGCGACGGCCCTGCCGGCAGCCTGAAGGCTGCCGGCAGGCGGCTCAGCCCAGTTCGCCCAGCGCCTTGGTGAAGCGGTTGGCGTGCGAACGCTCGGCCTTGGCGAGCGTCTCGAACCAGTCGGCGACTTCGTCGAAGCCTTCCTCGCGCGCGGTCTTGGCCATGCCCGGGTACATGTCGGTGTACTCGTGGGTCTCGCCGGCGATCGCGCTCTTCAGGTTGGCATGGGTCTCGCCGAACGGCAGGCCGGTGGCCGGGTCGCCGCACTGTTCGAGGTACTCCAAATGACCGTGGGCGTGGCCGGTCTCGCCTTCGGCGGTGGAGCGGAACACGGCGGAAACGTCGTTGTAACCCTCCACGTCTGCCTTGCCGGCGAAGTAGAGGTAGCGACGGTTGGCCATGGATTCGCCGGCAAACGCGTCTTTCAGACTCTGCTCGGTCTTCGAGCCTTTCAGCTTGCTCATGACATCACCTCGTGGCGTCGGGCTGGGAGGGCAATGCGGGAGCGGCCTGGCGGTCGCGACCTACCGAGCCTAGCGCTGCGGCGGGTTTCGTTGAAATTGATTGTGCTTATCAGGACGATCGTTGCCGGCTATCGCGCCGCGGCTTGGCGCGCGCGTTCGCGGCCGGAGCCGGCATGACCGCATCGTGCGGATCGAGCAGGCCCTTCGGCAGCTCGCAGAACACGCCGGCGAGCTGCCTGAGGAAGCCGCCCATCGCCGAGCTCTTGCGCCACAGCATCGCGATGCGCCGGCTGGGCGGATGGCTGCCGCGGAATTCGACTAGCTGCACGTTCGGTGCCTGCGCCACCGGCGGCTTCACCGCCAGCGTGGGCAGCAGGGTGATGCCCACGTCGGCGGCCACCATCTGGCGCAGCGTCTCCAGGCTGGTGGCGCGGAAGCCGCTCTTCTCGCCCGCGCCGGCGAGGTGGCAGACCTCCAGCGCCTGGTCGCGCAGGCAGTGGCCGTCCTCCAGTAGCAGCAGGCTCTGGTCGCCGAGGTCGGCCAGCTTCAGCGAGGGGCGCTTCGCCAGCGGATGCGATTGCGGCACCGCCAGCAGGAACGGTTCCTCGAACAGGAATTCCGCGTGCAGGCTGTCGTCGTGGACCGGCAGGGCGAGGATGCCGGCGTCGAGCCGGCCTTCGCGCAGGCGGCGCAGCACTTCCTCGGTCTTCTCCTCCACCAGCAAGAGTTCCAGCCGCGGGAAGCGCTTGCGCACTAGCGGCACCACGTGCGGCAGCAGGTAGGGGCCGAGCGTGGGGAAGATGCCCAGCCGCACCGTGCCGGATTCGGGATCGAGCGTGCGCCGCGCGATGCCCTTGATCTGCTCCACCTCGTTCAGCACGTCGCGCGCACGCGCCACGATCTCGCGGCCCACGTCGGTGAGCAGCACCTTGCGCGGCGTGCGTTCCACCAGCGCCACGCCCAGTTCTTCCTCCAGCTTCTTGATCTGGGTAGACAGCGTGGGTTGGCTGACGAAGCAGGCCTCCGCCGCGCGGCCGAAATGGCGCTGCTCGGCGAGGGCCACCAGATAGTGCAGGTCGCGCAGGTTCATGGCATGCTCACCGATAGATCGAGTCTATGAAGGGCATGTTAACCATTGGCAAGGTATGTGCAAGCACCGGGTGATCGGCCACCGCAGCCATGTCTTATGGCACTGTGTGCAAAGTCATGCGCCACCTAGCGTGGGGAGTCCTGTACCTATCCGGGGAAACCGCCATGCGTCGCCATATCCGTCCATTCCTGCTCACCGCGCTGGCCGCCAGCTGCGGTCTGGCGTTCGCCGCCGGCGCCGACCAGGCACCCGAGGGGCGCCTGCCGTCCTGGGCGGTGCCGCAGTCCTACCAGATCGCGTTCAAGGTGGATCCGGCGCAGACCGATTTCTCCGGCACCACCACGATCAAGGTGAAACTTGCCCAGGCTTCCGATCACGTGTGGCTGGATGGCGCCGAGCTGAAAGTGTCGAAGGTGACGGTCACCGACGCCAGGGGCCATGCGCACGAGGCGAAGTACGTGGATGCGGACCCGAAGGCCGGCGTGGTGCGCGTGGACTTCGGCAGCACGCTGCAGCCCGGCGAGATCACGCTGAAGTTCGACTACACCGCGCCGCTCAACGCGCAGCTGCAGGGCCTCTACAAGGTCACCGCCAAGGGGCAGCCCTACGCGATGACGCAGATGGAGCCGATCAGCGCGCGCTTCGCGTTCCCGAGCTTCGACGAGCCGGGCTTCAAGACGCCGTTCGACATCTCCATCACCTTGCCTGAGAAGGACGTGGCGGTGGCGAACACGCAGCAGATGAGCGAGAAGCCCGCCGGCAAGGGTTGGAAGACGGTGACCTTCGCGCAGACCCTGCCGCTGCCCACCTACCTGGTGGCCTTCGCCGTCGGCCCGTGGGACATCACGCCGACCGCAGAAATCTCGCCCGACGCCTACCGCAGCAAGCCGCTGCCGCTGCGCGGCATCGCCGCCGCCGGCGAGGCGCACCGCATGAGCCACGTGATCTCCGAGACGCCGAGCATCATCCATGCATTGGAGAACTACTACGGCTTCGGCTACCCGTGGGACAAGCTGGACGTGCTCGCCGCGCCGGACTTCTCCGCCGGCGCGATGGAGAACGCGGGCCTGGTCACCTTCCGCGACTGGCTGCTGCTGCTCGACAAGGATTCGCCGGCACGCAACGTGCGCGGCTCGTTCAACGTCACCGCGCACGAGCTGGCCCACCAGTGGACCGGCGACACCGTGACGCTGGCCTGGTGGAACGACATCTGGCTCAACGAGGCCTTCGCCACCTGGATGCAGGAGAAGGTCACCGAGGAAGTCCACCCCGAGTACCGCGCCGACCTCGACCGCGTGCGCGGCGCGCAAGGCGCGATGGCCAACGACAGCCTGGTCAGCGCGCGCAAGATCCGCCAGCCGATCACCGGCAACGGCGACATCGAGACCGCCTTCGACGGTATCACCTACCAGAAGGGTGCCTCGGTGATCGGCATGTTCGAGAACTACGTGGGCGAGCAGACCTTCCAGAAGGGCATGCGCGCCTACATCCAGGCGCACAAGTTCGGCAACGCGGACGCGGACGACCTGGTCGGCGCGATCGCCACCGCGGCGGGCAAGGGCGACGCGTTCAAGCACGCGTTCAAGAGCTTCCTCGACCAGTCGGGCGTGCCCTACGTGCAAACGAAGCTGGAGCACAAGAATGGCCAGACCGTGCTGGAGCTGAAGCAGAGCCGCTACCTGCCGCTGGGCAGCCGCGGCGACAGCCAGCGCATCTGGGGCGTGCCGGTGTGCGTGCGCTACGGCACCGCCGACGGCAGCAAGGTGACTTGCGACATGCTGGACAAGGCCACCGGCTCGATGGTGCTCGCGGGCGCCAGCAACCCGACCTGGGTGATGCCGAACGCGAACGCCGCCGGCTACTACCGCTTCAGCCTCGACAAGAGCGAGCTTGCCGCACTGGTGAAGGAAGTCGCCAAGCTCAGCGACGCCGAGCAGCTCGCGTATGCCGATGCGATCGGTGCCAGCTTCCAGCACGGAGACCTCGATGCCGGCCAGGTGCTCGCCGCGCTGCAGCCGCTCACCGAATCCAGGACGCCCCAGGTGTTCACCGCCCCGCTGGGACATGTGAGCTGGATCTATCACCACGTGGCGAAGACCGACGCCCAGCGCGCCCGTGTCGCGGACTGGGTGAAGGCCGCCTACCTGCCGAAGCTCGAATCGCTGGGCTACCAGCGCAAGCCGGGCGAGTCGGAGGACGATTCCCTGCTGCGCAGCACGCTCGCCAGTGCGCTGGCCTTCGACTACAAGCTGCCCGCGGTGCGTGCAGCCTTGCTCCAGCAGGGCGAGGCGGCGCTGAAGAAGAACGCCGCCGGTCGCCTCGACCTCGCCGCTGCCAACCCCGACCTGCTCGGCGACGCGCTGGGCGTGGCCGTGCAGACGCAGGGCAAGGGGGCGGTGGATGCGCTGATCGCCGAGCTGCCGCAGACCAGCGACCCGGCGCTGCGCAACGGCATCCTGGGCGGCCTGGCCGGCGTCGAGGACCCCGCACTCACCGAGCAGGTGCGCGACTTCGCGCTGAGCAAGCCGGTCAAGGTGGGCGAGATGGCCTCGCTGCTGCGTGCCGGCCGAGACACCGAAGCCCAGCGCGATGCGATGTGGACCTGGTTCACCGGCCACTACCCGCAGATCCTCAAGCGCACCGGCAGCTTCGCCGGCGGTTACCTGCCGATGCTGGCCGCGGGTGGCGGCTGCTCTACCGCCGAGGCGCAGCGCCTGCAGGCGTTCTTCAAGCCGCGCATGGACGACGCCGCCGGCATCGCCCGCGGCCTGGCGCAGACCACCGAGTCGATCGAGCTGTGCTCGGCGCTGCAGGCCAAACAAGATCCGGCCTCGATCCTGCGCTGACCATCCCGTCAGCTGGACCGACAAGCCCCGCTTTGGCGGGGCTTGTCGTTTTCGGGCGTGGCCCGCCGTGTCGTAGCATGGGCGCACAATCCGACGCACCGGCATCGCACACAGGGGGACTGATGGTCGAGCTGGAAATCCAGGCGCTCGCGCTGCAACGCGAGGGCCTGCTCATCGAAGTCGGCCGGTTGGCCGGCAGCTGCGGTTTCACCCTGGTGCGGCAGCGCCTGGTGCAGGACCCGCACGGCATCCTGCTGACCATGGTGGTGCGCGGTTCGTGGTTCAGGAAGCGGGCGCTGCGAACAGCGCTGGAGGGTTGCGAGCGCCTGACCAGCTTCGAGCTCGGATCCTTCGTGGAGGGCGAGTCGCGCCCGCATTTCGCCGCCACGCGCAAGGTCGCCAGCGGCTACGTGCCGCCGCCGGCACCGTCGCCCGCGCCGGTCGCCGCGTCGACGGAGGAAGCCGTCGACGAATGTGTGGCGGAAGCGGGCGCGGATACAGCGGCGCCACCCGCCGAGACTGTGGCGGAGGCGTCATCGCCGGAATCGTTCGAGGATTTCGCGCCGATCCAACCGCGCACGCCGCCACCCGCCCCCAAGCCGGCAGAGCCGGTGTCTGCGCCGTTCGTCGAAGTGGCGGCGCTGGAAGCGGATGTGGCGGCGGTCGAGCAGGCGCTGGCCGCGCTGGAACACGACTACCCGCGCATCGTGCCGCGCCTGCTGGCGCTGGCGTGCACCGTCGCCGCCGGTGCGCGCGAATCCACGCTGCAACTGGCGGGGCAGCGCGTAGGTGCGTGGCTGTTCGCGCGCGAGTACGCCCTGGACACCGGACTGGACCTGGATGCGGCGCTCGCCGCCATCGGCGTGCCCGCGCTGCACGCGTTCGCCGAGGTCGACTTGCAGGGGAGGCAGCTGCATATTCGGCACAGCCCGTTGTGCACCGAAGACGGCCGCTCAGGCTGCGGTTTCTTCAGCGGCATGCTGGAAGGCCTGCTGGGTCCGGCTATTGCGCCGGGAGGCTTGTCGACCTTTCCTGTCTGCTGCAGCAGCTGCGGCGCAGACGAATGCGTGCTGGCGGTTTCGGAGTGAAGTCCGGCAACGTATGCGCAAGCCGGATGCGACGGATGTGTCGGACTCCGGGCGCCGTCGCTGCCCGGGCATCGCGTAGACTGCGACAATGACCACGGTGCGCCAATCGCTGCACGAATCCACGGCAAGCCTGGGCGAGCGCGCCGACGCCGAGGCCCTCCTGCTGCACGTGCTGGGCAGGTCGCGGAGCTGGTTGGTCGCCCACGCTGGCGATGCCTTGCCGGTTGAGGCGCAACAGGCATTCGCGGCGTTGGTCGCGCGCCGCGAAGCCGGTGAGCCGGTGGCCTATCTCACAGGGCGGCGCGGCTTCTGGACGCTGGAGCTGGAGGTCACGCCGGCCACCTTGATCCCGCGCCCGGAGACCGAACTGCTGGTGGAACTGGCGCTGGAGCGCCTGCCGCGCGATGCCGTGGCCCACGTGGCCGATCTCGGCACCGGCAGCGGTGCGATCGCACTGGCGATCGCCAGCGAGCGCACGCGCGCACGCGTGCTGGCCACGGATGCGAGCGCGGACGCACTGGCGGTGGCGCGCCGCAACGCGCAGCGGCTGGGGACCGACAACGTGCGTTTCGTCCAGGGCGACTGGCTGGCGCCGCTGGCGGGCGAACGTTTTGCGCTGATTGTTTCCAACCCGCCGTACATCGAGGCAGCCGATCCGCATCTCGCTCGGGGCGACTTGCGCTACGAGCCGGCCACGGCGTTGGCGTCAGGCGCGGATGGCCTGGACGACATCCGCCGCATCGTCACCGGGGCGCCCGCGTATCTCGAAGCCGGCGGCTGGCTATTGTTCGAGCACGGCTGGAACCAGGGCGACGTCGCCCGCGCGCTGCTGCGCGCGGCGGGTTATGCGCAGGTGTTTACCGCGCAGGATCTGGAAGCGCGCGACCGGGTGAGCGGCGGAAGAAAAGCCGGCGACTGATCCTGGACGAGTGCGGCCTGGATCTGAAGTGGCGCCGCGTGTCCTGATGCGTCGATCGACGTCGACAGCGCGCAGACAGCAAAGAAAGCGAGCGGTGCGATCCGGGCTCCTCGTGTTTCAACGCGAAGATCGCGCCATGAGAAAAGCCGCCGTCCCCGGCACGCACCGGGGACGGCGGCTTTCGCGATTCCCGGGGGACGGCGAATCACGAGGCGTGGCGGCCTTCGTCAGAGTGGCCGGCGGCGCCCGAAGATCAACGACACGATGAACAGGATGATGAAGACGACGAACAGGATCTTGGCGATGCTCGCGGCGAGGCCGGCGATGCCGAAAAATCCGAAGAAGCCGGCGACCAGCGCGATGACCAGAAAGACTATTGCGTAATAGAGCATGATTTTCTCCCGTGGCCCGTCATGCGGATTTCGGTGCCGCAATCGTGGATTTATGCCCGTTCATGCTGCAACTTGAGAGGCTTTGTGGTGGGTGGCCGAGGATCACCTTCCTCTCCAGCACCGCGAAGTGGATGGTTGCAATCACAGGCCGGAATTGAAGTCCCGCAGCTGCTTCATCGCTTCGTCCCTGGCAATGCCGTAGCGTTCCTGCAGTTTTCCGACGAGATACTCGGCGTTGCCGTCGGCCACACCGATGTCGTCATCGGTCAGCTTGCTCCAGCGGGATTTGAGCTTGCCATGGAGCTGTTTCCACTGGCCCTTCAGCTTGTCTTCGTTCATCAGGATTCTCCATGTTGGGAAGTGGGTCGCTTCACCTTCAGGCCCGAGGCGTCGACGCTCTGCACGCCCTTGATGCTCTTGGCCGCGGCCACCGCCTTGTTCACTGCGATCTTGGTGGGAAGCACGCCGGTGAGGGTGACTACGCCATCGACGGTGCTGACGGAAACTTCGCTGCTGGAGACTCCCTTGGTGGTTGCCAGCTCGGTTTTCACCTTGGTGGTGATCCAGGTATCGCTGCCGGCCTGGCCCAGATTGGTGGAGTGGTCGCTGGCCGGCCTGTCTTGCGCTTGTGCCATGCCGGCGAACGAGCCCATGGCAGTGGCCACTGCAAAAGCCATGACTGACAGGGTGACTGAGGTTTTCATGATGACCTCCCATCTCGAAAGTGGATTTTCCGACGGCGCGGAAAGCGGCGGCATATGCCGTTTGCGATGTGATGCCGCAGGCATCGGAACCGCTTTGCGAATGTCTCGTTTCGCGACCGATTTGCGTGCGCAGCGAAACGGTACGGCTCCACTGATAGAGGGCGGAGGGTTAGGTGAGGGTGAATTATTCGTCGAGTGAATCAAGCGGCATTCATGCGCGAAAGGCCCATCGGGATCGGTGTCAGGCGTGCATGACATTTGAATGCGGTCTGTTGTTGAGGCTCGTTGCCGTGCCACTGCACGGACCGGCACCGCCACAGTGGCGGCCTGTGCGGCGCCCCCGTATTCGGGTTGTCCGTGTCTGGTAGCCGGGCTTGGCTGCGGGGCCGGAGTGCATGCGGGGGCATGTCGGGACAGGCGGCTCTCCGTGGGCGACGCGGACGCGATGACCGGGCGCAACACGGCCGCCGATGGGCGCGAGGCCACGCCGTGCTCCGACACTGGCGAAGCGTCGGCAGTGTCGATAACTGCGTCGTGACTCGCCGGGCTTCTAGCCCGCGCTGGCGAGGCTGCCGCCGGACAGCTGCGGGAAGCGCGCGTGGATCGCGTGGCGGATGCCGGGCAGGTCGAGGCCGGCCATGGTGAGCACTTCCTCGCGGCTGCCGTGTTCCAGATAGACGTCTGGAAGGCCGAGGTGGAGGATGGATTTGACGATGCCGTGCGCGGCGAGGCACTCGGCCACGGCGGAGCCGGCGCCGCCGGCGATCGCGTTGTCTTCCAGCGTCACAAAGGCGTCGTGGGTCCTGGCCAGCTCCACTAGCAGCGCCTCGTCCAGCGGCTTCACGAAGCGCATGTTGACCAGGGTGGCATCGAGCTCGCCGGCGATCACCGCGGCGGGTGCCAGCATCGCGCCGAAGCTGAGCAGGGCCAGGCCGCGGCCGCGTCGGCGCAGCTCGGCCCTGCCGATCGGCAGGGTGTCGAGTTCCTGCCGGATGGCGATGCCGGGACCGGTGCCGCGCGGATAGCGGATCGCGGCGGGGCCGGCGTACCGGAAGCCGGTGCTGAGCATCTGCCGGCACTCGTTCTCGTCGGCCGGCGCCATGATCAGCATGTTCGGCAGGCAGCGCAGAAACGACAGGTCGAAGCTGCCCGCATGGGTGGCGCCGTCCGGGCCGACCACGCCGGCGCGGTCGATCGCGAAGGTGACGTCGAGGTTCTGCAGCGCCACATCGTGGATCGCCTGGTCGTAGGCGCGCTGCAGGAAGGTGGAATAGATCGCCACCACGGGCTTGGCGCCTTCACACGCCATGCCGGCGGCCAGCGTCACCGCGTGCTGCTCGGCGATGGCCACGTCGAAGTAGCGCTCCGGGTATTCCTTCGAGAAGCGCACCAGGCCGGAGCCTTCGCGCATCGCGGGCGTGATGCCCAGCAGACGCTCGTCGGCGGCGGCCTGGTCGCACAGCCAGTCGCTGAAGATGTCGGTGTAGGTGGGTTTGGCGGGCGCGGCCTTCTTCACCAGGCCGGCCTCGGGGTCGAACGGACCCACCGCGTGGTATTCGATCTGCGCCTGCTCGGCGGGGGCGTAGCCCTTGCCCTTGGTGGTGATCACGTGCAGCAGCTGCGGGCCCGGCAGGTTCTTCACCGTGCGCAGCGCGGCCAGCAGCTGCGGGATGTTGTGGCCGTCGATCGGGCCGGTGTAGTGGAAGCCCAGTTCCTCGAACAGCGTGGAAGGCACGAACATGCCTTTGGCGTGCTCCTCCCAGCGCTTGAAGAAGCGGCCGGCGAAGGACTGCTTGGGGATCGCCCGCTTGGCCCGCTCGCGCACCGCGTTCAAGCGGCGGCTGGCCAGCGCGCGCGACATCACCTTGGTCAGCGCGCCGACGTTCTCGCTGATCGACATGCCGTTGTCGTTGAACACCACCAGCATGTCCGGTTCCACGTCGCCGCCGTGGTTCAGCGCCTCGAAGGCCATGCCGGCGGTCATCGCGCCGTCGCCGATCACCGCCACCACCTTGCGCGCGTCGCCCTTGCGCTGGTTGGCGATGGCCATGCCCAGCGCGGCGGAGATCGAGGTGGATGAATGGCCCACGCCGAAGGTGTCGTACTCGCTTTCCTCGCGGCGCGGGAACGGGGCGAGGCCGTCCTTCTTCTTGATCGTGGTGATGCGGTCGCGGCGGCCGGTGAGGATCTTGTGCGGGTAGCACTGGTGGCCCACGTCCCACACCAGGCGATCGGTGGGCGTGTCGAACTCGTGGTGCAGCGCCACGGTAAGCTCCACCACGCCCAGTCCCGCACCAAAGTGGCCGCCCGAACTGGCCACGGACTCGATCAGGTACTGGCGCAGCTCGTCGGCGACGGCAGGCAGTTCCTCGTCGGGAACGCGACGCAGGTCGGCGGGCGCCTCGATGGTTGCCAGGTGGGGGTAGCGAGCAGGATCTTTCATCCGCATATTGTTGAACCAGCGGACGGGCGGAGCAAGGGCGGCGGTCTGGCGGCGCCGGGGCGGTCGGCTACGGAGCGGTTCAGCTGAGCGCCTGGCGCCGGTCGCGCGGCAGGTGGCTGACCAGGAATTCCATCTGGTCGGCCAGGATGTTGCGGTTGGACAGGATCAGGTGCTCCACCCAGCTCGGCCGGTAGGGCACGGCCAGCAGCGGCATGTGCGCCTGCTGCGGGGTGCGGCTGCCTTTCCTGAGATTGCAGGCGAGGCAGGCGCTGACCACGTTCTCCCACTCGTCGCGGCCGCCCTTCGACACCGGCTGCACGTGGTCGCGGGTCAGCTCGCCGCGATTGAAATGCTCGCCGCAGTACAGGCACAGGTGGCGGTCGCGGGCGAACAGCGCGCTATTGGTGAGCGCGGGGGCGGGATCGATCGCATGCTCGTGGCAGTGGCCGGTGCTGGCCACGATGGGATGCAGCTCAAGCAGGCTCTGCACACCCAGCGCACGGTTGTGGCCGCCGTGCACCGTGAGGCAGGGATCGCCCAGCGTCCATGCCACCGCGTCGCGCACATAGAGGCACACGGCATCCTGCCAGCTGATCCAGTCCAGGATGCGGCCGGCGGCGTCCAGTGACAGCACGCGGGTCGAACAGAGGTCGGCCCGGTTCGTGACTTCCATCAGCATGCGGTTCGTCCTTCCTCACCAGAAAGAGCGCTGCGGCCATGCAACGGTGCTCGGATGCACCGCAGCATAGAACAAAACTTGAAGAGTGCGGCCATGGATGGCCGCCCGTGTGATCCTGCGATCAGGGACGATCGCAAAAGTACAGCTATTTCTTTGCGGTCAAGCAGATAGGTCTTGCACGTGGAGATTCGCGGACGGACGCGGGCGCTGATATAGTGATCGTTCATCTGTAGACCCGACGCCGGGTTTGGGAGGGGAAGCCGCTGGTGGCAACCCCGGCACGGCGGGGCAGAGGTAAATGACGTGGCTGAAGTTCTTTTCTACGAGCGCCCGGTGCCGCTCAACCGCAACGAGCACAAGGATCTGCGCCTGAAGCCGATCCCGAACATGAAGTTCGCGCTGGATGCGCATTCGGTGCCGCTCACCGGGGTGGAGTTCGGCCTGGCCGCGCGTGACCTGCCGATCGTGTTCGCCGGCAATGACATGGCCTCTGCCGGTCCGGTGGCGCTGCTGGGCTTGCGCCAGAACGAGAACCTGTTCGTCGACGCCCAGGGCCAGTGGGCGCCGAACGTCTACGTCCCCGCTTTCGTGCGCCGCTATCCGTTCGTGCTGGCCGAGAAGCCGGCCGGCCAGGAGGGCGACGACTTCGCCGTGTTCCTCGACGAGGGCTACGAGGGCTTCAACACCGCCGAAGGCGATCGCCTGTTCAACGAGGACGGCAGCGACACCGAAATGCTGACCCGCGCCGTGGGTTTCCTCGGCGAGTTCCAGCAGCACGTGGCGCGCACCCGCTGGTTCATGGACCAGCTGCGCAAGCACGGCCTGCTGGAGCCGCGCAACCTCAGCATGCGCAAGGGCGCGCCCGACAACCCGGATGGCCATGTGATCAACCTCAACGGCCTGTTCGTGGTCAACGAGGAGAAGCTGCGCCAACTGGACGAGAAGACCGCCCAGGAGTTCCTGCGCGAAGGTGTTGCCGGCTGGATCTACGCGCACCTGATCTCGATGAACAACCTCGACCGTCTGGGCCAGCGCCTAGGCGAGCGCGAGGACAGCGAAGCGGGCGCCCCCAGGAACTGAGGCTGCCCAGGCGCCATGCGCGCCTGAAAGGAAAGCGCCGCGACGGGTGACTGTCGCGGCGTTTGCTTTTGCGATCGTCCTTGATCGCGAAGATCAAACGGGCGGCCATCCATGACCGCACTTTTCAACTCTTTTGCGATCGTCCTTGATCGCGAAGATCAAATGGGCGGCCATCCATGGCCGTACTTTTCAATTGTCGGGATCAGTTCGCCGCCACCGGCAACGCGATGTAGCTGGCTTCGCCAGGCGAGTGGTAGATGCGCTGTTCGGCTTTCACGTAGTCCGACGGCCTGGCCTCGAAGATGCTGGGCACGAAGGTCTGCGGATTGCGGTCGTACAGCGGGAACCAGCTCGATTGCACCTGCACCATGATGCGGTGGCCGGGCAGGAACACGTGGTTGGTGGCGGGCAGGTCGAAGCGGTAGGCCAGCGGCTGGTTGGATGCGAGCGGTTCGGGTTTGTCCCAGCCGTTGCGGTAGCGGCCGCGGAAGATGTCCATCGCCACCGCGAGCTGGTAGCCGCCCATGTCGGGTTGTTCGGCCACCTGGTCGGGATAGACGTCGATCAGCTTCACCACCCAGTCGCTGTCGGTGCCGCTGGTGGAGGCCACCAGGTGCACCACCGGCACGCCGGTGATGGCCAGTGGTTTGTCCAGTGGCGCCGTCTCGTAGGTCAGCACGTCGGTGCGGCCGGAGGCTTCGCGCTGGTCGTCCACCAGCCATTCGGACCAGGTGAGGCCGTTGTCGTAGCCGATCGGCTGGATCGGCCGCGCGCGGAACGGCACCGGGTGCGCGGGGTCGGAGACGTATTCGTCGTAGGCGCTGCCGCCCGCGGGTGCGTCGAAGCCGAGTCGCATGCCGGGTTCCAGGTACAGCGCGCGGTCCTTGTCGGGGCAGCCGCTGGCGCAGGCCAGCGGCCAGCGATCCAGCCGCTGCCAGCGGTCGGTGCCGGTCTGGAAGGCGGTGACCGGTGCAAGGTTCGCCTTCGGCGCGCCATCCTTGAGGTACTGCGCCAGGAACGGCCGAAGGATGTGCTCGCGGAAGTACTTCGCGGTGTCGCTGCCGAAGCGGATCGCGCCCAGCGAGCTGCCTTCCTCGATCTCCTGGCCGTGATGCCAGGGGCCTATCACCAGCTTCACCATGTCGCCGCTGGTGTCCTTCGGCTTGATCGCGCGATAGACGGCCAGCGCACCGTAGATGTCCTCCTGGTCCCACAGGCTGTGCACCAGCATCACCGGCACGGTGAGTGGCTGCGCGGCGAGCACCTTGTCCACCGCCTGCTGCTGCCAGAACGCGTCGTAGGCGGGGTGGGCGAGGATCTTGTTCCAGAAACCGAGCTGCTGCATGCCGTAGGCCTCGCCCAGCGCGCCGGCGGAGCCGTAGTGCATGAACAGGTCGTACTCGTCGTGGTAATCCGTCCACCACTTGTACTTGTTGTCGCGGCTGGCCTCCTGCTCGTAGATGTAGCTCATGTTCTGTTCGCGGAAGGCGCCGTGGTGGAACCAGTCGTCGCCCATCCAGCCATCCACCATCGGGTTCATCGGCACCGCCGCCTTCAGCGCGGGATGCGGATGCACCAGTGACATCAGCGGCTCGAAACCGTCGTAGGAGATGCCGATGGTGGCGACGCGCCCGTTCGATTCCGGGATGTGCTTCACCAGCCAGTCGATGGTGTCGTACGTGTCGGTGGCATCGTCCACCGGGGTGGGATTGAGCGGGCCGTGCACCGGCCGGTTCATCACGTAGTCGCCCTCGGAGCCGTACTTGCCGCGGATGTCCTGGATCACGCGGATGTAGCCGTCCTCCGCGATCACATCGGCGGCGTTGTCGTAGCCCTGCAGCAGCGGCTCAAGGTGGCCGCTCATGAAGTTGTGGGTGAGCTGGTGGGCGTCGTAGGGCGTGCGCGTGAGCACGATGCCGGCATGCTTCGCGCCTTTCGGAATCAGGATCACGGTGTTGAGCTTCACGCCGTCGCGCATCGGGATCATCACGTCGCGCTCGACGTAGTCGAAGCTGGCGGTGGCCGGCTTGAAGCTGGCCGGCGTCTCGCTGGGGTAGTCCGGGTATTTCGCCTGGGGCGCATCCATGGCCGGCACGGCGCCGGCGGCGGCGAGCAGGAAGGCGAGCAGCGCGGTATTCAGCCGCGCAGCGATACGGCGTGAGGTCATGGCGATCGGTTCCCCTGAAGGAAGTGGCCGATCCAGCTTACCGCGGTGCGGTCGCAGGCAGCCATGATAAGAAAGCCCTAAGCGCCCCCCGGCAAGCTGTAACGATGACCTTCGACGTGCGTTCGCGCCCATCCATCCGTGCCACGTTGCTCGCCACGGCGACGCTGCTGTGCGGCTGCGCCACGTATCACCCCCTGCCGCTGGGCAAGGGCGAAGGCGCCGCCAGTGCCGCGCAGCTCAGCGTGCCGGCCAGTGCGATGCCGCTGCCGGAACTGGCCACGCATCGTTTCGATCCCGCCGATGGCCTGGACGTCACCGAGGTGGCGATGCTGGCCGTGGCGAACAGCCCCGACCTCAAGCTGCAGCGCGATGCGCTGGGCATCGCCCGGGCGCAGGCCTTCGCCGCGGGCCTGCTGCCCGATCCACAGCTGAGTTTCGGCGAGGATTTCCCGCAGGATTCCGGCGACGGCGCCACCACGGCCTACAACTTCGGCATCAGCGAAGACGTGAGCGCCTTGCTGCTGCGTTCTTCGCGCAGGCACGAGGCGAACGCGCAGGCCGAACAGGTGAATCTCGACCTGCTGTGGGCAGAGTGGCAGACCATCGCGCAGGCGCGCCTGCTGTTCGACCAGGTGCAGAGCCTGCGTGCCCAGCAGACCGAACTCGACGCCGAGCAACAGGCGCTGGCACCGGTGGACAAGGCGGTGCAGGCGGCACTCAACGCCGGCAACCTCGATTACGACGGCGCCAGCGCGGGACTCAACGCGATGGCCGATGCGCGCCAGCGCGCGGCCGACAATGCCGTGGCCCTGCACCAGGCCGAAAGCGACCTGCACCAGTTGCTGGGTCTTGCGCCCGGCGCGCCGCTGGATCTGGTGGGCGCGCCTTACCATGCCGATCCCGACGCCGCGCAGCTGCAGGCGGCGCTGGCCGACCTGCCGCGGCGGCGGCCCGACCTGTTGGCGCTGCAGGCGGGTTACCGCGCGCAGGAGGCGAGGCTGCGCGGCGCCATCCTCGCCCAGTTTCCCGCGATCACGCTGGGCCTCGATCACGCACGCGACAACACCGGCATCAAGTCCAGCGGCTTCAGCCTCGGCATCACCCTGCCGCTGTTCGACCGCAACCGCGGCAACATCGCGATCGAGAAGGCCACCCGCCAGCAGTTGAAGGACGACTACGCGGCACGCCTGCTGGCCACGCGCAACGACATGCAGCGCCTTGCGGCCGACCTGCAGACGCTGGACGCGCGGCAGGCGACGCAGGTCGCGCATGCGCGGCGGCTCGATGCGGCGCGCAGCGCCGCCGAACGGGCGTGGCGGCAAGGCCTGCTCGACTGGCCCACGTATCTGTCGATACGCAGCAACGCGCTGGCTGCCGACACCGACCTGATCGCGCTCAAGCAGGCGCGATCCACCGCCGCGATCGCGCTGGAGGCCCTGCTCGGTCGCACGGATTTCGTCATGCAACGGACGTCCAAACCATGAAACAGACCATGCTCGCGCGCTGTGCCGCGCTGGCCGTCGCGGCCTTGCTGCTGGCCGCCTGCGGCAAGGGCGGCGGCGACGATGACACCTCCGGCGACGCCAGGGGTGTAGCGCAGGTCACCACGGCGATGCCGGTGCAGCGCAGCTTCCACGACAGCGTGGCGGCCTGGGGCAGCGCGGTGGCCGATCCGCATCACGCGCGGGCGATCAGCCTCGGCCATGGCGGCCAGGTGGTCGCGTTGCAGGTGAGCGCGGGACAGACGGTCAAGCGTGGCCAGCCGCTGCTCGCGGTCGCGCCCGACCCGGCGGCGCGCAGCGCCTGGCAGCAGGCGCAGACGGCGCTGGCCCTGGCCAGCGGCGAGCTGCAACGCACCGGGCAGATGGCCGCGCAGCACCTGGCCACGCAGTCGCAGGTCGCCACGGCGCGCAAGGCGCTGGCCGATGCGCAGGCCGCGCTGGCGGCGCAGCGCGCGCTTGGCGGCGGCGCGGCGCAGGAGACCGTGGCCGCGCCGGACGACGGTGTGGTCACCACGCTGTCGGTGGGGCTGGGCGACCGTTTCGCCGCGAACGTGCCGCTGCTGGGTTTCATGCCCGCCCATGCGCTGATCGCCGAGTTGGGAGTCCAGCCCGACGCCGGCACGCAGCTGCGCGTCGGCATGCCCGTGCAGTTGCATGGCGTGTACGGCGACGGCAAGGCGTTCGAGGGCAAGCTCAGCATGGTGGGACGCGCGATCGATCCGCAGACCCATCTGCTGCCGGTGCAGGCCGAGATTCCCGCCGCTGCCGATGCCACGCTGGTGGCTGGCGCCGCGTTGCAGGCCAGCATCCAGAGCGATGACTACACCGCCTGGGCGGTGCCGCGCGCCGCCGTGCTGCATGACGGGCAGGGCGATTACCTGTACCAGCTCGACCAGGGCAAGGCGCATCGCGTGGACGTGCAGCTGCGCCAGCCGGCTGGCGACACCGTAGGCGTGCTCGGCAGACTCGATGCGAAGCTGCCGGTGATCGTGCAGGGTGCCTACGAAGTAGACGATGGCGACGCTGTGCGCCAAGGCGATAGCCAGGCCGATAGCGAGCCCAAGCCGTGACTGCCGCACCGATGACAGTCACCCGCTGGATGCACCGGCACCGGCGTTCGCTGCTGTTCCTCGCCTTCATCCTCGCCATCGGCGGCATCGCCAGCGCATTCAACTTGCCGGTCTCGCTGTTCCCCAACGTCTCGTTCCCGCGCGTGCGGGTGACGCTGGATGCCGGCGACCAGCCCGCCGACCAGATGGTGGTGAGCGTCACCCGGCCGGTGGAGGAGGCGATCCGCCGCGTGCGCGGCGTGCGCGAGGTGCGCTCCACCACCAGCCGCGGCAGCGCCGAGATCAACATCGGCTTCGACTGGGGCGCGGACATGGGGCGCGCCCTGCTCGACGTCGACGCCGCGATCGGCGAGGCGCTGCCCAACCTGCCGCCCGGCCTGAACGTGGAAGCGATCCGGCTCGATCCCACGGTGTTCCCGATACTCGCCTACAGCCTGCGTTCCGACACGCTCACGCCTACCCAGCTGCATGACATCGCCGAGTTCCAGCTGCGCCCGCTGCTGTCCGGCGTCACCGGCGTGGCCCAGGTGGACGTGCAGGGCGGCGACGTGGCCGAGTTCCACGTGGACGTGGACGCGGCGAAGCTGCGCGCGCAAGGCCTGACGCTCGCCGACCTCGATCACGCGGTGGCGAGCGCCGCCACCATCCAGTCGATGGGCCGGCTGCAGGATCACTACAAGCTCTACCTGCTGCTGGCGGACAACCAGCCGGCCACCGCCGCGGCGCTGGGCGACATCGTGCTGCGCGCCGACGCGCACGGCGTGCTGCGCCTCAGGGACGTGGCCACGGTGGGCATGAGCCACGAGCCGCAATGGGTGCGCACCACCGCCGACGGCCACGATGCGGTGCTGATGCAGGTGTTCCAGCAGCCCGACGGCAACAGCGTGCAGATCGCCCGCGACGTGAAGCAGCGCCTGGCCGACTACCAGCAGCAGGCGCCGCAAGGCCTGCACATCGCCAACTGGTACGACCAGACCCAGCTGGTGCTGGGCGCGGCCGGCAGCGTACGCGACGCGATCCTGATCGGCATCGTGCTGGCGGGATTGGTGCTGTTCGTGTTCCTGCGCAACGCGCGGGTGATCCTGGTGGCGCTGATCGTGGTGCCGGCCACGCTGGCCGTCACCGTGCTGCTGCTCGACCTGCTGCACATGAGTTTCAACATGATGACGCTGGGCGGCATGGCGGCCGCGGTGGGCCTGCTGATCGACGACGTGATCGTGATGCTGGAGCACATCATGCGCCGGCTGCGCGACGGCGCCGGGCCGGGCACGCCGTCCAGAATCAGTGAGCGCATCGCGGGCGCGGCGTGGGAGTTCACCCGCCCGCTCACCGGCTCCAGCGCGGCCACGGTGGTGATCTTCCTGCCACTGGCCTTCCTCACCGGCGTCACCGGCGCGTTCTTCAAGGCGCTGTCGCTGACCATGGCCAGCGCGCTGGTGATCTCGTACCTGCTGACCTGGGTGGCGGTGCCGCTGCTGGCCGAGTGGCTGATCGACGAACGCCATGCGGCGGAGCATCCGCCTGGTCGCTTTTCGCAGCGGATGCTCGCCGGTTACGAGCGCACGCTGGGGCGGCTGCTGCAACGGCCCGTGCTGATCCTGCTCGGCGTGATCCCGTTGCTGCTGGTGGGCGTGCTGGCCTACCGCCAGGTGGGCAGCGGCTTCATGCCGGACATGGACGAGGGCGGCTTCACGCTCGACTACCTGTCGCCGCCCGGCACCTCGCTGGACGAGACCGACCGCCTGCTGCAGCAGGTCGAGCGGATCATCCGCGCCAATCCCTGGGTGGACACCTATTCGCGGCGCACCGGCCTGCAGCTCGGCGGCGGCCTCACCGAGCCGAACACCGGTGACTTCTTCGTGCGCCTGAAGAACGGCGCACGCCCTTCCACCGCCGATGTGATGGAGCAGATCCGCGAGCAGATCGCGGCCCAGGTGCCGGGGCTGGACGTGGACGTGGCGCAGTTGATGGAAGACCTGATCGGCGACCTCACCGAGGTGCCGCAGCCGATCGAGATCAAGCTCTACGGCGATGACGAGGCGCAGCTGGCCGCCACCGCGAAGAAGGTGGCCGCGGCAATCGCCAAGGTCAACGGCGTGGCCGAAGTGCACAACGGCATCAACCCCGCGGGCGACGCGTTGGACGTGCGCGTCGACCCGGTCAAGGCCGGCCTCTACGGGCTCGACCCGGTGGCGGTGGCGCAGCAGGTCTCGGATGCGGTGGCCGGCAACGTGGCCGCGCAACTGCCGCAGGGACCGAAGATGATAGGCGTGCGCGTGTGGCTGCCGCCGGCTTCGCGCGCGCAGCTGGAGCAGTTGCAGGCTCTGCCGATCCGCACCGCCGACGGTCACGTGGTGCCGCTGTCCGGACTCGCCACGATCCAGGCGGTGCAGGGGCAGCCGGAAATCGATCGCGACAACCTCAAGCGCATGGTGGCGGTGACCGCGCGCATCGTGGGCCGCGACCTCGGTTCCACCGTGGCCGACGTGAAGCAGGTATTGGCCAGACCGGGCCTGCTGCCGGCGAGCATGTACCACGAGCTGGGCGGCCTGTACGCGCAGCAGCAGATGGCCTTCCACGACCTCGGCATCGTGATGCTGGCGGCGATCGCGCTGGTGTTCACGCTGCTGCTGTTCCTCTACGAGAGTTTCCGCGTGGCGCTGGCGATCATGGTGGCGCCGCTGCTGGCCCTGGCGGCGGTGTTCGTGGGGCTGTGGGTCACCGGCATCGAGCTCAACATCTCGGCGATGATGGGCATGACAATGATCGTGGGCATCGTCACCGAGCTGGCGATCTTCTACTTCACCGAGGCGACCGAGGCCGAGCAGCGCATGCCGCTGCACGATGCGCTGCGCTATGCCGGCCATCACCGCATGCGGCCGATCCTGATGTCCACCATCGCCGCGATCCTCACCCTGCTGCCGCTGGCCCTGGCGGTCGGCCAGGGCTCGCAGATGCAGCAGCCGCTGGCGGTGGCGATCATCGCCGGCATGCTGGTGCAGGTGCCGCTGGTGCTGCTGGTGATGCCCGTGATCTACGCAGTTCTGCGTAAATCACCGAAGAGGCCGCCGCCCGGGAGCGCTGAACCCTTCGGTATCACCGGACGCTGAACAGCGCGAACCCGCTGGCACGTCCGCGCCCTCTCCCGCTCGCGGACGCGGGGAAGGGCCATGGCTGGTCCTGTTTTCCTCGCTCCCCAGAGCCGAGTACATCCCTGTGCTCTCTCCGCGTGGAGGGGCGAGGAAGAGGGTTGGGGAGAGGGCACAACCTCGCGTGTTCCTCATCGAAACGGCACTGCAGCGTCTGCCACTCCATGAAATACTCCAGCCACCCCACCGCAGAGTCCGTCCATGTCCCACCACGGCAGCTGCCACTGCGGACGCATCGCGTTCGACGTCGAAGGCGGGTTCGATGCGGCGGTGGAGTGCAATTGCTCGCACTGCAGCCGCAAGGGCTATCTGCTGTGGTTTGTGCCGCGCGAGCGCCTGCACGTGCATACGCCGGAAACGGACATGGCGAGCTACCGCTTCAACAAGCACGTGATCGATCATCGCTTCTGCCCGCATTGCGGCTGCGCACCGTACGGCCTGGGCATCGGCCCGGACGGCAAGCCGATGGCGGCGATCAATGTGCGCTGCCTCGATGGCGTGGCGCTGGACACGCTCAAGCGCGTGCCGTTTGACGGTCGGAAGCTCTGACGTCCGGAAGCTTTCAACGCACCGGCTTTGCCAGCCGCAAAAGATCCGCGCTGAAGCCCGCCGCCTCGTACACCTTGCGCGCGCGCTCGTTGCCGGGGAATACCGCCAGCGTCACCAACTTGCACTGATGCTCGCGCGCCCACTGCTCGGCGTGCGCCAGCAACGCCTTGCCCACGCCGCGGCCCTCGTGTGCCGGCACCACGGCGAGATCGGAGATATGGCAGTTGCTGCGGCCGTTGAAGAAATCCTCGGTGCGCTGCAGATGGATGAAACCCACCCGCGTACCGTCGGCATCCTCGGCCACGAACAGGTAACTGTTCGCCGGCTGGTCCTCCAGGTGACGCAGCAGGTCGTCGCGGATACCCTCGATGCATTCGTGCCGGCGTCGCCATGCGGGCAGCGGGAAGTCCACGAAACGAGGCACCAGGGAAAGGATGAAGTCGTCGTCGTCTTCGGCCAGACGGACCAGCAGGGACAAGTCGCTCATGATCGTCATGGGTGCGGAAATCTCCGTCGGTTCTACACCGTCGCGGCGCGCGGTGGAAGTGCGCCGCACCGGCCGGCGGCATCGCAGCTATAGTGCGGCCTTCGTGCGCCGCCGCCAGGATGCCTCATGCCCGCCACCCGCATCCGCCTCCAGAGCGGCGCCGACGCCACGCTCGCGCAAGGCCTCGCCGCGATCCAGCGCGAGATGAAACTGCCCGTGGCGTTCCCGTCCGAGGTCGAGACCGCGGCGGCGCGGGCGGCTTCGCAGCCGCGGCTGCCCGCGCTGGATCGCACCGGCATTCCGCTGGTCACCATCGATCCGCCCGGCTCGATGGACCTGGACCAGGCCCTGCACCTGGAGCGGCGCGACGACGGCTATCGGGTGTTCTACGCGATCGCC
The DNA here is from genome assembly GCF_040812335.1 of Rhodanobacter lycopersici. NCBI lineage: Bacteria > Pseudomonadati > Pseudomonadota > Gammaproteobacteria > Lysobacterales > Rhodanobacteraceae > Rhodanobacter > Rhodanobacter lycopersici. Next base: position 62,750 of record NZ_JBFOHK010000003.1, read on the forward strand.
GACGTGGCCGCATTCGTGGCGCCGGGCGATGCGGTGGATGCCGAGGCGCATCGTCGCGGCGAAACGCTGTACGGCGCCGATTCGCGCATCCCGCTGCATCCGCTGGCGCTCTCCGAGGGTGCCGCCTCGCTGCTGCCGGACCAGCTGCGCCCCGCGCTGCTGTGGACGATCGACCTCGACGCGGGCGGCGAGATCGTCGCCGTCGACGTGCGCCGCGCACGCGTGAAGAGCCGCGCCCGGCTCGACTACGCCGGCGTGCAGCAACAGATCGATGCCGGCACCGCCGCTCCGCTGTGGTCGCTGCTGCGCGAGGTGGGCGAGCTGCGCCAGCGCGGCGAGCAGGCACGCGGCGGCATCAGCCTCGCGTTGCCCGAGCAGGAGATCAGCGTGACGGACGGGCAGTGGCAGCTGGACTATCGCGTCAGCCAGCCGGTCGAGGACTGGAACGCGCAGATCTCGCTGCTCACCGGCATGGCCGCGGCGCAACTGATGGTGAAGGGCAAGGTCGGCCTGCTGCGCACGCTGCCGCCACCGGATCCGCAGGCGATCGCGCGGCTCAGGCTCACCGCACAGGCACTCGGCATCGCCTGGCCGCCGGCACAGGGCTACCCCGGTTTCATCCGTTCGCTCGACCCCGCGCAGGATACCCACGTGGCGATGCTCACCGCCTGCACCACGGTGCTGCGCGGTGCCGGCTATGTGGCCTTCGACGGCGAGTTGCCCGCGCAGCCCGTGCAGTCCGCGCTGGCGGCGGAATACGCGCATGCCACCGCACCGCTGCGCCGGCTGGTGGACCGCTACGTGGGGGAAGTCTGCGTGGCGTTGTGTGCGAACCAGCCGGTGCCGGACTGGGTGCGCGCCGCGCTGCCCGCCTTGCCGGAGCTGATGCAGGAGGCCGATCGCCGCGCGCACCAGTACGAGCGCCAGGTGATCGACCTGGTCGAGGCGGTGCTGCTGGCGCCGCGCGCGGGCGAGACTTTCCAGGGTGCCATCGTCGAGGCCAACGGCGCGGACCGGGATCGCGGCAACGGCCACGGCGGCGGCGGTGCCGCGCACGGCGGCGTGGTGATGCTGCGCGATCCCGCGATCGAGGCGCGCGTCACCTCCGCGCTGCCGCTGCCGCTGGGGCAGGAAGTGACGGTGCGGCTGGCCGAGGCCGATCCGGTGAAGCGCGTGGTGCGCTTCGAGTTGGTTTCCGGGGACAGGGGGGCTTCAACTCGCGCATCACCGGCCGATAGGTAAGCTGTTGCAGATGTGCAGGGGGCGCGACGAGCGCGGATAAGGCGGTCCCGCTTGCGCGGACAGGCATCAGTGACGCTGCTGTGCGGCGCAACGGAGATTCCGTGCGATGGTGACATACGCATGAACGGATTGAATTCCGCATGCATGGCCTGGCTGGTTTGCTGCCTGGCGGCGACGTCGGGCGCGGCTGCGCCTGCGTCCGGTCCCGCCACGCCCGCGCACATCCGCGTGGTCAGCGACAACAACTACCCGCCCTTCGTGTTCCTCGACAGCGACGGCAAGCCACAGGGCTACGAGGTCGACATGTGGCGGCTGTTCCAGGCCCACACCGGCATCCAGGTCGAACTGGCGCCGACGGACTGGGCCACCGCCCAGAAAGAACTGCAGTCCGGCCGTGCGGACGTGATCGACATGCTCTACCGCACGCCATCGCGTGAGGCGCTGTACGATTTTTCCGCGCCCTATGCCACGTTGTCGATCGGCATCTACGTGGATCGGCGCATCAGCGGTATCCGCGATGCGTCCGCGCTGCGCGGCTTTCCGGTGGGCGTGGAACGCGGCGACGCCTGCGTGGACAAGCTGCAGTCGATGGGCATCACGGACCTGCGGCTGTACACGGGCTACCGGGAGATCATCCAGGCCGCGACTCAGGGGGACCTGCGCGTCTTCTGCATGGACGAATACCCGGCGGAGTTCTACCTGTATCGCTACTCCGCGCTGGACCGCTACTACCGTGCCTTCGTGCTCTACACCGACCATTTCCACCGGGCCGTGCGCAAGGGCAACACGCCCATGCTGCGGGCGGTCGAACGCGGCATGGCCCTCGTCACGCCGGCCGAGCGCGCGGCACTGCGCGGGCGCTGGCTGGAGCAGCCATCCATCCAGAAGCATTACGAGCGCATCATCGGCATCGCGCTGGGGGTCGTGCTTGCGCTCGTCGCGCTGATGGCACTGTGGGTATGGGCGCTGCGTCGCACCGTGGCGGCCCGCACGTACGCATTGCGGGAGGAGGAAGGCAAGCTGCGCGCGATCTTCGACGCCAGCCCGGACGCGATGTGGGTCAAGGATCGGGAGGGCATCTATCGCGACGGCAACGACCGCGTGGTCGAGCTGTTCCGCATCGGGCGCAAGGACCTGATCGGCCACCGCTGCGACGAACTGTTCGATGCGGAGTTCGCGTCCAGGATCCAGGTGATGGACGAGGAGGTGATGCGGCTGGGTCGGCATCACACGTATCTGTCGCCAGTGGACGCGGGCGAAGATACGACCCGCCGGTTCGAGATCATCAAGGTGCCGCTGTACACGCCCGAAGGCTCGGTACGCGGCGTGCTGAGCGTGGCGCGCGATGTCACCGAGCGGCTGCAGACCGAGGCGCGGCTGCAGCTCTGGGCGCACGCATTCCAGAACGCCACGTTCGGCGTGGTGATCTTCGACGCGCGCACCCATCGCATCATCGCGGCCAATCCCACTTTTGCCCGCGAGCGGGGTTATACGCCGGAGGAGATGGTGGGCATGCTGGCGGATGCGCTGTACCCGCCCGACCTGGTCGCCGAGCGTGCGGCCGCGCGTCTCGAGATCGACCGGCAGGAGCATGCGATGTGGGAGACCGAGCATCTGGCACGCGATGGACGGCGTTTCCCGGTGCTGCTGGACTGCTCCATTTTCCACGACGACGATGGCAACGCGCGATATGCCCTCGTCTATGCGCAGGACATCACCGGGCGCGAGCAGGCCGAGAGTGAGCTGCGCCTCGCAGCGGCGGCTTTCCAGGCCCAGGAGGCGTTGATGGTGATGGATGCCGACCGCATGATCCAACGGGTCAACATGGCGTTCACCGCGCTCACCGGGTTCCGGTCCGACGAAGTGATGGGAAAACACTCGTCGATGCTGCGCTCGCCGCAGCACGAGCCGGCGTTCTACGAGCGCCTGTGGGAACAGGTCCAGCGCGAAGGCTTCTGGCAGGGCGAACGCTGGATCCGGATCAAGCAGGGCGAGCCCAGGGTGGTCCGCACGACGATATCGGCCGTCATGGATGCCGCCGGGCAGGTGAGCCACTTCGTCTGCTCCATGATCGACCTGACCAGCGAGCGCGAAGCGCATGCGAGCGTCGACCGCATGACGTTCTTCGACCCGTTGACCGACCTGCCCAACCGGCATTTTCTGCACGGCCGGCTGCAGCATCTGCTGGGCGGAACCGGCGCGGGAGGAGCCGCCCTGTTGCTGATCGACCTGGATCACTTCAAGCGGGTCAACGACCTGCGCGGCCATGCCGCGGGTGACCGCCTGCTTTCGCTCGTGGCGCAGCGCCTGCGCGGCCTGCTGGGTGACGAGTGCGTGCTGAGCCACTTCAACGGCGGCACGTTCGCACTGCTGGTGCCCTGTCATGCGGAAGATCCGGCGGTGCGCTCTACCCTGGTGCGGGACTGCGCCGAAGGCGTGCGCGAGGCCCTGCGCGAGCCTTTCCAGCTGGACGACGGCGCGCCGGTGGGAGTGACCGCCAGCATCGGCTGGGTCGAGCTGGTTCCGGGGCGCGACTCGCCCGAGTCGGTGCTCAAGGAGGCGGAACTGGCAATGTACGACGCCAAGGCCGGTGGGCGCGACCAGGTGCGCCGGTTCGTGCCCGCGATGCAGGTCGAGCTGGCGCGCCGCGAGGCACTGGTCGGCGACCTGCGCCGCGCCATCGCCGATGAAACGCTGCAATGGCACCTGCAGGCGCAGGTGAACCGGTGGGGCGGCGTGATCGGCGCCGAGATGCTGCTGCGCTGGACCCGTCCGTGCGGGGAGCAGGTATCGCCGGAACAGTTCATACCCATCGCGGAGGAGAACGGCCTGGTCCTGCCACTGGGCGACTGGGTGCTGCGGCAGGCCTGTGCCCGGCTGGCCGCGTGGTCCGTGCAGCCGCGCTGTCGCGACCTTTCCCTCGCCGTCAACGTGAGTGCGCGGCAGTTCGCCCAGCCGGATTTCGTGGACGGTGTGTGCCGGGTGCTCGCCGCGGCAGGCGCCGATCCGGCGCGGCTGACGCTGGAAATCACCGAGACGGCGATCCTGGGCGACCTGGCCGAGGCCGCCGCCAAGCTGCACCGCCTGCGTGCGCACGGCATCCGCATCGCGCTGGACGACTTCGGCACCGGCTATTCCTCGCTGGCCTATCTTTCGCGCCTGCCGCTGGACCAGCTCAAGATCGACCATGCCTTCGTCGCGCGCCTGCCGGAGAATGCCAACGACGCGATGGTTGCGCAGACCATCATCGGCATGGGGCGCGGGCTGGACCTGGAGGTGGTTGCCGAGGGCGTGGAGACCGTCGCGCAGCGGGATTTCCTGATGGCCCAGGGCTGCGACACCTTCCAGGGCTTTCTGATCTCCCGGCCGATGCCGCCGCCGATGTTCGAGGCCATGCTCGCGGAGCAGCCTGCCCAGGATTGATCAGGGCGCTTCCCGCACCCGTATCGCCCGCGAGAAATCCTCGCCCGGCCGGCTGGCGCGCGCCCGCCCGGTGATGCGCGCATGCGCGCTCCATTCGGCCAACGTGCGGCGATGGTCGAGCGCGCCGATCTTGTAGAGGTAGCCGGGCAGGTAGCCGGTGAACAGCAGGCGCGCGTCCAGCGGCAGGCCGGGGTCGAGGTGGCGCGCCATGCGGTACACCACCGTGGTGCAGTTCGAGGTGATGGTGTTGTAGAACGCGGGGGCGGTGGCCAGCCGGTTCGCGGTGCGCACATAGGACAGGAACAGCGCGCGCATCGTCTCGCGGCTGATCGCGAGCGGATAGAGGTAGTCGTCCTCGCCGCGCACGTTGGTGCGCACGCGGATCAGGTCGCTCTCCGGCGCGGCGATCAGGATCGCCTCGAAGTCCTTGAAGAAGCCGCCTATCGAGGAGAACTGCTGGCCGCGCCGCTTGCGGATCTCGACCGAGAACACCAGGTGGCGGCCGTCGTCGAAGCCGAACGAGATCATCGCGTGGGCGATCGCCTTGCTGCCCCAGTGCGACAGCACGGCATCGGCGGAGACCAGGTGGTCGAGATCGTAGCTTTGCGTTTCCCAGTGCGCGTCGTAGTCGGCGTCGCTGCGCCAGGTGAAGTCGCGCACGTTGTGCAGGGTGACCACGTTGCCGTGCACCTCGCCGCCGAGCAGGCGCGCGACGTCGTCGGCCCAGGCGCGGTCGTTGCTCGGCGCGATGGTGGACCACCACGCCAGCAGCAGCGCGTACAGCAGCGCGTAGCAGCCCGGCGGCCACCATGTGCGGCGCAAAATGGCGATGGCGAACAGGGCCAGCACCAGGGCGACCCACAATGCGCAGCCCAGGGTGCGCACCGCGATGCCGCCGGGCAACTGGTACCACAGCGCCAGCGCGCCCCAGGCGCCGGAGACGAAGACGAGCAGCGCGCCCAGCAGCAATGCCAGGCCCCGTCCCGTTGCCTGCAGGAGATTCGCCATGCGTGTCTTCATGTCCGTGCCGGATACCGCCAGCCTGCCGCGATGCGCGCGGGAAGACAACGGGGCGCTGGCGGCTGTGACTACAATCGCGCCTGATTCCATCGCGGAGGCGGCAGGGCATGCGGGGCGATCCGATCAGGCATGGCTGGCTGCCGCGGCTTCTCGTGCCGGCACTGCTGCTGTGCCTCAACGCCTGCGCGATGGTGGGCGTGAGCCGGCTCAAGCCCAGCGACGTGGTGAGCGAGCAGCGCGCCGACGTGATCGGCAGCAGGCAGTTCAGCGACAGCACCGTGCAGACGCTGAACGTGCTGGCGCTGAACGCGAAGCAGTGCACGAAATCCTTCGGCAGCTGCACCGAGATCGTCGAGCACGCCAGCGGACTCGACGAGGAGCGGCGGCTCTCCGCGCTGTCCGAGCTGTGGCTGGGGCGCGCGCTGCGCAGCGATCGCGGGCCGATGATGGACGACGCCACACTGGACGCCTACCTGCAGTGCGCGCGCTACGCCTACGCTTACCTGTTCTATACCCGGCGCACGCCCGCCGAGCGCGTGTTCGACCAGCGCCAGGCCAAGGTGATCGCGTTCTACGACTATGCGGTGGAGCGCGTGGTGGGACGCTGGTTCCAGGAACTGCCCCGGCTCAGCACCGACTGGACGCGGACCGCGCTGGCGGGCTGGACGGTGCTGCGGCCGGATACCGACCTGCACACGCGCGCCGCCACCACGGAACTCATCCCCGCCTCCACGCTGCGCTTCAAGGGGCTGCGCAACGTCTACCGGCGCGACGGCTTCGGCACGGATTTCGTGGCAGTGGCGCCACCGGTCGCGACGGATGCGCCCGCCGCGCCATGGCGCGAACCGCGCTACGTGGCGATGACCGGCGTGCTGGTGTTCGGCGGCCATACGCTGGACGAGGTGCTGGACACGCGGCAGGTGCAGCTGCTGGCGCGCGACCCCTACCTCGATGCGAGCGTCACCATCGCCAGCCGCAGCGTGCCGCTGGGGGCGAATTTCACCGCGCCCTACGGCCTGTGGCTGGCCCGCTCGGGCTTCGCGATGCAGTCGGTCCGTTCGCTGCTGGGGCGCGGTGGCGGCATCAGGGAGCCGCGCGTGCTGCTGATGCAGCCCTGGGATCCGAACCGTCTCACTGTGGTGATGCTGCATGGCCTGGCCAGCAGCCCCGAAGCCTGGGTGAATGTGGCGAACGAGATGCTGGGTGACGAGGCACTGCGTCGCAACTACCAAGTGTGGCAGGTCTACTACCCCACCAACGCGCCGATCGCGGTGAACCTGATGCAGATCCGTCGCGCGCTGGATGCCACCATCCGCCATTTCGATCCCGCCGGCACCGCGCGGGCCACGCACGACATGATGCTGGTGGGGCACAGCATGGGCGGCGTACTCGCGCGCCTGCTGGTGTCATCCAGCGGCGACAAGCTGTGGAGCCTGGTGCCGGAGGGCAGGAACCTGTCCGCCGCCAAGCGTGCACGCCTGCACGGGAAGCTGGCGCCCTACCTGCAGTTCTCGCCGATGCCGCAGGTGGACGAGGCGGTGTTCCTCGCCGCGCCGCACCGCGGCACGCCGATGGCGCGGCACACCCTGGCCCGCTGGGTGGCCGAGCTGATCCGCCTGCCGCTCGGCGTGCTCAAGGAAGTGGCCAACATTTCCGACCTGCTCGGCGACGAGGGCGGCAAGAGCGCGCCGCTGCACGTCTCCAACAGCGTGGGCAACCTCAGCGATACCGACCCCTTCATCGTCGCCACCGAGAACCTGCCGATCTCGCCCGGGGTGCGCTACCACTCGATCATCGGCCTGTACAAGCCGCATGGGCCGCTGGCGCAGAGCAGCGATGGCGTGGTGCCCTACGCCAGCGCGCACCTTGCGGGCGCGGCTTCCGAGGTGGTGATCCCGTCCTGGCACAGCGTGCAGGAGACGCCGGCGGCGATCCTGGAACTGCGCCGCATCCTGCGACTGCATCTGCAACGCGCGGACGGGAAGCTGCCGCCGGCGGCGCGCCGGCCCTGAGCCGCGGGCTCAGTCGACCACGAAGAGGCGTGCGCCGGTCGGCGTGGACGAGCGGTGCGCTGCATCGCCGTGATCGGAGACTTGATAGCTCATGCCCGGCATGAGCACGAAGCGGCGGCCGTCGCGCAGCTCGCTGTGCAACTCGCCCTCGAGCACGTACAGCACATGGCCGCGGTCGCACCAATGGTCGGCGAGATAGCCGGGGCTGTATTCAACCAGCCGCACACGCAGGTCGCCGATCTGAAACGTGCGCCACAGGGCTGCGCCGGTTTCGCCGGGATGGCGGGTGGCGGGCAGCGCATTCCAGTCCGTCACCGTGAAGGGCAGCGCGGGCAGTTTCATCGGTCGTGTTCCGGGGCCGGGGCTGGGCGCAATCTGTCATGTCGGCGGTAGGCACGGATGACCCGGAAGTCACGATGCAATGCCCGGACGAAGCCGGGCGATTGCATTCGGGCGATGTTCGACGGCAACTGCGTCAGGGCGACGGCGCTGCCGAGGCCACGGCGCCGGCACCGGTGGAATCCACCGTCAGCGAGACGCGGCGATTGTCGGCACCACGGTCGTGGCTGGCGCCCTTCACCACCTGGCGATTGGTGGCCGAGCCATAGCTCACCGCACGCACCTGCTCGGCGTTGATGCCGCTCGAGACCAGGAAATCGCGCACGGCCTTGGCGCGTTCCATGCCGAGTTTCCGGTTGTAGGCGCGCGATCCGGCCGGATCGGCGAAGCCTTCGACGGTGATCAGCACGTTCGGATGGTACTTGCTGATGGTTTCGGCGAAGTTCTGCAGCGCGGGCTTGTCCTGGTCGTTGAGGTCGGCGCTGTTGAAGGCGAAGTGCGCCACGGTGTCCACGCTGACGCGGCCCTGCATGGCGGTGATCTGCGTGTCGTACTTGGAGAACTGCGACTGCATCTCCTGCTTGATCGCGTCGATCTGCTGCTGCTGATCCTGCTGCTTCTGCTGGAGCTGCTGGATGGCGGCGTTGAAGTCGTCCTTCTTCACGTACTGCGAACAACCTGCGAGGCCGACGGCCAGGATGCTCGCCGCCAGCACGGCGGTTCGTGGGGTTCGGATGTTCATCGATGTCTCTCCTGGTGTGCGTGCCGGCGTTGCGGGTGACAGCGCCAGCACCGGCCGTTCATGGATCCCCCTGCCGTGTGCTGCCTTTTCGAACCTACCCCATGTCGGCGCGAAACCGCGCATATCGATGATCCATCGCTACGGTTGTGTTCAGTTTTTTCAGTTTTCCGTTGCGATGGCGCTGACGGGTGACGCTGCAGTCGCGTACGCGCGTGGCATGAAAAAGCGAAGCCCGGCGGATGCCGGGCTTCGCTTCGACGCCGGAGCGAACCGTGCTCAGGCGATGTCGGGCAAGGTCGCCACGCCCGCCTCGAGCGCCGCCTTGTGTGCCAGCGTGCGCGGCAGGATGCGTGCGAAGTAGAACGCGGCGGTGTCGCGCTTGGCCCGCTTGAACGCCTCGCCCTGGCTGCCTGCTTCCGCGGCGGCCACGCTGCGCGCCCAGAAGTAGGCGAGGGTGACGTAGCCCGAGTACCACAGGTAATCCACCGCGGCGGCGCCCAGTTCCTCCGGGTCGGCCTGCACGCGCTGTGCCAGTTGCAGGGTGAGTTCGCCCCACTGCTTCACCGCGGCGCCCAGCGGCGCCACGAAGGCGGCGAGCTTCGCGTCGCCTGCATGCGTCTTGCAGAACGCGCCGATCTCCGCAGCGAAGTGCTTGAAGCCGACGCCCTGCAGCTGGAGGATCTTGCGGCCAAGCAGATCGGCGGCCTGGATACCGGTGGTGCCTTCGTACAGCGTGATGATGCGCGCGTCGCGCACGAACTGCTCCATGCCGTTCTCGCCGATGTAGCCGTGGCCGCCGTACACCTGCAGCGCTTCCTTGGTGCATTCCTGGGCGAGTTCCGTCACCACGCCCTTGGCGATCGGGATCAGGAACGCCACCAGCTCGCTGGCCTGTCGGCGCTGTGTTTCGTCCGTGCCGCGCGCCTCGATGTCGGTCTGCAGCGCGGTGTACAGCAGCAGCGCGCGCGAACCTTCCACGAAGGCGCGCTGGGTGAGCAGCATGCGGCGCACGTCCGGTTGCACCAGCAGGTTGTCGGCGGCCTTGCCAGGGAACTTCGAGCCGGACAGCGCGCGGCCCTGCAGGCGCTCGCGCGCATAGTTCAGGCTGTTCTGCCACGCGCGCTCGGCCAGCGCCAGGCCCTGCACGCCCACCGAGAGGCGCGCGGCATTCATCATGGTGAACATCGCGGCCAGGCCCTTGTGCGGTTGTCCGATCAAATAGCCTTCCGCGCCGTCGAAGTTCATCACGCAGGTGGCCGAACCCTTGATGCCCATCTTGTGCTCGATGGCACCGGCGAAGGCTTTGTTGCGCTCGCCTGGCGTGCCGTCCGCGTTCACCTTGAACTTCGGCACGATGAACATCGAGATGCCGCGGCTGCCGGCCGGTGCGTCGGGCAGCCGCGCCAGCACCAGGTGCACGATGTTTTCGGCGAGGTCGTGCTCGCCCGCGCTGATGAAGATCTTGGTGCCGCTGATCGCGTAGCTGCCGTCGGCGTTCGGTTCGGCGCGCGTCTTCAGCAGGCCGAGGTCGGAACCGGCCTGCGGTTCGGTGAGGCACATCGTGCCGGTCCAGCGGCCTGCCACGATGGGCATCATGTAGGTCTTCTGCTGCTCGGCGGTGCCGTGCAGTTCCATCGCGTGGCAGGCACCTTCGCTGAGCAGCGGGTACAGGCTCCACGACAGGTTGCCGGACTGGAACAGCTCGGTGGTGGCGATGCCGATCGCGCCCGGCAGTGCCTGGCCGCCGAACTTCTCCGCCGCGGTGAGGCCGGCCCAGCCACCTTCGGCGAAGGCCTTGAACGCCTCCTTGAAGCCCTTCGGCGTGGTCACCGTCTGCGTGGCCTTGTCGTAGTGGCAGCCCTCGGCGTCGCCGGGTGCGTTGGTGGGCGCCAGCACCTGCTCGGCGAGCTTGCCCGCTTCTTCCAGCACCGCGTCCAGCAGGTCGCGGCCGTGTTCCGCGCCGTCCTGCAGCCTGGTGAGTATGGCCTCGGCGCCCAGCAGGTCGAAGAGGGCGAAGCGCTGGTCGGCTAGCGGAGCCTTGTAGATCGTCATGGTGTTGCCTCTGGGCTGCGGGTTGTGTCGGGTCGCGGCTGAAGCCGCTCCTACAGCGCAGTGGCGCGTAGGAGCGGCTTCAGCCGCGACATGCCTAGCGATAGGTGTTGGCGATGCCCGGCACCGGCGACAGGAAATCGTTGTGCTGGAACGGGAAGTCCTGCGCGTTCTTGTTGTCCGGGTGGTCGGCCAGGTCAGGCTGGGCGTGGATCGTGCCGCCGATGGCATAGGCCAGCGAGCCGGCGCTGCCCTTGGCGGCCACGGCGGCGAGCGCGCTGCCCATCGCGGGCGTGGGCAACACGTCGATGGTGGTCACGTCGCCGGCGAAGGAGGGGATGTCGAGGTCGAACGTGGCATGCAGGCGCACCGGCATCTCGCGGGCCACCTGCAGCGAGCCATTGATGGCGCTGAAATCCATGCCGCCGTAGCTGTTGTTCTGGATGCGCACGGTGAGGCGCCACGTGCCGTTCGGCAGCACCTGCATCTGCTGCACGGTGAGCGAGGGCGGGAATACGCTCTTGCGTTGCGGACCGCAGGCCGCAAGGCCGACGGCGAGGGCAAGGAGCACGAGACAGCGGAGCAATCGCATTGTGGCCACTCCTCAAACGATTGTTTGAATCTTGACCCGGCAGCGGCGCGCGCGTCAATGCCGGGTGGTTTCCGCAAGACGGGCGGTTTCCACAAAAGTGGACTCGCGGCATCATGCAGGGTTCCAACCACCACAGTCGTCCGCCACATGACCCGTCGCATCGCCGCCCGTCGCTCTCCCATCCATGGCAATGGCGTGTTCGCCGTCGCCCCGATCAGGAAGGGTGAAGAGATCATCCAGTACCGGGGCACGCTGATGACCCACGCCGAGGCCGACGGCATGTACGGCGACGGCGGCGAAACCGGCCACACCTTCCTGTTCACGCTCAACGACGACTACATCATCGACGCCAACCGCAAGGGCAACTCCGCGCGCTGGATCAACCACAGCTGCGCGCCGAACTGCCGCGCGGTGGTGGAGGAGAGCGCCGACGGCAACCCGCGCCACGACAAGGTGATGATCGAGGCGATCCGCGCCATCAAGCCCGGCGAGGAACTCACCTACGACTACGGCATCATCCTCGACGTGCCACATACCGCGCGCCTGAAGAAGCTGTGGAAGTGCCTCTGCGGTGCGCCGAATTGCACCGGCACCCTGCTCAAGTCCAAGCGCTGACAGCCGGGTCGCGGCCGTTTTTCGCGTCGCAAGTTCCTGTCGTCCGCGCTGCTAGCCAGACGGCAAAATGCGCCCCTATACTCGCGCGACACGCCCGGCATGGGGACGGGTGGCCAGGGACTGCAACAGGGGACGACGATGGAAAGCAATCCGTACGCCGCGCCAGCCGCGGTGGTGGAGGATGTGGGCGGCAACTACGCCGACGACCTGGAAAGCCGCAAGGCCAGCCGCGGCAAACGCCTCGGCGCGGCGATCCTCGATGGCCTGATCAACCTGCCCTGGCTCGGTCTGTTCGTGGGGGCGGGCGTGATGTATTACAACGCGGTCCGGCAGGGATTTCCGGCGCCGCATACCGCCGGCATGCTGATCTTCCTCGGCTTCCTGCTGATGCTTGGCGTGTTCGTGGTCAACTGCGTGATGGTGCACCAGAGCGGCCAGACCATCGGCAAGCGGATGCTGGACATCGCGATCGTGCGTACCGACGGCAGCCGCATGGGGCTGCTCCGGTACATCTTCCTGCGCGTGGTGCCGGTCGTGCTGCTCGGCATGATCCCGCTGGTGGGACGCTTCGTCGGCCTGATCGATCCGCTGCTGATCTTCGGCAAGGAACGACGCTGCCTGCATGACCTGATCGCCGACACCATCGTCGTCGACCTTTGATGCTGGACTCCGTCCGCGAGATCGAGACGCCCGAAGGCATCTCGTTGCGCCTGCGTGCGGTCGGCCCGTTGCCGCGCGCGCAGGCGTGGATGATCGACACGGTCATCCGCCTCGTGCTGCTGATGCTGGGGATGGCGCCGCTGTCGCTGCTCGGCACCGGCGGTCGCGGGCTGGCGATGCTGCTGATGTTCGCCCTGCTGTGGGCGTACTGGGTGATCTGCGAGCTGTGGCTGGACGGGCAGAGCCTGGGCAAGCGGGCGCTGGGCCTGCGCGTGGTCAACCTGGATGGCACGCCGGTGACCTGGCTGCCCTCGGTGACGCGCAACCTGCTGCGCGTGGTGGATGCGCTGCCGGGCGTGTACGGCGTGGGCCTGATCAGCACCCTGGTCGATCCCTGCGCACGCCGGCTCGGCGACATCGTGGCGGGCACGATGGTGGTGTACGCGAAGGAGCCGCCGATCGGCCACCAGGTGGCCGCCGCACCGGCGCAGCCGTTGCACGTGCCGCTGGCCCCCGAGGAGCAGGCGGCGCTGGTGGACTTCGCCGAACGTGCGGACCGGCTCACCCCGCAGCGCCAGGAGGAACTGGCGAACCTGCTGGAACCGCTGACCGGCTGCCGCGACACCGCCGCGGTGAGGCGCCTGCTCGGCTACGCCAACGGCTTGCTGGGGCGCCCATGAAACAGGAGCGCTTCGTGGCCCTGCACGCGCAGGAGTGGGACAGCCTGCAGGCCTGGCTGGGCGAGCTCGACCGCCAGCCGAAGCGCGGCATGCGCCGCGAGCAGGCGCTGGATTTCCCGGCCGCGTACCGGCGTGTCTGCCATCACCTCGCGCTGGCGCGCTGGCGCGGCTACAGCCACGAGGTCACCGAGCGCTTGCAGTTGCTGGTGCAGCGCGGGCATCGCGTGCTGTACCGGCCGCCGCCACCGCGCTGGCATCGCGCCGCCAGTTTCCTGGTCGCCGACTTCCCGCGCCTGGTGCGCGCGCAGTGGCGTTGCATGGCGCTCGCGGCGGCGCTGTTCTACGTGCCGGCGCTGCTGCTGCTGGCCTGGCTGCAGATACATCCGGAGTTGGCGCACACGCTGTTCAGCAGCGCGCGGCTGGCCGAGTTCGAGCGCATGTACGATCCCGCCAATCCGCACCTGGGCCGCAGCAGCGGCACCAACCTGCAGATGTTCGGCTTCTACGTATTCAACAACGTCAGCATCGCCTTCCGCACCTTCGCCTCGGGCCTGCTGTTCGGCGTGGGTGCGATCTATGTGCTGGGCGCCAACGGCATCCTCATCGGCGGCGTGGCCGGCCATCTCACCGCGATCGGCTACGGTGGCCCGTTCTGGCGCTTCGTGGTGACGCATTCTGCGTTCGAGCTGAGCGCGCTGGTGATCGCCGGCGGCGCCGGCCTGCAGCTGGGGCTGACCCTGCTCGCACCCGGTCGGCGGCGGCGCGGACCGGCGCTGGTGGAGGCCGGCTGGATCGGCGCGAAGCTGGCGCTGGGCGCTTTCGCGATGCTGGTGGTGGCCGCATGCATCGAGGCCTACTGGTCGTCGCAGGCGGCGCTGCCCGACGCGCTGCGTTTCGGCAGCGCCGCGCTGGCCTGGCTGCTGGTGCTGGCCTGGCTGGGTTTCGGCGGCAGGGCGGGCCAGCATGGAGCTTGAGCGGATCAGCGTGGTGCTGCGCCCGCGCGAGTCGCGCGAAGCCCTCGACCTGGGCGCCGCGATGCTGCGCGCGAATGCCGGCGCCGTGTGGCCGGCGTGGTTCGCCTTCAGCGTGCCGCTGTTCGTGCTGTGCAACGCGCTGGGCCTGCTGCTGGGCCTGCCGTGGCTGGGCCTGCTGCTGGTGTGGTGGCTGAAGCCGCTGTTCGACCGCGTGCCGCTGTACGTGCTCTCGCGCGCCGTGTTCGATCGCGCGCCGCGCTGGCGCGAGAGCCTGCGCGGCCAGCGTGCGTTGCCGTGGGGGCCGACCATGGCCGGACTGAGCTGGCTGCGCATCGACAGCCACCGCGCGCTGCGCCTGCCGCTGGAACTGCTCGAAGGCGCGCCGCGCCGGCAGCGCGTCGCGCGCTGGAAGGTGTTGCGGCGCAAGTTGGTGGGCGAAGCCAGCCTGCTCGCGTGGGGCTGCCTGCAATTCGAGCTGGTGCTGTTCCTCAGCGCGTGGCTGTTGGCGCTGTGGCTGCTGCCGCAGGAGTGGTGGCCGGCCTCGTTCGCCGATTTCTTCCGCCACGACGTGCACGGCGCCGCCACCGCCTGGACGCTGGCGGCGTCCGCCGTGGACTACCTCGCGATGAGCGTGGTCGAGCCGCTGTACGTGGCCTGCGGCTTCGCGCTGTACCTCAATCGCCGCACCGAACTGGAAGCCTGGGACATCGACCTCGCGTTCCGCCGCCTGCGCGCGCGCTTGCAGGATCTGGGCAAGCTGCTGTGCCTGCTGCTGTGCCTCGGCTTGCCGCTGGCCGGCCATGCCGCGACGCCGACGCCAAAGGCAGCGCCGGTGAGCACGCCGCAACAAGTGTTCCGGCAGCCGCTGGACGACGGCGACCAGCGCTTCGCGGCGGCCGCGGCGCAGGTGTATCGCGATCCGCGTTTCGGCGGCGAGCGCCACGTGCGTCGCTGGGAGTTGAAGTACACCAGCCGGCCCGCGCAGCCGGTGAATATGGGCATGGCGCCGCTGCGCTTGCTCTCCGGCGTGCTCAACGCCTTGTTGTGGCTGGCGCTGGCGGCGGTGGTCGCGGCGCTGGCCTGGTTTGCGTGGCGCTGGAGCGGCGGCTTGCGCGAGCAGTCGCCGCTGCCGTCGTTCGAAGCGAAGCTGTCGACGACGGTGGACGCGACGCCCGAAGCGCTGCCACGCGACGTGGTCGGCGCCGCCCGCGAACTGTGGCAGGCGCAGCACCGGCGTGAGGCCTTGGCGCTGCTCTACCGCTGCTGCGCGGAGCGCATCGCGCAGCAGCTGCAGCTGCCGTTCGCGGTCGACGCCACCGAGGCGGACTGGCTGCGCCACGCCACCGCGCTGGACGACCCGGCGCGCACGCGGCGCGTCGCCGCGATCGTGCGCACCTGGCAGTTCGCCGCCTACGCCGGTCGCTACCCCGACCAGGTCGCGTTCGAGCGGCTGCTCGATGGCTGGCCCCTGCAGCCGGAGACCGCCGCATGAAGCATCGCGGCCTGCTCGTCGCCGTACTGGTGCTGCTGGGCGTTGCGCTGCTCGCGGGCGTGTTCCTCGCCACCTTCCAGCGGCGCGACGTGGTGGAACCGGTCCCGCCCAGCGGCATGGCGCAGACCAATCCGTTCTTCGCGCTCGAGCAGGTGCTGCGGAACGTGGGCGAACCGGCGGCGTCGCTGACCACGCTGGATCCGGGCCAGGCGCCGCTGCAGCCGGGCGATACCGTGCTGGTGGGTGCCGATGCGGGACGCATCGATGCGGAAACCGCCGCACGGCTGGCCAGCTGGGTACGGCGGGGTGGCCATCTGCTGCTGGTGCCCGACGCAGGTGCGCGCGCGCCTGTGTTTGCGGCGCTGGACCTGCTCGATCCACGTCCGGGCGGCTTCGGCTGCAACCGCCTCGGCGACGAGAAAATGGCTGCCAGCTTGTGCGGCCTGCGCTTCCGGCTGAAACCTGCAGTCGTGCAGACGGTGGACGCGGCGATCGGCGACGCGGGCGACGGCTACCTGTTCGCGCGCAGCGCCGTCGGTCGCGGCCACGTCAGCCTGCTCGCCAGCCTTGCCCCGCTGGAACGGCTGCAGCTGAAGCAGGTCGAGGCGCAGCGTTTCGCCTGGCGCCTGCTGGCGCCGAACCGCGGCCGCGGCCAGATCTACCTGGTCTATGCGCTGGACGGCCAGCCCTTCCTGAAACTGCTGGCGACGCAGGGCTGGCCCGCCCTGCTGGCGCTGGCGCTGCTGCTGGCGGCATGGATGGCGATGCGCGGCGCACGCTTCGGTCCACTGATGCCCGCGCCTGCTCCGCACAGGCGCGCGTTGCTCGAACACGTGCAGGCCGCCGGCGAGTTCCTCTACCGCCGCGACGGCGGCCGCAGCCTGCACCAGCTGGCCTGTCAGGCCGTGCTGGCGCGCTTGCGCCGGCGCGATCCCGCTTGTGCGCGCCTCAACGGCGAAGCCCTGTACGGGCGCCTCGCCGAACGCAGCGGGCTAGCCGCCGCGCAGGTCGTGCAGGCCTTCCAGTCACCCGCGAACGCGCAGGCGTTCCGTGCCTCCCTCATCACCCTGGCGCGACTCAGGAGCCGCCCATGACCACCGAAACCCTTGCCGTCTCGGCCGCCGCGCCGGCCGTTTCGACGCCGATGCCGATAGCCGAGCTGGGCGAGCGCGCCCGCGCCTTGCGCGACCAAGTGGGGCGCGCCTTCATCGGCCAGCCCGAGGTGTTCGAACAGACGCTGCTGGCGCTGCTGGCCGCCGGCCACGTGCTGGTCGAGGGCGTGCCCGGGCTGGGCAAGACCCTGCTGGTGCGCGCGCTGGCCGCGGCGGTGGGCTGCAGCTTCGGGCGCATCCAGTTCACGCCCGACCTGATGCCGGCCGACGTCACCGGCCACGCGGTGTACGACCCCAAGGCCGAAAGCTTCCGCCTGCGCCGTGGCCCGGTGTTCGCCAACCTGCTGCTGGCCGACGAGATCAACCGCGCGCCGGCCAAGACCCAGGCCGCGCTGCTGGAGGCGATGCAGGAAGGGCAGGTCACCATCGAGGGCCGGCGCATGCCGCTGCCCGCACCGTTCATGGTGGTCGCCACGCAGAACCCGATCGAGCAGGAGGGCACCTACGCGCTGCCCGAGGCGCAGCTGGACCGCTTCCTGGTCAAGGTGCTGATCGGCTATCCCGGCCTGGAGGACGAGCGCCGCATGGTGGCCGCGGTGGTGGACGGCAAGCTGGCCGCCGACCTCGACGTGTCGCGGGTGGAGCAGGTGATCGACCAGGCCGGCCTGCTGGCCATGCAGCGCGGCGTGGCCGCGATCCGCATGGACGCGGCGGTGACCGACTACGCCGTGCGCATCGTGCGCGCCACGCGCGAATGGCCGGGCGTGGTCGGCGGCGCCGGCCCGCGCGGCGGCCTCGCGCTGGCGCGACTGGCGCGTGCACGCGCCGCGCTGGACGGGCGCGATTTCGTGGTGCCCGACGACGTGCGTTCGGTGGTGCTGCCCGCCTTGCGCCATCGCCTGCTACTGGCGCCGGAGGCGCTGCTGGAACGCCAGCGCCCGGACGACGTGCTGGGCGCGCTGCTGCACAAGGTGGCCGCGCCGAAGCAATGAAGACGCCACGGATCGCCGCCCATCCGCTCGTCATTCCGGCGCAAGCCGGACAAGCGCGTTGCGCGCAGAACGCCCGCAGGGCGGCCCCGAAGGGGCGAGCGCAGCGAGTCATCCAGTGCCTTTGCCCTCAGAGGTTCAAAGTCGCCGGATCCCAGCGTGCGCTGGAGCGAAGCAGTCTTGCGAGGCATCCATGAGGCCTGCACCATTCCTGCTGTGGTTGCTGCTGGGCTGGACGCTGCTCGGCGCGTCGGCCAGCCTCGGCCTGTTGCCGTTGTCGGCATGGCTGGCCGCCGGTGCCACGCTGACGGTGCTGGGCGTGCTCGACGCCTGGCGCCTGCGCCGCACCGCCTCACCCGAACTGCGCCGCGAACTGGCGCCGGTGCTGCCGCTGGGGCCGGAGGCGACGGTGGCGCTGCACCTGCGCAATCCCACGCGACGCCGCCAGCCGCTGCACCTGCACGACCTGCATCCGGGCGGCTGGGCGGTGCGCGGCATGCCGCGCCGCGTGACGCTGCCGCCGGGCGGCGCGCTGCGGCTGGACTACGCCACCACGCCCGACGCGCGCGGCCAGTTCCATTTCGGCGGCTGCCACGCGCTGCTGCCGTCGCCGTGGCGCCTGTGGCATGGGCGGCGCGTGCTGGGTGAACCATCCTCCACGCGGGTGTACCCGAACTTCGCCGTGCTGGCCGAACTGGCAGGGCTCAGCGTGGAACTGGCCTCGCGCAGCGTGGGCGCGCGCCTGCAGCGGCGCCGCGGCGAGGGCACCGAATTCCAGGAGCTGCGCGACTACCGTGTCGGCGACAGCCTGCGCAAGATCGACTGGAAGGCCACCGCGCGCAGCCACCGGCTGATCTCGCGCGAGTACCGCGAGGAGACCAACCAGCAGGTGATCCTGATGCTCGACTGCGGCCGCCGCATGCTGGCGCAGGACGGCCCGCTGGCGCACTTCGACCACGTGCTCAACGCCTCGCTGGCGCTGGCCGGCATCGCGCTGCGCGAAGGCGACGCGGTGGGCCTGCTGGCCTGCCTCGGCCAACAGCAGCGCTGGCTGCCGCCGCAGCAGGGCAGCGGCGGCATGGACCACCTGCTGGGCGCGGGCTACGACCTGCACGCCCAGCCGCTGGCCACCGACTACCTGGCCGCCGCCGGCGCGTTGCAGCTGCACCAGCGGCGGCGCGCGCTGGTGATCGTGGTCACCAACGTGCGCGACGAGGACGACAAGGAACTGCGCGCCGCGCTGAGCCTGCTCTCCCGCCAGCACCTGGTGGTGCTGGCCAGCCTGCGCGAGCAGGCGCTAGACGATGCCGCCCACGACACCGGCGCCACGCTGGAAACCACCATCCGCAGCGCCTCGGCGATGCACTACCTCGCCGAGCGCGAACGGGTGCATGAAACGTTGCGGCAGGAAGGGGTGAATGTGCTGGATGTGCGCTGCGCGGAATTGTCGGGGGCGTTGATCGAGCGGTATCTGGCGATCAAGCGGGGGAATAGGTTGTAGGGGGCTGAGTAAGGGTTGGGAGGTATGTCCCTGCCGCACTGCCGGCTTTGGGCGGTAGTACCGTTTCACGGCCGCTGCTGCCGGGAAGGGCCGCGAGCGTCCGTCAGCCGTTGTGCACTTCGGAATTGAGTTCGCTTTAGGATATGTCCAGGGCGGATTTCGCTGCTGCTTGAACTTCAGTGTTGGCTTTCTAACAAAGGAAATTCACATGGGATTTTTTGCAGAACTTGGAAAGTGGATTGCTCCGGCCGTTCGGGTGGTTCGGAGTGTGGTAGAGAAGGTTGATAATTGGATCAACGACTCACCGATTAGCAGTGACTATGCTGAGCTGACCAGGAAATTTGAAGAAAGAGAAGTGGTAAAAAGAAGGAGATCGGCATCGCCGGATTTCATGTCTGCGGTTGACGCTAAAGCCGTTAAAAGTCAGCTGGGTGCGGTTGAAAAGAAACTCGAAAAGCAGTCCAAAGATCAGGCTTTGACAAATAAGACCCTGGCGTTACAGACGGAAATTATGAAGCTTGCAGTTATCTCGACTGCCTTTGATAGATATTCCGGAAACATCAAATTGCATGCCTCCAATTTGTCGATACATCTGCAGACAATTAGAAATGTTAAAGGCTTGACGGATGACGTCAACTCCTTGCGCTTCGGGCTTCAGAAGGCTTTCAATAAGATAAATCAAATGGCTATGGCTATTAATTCTAGCGCCGACGGAAGTGGGCGGGCAAAAATAAATCAAATAGACGAGTCTGTGGATATTGATCGAAAAGATGGTGCGATATCGTTGCATGCGCCATATCGGGCATTTCTTAAGTCTAGAGATCTGTTGATTTCAGAAATTGGTGCTTTGTCGAATCTGGCGAATGAGCATGAAGAGGACATTAAAAGAGTGCAGGAAAGGGCCGCCGAGCTTGGTGCTTTCGGGCAACAAGTAATCGACTACCTTGAAGACGTCATTGTCCCTAAGCTTGCGGAGCACAAGCGCGTTGGCGTTGCTTTGAGGCGAGAGATGGCAGCATTGCCGATCATCACCAAAGAGAATGAGGAGGGTGGTGTCGACGAGAGCTAGTCGGGTATCCGCTGCTTGCCTGCACTGCATGCTCTGCGAGGTAATGGACGGGTTTTCCAAATGAGGCGAAGGCAATTAAGTTTGCGCCGTCTGAGGACCCTGCATGAAACGCGTTACCGGCATTGGCGGCATCTTCTTCAAGGCCAGGGATCCGAAGGCTCTGGCCGAGTGGTATCGGGTCCACTTGGGCGTCCCGGTCGAGGCATGGGGCGGCGCAGCGTTCCGCTGGGCGTCGCCCGACAACCCGTCCGGCACCGGAACGACCGCGTGGAATCCGTTCGCGGCCGACACCGGCTACTTCGAACCGAGCCAGGCACCTTTCATGGTCAACTACCGGGTTGCTGACCTGCACGCCTTGCTGGCTGCCCTGCGCAGCGAAGGCTGCAATGTCGTCGACAAGGTCGACGAGTCGGAATTCGGCAAGTTCGGCTGGGTTATCGACCCGGGGGGCAACAAGGCGGAGTTGTGGGAGCCCCCGGCTGGCCAGTGAGCGGGGGCAAGGGGGCGGGGCGGGCAGTTGCATCGCGGGCAGGTCGGAGCAGGGCACTGCGTGCGCTGGTCTGGGTGGCAAGGTGTTGCGCCTGCCCGTATATCCATCAAAACCGATCAGGGGGAGTCATGGAAAATCCGTATCAGAGCCCGGGTGCCGTGGTGGAGGACCGGGAAAAGCCGGGCTCGTCGCTGGGCGACGTGGCTTCCGGGCAGAAGCTGGTGATCTACGCGATCCTGCTGTACTTCCTCGCCGCCGTGCTGCGCACCGCGGTTGGCCCCATCGCCGCACTGACCTTCCTGGCCTGCCTTGTCATGTCGTGGGTGGGCATCTACAAGATCGCCCGCGGCCTGGACTACCCGGTCTGGTGGCGGATCGTGCTGCTGGTGCTGATGCTCGTCCCGCTGGTGGGACTGATCGAGTTGCTCGTGCTGAGTTCCAAGGCTACGTCGCGGCTGCACAAGGCGGGGTATTCGGTGGGGTTGCTGGGGGCGAGGGATTACTAGGCGCAGGCTCGCCGATCAGAGCCGAGCTCAAGCAGGAGCGCGTGCCTGATGTCGAAAGCGGACTGTCCTGCCCGCTTTCGACTCGCCGGGCCAAGGCCCGGCTCCGACGGATCAACCGCGGTCGCGGTTGATCCGCGAGCGGTCCATCCATGGACCGCTAATCCTCTTCGAGCTTCGGCCGCCACGCCTCGCTGAGCTGCTTCTGCACCGGCGCGGGCACGGGCTCGTAGTGGCTGAGGTCCAAGCTGTAGCGGCCGCGGCCGCCGGTCATGGCCTTGAGTTCGGTGGGGTAGTCGGTGAGTTCGGCCAGCGGGGCCTGGGCCTTGATCAGCAGTTCGCCGCCGCGCCGGCTGTCGGTGCCGAGGATGCGGGCGCGCTTGCCGGCGAGGCCGCCGGTGACGTCGCCGACGTCGCTCTCGGGGATAGCCACCTCCACGTCCACGATGGGTTCCAGCACGATGGGGCGCGCCTTGCCCACGGCGTCGAGGAAGGCTTTCTTGCCGGCGCTGACGAAGGCGACTTCCTTGGAGTCGACCGGGTGGTACTTGCCGTCGTAGACGGTGACGCGCAAGTCCTGCAGCGGGTAGCCGGCCACCGCGCCGCGTTCCATCGCCTGGCGCACGCCTTTCTCGATCGCGGGCAGGAAGGTGCCTGGGATCACGCCGCCCTTCACCGCGTCGACGAACTCGAAGCCGGCGCCGCGATCCAGCGGTTCCACGCGCAGGAACACTTCGCCGAACTGGCCGGCGCCGCCGGTCTGCTTCTTGTGGCGGTGGTGGCCTTCCGCCTTCGTGGCGATGGTCTCGCGGTAGGCGATGCGCGGCGGGTGGGTGACCACTTCCACGCCGTAGCGTTCGCGCATGCGTTCCAGCGTCACCTTGAGGTGCAGCTCGGAGAGGCCGCGCAGCACGGTCTCGTTGAGTTCCTTGTGGTGCTCCATGCGCAGGCAGGGGTCTTCCTCGGCCAGCCGCGCCAGCGCGTTCGCCAGCTTCTGTTCCTGCCCCTTGTGCTTCGGTTCCAGCGCGAGGCCGAACATCGGTTGCGGGAAGCGCATCGGCGCGAGGTGGATGCGGTCCTCCTCGTGCGCGTCGTGCAGCACGGCGTCGTAGTGGATCTCTTCCACCTTGGCCACCGCGGCGATGTCGCCGGGCACCGCCTGCTCGATCTCCACGTGGTTCTTCGCGTTGGGCCGGAGCAGGTGGCCCACGCGGAACGGCTTGCGGCCGTCGTCGACGAGCAGCTGCGCATCGCGACGCACCGTGCCCTGCCACACGCGGAAGATGCCGAGCTTGCCCACGAAGGGGTCGTTGACGATCTTGAACACGTCGGCGATCACGTGTTGCGCCGGGTCGGCGTTGACGGTGATCGCCTCGTCCTCGCCGTTGCGGAAGGGCGGCGGGTTGCCTTCCGCGGGATTCGGCAGCAGGCGGTCCGCGATGTCCAGCAGCTCCGTCACGCCTGCGCCGCTGCGTGAACTGGCGAAGCAGATCGGCACCAGGTGTCCTTCGCGCAGGCACTGCTCGAAGGCGTCGTGCAGCTGTTCGCGGCTCAGCGCGGCCTCGCCCTGGTCGAGGTAGGCGCCCATGGTGGCCTCGTTGATCTCCACCACCTGGTCGAGGATGCGCTGGTGCGCGGTGGCCAGCGAGGAGAAGTCGGTAGTGCCCTCGGTGTGGAAGAAGCAGTCCAGCACGCGCTTGCCGCCCTGCGCGGGCAGGTTCACCGGCAGGCATTCGGGGCCGAACTCTTCGCGCAGCGCCTCCACCAGTGCGCCGAGGTGGGCGCCCTCGAAGTCGATCTTGTTGACCACCAGCACGCGGGCGAGGCCGCGCGTGCGCGCGTGCTCCATCATGCGGCGCGTGCCGTGCTCGATGCCGTTGACGGCGTTCACCACCACCATCACGGTTTCCACCGCGGCGAACGCGGACAGCGTGCCGCCGCGGAAATCGTCGTAGCCGGCGGTGTCGATCAGGTTGATGTGGCAGCCGCCGCGGTCGATGCCGGCGATGCAGCTGTCGATGGAATGGCCGCGCGCCTTCTCCTGCGCGTCGGTGTCCGACTGCGTGGTGCCGCGCTCCACCGAACCTTGCGACTGGATCACGCCGCCGGCGTGCAGCAAGGCCTCGAACAGCGTGGTCTTGCCGCTGCCGGCGTGGCCGGCGAGCGCGATGTTGCGGATGCTTTCCGTGTTGTAGGACACGATGCGACCCTCCTCTTGCAGAAGTGCGGACTCGCATCGGCATGAGCGGCGCCGCACGAGAGCCGCGCGTGGCGACTGGCGGGCCGTCATGGTCGTCCGGGCGCGGACGCGGGGGCGGTCATGGCGGAACGATGGGATGGTACGTCGCGACAGGGTTAGCCTTGCGTCAACGCCGGCGGGGCAGGGCTGCGGGAACCGCCGCGGCCCGTCGCGGTCTTGGGGGTACGGTTCAAGCAGCGCCGCCCATACTTCTCCACTTTCCCGGCGCAAAGGCACTCCCATCGTCCACCGCACGCAGGCCGAAACCCGCGCCACGCCGCCGCCCGGTTCCGACCGGGACGGCTCGCTTGCGCTCGACATGGCCACGATTCCGCGGTCGCGCCGCCTGCGCCGGCGCGAGCCTTCGCGCGGACACCGGCTGGCGTGGCTGGTGTTGCTGCTCACCGTGCTGCTGCATCTGGTGTTCGCGCTGATGGTGTGGTGGGCGATGCGTCCGCCGTCGTCGTTGCGCCTGGGCGCTGCGGCGCCGGCCACCGACGTGCTCGAGGTGCGCTTCATTCCCGCCGCCACTGCGCCAGCCGCGAAGGCGCCGCCGCCCGTGCCGTTGCTGCCACCGCCGCCGTCGCGTACGCCGCCGCGGCACGCCGCCGCGCCCGCGGCGAAGCATGCGTTGAGCGTGCAATTGCCGGCGCCGGCGCCCGCACCTGCGGCCAGCGTGGCCGCGCCACGGCTGTTCGACCGCAACGGCCAGGTCATCCTGCCGGCTGCCGCCAACGGTGCGGCCGTGCCCGAATACGTGCAGGGCATGCCGCAGGGCGACACGCGGATCATGCAGCACGACAACCCGGTGAAGTACCAGGCCACCCGCTTCGACAAGGACTGGGGCAACGGCACGACCAACAGCATCGACGACGCGCTGCAGAAGGCCGTGGACAAGACCACGGTGAAGCACACCTTCCACCTGCCAGGCGGCATCCATATCCATTGCGCGGTCTCGCTGGCGGCACTGGCCGGTGGTTGCGGCGGCGACCCGCCGCCGCCGCCGCCGCCGAAGGACGGCGACGTGCGCATGGACATGGCGCCGGCCAGGCCGCTGGCACCCGACCCGAACGCACCGAAGCCACCGCCGCTGTCCGAGTGCATCGCGCTGTACCGCGCCGGCAAGCCGCTCGCCGACGGCTGCCCCAGCGACACGCCGATCCGCGCGGTGGACGATGAGTTGCGCGAGCAGCGCGCGAAGCAGGCAAAGCAGTCGGCGGGACCATGAAGTGGCGGCAGCGCCCGGTACACTCGCCGCATGCCGTTGCCCAGGGACCCGAACGCACCACGCCAACGCGCCCAGCGGCCGGCGCAGGTGCTGCTGAACTCGCCGCTGGCCGCCTCCCCGCGCATGCTCGGCCTGCGTGCGCAGCGGCGGCCCCGGCCGCGCGTGCTGTGGCGACGCGTGCTGGCGATCGCGGGCAGCCTGCTGTTGCACGTGTTCTTTCTGTTCGCCTTCATCCTGGGGGCGGCCTGGGAGCCGCCGCCGCCCGGCAAGGAGCCGCCGGCGCAGTTGCAGGCGCGTTTCATCGAGCTGCCCGACCTCGCGCCGCCACCGCCGCCGAAGGGCGAGCCGCCACGCCAGACGGGGCCGGCGCATCAGGGGCATGCGGCGGCGAATCCAGGTGAGCATCGCACCACGAGCGCCACCGCCGTGCGCAAGCTGCCGCGGCCACCTGCGGTCGTCGCGCAGGCGGCGGCCGCCCGGCCTGCAAAAGCGGTCGCGGCCCCCGTGCCGCCACCCAGCGTGCCGCAGCCGTCTCCCACGCCGCGCTTGCAGCCGGTGCCGCTGGCGAACCAGCCGCCGCCGGTGAACCTGCCCAAGCCCGTGCTGCGACCGCCGGTGCCACCGAAATTCCAGCCGCAGCCTGTGCGTCCTCCACAGGTTGAAGGCAACCAGCCGATCCCGCCACCGCCATCGCTGGCCATGCCGACGCTCCCGCCGCAGGCACCGCCCGTGATCGCGCCGCCCAGCGTGGCGCTGGACCGCGTGGCGCCGGACACGCCGGCACCGGCTGTCGTGCAGCCGGTGCACGTGGACCTGCCCGCGGCGCCGCCTGCGCCCGAGCTGCAGGCCGTACCTCTGCCGGCGCCGGCCGCGCCGCAGGTGAGCCTGCAGACCCGGTTGAACGCGCCCGCGCCAAACGCGCTGCAGCGCCTGCCGGAAGTGCAGGCACCCGCGCCGGTGCCCGCACCGGAGCAGCCGCTCGCGGCGATCCCGCAGGCGGCGCCTGCCATGCCCAGCGTGGCGCCGTCGCCCAAGGCCACGATCGAGATCGCCAACGACCAGGCGCTCATCCGGATCAGCCAGCCTGCGCCGGTCGCGGTGTCGCCCGTGGAAGGCACGACGGCGGCGAGCGCACCGGACGCATCGACGTCGGAGCCCGCGGCAACGAGCGCCACGGACGAAGCCCCGGGCAAGGCGGGCGCAACCACAGCGCCGGATGTCAGCACGGCGCCGAACGCGAATCCGCAAGGCAGGGACAACGCCCGCCCCGGCGAGCCGCAGGGCGAAACCAACGGCATCGAGACGGCCACCGCGCACGGCAACGGGCCGCCGGCATCGCACGGCCTGGGCAAGGCCACCACGGGCGCCGCCGGCAAGGGCGAGGGCAACTCGCCGGGTACGCCATCTGCCGGCACGGCGGCAACGGGCACGTCGCCCGCCGGCCAGGCACCCACGGGCACGGTGCCGGAGTTCATCCAGCTCAAGCCGACCGGCGACACCACGGTGATGCGCCACAACATCAACGGCGTCAACTACAAGGCCACGCGCTTCGACCCGTACTGGACGCCCGAGGGCGAAAGTTCGGTGGACACCGCACTGCGCCATGCGGCGGAAAAGACCACCCTGCAGCACACCTTCCACCTGCCGCGCGGCATCCGCATCAAGTGCAAGGTGATGCCGCTGGTGCCGGTGGCGCTCCTGGGCTGCGGTAACGCCGATCCGCCGCCGGCGCCGGTGGCGCAGAAGGTCTACGACCGGCTCAACCTGCCGGACCTGCCCGGCGGCAGCGTACCCAGCGTGCCGCCGCCCGCGCCCGCGGCGAGTGCGGCGACACCTGCGCATGTCGTGCTGGACAACAGCGTGCAATGTGCCGAAGCGCGTGTCGTCGGTGGCCCGCTGCCGCCGGGATGTCCGCCGACCGGGCCGGTGGTGAAGCGCTACGTGCCCGCGACCTCGGCCAGTTCCTGGGTGCCGGCCAGCGACCAGTTCCATTGAGATGAAGGCGCGTGCTGCGCGTGTGCTGCCGATCTGCTACAAACGCAGCGGAACAAGGAAGGGGGAGTTCGATGTCAGCACATCGTCCGCTGTCCGTGTTGTTCGCCGTCCTGCTGGCCGGGTGTTCCATGTCGGCCGATGTGGGGGTAGCCGAAAGGCAGGTCGTGCAGTTCCACCAGCAACTGGACGCGGGACAACTGCAGCAGATTTACACAGGAGCCTCGGATCGCCTGCGCGAGGCGACCAGCGAGCAGGACATGCAGGCCCTGCTGGCCGCGGTGCACCGCAAGCTCGGTGTGGTGAAGTCCAGCGTGCGCGGCGCCTGGAGCGTCCATGCCGGCACTACAGGCACCTTTGTCTCGCTGTCGTACCGCACGCATTTCAGCGAAGGCGATGCGACCGAGCGCTTCGACTACCAGCTCGAAGGCGACAAGGCGCTGCTGGCGGGCTACCACATCAACTCGAACACGCTGATCGAGAAATAGCCGCCCGAGCGGTGCGGGCAGGCTCCTACTGCAGCCGCAGAAATTCCTTCATCAGCGGCAGCCGCCGCACGCGCACCGCACTGACGCGGAACACCGCGTTGGCGAGCGCGGGCGCGACGGTGGGCATGGCGAGGAAGCTGGCGCCGGTGGGCGGAAGGCCGTCATTGGGGACGACTATCACTTCCACGTTGTCGGGCAGCTGGGCCATGCTGGCCAGCGGATAGTCCTTCCAGTCGTGCTGCTGGATCTGGCCGTCCTTGTAGGTGACGGCGAGGTTGAGCGCGGTGGAGAGCGCGTCCAGCGTGGCACCGGCGATCTGGCCCTCGAGGCCCAGCGGATTGATCACGCGGCCCACGTCCACGGCGCAGACGATGCGCTCGATGCCGAGCTTGTCGCCCTGCAGCGAGGTCTCGACGGCGTGCGCCACGTAGGCGCCGTCCATGTACCAGCAGGCGATGCCGAGGCCGTTGACACTGCGCAGCCAGTTCTTCCACTCGATGCGGTCGGCGACCAGCTGCAGCACGTTGCGCAGGCGGCCGGTGTCCAGCGTGCCGCCGTTCTTCAGCGCGACCATGCGCGGCTCGCCGATCAGGCGCTGGCGGGTCTTCAGCGGATCCTCGCGCATGAGGTGCGCGATCTCGTCGACGAAGCTCTCCACCGCGAACGCATTGCTGAGGTGCGGCATCGCGCGGTGCGGGCCGCGCGGCAGGGCGGATTCCAGCGCATACCAGTCGCTGCGGTAGTTCGGCACCAGTCCGGCGGGCAACTGGTCGGGCAGCACCTCCGAGCTCCACAGCCGGTCGGCGGGCACGCCGCGGCCGGTGAGCGCGGAGGCGCTGGCGAGGCGCTGGTTCCAGGCGGAAAGGTTGCGCTTGCCGTCGACGATCGCGCTGATCTTGTGCACGCAGGCCGGGCGATACCAGTCGTGGGCGAAGTCCTGGTCGCGCGTCCACAGCAGGCGCACGGGCTTGTTGACCGCCTTGGCCAGCATCACCGCCTCGGCCACGTAGTCGTGGTCGAGGCGGCGACCGTAGCCGCCGCCCACGCGCGGCACGCGGATCTCGATCTGGTCGGGCGCGAGGCCGGTGAGGCGCTGCACCACGGCCCAGGCCTGCTGCGGCGCCTGGCTGGGCACCACGAGGCGGGCATGGTCCTTGTCGATGCGCGCGAGGCAGTTCATCGGCTCCGGGCAGGCATGCGCCAGCCAGGGCTGGTAGTAGCTGGCCTCGAAGCGGCGCGCGGCATGCTTGCCGGCCTTGTCCACGTCACCGTCGTCGCGCACCCGCGTGGTGGGTGCGGCCTGGCCGTCGAGCAGGCTGGTGGCCTGCTGCTCCAGCGCGCCGCTGCTGGCGCCGACGCTGGCGCCGGGCTTCCATTCCAGCTTGAGCTTGTCGCGGCCTTCGAGCGCGGCCCAGGTGTTCTCGGCCAGTACCGCCACCGCGGGAGCGATCACGGTATGGCCCGGCGGCTGCCCCGGCTCGGGCTTGAGGTGCATCACCTTCACCACGCCCTTTACCGCCAGCGCAGGCGCAGTGTCGATGCGCGCCAGCGAACCATCCGGCCACGGGCAGTGCAGCAGCACGGCGACCAGCGCCTCGGCCTCGTGGTGGTCGATCGCGTACTTTGCCTGGCCGGTGACGATGGCATGTGCGTCCACGTCGCCCACCGGCTTGCCGATCAGGGTGTAGCGCTCGGGCGACTTCGGCGCGGGCGCCTGCCTGGGCAGGTCGAGCTTGCTGGCGTCGTCGACCAGGCTGCCGTAGGTGACGCGGCGGCCGTCCGGCGCGATCACCGTGCCGGCTTCGCAGCGCAGGCGATCGGCGGCGATGCCAAGGCGGCGCGCGGCGGCCTGGGTGAGCAGCCAGCGCGCCAGCGCGCCGGCCTGGCGCAGGTCGGCCCAGGCGGCCGGGATGGAGTCGCCGGTGCCGCCGCGCTGGCGGCCGTAGGTCCACTGCGGCTGGTTGTTGCTGGCGCTGACGCCGAGGCCCAGTTGCACCACGCTGACACGGTTCCAGTCGGCGTCCAGCTCGTCGGCGATGATCATCGGCAGCGCGGTGGCGACGCCGGTGCCGGTATCGGGGTCGCGTGCGCCGATCAGCACGTTGCCTTCGGCGTCGATGCGCACGTAGGCGCCCAGTTCGTGGAAGTGGTCGCCCAGCCATTCCGGCGGCAGCGGCGGCTCGGCAGCCTCGGCGAAGCGCACGCCCACCACCAGCGCACCCGCGGTGCCGGCGAGGATCTGCAGGAAGCGCCGGCGCGACAGCCCGATGCCGCGGGTCGTGTTCACGCTCATGCCTGCGCCGCCTTGCCGGTGGCGGCGCGCTTGATCGCGGCGCGTACCCGGGTCTGGCAGCCGCAGCGGCAGGTGTTGGACAACTGGTCGATGTCAACGTCGCCGGGTTGCGGCTTGCGCTGCAGCAGGTCCACGCCGGCGATCAGCCAGCCCGGCGTGCAGTAGCCGCAGCCGATCGCGTCCTCGTCGATGAAGGCCTGCTGCAGCGGGTGCAGGGTGCCGTCGTTCGCGGTCAGGCCTTCCACCGTGGTGATGCGCTTGCCGTCGAGCCCGGCCATCGGCTGGGTGATCGCAGAGACCGGCTTGCCGTCCACCAGTACCAGATCGGCGCCGTTTTCGCCGTGCGCACCGCCGTACTTGGTGCCGGTGAGCCACAGCACGTCGCGCAGGTACCACAGCAGCGGCATCTGCGGATCGCCGATGTGGACGAAATGCTCGCCGTTGACCGCGATGCCGATGCCGTTGCGCGCCGCCTCGGGCACGATGCCGCTGTCCGGAACGACCGGCACACCGTGGGCTTGGGCTGGCGCCATGCGAGATCTCCTCAACCGTATCCGCGCATTGTGGCATTGCCGCGGCCGGCATAGGAATGCGTGGCGCTGAACGGCGGCGGTTCCGGATGTGGACCTTCGCAGCCGGGCGCGTCTCCGCCCGTGTCTTCCGGTGCTTGCAGGGTGCGCGGGTGCCCGCCGAGAATGCGCGACCCGCGTGC
Organism: Rhodanobacter lycopersici; assembly: GCF_040812335.1. Taxonomy (NCBI): domain Bacteria; kingdom Pseudomonadati; phylum Pseudomonadota; class Gammaproteobacteria; order Lysobacterales; family Rhodanobacteraceae; genus Rhodanobacter; species Rhodanobacter lycopersici. The sequence continues at coordinate 93,206 of NZ_JBFOHK010000003.1, forward strand.
ATGGGGCCGCGGGAATGCAGCGATGAAGAATCGAACAGGGAAGCCATGAACAAGCGTATTCAAATGACTATTGCGGCCGTGTTGCTGGCCGCGGCATCGAGCGGGGCGATGGCCGCCGATGACGGCGCGTTTTTCATCAACGGCAATCTGGGTCAGTCGCGCTATCACGACAGCGGATTCGGCGACAAGACGGATACCGCCGGCGCGGTGCGGCTGGGCTACGACTGGAATGCCGGTGCGTTCAGCTTCGGCGCCGAAGGCGGCTATGTCGACCTGGGCAAGGCCAGCGGCATGGCCTATGTACCCTACGGCGGCGTCTACGGAATCAGCGCGAAGACTTCGGGCTGGCTGCTGGGTGGCAACTTCAAGTACCACTTCGCGAACGGCATGTACCTGTCTTCGCGCATGGGCTACTTCCGCTCCACCTTCGACACGAGCGTGAGTGGCATCGGCTCGCAGGACTTCAGCGGCAACGGCGCGTATGCCGGCGTCGGCTTCGGCTACGACTTCAACCGGAACTTCAGCCTTGGCGTGAGCTACGACCGCTATCACGGTCGCGCATCGATCTACGACGAAAAGGTCGGCGAGAACATCGACATGTTCTCGGCCTTTGCCGAATTCCGTTTCTGAGTTTCCGCTCCCGGACCGGAACAACGGCCGCTGGTGCGGCCGTTGTTCCGGCGAAGCCATGGCGCGGGCCTCAGCGGCCGCCCAGGAACAGGTTGAGGTTGGCCACGTCGAGCGTGCCGATGCCGGCGCCCGGCGTGTAGTTCGGCGCGCCGTAGTAGAACCAGTTGTCGCCCGCGCGCACGCTGTTGAAGGCCGACCACGGGCCGTAGCCGAAGATGTTCTGCAGCAGGTACACCTGCGGATTCCAGAAGCCCACGCGATGGCCGGTGCTCTGCGCGAGCAGGGCGCTGATGCCGTTGAGCTGGGGCGCCACGAAGCTGGTGCCGCCTTCCGAGATCACGCCGCCGTCGGTGGTGGATACCACGACGTAGCCGGTTTCCGGGTCCGCATTGAGCGCGATGTCGGGAACGTTGCGGCCGCCGAAATTGGCGGGCAGCTTGAGCAGGGTGGTGGGGCCGGCGTCGGGATCGTTGTAGACCAGGGACTGCTGCTTCTCGCTGCGCCGGGTGCCGCGCGTGAATGCCTGATAGAGCGGCTGTTGCCAGTACACGCTCACGCCGCCGCCGCCACCGACCGAGAACACGTCGGCGCGGCTGCTCACGAAGGGCAGCAGGTAGTCCCAGCCCCAGACGCTCTCCTGGTTGATGGACAGCACCACCTGTCCCGCGGAGTTCACGAACTTCACCGGCACCGTGGTGCCGCCGGCGGCGGTGATGTACGGATCGGAGGCAGGTGAATCCACCGTCAGCGGCGCGCTGTACTGGCCCGGGCCCGTGCCCGTGCCCAGCCCGCGCACGGTGTCGTAGGCGCCCGAGTCGCCAGCCGCGGCGAACACCGATTGCCCCTGCACGGCGGCTTCAAGCAGGATCTGGTGGAACGCGCGCAGGTCGCCCACGTCGGTGGTGTCGGTGTCCTTGGCGCCATTCACGTTGAGCGCGGCGAAGTTGTAGATCTCCGGCGCGCCCCAGCTGGTGGAGATGCTGTCCGCCTTGTTGTCGGCCACCGCCTGGGCGAACGCATCGATGAAGCCGTTGCCGGCGTTCGGCGCGTCGTACACGATGATGTTCGCGTACGGCGCGATGCCGCCGGACTGTTCCACGTCCAGCGCGGTCTCGCCGCTGCCGCCGTCGATGGCGCCGCCGCCGTCCACATGTACCTGGGTGATGCGGTTCGGCTTGGTGGCCAGGCCGATGGTGCTCCAGTAGGTCTGCGCGTCGGCCGGGTAGAAATTCGACAGGGTGACGATTGCCACCGTCGAGCCCTTGCCGGTGATGCCGTGCTGGTACAGCGGATTGATGTCGTAGAGATCGGCCACGTCGCCCACGGTGTAGTCGCCCGGCTGGCCGGTGGCGGTGGGATTGCCGCTGGTGCTCTTGCTGAGCGCCTGCAGCGTGAGCGTCCGCTGCGGTGCCGCAGGCAGCTGCGGCGCATGGATGCGATGCGACAGGAACTGCCGCTCGTTGCTGAGGCCGCTGACGGCAACCACGCTGTCGGCCAGCGCGGTCGGCATCTGCGGCGCCGTGGCCGGACGATGGAAGTGCCGGCCGCTGGCGGCCGAGACGTAGTCGTGGATCGGCGCCTGGAAGATCGCGCCGAACTGGGCGAGCGTGCCGCTGGTCTCGATCGCCAGGTGGCTGGCCAGCAGTTGCCCGCTCAGGCCGTGCTGTTGCAGGAACGCCTGCACCCGCGCGATGTCCGCGTCGCTGGCGCCGTACTGGCTGGCGAACTCGCTGGTGCTGAGGAACTGGCGGTAATGCGCGCTGCCGGGCGTGATGGTCTGCCGGATGTAATCCTGCAGCGCCGTCTCGTTGCGCAGCTTCAGCAGCAGCGTGACATGCACGGGCTGGCTCGAAGTGGCCACGCCCATGTCGATGCTGGGCCGCATGTCGGCAGCCAGTGTGGTGCCACCCATGCCCGCCAGCAGCAGGGTGAGGCAACCAGCCAGGGACTTGTGATGCAGCTTCACGAACATTGCACTTCCTCCTGATGGCAAGTAGTCCGGGCGTGCACGGGCGACGGCACGTCGCCGCGACGCCTTCCGGTCGATCCGCAAGAGCGTTTCGTCGAGATGTGCAGATGAAATCCGGGTTTCCCCAGCGACGTCGTCGGTCTCCCCTGACGACTGGCGTTGCGCCGCCGTGCGAGCCTACCGCGGCTCCCTGGTCGCCGGTAGTCCTGCAAGAAATTGCGCGACGGGGCCGCGGGTTTGGGCCGCGCGCACGGGCTGCGGCACAATAGGGAGTTGGCATTGCGGATTCACCGCCGCGGCGCCCCTCTTCCACACCCAAGCCATCGCCATGACCGCCATCAAGCAAGCCGACCTGATCCAGTCCGTCGCCGACGCCCTGCAGTACATCAGCTACTACCACCCGGTGGACTACATCAGGAGCCTCGCCGCCGCCTGGGAGCGCGAGGAATCGCCGGCCGCGAAGGACGCGATGGCGCAGATCCTGATCAACTCGCGCATGGCCGCGGAAGGCCATCGCCCGCTGTGCCAGGACACCGGCATCGTCACCGTGTTCCTGAAGATCGGCATGGGCGTGCGCTGGGACGACGCCAGCATGGGCGTGGAGGACATGGTCAACGAGGGCGTGCGCCGCGCCTACAACCATCCGGACAACAAGCTGCGCGCCAGCGTGCTGGCCGATCCGGCCGGCCGCCGCCTCAATACGAAGGACAACACGCCGGCGGTGGTGAACGTGTCGGTGGTGCCGGGCGACACCGTCGAGGTGATCGTGGCCGCCAAGGGCGGCGGCTCGGAGGCGAAGTCGAAGTTTGTGATGCTGAATCCCTCCGACTCCATCGTGGACTGGGTGCTTAAGACCGTGCCGACCATGGGCGCCGGCTGGTGCCCGCCCGGCATGCTCGGCATCGGCATCGGCGGCACCGCGGAGAAGGCGATGCTGCTGGCGAAGGAATCGCTGATGGAGCACATCGACATCCAGGAGCTGATCGCGCGCGGGCCGCGCAACCGCGTCGAGGAACTGCGCATCGAGCTGTACGAGAAGGTCAACGCGCTGGGCATCGGGGCGCAGGGCCTGGGCGGCCTCACCACCGTGCTCGACGTGAAGATCAAGGATTACCCCACCCACGCGGCCAACCTGCCGGTGGCGATGATCCCGAACTGCGCCGCCACCCGCCACGCGCACTTCACCCTGGACGGCTCGGGCCCGGCGACGCTGGACCCGCCCTCGCTGGAAGACTGGCCCAAGCTCACCTACAACCCGCAGAACGCGCGCCGGGTGAACCTCGACACCATCACCAAGGAAGAAGTCGCCAGCTTCAAGCCGGGCGAGGTGCTGCTGCTCAACGGCAAGCTGCTTACCGGCCGCGACGCCGCGCACAAGCGCATGGTGGAGATGCTCAACAGGGGCGAGCAACTGCCGGTCGACTTCAATGGGCGCTTCATCTACTACGTGGGCCCGGTCGACCCGGTGCGCGACGAAGTGGTCGGCCCCGCCGGTCCCACCACCGCCACCCGCATGGACAAGTTCACCGAGCAGGTGCTGGCGCAGACCGGCCTGCTCGGCATGGTCGGCAAGGCGGAGCGCGGCCCGGCCGCGATCGAGGCGATCAAGAAGCACCGGTCGGTGTACCTGATGGCGGTGGGTGGTGCGGCCTACCTCGTGTCCAAGGCGATCAAGGCCTCGCGCGTCGTGGGCTTCGCCGATCTCGGCATGGAAGCGATCTACGAGTTCGAGGTGCAGGACATGCCGGTGACGGTTGCCGTGGATTCCGCCGGCACCTCGGTGCACCAGACGGGTCCGAAGGAGTGGCAGACGCGCATTGGCAAGATTCCCGTGGTTGTCGCGTAAGACCACACTTCTCCTTCTCCCCTCTGGGGAGAAGGCTGGGATGAGGGGCGGGTGCTCGCGAGAGCATCCCATCGAAGCCACGCAATGCTTTCGTCAGGCTCTTTCGCCAGACCGGCCCCTCACCCCAACCCTCTCCCCGGCGGGGAGAGGGAGTGCATCGCGCAGTGTCTTCAACGCATCGAGCAACCGATCCGGCTCCTTCAACGCCTGCCTGGCCGCGCCCACTGCACGCCGCACATTCCCCGGCGTGGCGCCTTGCCCGATCAAGGCCAGCGCAGGCGCACGGCAAGCGGACAGCGCATCGATCCAGTCCGCCGGCTGACGCAGCCCGAGCACGCGCGCCGCACGGAACGCCGGTGCCAGCGATTCCACATCGTCGAGTGCATGCACGAAGCTCATCGTGCTGCGTTGTTCAGCGCCCGGATCCAGCGCCTCGCCCAGCGCGGCCAACGCGTTGGCCAGGCGCCGGCGCAACACGTCGCTGGAACGCACCGGCAGCACCAGCCACGCGGTGGCCACGCCGATGGCCGCGCCGGCCGCGATGGCCGCCAGGCGCAGCGTCATCGCCGATGCCGCGGGCAGCCCGGCGTAGTTCTGCAACAGCGCCAGCGCCACGGTGACGAACAGCGCCCACCAAGCGTAGTTGAGCTGGCGCAGCCAGGTGCCAAGGAACAGCGCGAGCAGGATCAACGCCGCGCTGCCGTGCGCACCGGCCGGCGCGGCGAGCAGGGCCGCGGCGACGCAGCCGCCCGCCGCACCGGCCAGGCGCAGCAGGCTCTTGTACGCCACCTCCAGGCGGCCACGGTTGCCGCTGTGCACGATGAAGGCGGTCAGCACCACCCACGGCCAGTGTTGGCCGAAACCGAGGTGGCCCACGGCGAAGGCGAGCGCCAGCGCCGCCGCCATCTGCAAGGCCATGCGCGTGGTGGCGGAAAGCCGTGCGTGGGTGGATGGGGCGCGCGCCGGCGCAGCGGCATGGCGCGTGCGCTCATCGGCCAGCCAGCCCATGCGCCGGCCCAGCATGTCGAGCAGCGACACCCAGGCCAGCGCCAGCAGCGCCACCAGTATCGGCACCAGGGCGGCAGGCAACCGCCCGTGCTGCGTGCCGGACAAGTGCGGCACGGTGAGCACGGTCACGAAGGGCAGGGCAATCAATCGGCTGGCGCGTCGCGCCAGCTCGCCGAACTGGCGCAGCCACACCGATGCCGCCACGCCCACGGTGAACGCCGCGGCGCCGATCCACGGCGCGTGCAACAGCAACCAGCCGACGCCGGTCGCGGCCACTCCCACCACGGGCAGGGCGATGGCCGCTTCCAGCCGGCCGCGGTGGCCGCGGTCGAGCCGGCTGCGCGCCAGCGACAGGCTCAGCACCACCGCCATTACCGCGCTGCCGGGGCCGGGCGCGAGCCATTGGGCGCAGGCCAAGGTGAGCAGGGCGGCCGCCATCGACACGACCGCCTCGGGCAGTGCCCGCAGCACGGTGGGCAGGGCGGATGGCGCGGCAGTCATGCGCTGGCGGTTCCTGGTCGGCAGCGCGCAGTCTAGCAGCGCGGCGGCAAGCTGCCGGTCGAATCGGAAAGTGGACGTCTGGACGTCCAAACGGAATCGCGTGCAAAAGATCTTGCAATCGCTTTGACGCGGCGCAACACTGGCGGGATCGCTTCCCCACCAACCACGCAAGAGCACCGTGAATCCGAACGCCCCCGCGCCGCTGCCTGCGGACGCCCCCTGGATCGTGATGAAGTTCGGCGGCACCAGTGTCGCCACCCTGCCGCGCTGGCAGAACATCCGCGAGCTGGTCGCCAGCCGCCGCGCCGAAGGCGCGCGCGTGCTGGTGGTCGTCTCCGCGCTCACCGGCATCACCGACGCGCTGAAACAGCTGTGCGGCGAGGGCGACCAGGGCAAACGCAAGGCGGCGGCCGGCGCGATCGCGCAACGCCACTACGACCTGCTCGCGCATATGCAGCTGCCGCTGCCGGCCACGCTGGGCGCGCGCCTGGACGAGCTGGCCGCGCTGGCCGCGGAAGGCCCGGCGCGGCTGGGCGAGCTGGCCTGGTCGGCACTGGTGCAGGCGCACGGCGAACTGATGTCCAGCGCGCTGGGCGCGGCCTTCCTCAGCGAGAGCGGCCTGCCCACGCGCTGGCTGGATGCGCGCGACTGCCTCGCCGCGGCCGCGCTGCCGAACCAGAACGAACGCACCCGCCTGCTGTCGGCGATGGTCGAGGCGCGGCCCGATCCCGCGCTCAACGCACGCCTCGCCGCGCAGGGCGAGGTGTTCATCACCCAGGGCTTCATCGCGCGCGAGAGCGAAGGCCGCACCGTGCTGCTGGGCCGCGGTGGCTCGGACACCTCGGCGTCCTACTTCGGCGCGCTGCTGAAGGCGGCGCGGGTGGAGATCTGGACCGACGTGGCCGGCATGTTCACCGCCAACCCGCGCCAGGTGCCGGGCGCGCGCCTGCTGCAGAAGCTGGACTACGAGGAGGCGCAGGAAATCGCCTCCACCGGCGCCAAGGTGCTGCACCCGCGCTGCCTGTCGCCGCTGCGCGAGCCGCGTGTGCCGCTGCTGGTGAAGGACACCAACCGTCCCGAGCTGGAAGGTACGGTGATCGGCCCCGAGGTGCGCGACCACGCGCCGTCGGTGAAGGCGATCAGCGCACGCAAGGGCATCACCCTGGTGTCGATGGAGTCGGTGGGCATGTGGCAGCAGGTCGGCTTCCTCGCCGACGTGTTCGCGCAATTCAAGCAGCACGGCCTGTCGGTGGACCTGATCGGCTCGGCCGAGACCAATGTCACCGTGTCGCTGGACCCCACCGAGAACCTGCTGGACTCCGACGCGATCGCCGCGCTGGCCGGTGACCTCGCCAAGGTGTGCCGGGTCAAGGTGATCGCGCCCTGCGCCGCGATCACCCTGGTCGGCCGCGGCATGCGCTCGATGCTGCACACGCTGTCCAGCGTGCTGGCCGAGTTCGACCAGCTGCGCGTGCACCTGATCTCGCAGTCGTCCAACAACCTCAACCTCACCTTCGTGGTGGACGAGGACGTGGTAGACGACCTGCTGCCGCACCTGCACGAGCTGCTGATCGCCGCCGGCGCGTTGCGCACCGACGATAGCGTGCTGTTCGGCCCCAGCTGGCAGGCGCTATACGGCAGCGGCGAGGCGCTGGCGCAGCCCTCGTGGTGGCGCGACGGCGAGCGGCAACGGCTGCTCGACATCGCCGCCGGGGCCACGCCGCGCTACGTCTACCACCTGCCCACCGTGCGTGCCCAGGCGCGCGAGCTGAAGTCGCTGGCGGCGGTGGACCGGCTGCACTACGCGGTGAAGGCGAACACGCACCCGGCGATCCTGCGTGCGCTGGCCGCGGAAGGCTTCGCCTTCGAATGCGTATCGCCGGGCGAGCTGGAAGCGGTGTCGGCGGCGGTGCCGGAAAGCGCACCGCTGCTGTTCACGCCGAACTTCGCCTCGCGCGGGGACTTCGCACGCGGCCTTGCCACCCGCGCCACCATCACGCTGGATGCGCTGCATCCGATCGAGCACTGGGGCGAGCTGTTCCGTGGCCGCGAGATCGCGCTGCGCGTGGATCTCGGCCGCGGCCTCGGCCACCACGAGAAGGTGCGCACCGGCGGCAGCGGCAGCAAGTTCGGCCTGCCGCTGGAACAGCTCGACGCCTTCCTGCGGCATGCCGACGCGCATGGCGTGACCGTGCGCGGCCTGCACGCGCACCTGGGTTCGGGCGTGCTCGATGCGAAGCATTGGGGCGAAGTGTTCAGCCAGCTCGCCAGCCTCGCCGAGCGTATCGGCAGCATCGCCTTCCTCAATATTGGCGGCGGCCTGGGCGTGCCCTCGCATCCGGGCGAGACGAAGCTGGACATCGCCGCGCTGGACGCGGTGCTGCGCCAGGTCAAGGCCGCCTATCCGCACTACCAGCTGTGGATGGAGCCGGGCCGCTATCTCGTCGCCGATGCCGGCGTGCTGCTGGCACGCGTCACCCAGACCAAGGGCAAGGGCAGCTGGCGCTACCTCGGCGTGGACACCGGCATGAACAGCCTGATCCGCCCCGCGCTGTACGACGCCTGGCACGAGATCGCCAACCTCAGCCGCCTCGACGAACCGGCCACCGGCCTGTTCCAGGTGGTCGGCCCGATCTGCGAGAGCGGCGACGTGCTGGGCAGCGACCGCCGCCTGCCGGAGCCGCGGGAAGGCGACGTGATCCTGATCGCCCAGGCCGGCGCCTACGGCAAGGTCATGTCCTCGCCGTACAACCTGCGCGGTGAAACCGAGGAAGTCGTGATCGACGCCTGATGCCGCTTTTCTCCCTCTCCCCGTTGGGGAGAGGGTTGGGGTGAGGGGCGGGTGCTCGCGATGGATTAACCAACAAAGCGAGGTTTCAAGGATGAAACGCATGAACGTGAATAGAGCACGGCGCTTGAGGGTTGACCAAACCGACGCCGAACAAAAACTTTGGTACCACCTGCGCAATCGCCACCTGCAAGGCTGGAAATTCCGCCGCCAGCACGAGATCGACCGCTACATCGCCGACTTCCTCTGTCGGGACGCAGCCCTGATCGTGGAGCTCGACGGCGCACAGCATGGCGAGCAGGTGGCATACGACGAAGCACGCACGCGCAAGCTGGAATCCATGGGATACCGCGTGCTGCGTTTCTGGGACAATGACGTACTGACGAATATCGAGGGCGTGCTGGAGGTGATTCTGGAAGCCTTGGCAAGCCCGGCCCCTCACCCCAACCCTCTCCCCGGAGGGGAGAGGGAGCAGGGCTAGCGGAGTATCGAGAGAGTGACGACTACCATCCAACCCCGCCTGACCCAGGTGTTCCGCTTCCTGCACGCACGCTACGCCGACGGCGTGGCCGAGCTGGCCTATGCCTTCGACGACGGCGAGCCGATGGTGGAGCGCATCCGCTTCCCGCATGCGCCGGCGCTGCCACACGAGCGGCAGGCGGCGTTCGACGCCGCGCTGAAGCTGCTGCACCTGATCGCCGGCGTGAGCTACTACAAGGCCGGTGTGCCGCCGAAGATCGAGGTCGCCGACGGCCCGCTCGACGCCGCCACCGCCGACCTGCTCGACGCGCTGTATCTGCACGGCCTGGCCGAGTTCGCCTACCGCAACGGCCTCGACCTGCGTGGTCGTATCACGTTTCCGCGCCTTGGCGCGGAAACAAAATCAGTAAGCCCGCGACTTTCTCCCTCTCCCCTCCGGGGAGAGGGTCGGGGGGAGGGGCCGGCCTCGCGACAAGCTCCATCGCTCGGCCTGCCCAAGCGCACTCTCGTCCCCATCGGCGGCGGCAAGGATTCCCTCGTCGCCGTGGAAGCGATCAAGTCCATCGGCGGCGACGCCACCGCCGTCTGGGTCGGCAACTCAGCCCTGATCGCCGCCTGCGCCGGGCGCACCGGCCTGCCCACGCTGAACATCCAGCGCGAGCTGGCGCCGGCGCTGTTCGAGCTCAACCAGCGCGGCGCGTGGAACGGCCACATCCCGGTGACCGCGGTGAACTCGGCGATCCTCGCCGTGGCCGCGATCCTCTATGGCCACGACTCGATCGCCTTCGCCAACGAACGTTCCGCCTCGGCCGCCACGCTGGAGTACGAAGGCCAGCAGGTGAACCACCAGTGGAGCAAGGGCTACGCCTTCGAGCAGCTGCTCGGCGACTGGCTGCACACGCACGTGGCCGCCGACCTCGACTACTGCTCGCTGCTGCGCCCGTACCCGGAGCTGGCGATCACCCGCGCGTTCGCGAAGCTCACGCCGTATTTCGACGCGTTTTCCAGTTGCAACCGCAACTTCAGGATCCTCGGCCCCAAGCCCGCCGACCGCTGGTGCGGGCAGTGCCCGAAGTGCCACTTCGTGTTCCTCGCGCTGGCGCCGTTCCTGCCCAAGCCACGCCTGCTGGCGATCTTCGGCCGCAACCTGCTGGACGACGAGACGCAGGCCGCGGGCTTCGACGCGCTGCTGGAATACCAGGACCACAAGCCGTTCGAATGCGTGGGCGAGGGTGCCGAGGCGCGCGCGGCCATGTATGCGCTGAGCCGGCGACCCGAATGGCAGGAGGACGCGCTGGTAGCGCGCTTCCGCGACGAGATCCTGCCGCAGCTCGACGTGTCGCAACTCGCGCTGGAGCCATGGCTGGAACCCTCCGCCGAGCACCGCGTGCCGGCGCGTCTGCAGGCGGCGCTCAAGGCCATCGGCGCATGAGCGTGGTCTGCGTGGCCCCGAACGGGAACGGCTGCAGGAGCGGCTGTAGGAGCGGCTGTAGGAGCGGCTTCAGCCGCGACTTCCCCCGGCCGGCACGGTCGCGGCTGAAGCCGCTCCTACGAGCATCGAGCTGTCATGCGCATCGCTGAGCTGGCGGGCAAGCGCGTCGCGGTGTGGGGCTTCGGGCGCGAAGGCCGCGCCGCGATCCGCGCCATCCGTGCGCAACTGCCGCAACTGCCGCTGGCGCTGTATTGCAGCGAAGGCGAAGCCGACGCGGCGCGCGCGTTCGACGCCGCGCTCACCGTCTACGGCCAGGAGCCGGGTTCGGTGGCGCTGTGCGCCTATGACGTGGTGGTGAAGTCGCCGGGCATCTCCATCTACAAGCCCGCGGTCACCACCGCGCAGGCGCAGGGCACGGTGTTCACCTCGGGTACCGCGCTGTGGTTCGCGGACAACCCGGACGCACGCGTGGTTGCCGTCACCGGCACCAAGGGCAAGAGCACCACCACCGCCTTCGTCGCACACCTGGCGCGCGCCCTGGGTGTGCGCACCGCGCTGGCCGGCAACATCGGCTTGCCGCTGCTGGAACTGCAAGGCCGGTCCGCCGACCTGTGGGCGGTGGAACTCTCCAGCTTCCAGACCGGCGAGGCCGGCCCGCTGGAACTGGGCGTGGTCACCAGCCTGTACGAGGAGCACCTCGACTGGCACGGTTCGCGCGAGCGCTATGTGGCCGACAAGCTGAAGCTGGCCGACGTGGCGCGCTCGCTGCTGGTCAACGCCACGCAACCGGCACTGCTGGAACGGGTGCGGCAGCATCCACGCCTGTTGCGCTTCGGCCACGACGCGGGCTGGCACGTGGCCGGCGACCATATCCGTCGCGGCACGCAGGCCGTGTTCCCGCTCGCGCGGGTGGCGGCGCCGGGCGAGCACAACGCGCTCAACGCGTGCGCCGCGCTCGCCGCGCTCGCCGACCTGGGCATGGACGCGCTCGCCGCGGCACCCGCGCTGGCCACGTTCAAGCCGCTGCCACATCGCCTGCAACCGCTGGGTACGCACGATGGCGTCGACTGGATCAACGACTCGATCAGCACCACGCCGCAGGCCACGCTGGCTGCGTTGGACAGCCTCGCCGGGCGCGAAGTCACGGTGATCGTGGGTGGCCACGACCGCGGCCTGGATTGGTCGGATTTCGTACGGGCCACGAAGGATCGCGGTGCCCTGCGCGTCGTGGCGCAAGGCGCCAACGGCCCGCGCATCGCATTGGCGCTGCGGCAGGCGAAGACCGGACTGCCGCTGGGCGAAGCCGAGGATTTCGCCGATGCGGTGACGATGGCGCGCACGGTGACGCCCGCGGGCGGCGTGATACTGCTGTCGCCAGGTGCGCCCAGCTTCGACCAGTTCCACGATTACGCCGAACGCGGCCGCCGCTTCGCCGAGCTGGCCGGCTTCGACGGCGCCGCCATCGCGGGCATCGAGGGCCTGGGCATCGCGTGACGAAACGGGGGCGGCAGCCTCCGGTCCTGTCACGTCATCAGGCAGGGCTTATCCGCCCGCTTCACGGGTCGCGCGCGGGCGCGGATCCTCGCTCACGTCGATCGGCCAGAACGGTCGCAACTCGATGCTGCCGAAGCGGGCCATCGGGTGGCGGGAGGCGATGGCAATCGCCTCGTCGAGGCTTGCGCAGTCGAGCAGGTCGAAACCGGCGATCCATTCCTTCGATTCGGCGAACGGGCCGTCGCTGGTCAGCACCTTGCCGCCCCGCACGCGCACGGTCGTTGCGTGGGTCGGTGGCCGCAGCCGGTCGCCCGTGATCCGTGCGCCGCTGGCTGTCACGTCGGCCACCCATCCGGCGATGTTGTCCTCCTCCGGGACATAGGGCTCGGCGGCCGGGTCCGCCACCACGAACATCATGAACTGCATGGTCCGCTCCTTTTCGCTTGTGCCGTGATGCGACGAACGTAACGGGGCCGAATCGACATGCCGGATCGACCTGCGCACCATCCTTTGCATGCGTGCAAAGGGCGCGCTTCCGGTGAAGCGCGCCCTTTCTCCCTGGCCCGGTGGCCAGCGGTCCCTACCAGATCTTCACCCGCTGGTCCGGCGCGAGGTACAGCTTCTGGCCGGGCTTGACGTCGAACGCCGGGTACCACGCGTCGAGGTTGCGCACGGTCAGCGCGCGGAACTGCGCGGGCGCGTGCACGTCGGTGGCGATGCGCTGGCGCAGCGCGGCGTCACGCATCTTCGAGCGCCAGGCCTGGCCGAACGCAAGGAAGAAGCGCTGGTCGCCGCTGAGGCCGTCGATCACCGGCGCGGGCTTGCCGTGCAGCGACTTGTGGTAGGCGAGATACGCAATGGTGAGGCCGGAGACGTCGGCGATGTCCTCGCCCAGGGTCTGCGTGCCGTCGACGTGCAGGCCGGGCAGCGCCTCGTACTGGTCGAATTGCTTGGCCAGCTGCTGGGTGGCGCTCTTGAAGTGGGCCTCATCGGCCGGCGTCCACCAGTTCTCCAGCTTGCCCTGCGCGTCGAAGTCGGCGCCGGTGTTGTCGAAGCTGTGGCTGATCTCGTGGCCGATGATGGCGCCGATCGCGCCGTAGTTCGCGGCGGCGTCGGCCTTCGGGTCGAAGAACGGCGCCTGCAGGATCGCGGCGGGGAAGTTCAGCGCGTTCTGCAGCGGCAGGTTCACCGCGTTCACCAGCTGCGGAGTCATCCACCACTCGCCGCGGTCCACCGGCTGGCCGAGCTTGGCGAGCTGGTGCTCGTACTCGTGCTTCACCGCGCGCAGGTGATTGCCCAGCGGATCGTCTGCGCTGACCTCGAGCGTCGAATAGTCGCGCCATTTCTCGGGATAGCCCACGCCGACCTTCAGCGTGACCAGCTTCTCCTTGGCCTTGGCGCGGGTGGCCGGGGTCATCCAGCTCAGCGTATCGAGGCGCTCGTCGAAGGCGGCGATCAGGTTTTTCACCAGTTGCTGCACCTCGGCCTTGGACGAGGCAGGGAAGTACTTCTTGACGTAGAGCTGGCCCACCGCATCGCCGAGGTCGACGTTGGTGGCGCCCACCGCGCGCTTCCAGCGCGGCTGCTGTTCGGGCGTGCCCTGCAGGGTGTGGCCGTAGAAGTCGAAGCTGAGGTCGGCGTAAGCCTTCGGCAGCAGCGGTGCGGCTGCGTTGAGCGTGTGGAAGGTGAGCAGGTCCTTCCATGCGGCCAGCGGTTCGCTGGCCACCAGCGCGGCAAGGCCGGTGGTGGCGGAGGGCTGCCACACGTCGATCTGCTTCTGGCCGTCCAGTCCCGCGGCCTTGAAGTAGGCGGTCCAGTCGAGGCCCGGTGCCTTCTGCGCGAAGTCGGCCATCGTCCACAGGTTGTTCGCCTTGTGCACGTCCTGGCTGTCGACCAGGCTTTCCTGGGCCTTGGCGATCCTGGTCTCCAGCGCGATCACGGTGTCTGCCTTCGTCGTGGCGTCGGCGATGCCGGCTTGCTTCAGCAGCGCCACCACGTAGGCGTGGTACTTGGTGCGGAACGCCGCCATGTGCGGGTCGTTCGAGAGGTAGTACTCGCGGCTTGGCAAGGCCAGGCCGCCCTGCAGCAGGTAGGCGATGGTGTGCGAGGGATCTTCCAGTCCCTGCGTCACGAACAGGCCGAACAGGTTCTGGGTGTTGAAGTTGGTGGCGTTGATCGGGTCGACGTCGGCGCGCAGGCGGCTGCCCAGCACGCGGGCGAGATCGTCCTTCGAGGCGATCGCATCGATGGCGGAGAGCTCGGGTTTCAGCGGTGCGAGGCCGTGCTTCGCGATCGCGGCCTCGTCCATGTATGCCGCGTAGTAGTCGGCGATCTTGCGTGCATTGCTGCCGGCGGCGGGATGGCTGGCGCCGGCATTCCTGATCAGGTCGGCAGTGTGCTGTTCGGTGAGCTCGAAGATCTTCAGGAAGGTGCCGGTGCTGGAGCGGTCGGCCGGGATCTGCGCGGTCTTCAGCCAGCTGCCGTTGGCGTAGTCGAAGAAGTTGTCGCCCGGCTGCACCGCGTGGTCGATGCCGGCGAGGTCGATGCCGATATCGGTGGCGTGCGCGGCGGGCGTTGCCGACCAGGCGGGGGAGCCGCAGAGTCCGGCGGTGATTGCCGCGGCCAGGATCCATCGAGTGCGTTGCATGGGTGCCACCTCGTTGTCTGGGAGGCGTGCACGATAGCGCCTGGCGGGCGACATTGCAGGTGTCTCGGGACAGCTGGTTCTTGCGGCCCGCCATCGCGATGGTCATGGCCATGGCGGGCCGCAAGAACCTCAGTGCTGCTGTGTGGCTTTGCGCTTCTTGTCCTCGCTCTGGGCCTTGCCGTTCCCGCGATGCGCGGGCGGCGCCGGGTGCGCATTGGCATGCGATGCCGGCTCGGGTCGGGCTGCTGCCGGGTGCGGGGCAGGGCGCAGCGGGGCGTGCTCCACCGGGCGTGGTGCGGCGGCGGCGTGGACGGGTGCCGGGCGCGGCGGTGCTTCGCGCACGGGCGCGGGGTGTGGCTGGGGACGGGCGACCCCATGGGGCGCTTCGTGCGCGACGGCGCGTTGCACCGGAGGAGCAGCCTGCGGGGCACGCGCCGCCGGGGCGGGCGGTGCGCGACGGGCCATTGGCGGATTCGGGCTTTCCGTACGCTGCTGGCTGCGCGGCGACTGCGGCCGCCCCGGTTGAGCGGGGGCGCTGCCGTGTGCGAAGCGTGCGGGTTCGGCGCCGCGCACCGGCGTACCGAAATGCGGCATGGTCATGGGCTGCGCGGCCGGCTTCGATGCGACCTGTCCCGGCATGGCCGCCGGCGCGCCGGCGGCGCGCCCGTTGACCGCACGCCGGTTGCCGACGTTGCTGTAGCCGCGATTGCCCGGGTTGCCGGTGGTCGTGCGGTTGTTGCTGTTGAGGTAGTTGACCGTGCGGCTGTTGTTGATGTTGTGGGTGGTGTAGCGGTTGACGACCGTGTTGGAACGCGAAACGTAGACGGTGTTGTTGTGCACCACCGCCGGGCGTCGCCAGCCGCCACCGCCCGGGCCGCCCGGTCTGCCGCCACGGCCGCCCCAGTTCATGCCCCAGCTGTTCCAGCCCCAACCGGGGTTCGGGCCTGGACCAGGGCCACCATCGTGATGGTGTTCGAACAGTGCGCCCACCACGATGCCCACGCCGAAGGCGATGGCGCCGGTCGCCACGATCTGGCCGGTGCTGTAGCCGGAAGGCTGCACATAGGTGTAGCCGGGGTAGGGCTCCACCGGTTCACCGTAGACGGTCTCCGGATCGTATTGCGGCACGTAGACCGTGTCGGACTGCGCCGGCAGGATCTCGATGGTCTGCCCCGGCGCCGGGACCACGGCGGGGCCGGCATATTCCGGCGGGGCATTCTCGTCCGCCACGCTCTCCTCGTCGGACGGAGCCGCCGCGGCCTGGCTGACCACCTGCATCTGCGACGAGCTGCGTAGGCTGCCCTTGCTCGCGGCACGTTCGCGCATCACCTGGATCGCGTTCATCACGTCGGAAGGATCGTTGACGTAGGTCTCGCCGAGCGCGGTGGTCCACTGGATGTTCTGCGCCATCTGGTCCAGCACGGAAGGGAACTGGGTCAGGCCCTTGACGCTGGGATCCCACGGCTGCGGATCGACTGCACTGGCCAGTTGCGCGCCTTTCAGGCCCGGTTGCTGCTGCAGCATGTTGTCGGCGGCGGTGATCTGGTCGGGATAGGTCGAACCGGCGAGCACCTGCGCCACCAGCTTGTCGGGGAACAGCGCGATCGGCGCCACCATCTGGTAGAGCTGGTCCGCCGTGGGCGGGGTGTAGGGCGCCGACTGTTGCGCGGTGCTGCCGGCGGCCGCAGGCGCCGTGCCGGCGGCGGCCGGGTTCGCGGCCTGCGGATTGGGTGACTGGCTGCAGCCGGCCAGCATCACGGCACCGGCGCAGAGCAACGCGCACGCGGCGTTCCGGGCAGGGGTTCGGTCGATCATCGGAGGCACTCCATTGAGGATGACGATGGAACGGAAGTGGTGTGTCATCGAGGATGACAATGGAACGGAGGTTGCGCGTCGATTATCGCCATGTGCATCACGCGACAATCGTTGCACGCGGTGTCTCGGTCATGCGCGATTCGGCCAAAAGGACGATGGCGCGCATTTTCTTGCGTGTGCGTTCAGCGCTCGTAGCGGTAGTTGAAGCTGGCGCGGTTGAATTCGGTGGCGCTCTGCGCCTCGAAGTTCCAGCGATGGTTCAGCCGATAGCGCAGGGTGATCACCTCGCCGGGTTCGAAAAGACCTACGCCATAACTGAGGTAGAGTCGCGGCGAGAGGTATTTGCCCACGGTGAACGCGGAGTTGCCGCCCAGCGCCTCGTTGCTGGAAACGCCGATGTCGTCCACGCCGATCTTCGAGCCGATGCTCTTGGCCAGCAGGTTGCCTGCCGCCGAACCCAGCGCCTGCGCGGCGGCGCCCAGCATGTCGCCTTCGCCGCCCTTCACCTGCGACAGCGGTTTGCCGGTGATCAGGTAGGAAAGCGCGTCGGATTGTTCCATCAGCGGATTGGAGAACACCGTGAGCACCGGGCGCTGTGCGGTGCCGGAGATCTGTAGGCCCACTTCCTGGCCTTCGTCGATGGTGGCGTTGGGGTTGAGCTTGCGGATCGCGCGGATGTCCAGGCCGGGATTGTCGATCGGCGTGCTGGCGAAGAGCAGCTTGCCGCGCTGGATCGCGAGGTTCTGGCCGTAGGCCTTGTAGGTGCCGCTCACCGTGATCTGGCCCTGGCCGGTGGTGGCGCGTCCCGGGCGCTCGTTCACCGTGAGCACGCCGGCGAGCCGGCCGTCCAGGCCCATGCCGGTGAGGTGCGTCTTGCGACCCAGGTCCACCTTCACCGTGGCGATGAACGGCAGCGCTGCGCCGGGTTCGGGCTGCTTGCGGTCGACCACCACCACGTCGGGCGAGGCCCGGCTGGCGCCGGCGCCCGGCAGCTTGTCGAGGTTCACGTCGGCGCTGTCCAGCAGTACCGAGCCGCCGAGATCGAGGCCTTGCGCGTTGCGCTGCAGACGCAGATCGGGACTGATCGCGACCTTGGCGGCAGGGATGTCGGCGGCGGTGAACTGGCTGCCCTTGATCGCGATGTCGGTGGTGATGGCGCCGCCCAGGCCGGCGACGCCGTTCACCGCGAGCGTGCCCGTGCCGGACTGCACGCTGCCATCCACGCGCAGGCTGTGCGTGTCGATCGCGCGCACCGTCAGCTTGCCCTGGGCGAGTTTCAATCCTGCCGCCGGAACCTCCGCGGCGAAATTGCCCAGCGTCGCCGCGCCGCTGACAGCCGGCTGCGCCAGCGTGCCGCCGAGGCGGAAGTTGCCGCTGGCCTGGCCATGCACGTTGGCCAGCGTGTTGCCGAGCAGTTCCAGGAAGGCGAGGTTGTTGAAGCGCAGGTCGAGCTGGCCGCCCAGCATCTGCTGCTTGCCGCTCAGGCTCATCTGGCCATTCAGGCTGCCACCGTGGTCGAGGCTGGCGCGCAGGCTGAAGCGCTGGCTGTTCGCGCCGAGCTCGGCGTCCAGCGCGAAATCGTCGTAGCTCAGCAGCGGCGCCTCGGCGTGTTCGGTGTACGTGATGCTGCCGTGGCTGGAGCCGATGCTGGCGTTGCCGCTGAGCACGCCGGCGGCGCTGCGGCGCAGCTGGCCGTCGCCCTGCAGGCTGCCGTCCACGCGCAGCGGCAGGGCGGATTCGCCGGCGGCGTTGAGCAGCAGTGCCAGCGGCAGCGCGCGCAGCCGGTAGCTGGCGTCGAGGTTGCCGGCCTTGTCCTGCTTCGCGCTCGCGCACAGCAGCGGGTCGCCCGCGCTGAGGCACAGCTCGCTGACGCTGAAGGCGCCGTCGCGCCAGGCCAGCTGGCTGGGGTGCTGCAGGCGCCAGCCGGGCAGGCCCTGCGGTTCGAGGTTCAGCGTGGACAGCGTGCCGTTCCATGCACCGTTCTTCAGCGCGCCGTGTAGCGCCAGCACGCCGGAGAGCTGGGTGCCGCGCGTGTCCAGTTCCAGCCGGTGGTCGCCCTGGCTGCCCTCGGCGAGCAGGTGGATGCGCTGGAACACCAGGCCGCCGAGATGCGCGCCGTTGGCGGTGAGTTCCAGCTTGCCGGCGGGATGGCTGATGTCGGGAACGCCGGCGACCAGTTGCAGCGTGTCCACGCGCTGCTGCTGCCACGCCAGCGCGCCGCCCTGCAGGTGGCCGTTGACGGCCAGTTTCGGCAACAGGCCGCGGATGTTGAATTGGCCGTCCAGACGGCCGCCGGCATCGGGCAGCCAGTCGCCCAGCGAGGCGATGGCGAGCTTCAGGTTCGCGTCATTGGCGCGGCCCGGCCTGGCGTCGAGTTGAACCGTGCTGCCGCCGGAAGCCAGCTGCAGTTGGCCGTCGAGCACTTTTCCGGGCGACAGGTGCAGTTTTCCGTGGCCACCCACGCTGCGTTCGCGCAGGCGCCCGGCAAGTTGCCTGAGTTCCAGCGTGGCGTCGGGGCCGGTTTTCGCCAGCGTACCCTGGCTTGCGAAGGCGAAATCCAGCGCGCCGTTCCACCCCGCGAACAACTGGCCGGGATCGAAGCGGCTGGCCTTGACGTCGAGCTGCCAACCCAATGTCGGCTGCAGTTGCAGCGTGCCCTCCGCCTGCAACTGGCCCTGCGGCTGCTGCAGCGTGAGCGGATGCAGGGCGATGGCTTGCGGCGTGCCGTCCAGGTTCAGCGCCAGATGCGCCGGTTTGCCGGGCGGGCCGATGCTGACGTCGCCATCGGCGTGGAAGCGGTCGGCGTTGCCCTGCGCGGTCAGCTTGCCCGCGCTGGCCAGCGCTTGGCCGACCAGGTCGGCGGGCAGTTGCACGTCGCTCCACTGCAGGGCGAGTTGGCCGCCCAGCGGTTTCGCGTCGAGCTGCAGCGTGCCGCTGGCATCGAGCCGGCCCTTGACCTGCGGCGAGCCGAGCGTGAGTTGCTGCAGCTCCAGCGTCTTGCCGTCGTCACTGAAGCGCGCGCGCAGCGGCTGCAGCAGCAGGCGGTACTGGTCGAGGTCCAGCGTGCCGTCGAGTTCGCCGCCATGGCGGTCGCCGTGGCCTCGCACGGTGACCGCCAGCGATTTCAGCGCGCTGTCGCCGAGCAGTGGTTTGGGGTCGAAGCGCGGCGCGCTAAGCGTGGCCTTCCAGTTGTACGTGCTGCTCTGGGTGAGTTCGAGATGCAGGCGTGCCGCCATCGGTTGCTGCAAGGTCAGGTCCAGCTGCGCCTGCGTGCCGTCGCTGCTGGCGACGAGCTGGCCCGCGTAGTCGGTCCCGCCCAGTTTCCACGCGAACCCGGCCTTGCCGCTGCCGCGCTGGCGGCGTGCGAGCGCGAACCGCCCTTCGAGATCGGCGTGGCCATCCGGTGCGCGCAGCTTCAGCGCGTCGATGGCGATGCCCGCGTGCGTCCAGCGGCCGGCGAGGTCGAGGCTGTCGGAGGCGAACAGCGGCTGGCCGGCCTGGCTCACGCGCACCGTGCCGACGTGGACGCGATCCAGCAGCAGGTCTACCGGCGGCTGCAGCGAGAAGCTGCCGGAGCTTGTGCTGTTCTCCGTGCTCTTTGGCAGCGCCACCGCCACGCCTTCGACATCGAGGTCGCGCACGTGCACGCGACGGGCCAACAGCGACCAGAAGCGCAGGTCGAGCCGCGCGCGGGCCACGTCGACCACGGTGCCCTGGCCATCGTCGTAGCGCAGGCCGTCGAGCTGCAGCGGGCCGATCAGCGAGCCCTGCGCCTGCTTCCATTGCAGCGCGCCGTGCGTGGCCGACTGCGCGCGCGCCAGCGCGAAGCGCAGGCCCGCGCCGGTGGCGAGCAGCCACCACAGCGTGGCCGCCACGACCAGCAGCACGATGGCGAACGCGATGGCGATGCGCTTCAGCCACTTCATGAAACCTGGATCCTCCGTTGCTGGTGCGTTTGCCGTATCCCGAAGTCCGGAGCCAAGCCTTGCTTATGGCCTGAAAACGGGCTCCTGCCCGTTTTCAGGCTCGCCGGAACCGCGATGCGGTTCCGGCTCCGCCGCATCGGCCACGCAGTGGCCGATGCGCGGGCGATCCATCCATGGATCGCGCGCCCGCTCACAGGTCTGGCCCGATGACGAGGTGCAGGACGACGCCGTGGCGTTGCGAGTCGTGGATCGGCGTGCCCAGGTCCACCCGGATCATGCCCACCGGCGAGCGCCAGCGCACGCCGATGCCGGTGCCGAGCTTCGGCCGGTAATCGGTACCGTCGAAGGCGTTGCCCGCATCGAGGAAGGTGGCGATGCCCCAGTTGCGGGTGAAGTAATGCTCCACCTCGGCGCTGGCCACCAGCAGGCTGGTGCCGCCGAGCACGCGGCCGTAGCTGTTCTCGGGGCCGATGGACTGGTAGCCGTAGCCGCGCACCGACTGGTCGCCGCCGGCGAAGAAACGCAGTTGCGGCGGCAATGCGGCGAAATCGTCGGTCCAGGTGTGGCCGGCGCTGCCGCGCAGGATCAGCCGGTTGCGCTGCTTCGCGCCGAACGCGTGTATCCATTTCGCATCGGCGGTGAGCTGGCTGAAGCTGGCCGAGGAGAGCAGGCCGCCTGCCGTGCTGCGCGCCGCGAAGTTCAGCGACCAGCCGTTGTGCACGAAGTCGAAGTTGTCCGCCTGCTTGCGCGACAGCGAGGCTTCGGCGAACACCAGCGTGCTGCTGCCGTGCTCGATGCCGGGCGTGCTGTCCGGCTCGTCGCCGCGCTTGCCCACGGTGAAGGTGCCTGACAGCGCGTGCAGGCCCACGGTGCGTGTCCAGTCGTGCCACAGCCGCGTCTCGTTGGCGACCAGTTCCAGCGTGCGCGACTGCGACGTGCTGGTGTCGGCGTCGCGGAAGTTGGCGCCGTAGTTGAAACTGCGCTGGTTGTCGCCGGGCATCGGGACGGAGTACAGCGTGGAGAGCGTCTTCAGCCGCTGCGCCAGCACCAGCTCGTTCTTCCACTTGTGGCCGCGCCGGTTCACCCAGCGGCGCTCCACGCCGCCGCGCACGCCGAAGCCGGTGTCGGTGCCGATGAACGGGCCGCCGGTGTAGATCGTCTGTTTCGCCGGCGCCAGCTCCACCTTGATGTCGACCTTGCCGTCGGCCTTCTCGTCGACCTGCGGGAGCACGTTGACCACGGCGAAGTAGTCCGCGCCGTTCAATGCCTGCTGCAGCTGCAGCAGCTGGTCCTGGTCGAAGTAGTCGCCGGACTTGAACGGCAGGTAGCGATCCAGGAAGCCTTCGCTGAACTGCGAACCTTCGAAATGCACCGTGCCGTAGCGGTAGCGTCGCCCCGCTTGCCAGGCCAGCTTGATCGCCGCGCTGCGCTGCGCGGTATTCACTTCCACGCGATGCGTCACCAGCTTCGCGTCGAGAAAGCCGTTCGCGGTGAGCGTGGCCGACAGCGCGTCGCGCGCGGCGTCGTAGCTGGCATCGTCCAGCCGCTTGCCGCGCATGCGCTCGATCGCGCTGCGTGCGCGGCGGATCGACGGCAGCGCCAGCGCGGCAGCATCGAGCTGCACATCCACCGCAGTGACCTTGACCGGTTCGCCCGGGCGCACGTCCAGCGTCACCTTCCAGTCCTTGCCCACCGCTTGCAGCTGCGCGGCAACGTCCGCGTCGTAATAGCCGTAGGGCTCCAGCGCCGCCTTTGCCTGTGCCGGCGCCTGGGCGTACAGGCGTCGGACCTGTGCCTCGCTGACCTCGCGATGCGCGTACTGCGACAGTCCCACCGAGGCGGCGACTGCCTGCTGCAGCGGCTCGTCCACCCCCCGCACCACCAGTTGCACGCCGGCCTGCGCCAGCGACGCGAACAGCAGCATCGGCAGCAGGGCGAACAAGGCCAGGCGTCGGCGGGGGCGGCGCATGCTTAAGGGATCCATCCTCGCGGGGCGTTGGTGCAGCCGGGACAGCTTACCGAAGTGGGGATGGGTTGCGGATGAACCTGCGATGGCGCCTGCGCGGACAACGGAACGGTTCCGCGCCGCCGCCACGGCGCGAACCACCTCCTGCGTGTCCGGGGAGAGCAGTCATCCGGCGACCGGCAGGGGCGCGAAACCGCTTTGCCGGCTGCGTGGCGATCCCGGGTCGGCTGCACGTGCCGCCGGGGTCATCCCTTCGCGGGAAACCACATCTCCGCCTCGACCCGGAACGGCCGCGGCCGTATCCCGAGCAGGCGTTCGAGTTCGTCGTTGTCCGTCACCAGGTCGGCATCGAGCCGTTGCAGCGGACCCTGCAGTTTCTTCGGCGCGACGCGTCGTCCCGCATGCAGCAGCCATGCCGGCAGCGGCAGCGGCAGGATGCCGCGCGGCAGGCTCTGGCGAACACGGGCGAACATCGCGCCGGCGCTGAGTCGCTCGCCGCCGCCGATGGAAAGGATGCGCCCCGCGCTGGCGGGGCAGGCCAGCGCCGCGAGTACGGCGAGCGCGATGTCCTCGGCGTGCACCGGCTGGCGCATGCCGCGGCCGGCAGGCAGCGGGAACAGGCGCGTGCGCAGCGCGCGGCGGGCGATCGGGCTGAGACTCTTGTCCAGTCCAGCGCCATAGATCAGGGTGGGACGCAGCACGGTCCATGGCGCGCCGTGGCGGGCGCAGGCGGTGGCCAGCGCCTGCTCGCCGTCACGCAATTGCCGGGAGATGGCGCGTTCGGCCGGTACGCTGGAATCACGCTTGGTTTCCGCACTCATCGAACTGGTGGCGATCACCCGCGGCGGCTCGCTGCCGAAGTCCGCGCGTGCCAGCCATTGGGCGAACGGTCCCAGCGGACCGAAACTGATGATGGCTGCGGGTACGGGCAGTTCGCCGGGTACGGCGTCGGGCAGTTCGCCCTGCAGCCAGCGCAGGCCGGGTTCGGAGGTGCGGGCGTGGCGACTCAAGGCCAGCACGGATGCGCCGCCGGCCAGCAGGCGCGGCAGCAGGAAGTGGCCGATCTGGCTGCTACCGCCGAAAACCAATACCGTCATGCGAATATCAGGATCCCGATTGCAGGCGCGCGGCGAGGTCGAGCACGCGCGGGTGGTTCGGCGCCAGCTTGCGCGCCTGTTCCAGCGATTGTGCGGCGCCGCTGCGGTCACCCTGGGCGAGCTGGCGGTCGGCCTGGTCCAGCCAGGCACTGGCAAGGCGCTGGCTCATGATGCCTTGCGCGGCGTCGCCGGGGGCGAGGTCGGCGAGGTTGTCCAGCATCTGGCCGGCGCGGGGGAGGTCGCCGGCGGCGAGCGCGCGGTTGAACAACTGCTCCACCACGCCCGGCAGCGACTGCAGGCCCTGTTGCGCGACCGCGCTGTCGCCGTCGATCGCCAGCGCGTTGCGGTAGAGGTCGTAGGCACTGTTGCCGGGCGGCAGCATGATGTCGCCACGCTGCGTGGCAGCCTGGGCCTGTTCCAGCAGACGACTGACCTGCGCGCTCTGTTGCGGCGTCAATGCGGGCGGCGGAGCGGGCGCCGACTGGTCGTCGTTTGCAGGGGCGGGGGCGGGAGCGGCCTTGTGTGCCTGCATGCCTTGCAGGCGTGCGCGGGCGGCGGCGAGGTCGGCGGATTTCGGTGCCAGCGTGGCTGCATCGTCGAGCAGCTTGGCGGCCTGCGCGGTGTCGCCCGCATCCAGCGCGGCGTTGGCCTGCACGGTGAGCGCCTGGGCCACCTTGCCCAGCCCGGCTTCGGCCTGCGGATTGTCCGGACTCAGCGCGAGTGCGGTCTTGTAGTGCGCCAGCGCGGTGTCGTCGCCGGGGCCGTCGATGCGACCGGCGCGCAGCGCCTCGTCGCCCTGCTGCAGCGCGGTGTCCAGCGCGGCATTGCCCTGTTGCTGGGCCTGTGCACGGGCGGCACGCAGACCCGGCAGTGCGGCGTTGTTCGGCTGCAGCGCGGCGAGCTGCTCGATATCGGCATCGGCGCTGCTGCCGTCGTTGGCGTCCAGCGCTTTCTGTGCCTGCGCGGCCAGCGCATCGCCCACCTGATCCAGGCCATGGCGTGCCACCGCATTGCCGGGATCGGCCTGCAGCACCTGGCGGTACAGCGCGCCGGCACCGTGATCGCCGCCGAACTGGTTGGCGGCGAAGGCCTGCTGCGCCTGCTGCACCAGCACCGAGACCTGCACCTGCGAGGCACGCTTCGCGGTGATCTGCTGGTCGAGCCGGTCGACGTCGCTGCCACCGCCGAGCAGCTCGCGCGCCACCGCGGCCTTCTGCGCAGCCACGTCGAACTGGCTGGCCTGCAACGCCGCATCGGCCTGCGACAGTTCGGCCATGCCGACCTGGTGCAGGCCGTTGCGTGCGATGTCGTTGTCCGGCTCCAGCGCCACCGCGGCCTGGAACAGTTCGCGCGCACTGGTACCGTCGTGGCCGTCCAGATGGCCGGCCGCCAGCGCCTGCTGCGCGCGGCCCAGCACGTCGTTGAGTTCGGTGCGTGGCACCAGGTTGCGCAGGCGGTTCTGTTCGATCCACGCCCCACCGATCACGCCGATCAGCGCGAGTACGAGCACGGGCACCAGCCAGCCGCGGCGACGGGAGTGGTTTCGCATCGTCGAAGCACGGCGCCAGCGGCGGTGCGGCTCGTTGTCCTCCCAGGACGGGTCGTCGCGTGGCGGCGCGCTGCGCGGTGGCGCATCGAGCTGGTCGAGATCGCCCAGCGTGGGCTCGGTGCGCCCGCGGGATTCGGATTCGTGCTGGTCGCGGCGTCCGCTCATGGAGGCTGATGGTTCAATGAAACTCGAAATGTGGCCGTGGGTGGCCGCCTGTTTGACTCTTGCAACCAGGATTGGTTGCAAAGATCCCATCGCAGCTTAACATCGCGTCGCTGCGCCGCCGCATGGCACGGGAATGCGCGTTCAGCTTGCGCGCGAGCCACCGATTCGGTGTGCTTCCACCACGTTCGGCAGCGCCAGCAGGCGGCCGAGCAAGGTCGACAGCTGCTCGAAGTCGCGCACGCGCAGGGCGAAGCGCATTTCCACCTCGCCGCTCCTGGCGAAGGCGCGGCTAGAGGACGCGATGATCGGCGTGCCGGCGTTGCTGATCACGCCGGTGACGTCCTTCTGCAGGCCCTTGCGGTCGTAACCGCGCAACTCGATGTCCACCTCATAGGCCTGGGCGCCGGCCTTGCCCCAGTTCACCTCGATCACCCGGTCCGGGTCACGCCGCGCGAGCCGCGCGAGGCTGGCGCAGTCAGTGCGGTGCACCGACACGCCGCGGCCGCGGGTGATGAAGCCGCGCACCGGGTCGCCCGGCAATGGCTGGCAGCAGCGCGCCAGCGTGGTGAGCAGGTTGCCGATGCCCTCGATGCTGAGTGCGCCGGGGTCGCGCGCCGGTGTCGGCCGTGCGGGTGCCAGCGGCACGGCGTCGTCGTCCAGCGGCTGCGCGGCCTCCTGCAGCGCGCGCGCGATCTGGCCGGCGCTGATCTCGTTGAGCGCCAGCGCCACCAGCAGCTCGTCCTGGTTCTTCAGGTGGAAGTGCGCGGGCAGCTTCGCCAGGTCGACCTCGGGCAGGGCGAGGCGCTTCAGCTCGCGCTCGAACATCGCGCGGCCCACCGCGAGGTTGGCGTCGTGCGCCAGCCGGCGGAACCAGGCGCGCACCTTGTCGCGCGCCCGCGAGCTGTTGAGGTAGCCGTGGTGCGGCGACAGCCAGTCGCGGCTGGGCTCGGCCTGCTTCGCGGTGAGGATCTCCACGCGGTCGCCGCTCTGCGGCTGGAAGGTGAGCGGTACGATGCGGCCGTTGACCTTGGCGCCGCGGCAGCGATGGCCGACTTCGGTGTGCACGTGGTAGGCGAAATCCAGCACGGTGCCGCCGTGCGGCAGGTCCACCACTTCGCCGCGCGGCGTGAGCAGGTAGACGCGGTCCTCCATCAGCTCGGTGCGCAGGTCGGCGGCCAGCGTGCCCTCGTCCTCGCTGCGCGTGTCCAGCAGCTTGCGCATCCAGGCGATCTTCGCCTCGAACTCGGCGTCGGCGCCGCCGCCTTCCTTGTAGCGCCAGTGCGCGGCCACGCCGAGCTCGTTGGCGCGGTGCATCTCATGGGTGCGGATCTGCACTTCCAGCGTCTTGTCGCGCGGGCCGATCACCGCGGTGTGCAGCGAGCGGTAGCCATTGCCCTTGGGGCGCGCGAGGTAGTCGTCGAACTCGCGCGGCAGGTGCGGCCACAGCGTGTGCACCACGCCCAGCGCGGCGTAGCAGTCGGCCACCGTGTCCACCAGCACGCGTACCGCGCGGATGTCGTAGAGCTCGGAAAAATCCACGCCCTTGCGCTGCATCTTCTTCCAGATGGAATAGATGTGCTTGGGCCGGCCGGCCAGTTCGGCGCGGATGCCGGCGGCTTCGAGCGCACGGCCCAGTTCGTCCAGCGATTCGCGGATGAAGGCCTCGCGGTCGGCGCGGCGCTCGTCGAGCAGCTTGGCGATGCGCCGGTAGGTGTCGGGCTGCAGGTGGCGGAAGGCGAGGTCTTCCAGCTCCCACTTCAATTGCCAGATACCGAGCCGGTTGGCCAGTGGCGCATGGATGTCGCGGGTGAGCCGCGCCAGTTCCTGCCGTTCGGCCTCGGGCAGTGCCGCCGCCGCGCGCAGGCGCGCGAGCTGGCGCGCCAGCAGCACGAACACCACGCGCAGGTCGCGGATGATCGCCAGCAGCAGCCGGCGCAAACCCTCGGAACCGCCGTCCTGCGTGCGCTGCGCGTGCAGGGCCCATACCTGCTCGGCGGCCTGTTGGCCTTCCACCAGCCGGCGCACATCCTCGGGCAGGCGTGGCGCCTCGGCCTGCCACAGGGCGGCGTCCACGCGCGACAAGGCGAACCATAGCGCCGCCGCCTGCGTGGGTGCATCGCAGCCCATCATCGCCAGCAGGTCGAGCACGTCGGCGCACTCGGCCTGGCCGACCGGCCGCGCCAGGCAGGCCTCCAGCGCCGCGTTGAGCGCGGGCGGCAGCGTGCCGGCGCGGTCGCGCCAGGCTTGCAGGCGAGCGGGTGGCGTGGGCGTGGTCATGGCCGGGAGCGCATCGGGGATGATCCATTCTAGGTGGATCGACGGCGCTTGGCTTCGCCGCCCGCTGGCTACAGAATCGTGCCGGCCCTCTTTCGGTTGTGGCAGATCCCATTCGTGCGCTGGTTTCGATCACTACTGGCTGTCGCGCTGGCTGCCGGCATCACCCTGCTCGCGGCATGGCTGCTGATGATGTGGAGCGGGGCAGGTGCGCCGTCGCTGCCCGATTTCACGCAACGTCATCCGATGATGGGAATCGCCTTCGGCCTGCTGTCCACTTTGATCGCGGTGGTGTCGGCGCTGTTGCAGCGGCGCCGGCGCAAGCTGCGCTGACTTGCCGCTTCCAGTTCCCTGGGCCGCCGTTGGTCCCGAGGCCCCCGGTCCACCCGGTTGCCCCTGGCGCAGGCGGGGATTCAGGACAGGTTGGGCGGGAAGGCCTCGCGCAGTTCGTTCACCAGCACGCGCTCGTTCTCCGAGTAGTCGATCGGCACCGACACCAGGTGCACGCCACCCGCCTGGAAGGCGGACTCCAGCGTGGGCGCGAACTGCGCGATGTCGTCGACACGATGCCCCTGGCAGCCGAACGCGCGCGCATACAGCCCGAAGTCGGGGTTGCCGAAGGTCATGCCGTAGTCGGCGAAGCCGTCCACCGCCTGCTTCCAGCGGATCATGCCGTAGGCGTTGTCCTGCAGGATCAGCACCACCAGGTTGAGCTTGAGGCGCACCGCCGTCTCCATCTCCTGGTCGTTCATCATGAAGCCGCCGTCGCCGCACACCGCCAGCACGCGGCGGTCCGGGTACAGCATCGAGGCCATCATCGCCGAGGGCAGGCCGGCGCCCATGGTGGCCAGCGCGTTGTCCAGCAGCAGGGTGTTGGCGACCTGGGTGCGGTAGTTGCGCGCGAACCAGATCTTGTATATGCCGTTGTCCAGCGCCACGATGCCGTCGGACGGCATCACCGCGCGCACGTCGCGCACGATGCGCTGCGGCGTGAAGCGGTCTTCGCCGGCGCGGTCGGCGAGATGCGCGAGGATGCCTTCGCGCAGCGGCAGCAGCGCCTTGGCGTTCGGCACCTTGCCCTCGATGCGGTCGGCCAGCAGCGCCAGCGAGCGGCCCATGTCGCCCACGACCTCGGCCTGCGGGAAGTACACCTGCTCCACGCTGGCCGGCTGGTAGCCGACGTGGATCACGGTAGGGCTGCCGGGACGCATCACGAAGGGCGGCTTCTCGATGGTGTCGTGGCCGATCGCGACGATGACATCGGCGCGGTCGATCGCCCCGTGCACGTAGTCGCGCTCGCTCAGTGCGGCCGTGCCCATGTACAGGCCGGAGCCGCCGGCGACCGCGCCCTTGCCCATCTGCGTGGTGAAGAACGGGATGCCCGCGCGCAGCACGAAGCGCGACAGCGCCTCGCTGGACGCCGGGCGCGAGGCCGCGGCGCCGAGCATCACCAGCGGCCGCTCGGCGGCGCGGATCAATGCGGCGGCGCGCTCCACCGACTCGGCGCCGGCCACCGGCGGCTCCAGCGCATGTGGCGGCACCAGCGGCACCGCTTCGCATTCCATCGCGGCGATGTCCTCGGGCAGCTCCAGGTGCACCGGGCCGGGGCGTCCTTCCTGCGCCATGCGGAAGGCGTCGCGCACCAGGGTGGGAATGGTGGTGGGCGAGACGATCTGCCGCGCCGACTTGGTCAGCGGCTTCATGGTGTTGACGATGTCGACGATCTGGAACTGCGCCTGCCGGCTGGAGCGGATGCCTTTCTGCCCGGTCAGGATGATCATCGGCATCGCGCCGAGGAAGGCATAGGCGGCGCCGGTGGTGAAGTTGAGCGCGCCCGGCCCCAGCGTGCTGAGGCACACGCCCGGCTTGCCGGTGAGGCGGCCGTAGGTGGCGGCCATGAACGCCGCCGCCTGCTCGTGGCGGGTGACCACGAGCTGGATGGAGGAATGGCGCAGCGATTCCACCACGTCGAGGTTTTCCTCGCCGGGTATGCCGAAGATGCGCTCGACGCCTTCGTTCTCCAGCGCGGCCACCAGCAGGTCGGATCCCTTGGTCATGTCGTGACGTTCCACAGGTTGGTTACGCGGTGATGTCGGGGCCTGTTCATCATTTTTCCCGGATAAGCGCATCGCCCTTTGTAGGAGCGGCTTCAGCCGCGATGCTTCCGACATGGCGTTCGAAGGATCTGGAAAGCATCGCGGCTGAAGCCGCTCCTACCCCCGGAAAGGCGAGGCATGCGGGACGCGGGCGGGGTTCGCTCAGAGACGGTCCACCCACACGGTCTGTGCGTTGACGAATTCGCGCAGGCCGAAGTGCGACAGCTCGCGGCCGAAGCCGCTGTGCTTCACGCCGCCGATCGGCACGCGTGGATCGGAGGCGGACCAGCCGTTGATGAACACGCCGCCGGTGACCAGCCGCCGCGCCAGCCGCTTGCCGCGCTCGACGTCGCCGGTCCACAGGTTGCCGCTGAGGCCGTACTCGCTCTGGTTGGCCAGTTCCACCGCGTGGTCGGCATCGCGCGCGGCGATGATCGCTGCCACCGGGCCGAAGGTCTCGGCATCGAACACCGGCATGCCGGGCTTGACGTCGGCGAGCACGGTGGGCGCGTAGAAGAAGCCCTTGCGGTCCAGCCGCTGGCCGCCGAGCAGCAGTTTTGCGCCGGCCTTCAAGCTGTCGGCGACCTGCTGGTGCAACTGCTCCAGCAGGTCGAGGCGGGCGATCGGGCCGACCTGGGTCGCCGCGTCGCGGCCATCGCCCACCACCAGCGCCCTGGTGCGTTCGACGAAGGCCTGGGTGAAGCGCTCCAGCACGGCTTGCTCGACGATCATGCGCTTGGCCGCGATGCACACCTGGCCGGCGTTCTGGAAGCGCGCCGCCACGGCGATTTCGGCGGCCTTCTCCACGTCGGCGTCGGCCAGCACGATGAAGGGATCCGAGCCGCCCAGTTCCAGCACCACCTTCTTGATCGCCTGGCCGGCCTGGCCGGCGATGGTGCGTCCGGCGCCCACGCTGCCGGTGACGGTGACCGCCGCGATGCGCGGATCGGCGATCGCGCTGGCGCTCTGCGCACGGGTGAGGTGGGCGCTGATGAAGGCGTCCGCGGGCAGGCCGGCGGCGCGCCAGGCCTCGTCCAGCAGTTCGGCGCAGCCCACCACGTTCTCGGCCGGCTTCAGCAGGAAGGCGTTGCCGCCCATCAGGATCGGCACCGCCGCACGCATCGCCTGCCAGTAGGGGAAGTTCCACGGCATCACGCCGAGCACCACGCCCAGCGGCAGGTAGGACACGTAGGCCTTGCCGTCCGGCACCTCGGTGGGTTCGTCGGCCAGCCAGCGCGGGCCGTGCTCGGCGTACCAGTCGCACAGGTGCGCGCACTTCTCCACTTCGGCGCGCATGTCGCGCAGCGGTTTGCCCATCTCGGCGGTAGCCATCGCGGCCATCGCCTCGTTGCGCTGGCGCAGCGAGGCGGCCATGGCGCGCAGCACCTCCGCGCGCTGCACCAGGCCGACGCTGCTCCAGCGTGCGAAGCCGGCCTGGGCGCGGTCGAGCAGCGATCCCAGCGCGGCGTCGGTGAGGAAGGGGCGCTCGGCGATCAAGGTGCCGGTGGCGGGGTCGCGCGACACCGAAACGTTGTCGCGCGCGGTCGGGCGGGAGGAGTCGGCAGGCATGGCGTGTTTCCTTCGGGAGTACGTGGCCGCTGCGGCCCACGGTCGATGGCGCGAAACATGGACCTGCGCACCTGCGGGAACAAGACGGGTGGCGATCCTGGGTGCCGTACCACCAGTCTTGGCAGGCGATCCTGGCAGGCTAGCCTTTCGTCCGTCGAAGGTAGGTGACCAGCGACAGGTCATGGCGGTTCTGCGGCACCAGCGCCACGTACTGCAGGTCGACCCGGCCCAGCACGGGGTGGTCGAGCTGCTTGATGCCTTCGTCGAAGCGGCGCACGTCGTGCTCGGGCCACCATCGGCGGAAAGCGTCGCTGCGTTCGGTGAGCTCGGCGATGAGTGCGTCGAAGGAGCGCTTGTCCGCCGCCTGCGCGTAGGCGGCGCGGAAGCCGGCAAGGGTGCCGCGCGCGATCTCTTCCCAGTTGACGATAAGCGTGCGGTAGGGCTGGTACAGGAACATCAGCCGCAGCGTGTTGCGCTCGTGCGGCGCCAGGCTGTCGTAGTCGACGAACAGCCCGGCGATCGCGCGGTTCCAGATCAGGATGTCGAAGCGGTTGTTGCGCACGTAGGCGGGCAGCGGGTCCAGCGCCTGCACGAACTGGCGCAGGCCATCGGTCAGCGACTCGTCGTGGGTGTCCTCCGGCGGCGGGTAGCCGGACAGGGCGAACACGTAGGCGCGCTCGGCGTCGCTCATGCGCAGCACCTGCGCCAGCCGTTCCAGCGCCTCGGGCGAGGCGCGCACGTCGCGGCCCTGCTCGATCCACGTGTACCAGCTCGCGCTGACGTCTGCGGCCAGCGCCACTTCCTCGCGCTTCAGTCCCGGCGTGCGGCGGCGGCCGATGGAGAAGCCCAGCCCGGTCGGCGACACGCGCGCGCGGCAGGCCATCAGGAACGCGCCAAGTTCCTTGCGTTGCGCCGCGTTGTGGGTGGGGGCAGCCATCGTGGTCGGTCGTCTGCGGGTGTTCCCGCATGATAGCGGGGGATCCTCCGGGGCCCGTTCAAAAACCCGCCGTGCTCGCATGGCCCATCTTGCCGGTGGGTAGGAGGTAGGAGCGGCTTCAGCCGCGATGCTTTTGGCAGGGTGTTCGAAAATCTGAAGAGCATCGCGGCTGAAGCCGCTCCTACAGCGGATGGATCGTAGGAGCGGCTTCAGCCGCGATGCTTTTCTCAATAAACATCACGGGCGTAGCGCCCTTCCTGCAGCAACCCGGCCAGCCAGGCGCGGGCATCCTCGGCGGAAAGCCCGCCGTGGGCGACGGCGACTTCGACCAGGGCTTCGTGCACGTCTTTCGCCATGTGCGTCGCGTCGCCGCAGACGTAGAGATGGGCGCCCCCGCGCAACCAGGAGTACAGTTCGCGGCCGTGTTCGCGCAGCCGGTTCTGCACGTAGGTCTTGGCAGCCGCATCGCGCGAGAAGGCGAGATCGAGCCGATGCAGCGCGCCGTCCTTCAAGGCCTGCTGCCACTCGGTCTGGTAAAGGAAGTCCTGCGCGAAATGGCGATTGCCGAAGAACAGCCAGTTGCGCCCCGTGGCGCCGACGGCCTGGCGTTCCTGCACGAAGGCGCGGAACGGCGCCACGCCGGTGCCCGGCCCGATCATGATGATGTCGCGGCTGGCGTCGGCCGGCAGGCGGAAGCGCTCGTTCGGTTCCACGAACACCGGCACGCGCTGCTCGTCGCCGGCCGCGGCGAGGAAGGACGAAGCCGCGCCGAGATGGGCGCTGCCATGGGCGTGGTAGCCCACCACGGCCACGGTGAGGTGCACCTCGTCCTCGCCCACCACCTTCGGGCTGGAGGCGATGGAATACAGCCGCGGGGTGAGCGGACGCAGCGCGGCCACCAGTTGCGCGGCACCCCAGCCCACCGGATGGCGGCGCAGCAGGTCGATCGGCTGGTGCGTGTCCAGCAGCCGGGTCAGTGCCTCGCGCTGCTCCGGCTCCAGCACGCGCGCGAGTTCGGCGTCGCCGCTGGCGGCGGCATGCGCGGCCAGCAGCGGGCGGCTCAGGCGGGTCAGCTCGCGCTCGTGGGTCAGCCAGCGCGCCAGCGGCAGGCGGCTACCATCGTGGGCGACCTCCTGCTCGCCGTCCAGGCGCAGCTCGCGCAACCACTCCCCGACCAGGGCGGGCGGATTGCGCGGCCACACGCCCAGCGCGTCGCCCGGCTCGTAACGCAGGCCGGAGCCCTGCAGCG
Source organism: Rhodanobacter lycopersici (assembly GCF_040812335.1). Lineage (NCBI taxonomy): Bacteria > Pseudomonadati > Pseudomonadota > Gammaproteobacteria > Lysobacterales > Rhodanobacteraceae > Rhodanobacter > Rhodanobacter lycopersici. The sequence continues at coordinate 126,644 of NZ_JBFOHK010000003.1, forward strand.
AGAGTTCGATGTGGCGCACTTCGCGTGCGCTGTCGCGCGAGACGATGCGCTGGTTTTCCAGCACCTCGGCGGCATACGGGTTTTCCCGGCCGTGCAGCACGCTGTTCACCGCATGCAGGGCCACCGGACGCTGGTTCGCCGGAACGGGAGCGGCCGGCGTGCCCAGCGCCTCGCGCGCCTTTTCCAGCACGCCATCGCTCCAGCCCGTGCCCACGGCCTCGAAATCCACGTCGGCCTCGCCCAGCCCGGCGAAGCGCTGCGCGCCAAGTTCGGCGAAACGCGCGTCGAGCTGGCGGCTCACCGCGCAGAACTTCGGGTAGCTGGAATCGCCCAGGCCCAGCACCGCGAACTTCAGCTGCGGCAGCTTCGGGGCGCGTTTGCCGGTGAGGAATTCGACGAAGCCCAGCGCGTCGTCCGGCGGATCGCCGTCGCCCTGGCTGCTGATCACCAGGGCCAGGTGGCGCTCCTGGGCCAGCTCGCGCACGACGTAGGCGCCGGTGCGCAGCAGCCGCACGTTCAGGCCTGCCGCCGTGACGCGTTCGGCCAGCCGCTCGGCCACCCGGCGCGAATTGCCGGTCTGGCTGCCGTAGAGCACGGTCAGCCGCTCGCCCGCAGCCGCGCCCGGCGCCTCGGCCGCGGCGGCACCGGGCGGCAGGACGACACGAGTGGCCTGTGCCGCCAGCGCGGCGCTCCACGCCGAGATCCAGTACAGGTCCGCAGGCGGCAGCCCCTCGGTCAGCCGGCGCAGCAGTGCCAGCCGCTCCGCGGCCAGGCCCGGCGTCGACAGTATCGGTCGTGTGGCAACGCTCACGGTCTTTCCTTTTGGACGTCCATACGTCTTGGCGGCCATGTTAATTCCGCGTTCCACCGGCCTGAAAACACTTGTGGGCATGTGCTTATGCGGGCCGTTCATTTCCGGCCCGCCGGCGCGCGTGCTGACATTCCGCCACCACCTCGCTGCGAGTGCCGATGAGCGCCCTGCCGGAATTCCTCACCTTTACCCTCGTAGGTGTCCTCGCGCAGTTGGTGGACGGCGCGCTGGGCATGGCCTACGGCGTGACCTCGGCCGGGCTGCTGCTGGGCCTGGGCATGCCGCCGGTGATGGCCAGCGCCAGCGTGCACTACGCCGAGACCTTCACCTGCGGCGCGTCCGGGCTCAGCCACCTCGCGGCCGGCAACGTGCGGCGGAAGCTGTTCCTCGCGCTGGCGATCCCCGGTGTGATCGGCGCCCTGCTCGGCGTGTGGCTGGCCGTGCAGCTGCCTGCGTCATGGATGCGCATCGCGCTGACGCCTTACCTGCTGGGCATGGGCCTGTTCCTGTTGCTGCGCGGCGCGAGGCACCCCGGCGAACGCACCGAGCCGCCGCGCGACACGCCATTGCTGGGTGCGGCAGCCGGCTTCCTGGACGCGGTCGGCGGCGGCGGCTGGAGCGCGCTCACCGCCACCACCCTGCTCGCCCGCGGGCTGCAGCCACGTGCGGTGATCGGCAGCGTGCATCTGGCCAAATGCGTGGTGAGCATCGCTGCCAGCGTCGCGTTCCTGTTCGGCATTGGCACCGGCCATGTGGTGGCGGTGCTGGGCCTGATCGCCGGCGGCATCCTCGCGGCACCGTTCGGCGCATTCTTCATCCGCCGCATCCCGGCTCGGGCTGCCACCATGCTGGCGGGGTTGGCGGTGCTGGCGCTGGGCATCAACAACGCGGTGCGCGTGTTGCACTGAGAGTTTGCCTGTGGGCGCGCTTGTCACAAGCAAAAGCAAAAAGCCCCTCTCCCCAGCCCCTCACCCCCAGCCCCTCTCCCACAAGTGTGAGAGGGGAGAAAGCCGCGGCTCCTCCCCACTACAATGCGCGCATGAAACGCGCCCCCACTCCCCGCAAACCCTCGTTGCCCATCGAAGTCCGCGGCTCCGCCCGCCTCCCCTTGGGCATGCCGCCCGCGCAGTTCCTGCGCGACTACTGGCAGAAGCGGCCGTTGCTGATCCGCAACGCCTTCCCGGATTTCGTGCCGCCGATCCAGCCCGAGGACCTGGCCGGCCTGGCCTGCGAGGACGGCGCGCTGTCGCGGCTGATCCGTCACGACGAGGCGCGCGAGCGCTGGCAGGTGAAGACCGGTCCGCTCAGCGAAGACGACTTCGCGAAGACCGGTGACGCGAACTGGACCCTGCTGGTGCAGGACGTGGACAAGTGGGATGCCGACGTGGCCAGCCTGCTGGAAGCCTTCGCCTTCCTGCCCGACTGGCGGGTGGACGACATCATGATTTCCTATGCCGAGCCCGGCGGCGGCGTGGGTGCGCACGTGGACCAGTACGACGTGTTCCTGCTGCAGGGCCTGGGCCAGCGGCACTGGGCGATCAGCACCGATCCTGATGCACCGAAGGATTTCCGCCCCGACGTGGAGCTGAAGCAGCTGCGCGAGTTCACGCCGACCCACGAATGGCTGCTCGAACCTGGCGACATGCTCTACCTGCCGCCCGGCCTGCCGCACGACGGCGTGGCCTTTGGAGGCCCGTGCATGACGATCTCGGTGGGCATGCGCGCGCCCTCGCAGGCGGAACTGATCGGCGACCTCGCCGACTACCTCGCCGAGCGGCTGCACGAAGACCAGCGCTACGCCGACCCCGATCTCGCTCCGGCCAAGGCACCCGGCGAGATCGACGCGGCGGCGCTGGCGCGACTGCGCCGTGCGCTGCCGTTCGCCGCCGCACTGGACGAGGACACGCTGCGCGACTGGTTCGGCCGCTTCATCACCCGTTACCGCAATGCGCAGGCGCCGGCTCCGCCCGATCGCCCGCTGGGTGAGGCCGCCCTGCGCAAGCAACTCGCCTCCGGTGCCCGCTTGTTGCGCCATCCGTGGTCGCGCATGGCGTGGAGTCGCGGCAAGTCCGGCTGCACCCTGTACGCGAACGGCCAAGCCTGGTCGGCCCCGCTGGCGCTGGCACGGCAGCTCTGCGCGCAGCGCGAGGTCGTCGTCGATGCTGCACCGTCCACGGCGGCGGGCGAGCTGTTGCTGGCTCTGGTCAACGAGGGGCATCTGGTGCCGCGCAAGGCGCGCCGGCGGTGAGCGCAGCGGCAGCCGACGGTGATGACACCGGGCGCCGGGCGATCGACGGTCGCGAAGCGCTGGCCACCGCTCGGCTGCAGTTGCTGACCGCCGCGCGTCACCGCTTGGCGCTGCACCTGCCCCTGCTTGGCCGCGACGACTACGGCAATGACGCGGAACTGGCCGAACTCAAGCGCGTCGCCACCTCCGGCCGCCGCGCCGGGATCCGCATCCTGCTGCACGACCCGGCCACGGCGCTGCGCGACGGCCATCGGTTGATCACGCTGTTCCAGCGCCTTACCAGCGCGATCCAGATCCGCACGCCGGTGGAGGACGTGGACCGCCAGTGCGCCAGTGCCTGGCTGCTCACGGATACCGGCGGCTACCTGTTCCTGCCCGATGCCGGCCAGCCTCAGGGCCGCATGGCGCTCGTCGATCGTGCGGCACAGGTGCCCTTGCAACAGCAGTTCGACGAGATCTGGGAGCGCTCTGCCCGCGCCAACGAGCTGCAGGCACTGGATCTGTAGGGACCGGCAGCACGAACGCCGCAAAGTCCTGCCGCACGCCGGTTGCGACCAAAGTCGGTGCCCCGCGACGTGAATTCCGGCTAAGGAGCCCCCATTCCGGGTGGCGCCCGGGTTGCCGCGGCGCAGCAGGCCAAGGCTATAATTAACAGGATTTTTCGCCGGCGATCCGCGCTGCCGAAGGATCGCCGCAAGCCTCTCTTCCCTGCCGGTGGTGACGTGAGTACAAATCTGATCCGCGAGTTCTTCGAATCCTCCCAACTCGCTGGCGGCAACGCCGATTACGTCGAATCCCTGTACGACGCCTGGCTGGCCGACCCCGCGTCGGTTTCCGCCGAGTGGAACACGTATTTCGAGACCTTCAAGGGCCGCGAGGCCGGCGACGTCCCGCACGGCGGCGCCATCGCGCGCATCGAGGCGGCGCAGAAGCAACGCCACGTCGCAGCGGCCGCGCCGGTAGGCGACGAGCACGCGCGCAAGCAGGCCGGCGTGCTGCGCCTGCTGACCGCCTACCGTTCGCGCGGCCACCTCGCCGCCGACCTCGACCCGCTGGGCCTAGCGCACAAGATGGAGGCGCCCGACCTCGGCCTCGCCTTCCACGGCCTCGGCGAAGCCGACCTCGACACCGAGTTCGACTGCGGCACCTATGCCGGCGGCGGCCAGCGCCTGAAGCTGCGCGAGCTGTGGGCGCGCCTGAAGAAGGTGTACACGCGCAGCATCGGCGCGGAGTTCATGTACATCTCCGACCACGCGCAACGCAACTGGATCTATACCCGGCTGGAGCAGGCCAACGGCAGCGCCGGCCTCGACGCCGCCGGCAAGCAGCGCGTGCTGGACGGCCTCACCGCCGCCGACGGCCTGGAGCGCTACCTCCACACCAAGTACGTGGGCCAGAAGCGCTTCTCGCTGGAAGGCGGCGACAGCCTGATCCCGATGCTGGACGACGTGGTACGCGCCGCCGGCGACAACGGCATCAAGGAAGTGGTGATCGGCATGGCCCACCGCGGCCGCCTCAACGTGCTGGTCAACCTCCTCGGCAAGCCGCCGAAGACCCTGTTCGACGAATTCGAGGGCCGCTTCGAGCACCCGGACGACCCTGCGCACTCCGGCGACGTGAAGTACCACATGGGCTTCTCCGCCGACGTCAAGACGCCCAAGGGCGGCACCCACGTGGCGCTGGCGTTCAACCCCTCGCACCTGGAAATCGTCAACCCGGTGGTGGCCGGCTCCGTGCACGCGCGCCAGGTGCGCCGGCACGACGGCGCCCACCAGCAGTCGATGGCGGTGCTGATCCACGGCGACGCCGCGCTGGCCGGCCAGGGCGTGAACATGGAACTGTTCAACATGTCGCAGGCCCGCGGCTTCAAGATCGGCGGCAGCCTGCACATCGTGGTGAACAACCAGGTGGGCTTCACCACCTCCAACCCGCAGGACGCGCGCTCCACGATGTACTGCACCGATCTGGCCAAGATGGTCAACGCGCCGGTGCTGCACGTGAACGGCGACGATCCGGAAGCGGTGATCGAGGCCACCCGCCTCGCCTACGATTTCCGCAAGACCTTCCGCAAGGACGTGGTGATCGACCTGGTGTGCTACCGCCGCCACGGCCACAACGAGGCCGACGAGCCCACCGCCACCCAACCAGTGATGTACCAGGTCATCAAGAAGCTGCCGCCGGCCCGCGAGTTGTACGGCCAGCAGTTGGTGAAGGAAGGCGTGATCGCCGACGGCGACGTGCAGAAGCAGTTCGACGCCTACCGCGACCGCCTGGAAGCGGGCAAGCCGATGACCGAGCTCGATCCCGCCCCGAAGCGCGACATCCACATCGACTGGATGCGCTTCCTCAAGGGCAAGCTGTCCGACAAGACCGACACCACGCTGCCGAAGCAGCGGCTGCTGGAGCTGGCCAGCCAGCTGCTGGACATCCCCAAGGACATCGCCCTGCAGTCGCGCGTGGCGAAGATCTACGACGACCGCCGCAAGATGGCCGCCGGCGAGCAGCCGGGCGACTGGGGCTTCGCCGAGAACCTGGCCTACGCCAGCCTGATCGACGCCGGCCACAACCTGCGCCTGGTCGGCCAGGATTCCGGCCGCGGCACCTTCTTCCACCGCCACGCGGTGCTGCACGACCAGAAGGACGGCCGCACCTACATGCCGCTGGCCACGGTCCGCGACGGCGCCGACGTGGAGGTGATCGACTCGCTGCTCAGCGAGGAGGCGGTGATGGCCTTCGAATACGGCCACTCCACCACCGATCCCGACACGCTCAATATCTGGGAAGGCCAGTTCGGCGACTTCGCCAACGGCGCCCAGGTGGTGATCGACCAGTTCATCAGCTCCGGTGAGGCGAAGTGGAACCGCCTGTGCGGCCTGGCGCTGTTCCTGCCGCACGGCTACGAAGGCCAGGGTCCGGAGCACTCCTCCGCACGCCTGGAGCGCTTCCTGCAGCTGTGCGCGTTCGACAACATGCAGGTCTGCGTGCCGACCACGCCGGCGCAGGATTTCCACATGATCCGCCGCCAGATGCTGCGCCCGGTGCGCAAGCCGCTGATCGTGATGACGCCGAAGTCGCTGCTGCGCCACAAGCTGGCCGTGTCCACGCTGGACGAGCTGGCCGGCGGCAGCTTCCAGCTGGTGATCGGCGAGCACCGCGAACTCAACGCCAAGAAGGTGAAGCGCGTGGTGCTGTGCGCCGGCAAGGTCTACTACGACCTGCTGGAGGACGCCGAGAAGCGCGGCCTCGCCGACGTGGCGATCGTGCGCGTGGAGCAGCTCTACCCGTTCCCGCGCGCCGAGGTCTCCGCCGAGCTGGAGAAGTACCCGGCCGCGAAGGAAGTGGTGTGGTGCCAGGAGGAGCCGATGAACCAGGGCGCCTGGTTCCAGATCCGCCACCACCTGCAGGCCTGCGTGGGCAGCAAGCAGAGTCTCTCCTACGCCGGCCGCGCGCGTTCGCCGGCGCCCGCCGCCGGCCACCTCAACACCCACGTCGCCGAGCAGGCCGCGCTGGTCGAGCAGGCGCTGGTCGCGCCGATCGGCACCGACCACTCCGCAGAGTAAGCTTCAACGCATTGCGTGGCCACGGATGGCCGCTTTCGATTCTTGCGCTCCAGGGCGAGCGCACCAACCCCAAGGGTCCGTCATGTCCATCGAAGTCAAAGTCCCCGTCCTGCCCGAGTCGGTCTCCGACGCCACCATCGCCACCTGGCACAAGAAGGCCGGCGATGCGGTGAAGCGCGACGAGAACCTGGTCGACCTGGAAACCGACAAGGTGGTGCTGGAAGTGCCCGCCCCGGTCGACGGCGTGATCAAGGAGATCAGGCAGGAGACCGGCGCCACGGTGAACAGCCAGCAGGTGATCGCGATCATCGAGGAAGGCGCCGCCGCTCCTGCGCCGGCTCCGGCCGCCCCTGCTCCGGCTCCCGCGGCCGCGGCGCCCGCCCCGGCCGCGACCAAGGCTGCCGCCGCCGAGCTTTCGCCCGCCGCGCAGCGCGTCGCCACCGAGAACAAGGTCGACACCTCCGCCATCGCCGGCACCGGCCGCGACGGCCGCATCATCAAGGAGGATGTGGTCAACGCCGGCTCGCGTCCGGCCGCGGCTCCGGCCTCTGCGCCGGCGGCGAAGCCCACCCCGGGTGCGCGTCCGGAAGAGCGCGTGCCGATGACCCGCATGCGCGCGAAGATCGCCGAGCGCCTGATGCAGTCGAAGAACTCGATCGCCATGCTCACCTCGTTCAACGAAGTGAACCTGGCTGCGGTCAGCAAGATGCGCAAGGATCTCGGCGAGCAGTTCCAGAAGGAACACGGCGTCAAGCTCGGCTTCATGAGCTTCTTCGTCAAGGCCACGGTCGAGGCGCTGAAGCGCCATCCGATCGTCAACGCCTCGGTGGACGGCAACGACGTCATCTACCACGGCTACCAGGACGTCTCGATCGCGGTGTCCACCGACAAGGGCCTGGTCACCCCGGTGCTGCGCAACGCCGAGAACATGAGCTTCGCCGACATCGAGAAGGCCATCGGCGACTACGCCAAGAAGGCCCGCGACGGCAAGCTGACCCTGGACGACCTGCAGGGCGGCACCTTCACCATCACCAACGGCGGCACCTTCGGCTCGCTGCTCTCCACCCCGATCGTCAACCCGCCGCAGAGCGCCATCCTCGGCATGCACACGATCAAGGAGCGCGCCGTGGTCGAGAACGGGCAGGTGATCGCCGCGCCGATGATGTACATCGCGATCAGCTACGACCACCGCATCATCGACGGCAAGGACGCGGTGCTGTTCCTGGTCGACATCAAGAACCAGCTCGAGAACCCGCACAAGATGCTCCTGGGCATCTGAGCCCTTGTGCCCCTCTCCCACCGGGAGAGGGGTTGGGGTGAGGGTCCGGCACCGCCGCAACGCCTCGCTCCGCACGTACCCTCACCCGCCCTTTGGGCACCCTCTCCCGACGGGAGAGGGACAAAGCGAGAAACGACATGAGCGACAAATTCGACGTCATCGTCATCGGCGCCGGCCCGGCCGGCTATGTGGCCGCGATCCGCGCCGCGCAGCTGGGCCTGAAGACCGCATGCGTGGACGCCTTCACCGGCAAGGACGGCAAGCAGGCCCTGGGCGGCACCTGCCTCAACGTGGGCTGCATCCCGTCCAAGGCGCTGCTGGATTCCTCGCGCCAGTACTGGAACATCGCGCACAACCTGCCGGTGCACGGCATCAGCGTGAAGGACGCCAAGGTCGACATGGCCACCTTCATCGGCCGCAAGGACAAGATCGTCAAGCAGTTCACCGGCGGCATCGGCCAGCTGTTCAAGGCGAACAAGGTCACCCCGTACTACGGCACCGGCAAGCTGCTGAAGGGCAACAGCGTCGAGATCACCGCCGCCGACGGCAGCAAGCAGACGATCAGCGCCACCAACGTGATCCTCGCCTCGGGTTCGGTGCCGATCGAGCTGCCGTTCGCCAAGTTCGACGGCAAGAACATCGTCGACAACGCCGGCGCGCTGGACTTCACCGAAGTGCCAAAGCGCCTGGGCGTGATCGGCGCCGGCGTGATCGGCCTCGAGCTCGGCAGCGTGTGGCGCCGCATGGGTTCCGAGGTCACCATCATCGAAGCGCTGCCGGACTTCCTCTCGGTGGCCGATGCCGACATCGCCAAGCTCGCGGCCAAGGAATTCGCCAAGCAGGGCTTGGACATCAAGCTCGACGCCAAGCTCAACAAGGCCGAGGTGAAGAAGGATGGCGTGCACCTCACCTACACCGACAAGAGCGGCGAGCAGCAACTGGTGGTCGACAAGCTGCTGGTGGCCGTGGGCCGCCGCGCCTACAGCACCGGCCTGCTGGCCGACGACACCGGCGTGAAGCTGGACGAGCGCGGCCGCATCCTGGTGGACGAGCACTGCCACACCGGCGTGGACGGCGTGTGGGCGATCGGCGACGCGGTGCGCGGCCCGATGCTGGCGCACAAGGGTTCCGAGGAAGGCGTGGCGGTGGCCGAGTGGATCGCCGGCAAGGCCGGCCACGTCAACTACGACACCGTGCCCTTCGTGATCTATACCGAGCCGGAAGTGGCCTGGGCCGGCAAGACCGAGAAGGAACTGAAGGACGCCGGCATCCCGTACAAGGTCGGCACCTTCCCGTTCGCCGCGATCGGCCGCGCCGTGGCGATGAATGAGGCCGTGGGCCAGGTGAAGATGCTCGCCCACGCCGACACCGACCGCATCCTCGGCGTGCACATGGTCGGCCCGGGCGTGTCCGAGCTGATCGCCGAGTGCGTGGTGGCGATGGAGTTCAAGGGCTCCTCCGAAGACCTCGCCCGCATCGTCCATGCCCATCCGACCCTGTCGGAAGCCGTGCACGAGGCGGCGCTGTCGGTGGACAAGCGCGCCATCCACAAGGGCAATTGAAGTCAGGATGACTTCATCCCGGACAGCACAGGGATGTGCGTCGATCCGGGATCCACTTGGAATGGATGACCTCATCCCGTGCAGGCCGTGGATGGCCGACGACACGGGATCCACGCGGCCCGCTCATGGAAACATGGCGGGCCGCCTGCATTCACCGCCGTCATTCCGGCGTAGGCTGGAATCCAGTTTCAATACGCTGTGCGAAGCACTCAAAAAGGTTTTGTGTCCTTCGGACGCGTCACTTGAACTGGATGACCAGCTTCGCTGTTGTGAAGCTCCTCCGGCCTTCGCCGGTATGACGAGCAAAAAGCGAGCCCTTCGACATGCCCCAACCCACCTCCCTCTGCGTCTATTGCGGCTCCAGCTCCGGCATGCATCCCGAATACGCCGAACAGGCGCGCGCCTTCGGCATTGAAATGGCCAGGCGCGGCATCGCGCTGGTGTACGGCGGCGGCAATGTGGGACTGATGGGCATCGTCGCCGATGCGGTGCTGGCCGGCGGTGGCAAGGTGGTCGGCGTGATTCCGCGCCAGCTGGTCGAGCGCGAAGTGGCACACAAGGGACTCAGCGAACTGGTGGTGGTGGACACCATGCACCAGCGCAAGACACGCATGTACGAACTGTCCGACGCCTTCGTCGCCCTGCCCGGCGGCTTCGGCACCATGGACGAGATGTTCGAGATGCTGACCTGGGCCCAGCTCGGCCTGCACCGCCACCCCTGCGCGTTCCTCGATGTGCGCGGCTATTACCGTGACCTGCGCACGATGATGGACCACATGGTGGCCGAGGGTTTCGTGCAGTCCGGCCAGCGCGGCAGCCTGTGGTTCGGCGAGTCCATCGCCGCGCTGTTCGACTGGATGGCGCACTACGACGGCGGCAACGCCACCCGCGTGATCGGCCCGTCCAGCATCAAGGCCTGAGTGGAGAAAACCCCGTGACCAGCTTCCGCGCCTTCCGCATCCACAACGACGACGCCGGCTACCGCGCCGGCATCGAAGAGATGGCCACCGACGCGCTGACACCCGGCGAGGTGCTGGTCAAGGTCGCGTACTCCTCGGTCAACTACAAGGATGCGCTGGCCGGCACCGGCAAGGGCAAGATCCTGCGCCAATACCCGCTCAACGGCGGCATCGACGCGGCCGGCCATGTGGTCGCTTCCACCGACCCCGCATTCAAGGAAGGCGACGCGGTGCTGTGCACCGGCAGCGGCCTTTCGGAAACACGCGATGGCGGCTATGCGGAATACGCACGACTGGACGCGCGCTGGACGATCCCGCTGCCGCAGGGCCTGTCGCTGCGCGAAAGCATGATCCTCGGCACCGCCGGCTTCACCGCCGCGCTGGCGCTGGTGCACATGCTGGACAACGGCCAGGCGCCCGCGCTGGGCCCGCTCGCCGTCACCGGCGCCAGCGGCGGCGTGGGCCAGCTCGCCATCGACATCTTCAGCCGCGCCGGCTACACGGTGCATGCGATCAGCGGCAAGGCCGCGCATTTCGATTTCCTGCGCTCGCTGGGCGCGGCCGAATGCATCGACCGCCACGCACTCGCCTTCAGCGGCAAGCCGATGGACTCGGTCCGCTTCGGCGGCGCGCTGGACAACGTGGGCGGCGCGATGCTGGCCGGCTTGCTGCCGCTGGTCGCGCCCTACGGCAACGTGGCGATCTGCGGCAACGCCGGCGGCATCGCTTTCGACAGCACGGTGATGCCGTTCATCATCCGCGGCGTGAACCTGCTTGGCGTGGCCTCGGCCGGCACCGCCCGCCCCGTGCGCGAGCGCGTCTGGCAGCACCTGGCCGGCGACTGGAAGCCGCGTCAGCTGGAGCGCATCGCCACCCGCGAGGCGACGCTGGACGAACTGCCCGGGGTGTTCGGCCGCATGCTGGCCGGCGATTCCTTCGGCCGAACCGTGGTGCGTGTCGGAGGGGGTTGAAAATACACGGCTTGGAAGCACCGCCTCACCGGCATAGAATCCACCGAAACAACAAGGGGACACCTACGTATGGCACGCATCCTGATCGTCGACGACTCGCCGTCGCAGCTCCTGGGCCTGAAGCGCATCGTCGAGAAGCTCGGTCACGAGACCCTCACCGCCGAGGACGGCGCCGCCGGTGTCGAGGTGGCCAAGCGCGAGATCCCCGACCTGATCCTGATGGACGTGGTGATGCCCAACCTCAACGGTTTCCAGGCCACCCGCACGATCAGCAAGGACGCCAGCACGGCGCACATTCCGGTGGTGCTGGTGACCACCAAGGACCAGGAAACCGACAAGGTGTGGGGCATGCGCCAGGGCGCGCGCGCCTACGTCACCAAGCCGATCAAGGAAGAGGAACTGGTGGCCACGCTGAAGGAACTGCTGCCGGCCTGAGCCGGTGGCATGCAACAGCAAAGAAGAACGGCGCCCTTGGGCGCCGTTCTTCTTTGGGGGCTCGTCCGGAATCGTGCGCATCATTCTCGCGCTTCGCCCGAACCCTCACCCCTGCCCCTCGCCCGGAGGGAGAGGGACTTCGGATCAGTGGCGCGGATCGTAATCCGCGAACTGCGCCCGCAGCGCCTCGTAGGCCGCACGCTGGGCGTCGCTGGACACCGCCGGCGCACGGACCGACAGCTCCACCAGCTGGTCGCCAGGATGCGCGCCCGGCATGCCGCGCCCCTTCAGGCGCAACTTGCGCCCCGACTGCGAGCCGGCTGGGATGCGCAGCTCCACCGTGCCGGCCAGGGTCGGCACCGGTACCGTGGCGCCCAGCGCCGCCTCCCACGGGCTGATCGGCAACACATGCAGCACGTCGCGGCCGTCCAGCTTGAAGCGGGTATCGTCGCGGATGCCTACCTCCAGCAGCAGGTCGCCCTTCGGGCCGCCATGGCCGCCGGGATGGCCCTGCCCTGCCAGCCGGATCACCTGGCCTGGCTGGATGCCGGCGGGAATCTTCACTTCCAGCACGCGTTCCTCGCCGCGACCATCGACCAGGGACAGCCGGGTGCGGCCGCCGTCGAACGCGGTCTGCAGATCGACCTGCACCTGTGCCTGCACGTCCCGACCGCGCCGCGCGCGAGGCTGGCCATGCTGGCCATGGCCACCGGCGGCGCGACCGAACAGGCTCTCGAAGAAGTCGCTGAAATCGCCGTCGCCGCCGAAATCGGAAGACTGACCCTGGCCCCAGCCCGGCGGCGGCCGGAACTGCTCGCCACCGCGATAACCGCCGGCGCGCAGCTGATCGTAGGCGCGGCGCTTCTCGGCGTCCAGCAGCACTTCCTGCGCCTCGTTCGCGGCCTTGAACTTCTCCTCGGCGCCCGCTTCCTTGTTCTTGTCCGGGTGGTACTTGCGCGCCAGCTTGCGGTAGGCGGTCTTGATCTCCGCCTCGCTGGCCTCGGGCTTCACGCCCAGGATCTCGTAATAGTCTTTGAATTCCACTGCAACTCCCTCGCCCGGCCAACTACGGCCGCCGCAACGCCAGACGGCCCACGGCGGATCATCGTCCGCCGCGGGCCGCACCTGCAAGCTGCGATGGATCAGTGGGCCGTGTCGATCACGATGCGGCGCGGCGCGCGCTCGGCCTTCTTCGGTATCACGATCTCCAGCACGCCGTGGCGGTTGCTGGCGGTGATGTGCTCGGCGTCGACGCTGTCGGGCAGCACGAAGCGGCGATGGAACGGACCGTGCGACCGCTCCTGCCGCGAGAAACGGCCGGACGCATCGGCCGGCTCGGCCGCGCGTTCGCCGCTGATCGACAGCACGTTGCGGTCCATGTTCACCTCGATCGCCGCGGGATCGACGCCGGGGACGTCGGCACGGATCACGAAGCGCTCGCCTTCCTCGCGGATGTCGACGCGCGGCGCCCACGCCGCGGCACCCGTCGGCAGGCCGGCGTCGGACTCCGCGGAACGGTCGAACGCATGGTGGAATGCCCGCGCGTCGCGCGGTAGGCCCCACATCACATGATGGTCCAGGCTCATCGGAAACTCCTCTTGATGGATTGCGGCACGCTGCCGCCTGCCGGCAGAGATAGGTGCGCCGGGCGGCGATTCAAGGCGACAACATCGGGTAGCAACCGCTAGCATCAGCGGGTTGCCATTGCTTCAGGGAGCCCGCCATGAGCATCCAGATCGGCCAGCCGCTGCCCGACGTCGAGATCAAGGCCATCGTCGACGGCCGCATCGAGGCCACCCGTACCGGCACGCTGTTCGCCGGCCGCAAGGCGGTGCTGTTCGCCGTGCCCGGCGCCTTCACCCCCACCTGCTCGGAAAAACACCTGCCGGGCTACGTGCAGCAACACGAGGTGTTCCGCGCACGCGGCATCGCGGTGTACTGCCTTGCCGTCAACGACGCCTATGTGATGCAGGCCTGGGCTGCTGCACAACAGGTACCGCCCGACCTGCTGCTGCTCGCCGACGGCAACGCCAGCTTCACCCGCGCACTGGACCTGGAACGGGATGGCAGCGCCTATGGCATGGGCCTGCGTGCGCGCCGCTTCGCGCTGTACGCGGAAGACGGCGTGGTACGCCAGCTGCACGTGGAAGCACCAGGCGAGTTCCGCGTGTCCGGCGCGGAAGCGGTACTGGCGGCGCTCGGGGGCTGAGTCCTTTCGCGCGGCGGTCGGGGCGCGGTGATACAGTCCGCGCCAGCGCGGCGAAGCCCCGGCCTGCTGCGCCATCCGCCATCACCGAAGGGCATTGCCATGCGATACGCCTTGTTCGACAGCCGCCGCGATGAACTGCTTCTGCTGGCCCGCATCCTGCTGATGGTGCTGTTCGTGCTGTTCGGCTGGAGCAAGCTCACCGACTACGGTGGAACCAGCGCCTACATGGCGGCCGAGGGCCTGCCGCTGCCCGCGCTGGCCGCGGCCGTGGTCATCCTGATGGAGTTCTTCGTGGGCCTGGCGATCGTGCTCGGCTTCTGGACGCGGCCGCTGGCACTGCTGCTGGCCCTGTATACGCTGGGCACGGCGTTGATCGGGCACCACTACTGGACGATGGCTGGCGCCGAGCGCATGGCCAACATGATCAACTTCTACAAGAACCTGTCGATCATCGGCGGCCTGTTGCTGCTGTGCCTCACCGGCCCCGGCAGATATTCGATCGATCGCCGGTAAGCGCCGCGCATGGCGAGCGCTGCGAACGCTCAGAAATCCCGGCTTCCGCTCAACAGCACGCTGCGGCCGCAGTGCAACGGCACGAAGGTTTCGTCGAATTCGACGTCATGCAGATTGCGGTCGAGCAGGTTGCGCGCGCCCAGCGTGACGGTCCAGCGCCGTCCCTGCCATGACACGTTCGCGTCCACCTGCGCCTGGCCCGGTATGGCGAAATACGCCGAGTCGTCCGACAGTTCGCCGCGGCTGGCACTGCGCGCCAGCACACCACCGGCCACGCCCCAGCCACGCAACGGGCCGCCCTGCAGGCGGTAACTGGCCCACAGGTTGAAGTGCTGCCGCGGCAGGCCTACGGGTGGCGTACCGTCGTGATTGCTCACCAATGCGTTGCTGTATGCGGCGCTCAGGTCCAGCCCGGGGGCAAGTCTTCCGTTGAATTCCAGTTCGACGCCACGATTGGACTGCCCGGGGCCGGGAATGCCGTAATACGGCGGCCGCGGTGAACCGAGGTCGTTGCTGTGGTCAAGCATGATGCGGTAGACCGCCGCGGTGAGCATGGCGCGCTGGTCGAACAGCATCAGCTTCGTGCCGGCTTCCAGCTGCCGCGAATGCGAGGGCAGCAACGGCTGACCGTTCTTGCCCAGCACCTCGTTCGCCTGGAAACCGCTGTAGGCGCTGGCGTACAACGACAGCAGCGGCGTGAGCTTGTACAACAGCCCGGCGTTGGGCACCCACTGCGACTTGTGTTCGGTCAACGGATTGCCGCTGGCGTCCAGCGTGGCGAGTTCGTAGGTCGTGCGCCGCAAGGCCAGCAACACGTCCCAGCGTTCGCCCAGCGCGATCTGGTCCTGCAGGAATACCGCGTGATCGATCGCCCAGGGATCACCCGGCACATCCGCGTTGAAGTTCGAACCCGGGCCAGTCACCGACGACACCGGCGGCAGCGGTGGACTCGTGTACAGGTTGTAGCCGGACTGCGGCGGGAAGCCCAGCACGGCATCGACTCTGCCGGACTGCGACCGCGAGTAGTCGAAGCCGGCGACCAGCACGTGCTGGATCGCGCCGCTGTCGAAGCGTCCCACGATGTCGTTCTGCAGGGTGTAGAACGCATCGCCGTAGTGATACCGCTCGGCCATCGGGCTCGCGTCGCCGTCTGTCGAGAAACCGCCGAGGTACCATTCCTGCACGCTGGAATCCTGCCGCACGTACTGGCCACGGCTGCGGAACGTCCAGGTATCGTCGAAACGATGCTCGAACGCATACGACAAGCGGGTGGTGCGGAACAGCGAGTGGTCCGAGGGGTTGCCGGTCATCAGGCCCGGCGACGTCTCGCTGGACAGGCTGCCGCCCAGCATCACCGCGTAATCGGGAATCGGCTCGTGCCGCACGATGCGCTCGACCGACACCGTCAGCCTGTTCGCCCCGCTGCGCCAGCCAATGGAGGGCGCCAGGTAACCGTTGCGCTGGCCCCGCCGGCCCTGCCGGGTCCGGTCCGCGTATTCGGCGGAAGCCACCAGGCGATACGTCCACTCGCCTCCCTTGCCCAGCGGCCCACCCAGATCGACGCCGAGCTGGCTGCCGCCATACTGGCCCATCGAAAAGTAGAGCTTGTGCACGGGCGTTGCCGTCGGCTGCTTCATCACCAGGTTGATGAGGCCGCCGAAATTGTTGCTGACCGAGGCATCGCCGATGATCGCCTGCGGCCCCTTCAGCACCTCCACGTGGTCGATGCCGATCAGCGGTGGAAAATCGCCATAGGACACGATGCTGTTGGGCAACCCGTCGATCATGCCGTTGCCTACCTGGAAACCGCGCACCAGGAACACCGGCAGCGCATCCGAGCCATCCAGGAACAGCACGCCGGCCACGTTGCGCACGGCATCGGCCACGCTGCTCGCCTGCTGCGAATCAAGCAGTGCATGTGGCACCTCGCTCACCGAAGCCGGCAGTTCGAGCAAGTCGGTATCCACGCGCGTGGCGCCATCGCCGACATCCACCAGATAATCGCCCCGGTCGATCTCGCCAGTGGCGACCACCGGCGCCAATTGCCGGACATCGGGCCGCGTGGCGGGCGCCGTGGCTGTTTTCGATGCAGCAGGCAACGGCTTCACCACCACCGTCCGGGCATCGACGAAGCTGAAGGTCAGCCCCGTGCCCTGCAACAGCTGCCCAAGCGCGGCCGCAGCCGTGCAGTCGGCGCTGACGCCAGGCGAATGCACGGCATCGACCTTGCCGCCTGCAGTGAGCACCTGCATGTCCGCCTGCCGGCCGAACGCGATCAGCGCAGTGGCAAGCGACTGCGGCGGTATCGCGAAATGCAGGGCGGCCGCCGCATCGACGGCCCGGCATGGCGCAGCCGCCGCCGCGAGGGCAGCCATCATTGGCAGCAGGCCGAACCGGCTCATGGCATCCATTTGCCCCACGCGAAAGCCGCGATTTTCGCATGCGGAGGGGATGAAGTGAGATGCCGCCGGCTCACCTCCCGGAAGGTGGCCCCATCTTTTTCGTTCAGCGTTGCGGTACGGACGCCTTGCTGGTGGAGAGCGTCACCGCGCGCGCGCCCATGTCCACCTGCAGCGGAAACACCTGCGGCAACGCGCGCAGCCAGCCTTCGATATCGTCGGTGTGGACCGTGCCAGTGAAGCTGAGGTCGGCCAGGTCGGCGCCATCCAGCCGCACCGGCTTGTTGCTGTAGCGGTTGACGCTGGCGATCACCACGGCCAGCGATTCGTCCACGAATTCCAGGCGGTTGCTGCGCCAGCCGATGGCCTGCTCCGGCGTGACCGTACCCAGGCTCAGCGCGTGCGCGGCGGGATCCCAGACCACGCGCTGACCGGCCCCGGCATCGAGGGTCCGGCCCGGGGCCGAAGCTCCCACCACCGGTTCGGCGACCCGCACCTGGCCCCGGGTCACTGCCACCGCCACCCTGGACCCCGTAAGGCGGACGTCGAAGGCCGTGCCGATGTCGCGCACGGTGATGTCGCCGGCATCGACTTCGAACGGGTGTTGCGCGTCGTGTACCACCTGGAAATAGGCCTCGCCGGCCTCCAGCGACACCCGGCGTCCGCCATGGCCGAAACGCACGCTGAGGCGACTGGCGCCGCCCAGCGCCACCTTGCTGCCATCCGCCAGCACGATGTCGCGGTTCTGCCCGGTGGCGCTCGCATAGACCGCCGGCGCGCCGGTGTCGCCCGCAAAGCGCCACCACGACAGGAAACCAGCACCGATCACCAGCACCACTGCGGCTGCCGCGGCCAGCGGCAGCCAGCGGCGGCCAGGTGCGGCGGGCGGCGCGAATTCATCCAGCAACTGGCGGCGCGCAGCCGCATCCAGCGTGCGTAGCTGTTCGCCGAATGCGCTGACGTATTCGAAGGCCGCGAGATGGCGTTCGTCCTGCGCCGTCCAGTCCAGCCACTGCTCCATGGTGGCTTCGGCGCCGTGCGGATCGCGCAGGCGCGTCCACCAGTCGGCAGCGGCCAGCAGTGTCTGTTCGTCGGCATTTGGGGTGTTGGCCATCACGGCATCTCCCGTTCTTCGATCCGCGCGCGGCAGTGGGCCAGCGCGCGGGTGACGTGGTAGCGCACCATGCGTGCGCTGAGTTTCATGGCCTGGGCGATCGCCTCGAAATCACGCCCCTCGATCGCGTACAGCACGAATGCGCGACTGGTCTTGGCCGGCAATTCGCGCAGCGCCACATGCAGCTCCCGCCACTGCTGGGTCGCCGCGACATGGCGTTCGGGCAGCGGCGCCAGGTGCAGCTCGGGTTGTGCTTCCAGCCGCTCCTCGGTCGGGACGCCTTCGCGCAGCCTGCGCATGCGCAGGCGGTCCACGGCGAGGTTCGCCGCGATGCGGAACAGGAAGGCGCGCAGCGAGTCGATCTGCTCGGGGTGCTCCAGCGTGAGCATGCGCATATAGGTTTCCTGCGCCAGCTCCTGCGCATCGGCCAGCGAGCCGAGCCGGCATTGCAGGAATGCCAGCAGCGCACGATTGTGCTCGCGGAACAGTGCCTCCACCCGGGTCGCGTACCCGGGCAACGTCGCAACATCAATGAAATCCGGTTGATTCATGAGACTTCCACGCAGACTCCCTGGAACGGATGACGGGAGCCTGGCATTTCTGGTTGCGACATGCGCGGCCGATGGCGCTCCGGCATCGGTCCCAGCGCCCAGGTCAAAAGGCGCTCGGCCTCGATGCGCAGGGCCTCGCGCCTGCGGAATGCGGAGCGGTGCTGGCTGGGCACCGCTGCCTCGGTCTTGCGCTCCGGCTGCATCGGCAGCTCGAACCAGCCACCACCGACCACCCTGCCCTGCTGCTCCTGCCAGTACGCATCGTAATCCGCCACGAAGCGGCGGCGCACACTGCGCAGGGGATGGGCCGCATTGCCCACCGCCAGCACCCGTGCGATGCCCCAGTGTCGCGCCAGCGCACGAACCAGCGCCAGCATCAGGCACTTGGGGCGCATGCCATGCAGATTGCGCGTGAGCACGCGCACCGTCTCCCGCGCCTCGGTACCCACCGGTCCCTGCAGGCAGCCGATCACCAGGGTCGGATGCTGGTCGATCACCGTGACCACGATGCGATACAGCGGGTTGGCCAGCTCATCGGCCAGTTGGATGCACAGCTCGCCCTCGCAACCGAGGAAGATCGGCGGCCGCAGGCTCAGGATCAGCCGACTGCCGTCCTTCAGGGTCAGCAGCCCCAGCGGTGCGCCGCCCTCCGCGTAGACCGCGCGGAACAACGGAGCGGGCATCGCCGCGAGCAGGTGCCGGTAGTGCTGGCGGATCGCCCGCAGGCGCTGATGGCGGCTCCAGCCCAGGTTGAGGTAGCGATGGAAGTGGCGTTCCAGCATGCGCGGATCGCGGCGCCGGAATGCCTGCAGCATCGGTTCGTCTTCGACGAGGGCCAGATAGTCCCCGTGCTGGCGGAACATCAGCAGGCTGCGAACGACATACTTGACCGTCATCAGCGCATGCCTGCCCGTGTCTCCGCGCCAGTCGAAACGGCCGCGCAGCGAACGCAGGAAATGCGCGACCGGCAGTCCCGCGATTGCATCGCCGCGCCAGCCGGCCTGCATCGTCCCGGACCCTGCCACGCACCGCAGCACCGGCCGGTTCGCCACCGGCACGGCGGCAACCGCACTGCGCAGGGAGTGTTCCATTTCGTTCAAGGTCGTCGGTCCGCTATCGATCACGTCAGTTGCAAGACGTTTGCGGTCCCGAAAATTGAAACGGCGACGAAGCTGCCGCGAACTCCGTACGCGAAAAGCCCCGGACCAGGCCGGGGCTTTTCGCGGCGCACCTGCCATATCAGGCTGAAATCAGGTTTCGTCCGTACCCGCTTCCGTTGCAGCATCGCCTTCGGGCGGCATGCCTTCGATGACCGCCCCGGCTTCCTCGCCGTTGTCTTCCTCGGCCTCCAGGCGGACCACGCTGACCAGCGACTCCTCGGCCGGCAGGCGGATCAGGGTGACGCCCTGCGTGATGCGGCCGACCTTGGCGATTTCCGCGGCGCGCGTGCGCACCAGGGTGCCCTGGTCGGAGATCAGCATGATCTCGTGCGTGTCATCGAGAGACACGGCCCCGACCAGGTTGCCGTTGCGCTCGGAGCACTGGATGCCGATGACACCCTGGATGCCACGGCCCTTGCGCGGATACTTCGACAGCGGCGTGCGCTTGCCGTAGCCACGCGCAGTCGCGGTGAGCACGTAGGTTTCCGACGGGGATGCGGACTCGTCGACCAGATCCTCGGCCTCGTCCATGTCGCTCGCCTCGTCGCCGCCGGCCTGCTCGGCCGCATGCTCGACCACCAGCAGGGACACGACCTGTGCCCCTTCGGCAAGGCGGATGCCGCGCACGCCCGTGGCGGTGCGGCCCATGACGCGCACTTCGTTCTCGGCAAAGCGCACGGCGCGACCGTTGGAAGCAAACAGCATCACGTCGCTGCTGCCGTCGGTGAGCTCCACGTTGACCAGCGCATCGCCCTCGTCGAGGTTGATCGCGATCTTGCCCTTCTGCAACTGGAACGCGAATTCGCTGAGCGGCGTCTTCTTCACCGTGCCGTGCTTGGTGGCGAAGAACACGTAGCGGTCCTCGCCGTATTCGCGCACCGGCAGCACCGCCTGCACCTTCTCGCCCGCGGCCAGCGGCAGCAGGTTGATGATCGGTTTGCCGCGTGCGCCCGCGCCCGCTTCCGGTATCTGGTAGACCTTGAGCCAGTACACGCGACCGGTGCTGGTGAAGGTGAGCAGGGTGTCGTGGGTGTTGACCACCCACAGCTGCTCGACGAAATCCTCGTCCTTCAGCGCGGAGGCGGAACGCCCCTTGCCGCCACGCCGTTGCGCACGATAGGTGCTGGCCGGCTGGCGCTTGATGTAGCCGGTGTGCGACAGCGTCACCACCATGTCTTCCGGCGCGATCAGGTCGAGGACGTTCAAGTCCTCCTGCGAGTGCTGGATCTCGGTGCGGCGCGCGTCGCCGAATTCGTCCTTGACCGTCTCCAGCTCTCCGCGGATCACCGCGAGCAGGCGTTCCGGGTTTTCCAGGATCTCGATCAGGCCGCGGATGGTTTCCAGGATCTCGCGGTATTCGTCGGACAGCTTCTCCTGCTCCAGCCCGGTGAGGCGATGCAGGCGCATCGCGAGGATTTCCTGCGCCTGCACCTCGGAGAGCTGGTAGCCCGCGGGCTTGAGGCCGTCGCGCGGGTCCATGTCCTCCGGCCGCGAAGCCTCGGCGCCGGCGCCGGCGAGCAGCGCGCCCACCATGCCAGGCTGCCACTTGCGCGCCAGCATGCGCTCGCGCGCCTCCTGTGGCGAGGCCGAGGTCTTGATCAGCTCGATCATCTCGTCGATGTTGGCGAGCGCGACGGTGAGGCCTTCCAGGATGTGGGCGCGGGCGCGCGCCTTGCGCAGATCGAAGATGGTGCGCCGGGTCACCACCTCGCGGCGGTGGCGGATGAAGGCCTCGAGGATGTCCTTGAGGTTCAGCAAGCGCGGCTGGCCGTCCAGCAGCGCCACCATGTTGATGCCGAAAGTCACCTGCAGCTGGGTCTGCTGGAACAGGTTGTTCAGCACCACGTCGGCCATCGCGTCCTTGCGGATCTCGATGACGATGCGCATGCCGTCCTTGTCGGACTCGTCGCGCAGTTCGCTGATGCCCTCGAGCCTCTTTTCCTTGACCAGCTCGGCGATCTTCTCGATCAGCCGCGCCTTGTTCACCTGGTAGGGCAGCTCGTGGACGAGGATGGTCTCGCGGCCGTTGCTCTCGGTCTCGATCTCGGTCCTGGCGCGCACCAGGATGCGGCCGCGACCGGTGCGGTAGGCCTCGATGATGCCGGACGAGCCGTTGATGATGCCGGCGGTGGGGAAATCCGGCCCCGGGATGTAGTGCATCAGGTCGGCGACCGACAGCGTCGGCTCGTCGATCAGCGCGATGGTGGCGGCCACCACCTCGTTGAGGTTGTGCGGCGGCACGTTGGTGGCCATGCCCACCGCGATGCCGGCCGAACCGTTCACCAGCAGGTTCGGCACGCGCGTGGGCAGCACCAGCGGTTCGTGCTCGCTCTCGTCGTAGTTCGGGCCGAAGTCGACGGTTTCCTTGTCGATGTCGGCGAGCAGTTCGTGGGTGAGGCGCGACATGCGCACCTCGGTGTAGCGCATCGCCGCCGCGTTGTCGCCGTCGACCGAGCCGAAGTTGCCCTGGCCGTCGACCAGCATGTAGCGCAGCGAGAACGGCTGCGCCATGCGCACGATGGCGTCGTACACCGAGGCGTCGCCGTGCGGGTGGTATTTACCGATCACGTCGCCGACCACGCGGGCCGACTTCTTGTAGGGCTTGTTCCAGGCGTTGCCCAGCTCGTTCATCGCGAACAGCACGCGGCGATGCACCGGCTTCAGGCCGTCGCGCACGTCCGGCAGCGCGCGGCCCACGATCACGCTCATCGCGTAGTCGAGATAGCTCTGGCGCATCTCGTCTTCGATATTGACGCGGATGACTTCTTTGGCGAGTTCTGCCATCAATCGGCTTCCCTGATGAACGAGGAGGAGCGGCGTCGCGCCGCATTCGTGGACACGCGAAAATCAACCGTTCGAGTGTAGCACGGGCCAGCCTTTCGCGCCCCGCGAAAGACGAAAATTAAACGTTGTTTTTCAATATTTTGCGCAAAAATTGCGCAGCCTCGGCAGAGTGCCGCGAGGTGCGGTTCGCCAGCGCGTCGCGCATGCCGTTTTCAGGCGCCGAACAGGACACTCATCGCGGCCGCGTCCGGCCGCTCGATCACCCCGCGCTCGGTGACGATGGCATCGATCAGGTTCGCCGGCGTGACATCGAACACCGGGTTCCAGGCCTCGGCACCCTCGACCACCACGCGCCGGCCGCCGATGCCCAGCAGCTCGGTCGGGTCCCGCAGTTCGATCTCGATCGCCGCGCCCGAGGCCGTGGCCATGTCGACCGTGGAGGACGGCGCCGCCACCATGAACTTCACGCCGTGATGCTTCGCCGCGATCGCCAGTTGGTAGGTGCCGATCTTATTCGCGGTGTCGCCATTCGCGGCGATGCGATCGGCACCCACGATCACCCACTGCACCGCGCCCGACTTCATCAGGTGCGCGGCGGCGGAATCGGCGATCAGCTTGGCAGGGATGCCATCGCGCACCAGTTCGTACATGGTCAGCCGCGCACCCTGCTGCCACGGCCGCGTCTCGCCCGCGTACACGCGCTCGATGCGGCCCTGCGCCACGCCGGCACGGATCACGCCCAGCGCCGTACCGAAACCCGCGGTGGCCAGCGAGCCGGTGTTGCAATGGGTGAGCACGCCCGAGCCCGGCGCAATCAGCGCGGCGCCCAGTCCGCCCATGCGGCGGTTGGCGGCCAGGTCCTCGTCCTGGATCGCCTGCGCCTCGCGTTCCAGCATCTGCGCATCGGCGCCCGCCGCGATGCGCGCCTTCATGCGATCCAGCGCCCACATCAGATTCACCGCGGTGGGACGCGCCGCGCGCAGCATCGCCAGCGCCTCGTCCAGCACCCTGCCCTGCTGCGCCGCCAGCACCACGCCCCAGGCCGCGGCAATGCCGATCGCCGGGGCGCCGCGCACGGCGAGATCCCTGATCGCCTGCGTCACCTCGGCGGCGTCGCGGCAAGCTATCCAGCGCTCCTCCTGCGGCAACAGGCGCTGGTCAAGCAAGTGCAGGTGATCACCGCGCCATTGCACGGCGCGGACGCGGTCGTAACGGTCGTAATCCATCGGAATGTTCGTGTCGTGAAACGGAGAGAGTCAGGGCGATTCCGGCATCACCAGCCAGAAAATCAGGTAGATCAGGATGCCCGAACCGCCCAGCAGGGTGAGGATGATCCATGCCACCCGCACCAGGGTCGGATCCCAGCCGAGGTACTCGGCGATGCCGCCGCAGACGCCGGCCAGCGTGCGGTTCGTGCGGGAACGACAGAGACGTTTTTCCATGCTCGTGAATCCTGCGGTGAAAAGTCAGTCGCGCGCGCGCAACCACTGATGGATCGCCGGCGGCACTTCGCGCTGCGCGCGGCCGGAGACGTAGATGCCGATGTGGCCGCCCTTGAACGCCAGCTCGGTGTAGTCGGTGCTGCCCACGCGCCGGCCCAGCGCGCGCGACGCATCCGGCGGCACCAGGTGATCCTGCTCGGCGTAGATGTTCAGCACGGGCTGGTTGAGCAGGCCCAGGTCCACTTCGCGGCCGCCGATGACCAACCCGCCCTTCACCAGCTTGTTGCCCTGGTAGAAGTCCTTGATGAACTGGCGGAAGGCTTCGCCGGCCTGGTCGGGCGAATCGAAGATCCAGCGTTCCATGCGCAGGAAGTTCTCCAGCTCGACGGGCTTGTCCAGGATGTCGACCAGGCCCACGTATTTCTGCTGGTTCAGCCGCACCGGCTTCAGCGTGAGGTAGACCCAGTTCATCAGCATCGCCGGCACGTTGCCGAGGGTGTCGACGAACAGGTCCGCGTCCAGCTCGCGGCACCAGTGCGAGAGCATGTTGTCCGGCGTCTGGAAATCCACCGGCGTGACCATGGTGACGAGGTTCTTCACCTTGTCCGGGTGCATCGCCGAGTAGCACAGCGAGAACGCACCGCCCTGGCAGATGCCGAGCAGGTTGATCGCATCCAGCCCGTGGCGCTCGCGCACCGCGTCCACGCAGCGGTCGAGGTAACCGTTGAGGTAGTCGTCCAGGGTCAGCCAGCGGTCGGCGCCGTCGGGGTAGCCCCAGTCGATGAGGTAGACGTCCTCGCCCTGTGCCAGCAGGTTGCGCACCAGCGAGCGGTCGGGTTGCAGGTCGGTCATCCACACCGTGTTGACTAGCGCATAGACGATCAGCGTGGGTGTCCGCGCGGTGGGTGCGCGGTCGCCCTGCATGTGCCACAGCTTCAGCTTGTCCTCGGCATACACCAGCTCGCGCGGCGTGTTGGCATAACCGGGCTCGCTCATGCCGCGCAACTGGCCCATGCCGGCGCTGAGCTTGCGCTGGAACGTGCCGATTTCCTGCATCAGCCGGGTGGGATCGAGATGGAGCGGAGTGTCCATGGGCATTCCCTGTCAGCGCTTGCGCGGACTGCTGGCGGATGACGACTTGCCGCGCGCGGGCGCCTTGGCAGCCGCGCGCTTGGCCGTGGTCTTCGGTTTCGGCCCGGCTGGTCCGGCTGCAGCCAGCGCAGCGAGTTCGCGCTTCAAGGCCGCCACTTCGCGCCGCAGCGCGAGGATTTCATCGGCAGCTGCGCCACTGCCCTGCTTGCGCAGGTCGCGGCGCAGCTGCTGCAGACGCTCGCCCAGCGAGGAAACTTCCTCCCGGGTAGGCAGGCCCAGTTCGCGGCACAGCTGGCCGGTCTGGTGCTGCTGCAGCCGGCGCACGCGCATCTGGGTGTTGACCATCTCGCCGTAGGCCGCGCGGAACTCCTCGGACAATGCGATCTCTGCATAGGCCTCCTCGGCGGCGTCCACCCACAGGTCGTACAGCGCCTTCAACGACTCGATCGGCGGGCTCGTTGCGTCACGCTGCGCGAGCCGTGCCTGCAGGCGCTCCAGCCCCTGTGCGTTCGCGCGCTGGATCAGCTCCTGGTAGCGCGCGTTCGCCTCCAGCGCCGCCTGGATCGCGGCCGCCAGCTCCTGCTGCTGCATCAACTGTTCGCGATGCAGGCCGAACGCCGGTACCGGGCCATTGTTCATGGCGCCCGGCATGGAGAAGCCGCTGGTCTGCATCGACTGCAGCCAGGCCTGCCACTGCTGCACGAAACCCTGTGCGGCGGCGTTGTCGATGCCGTTGAAGGCCTGGGTGAAGGGCTGGTTGCCGGAACCCGCCCAGGCACGCAGCAGGGTCTGCCAGTCCGCACCCGGCTGGCTGGCACCGGCCGCCGCCACGCCCTGCATCCAGTCGAAGCAACCCTTGAGCCCGGCCAGCGTGCGTTCCAGCGCCTCGCTTCCGGCCGGCGGCGGTGCGGCGGGCTGTGGCTGCAATTGACGCAACCACGCATCCCAGGATTGCTGGGCGAGCACCTGCCAGTCCTTGATGAAATCGCCTGCCTGTCCGCTCATCGCGCGTCCTCGTCCGCCACGCATGCATCGTAGCAAAAGCGTGTTGCACGAAACGCTCGAAGTCCTTGCGACCGTCCCTGATCGCGAGAGCCTGTTTACGATCTCCGCATGGCCCGTGCCCGGTAGGAGCGCACCCTGTGCGCGAATGCTTTTCGCTCTGACCGAAGTGCCGGAGCCATCGCGCACAGGGTGCGCTCCTACCGGCTGGCATGGGATTGATGCCCGCGTTGCCTTGCCTCCGTGTTGCGGCCACGGCAAGGCAACGCAGGCCGTGCAGAGATCGTAAACAGGCTCTGAAAATCAAACGGGCGGCCATCCATGGCCCATTCCCCATAAACGAACGAGGCCCGGCATGGCCGGGCCTCGTTCAGACCACTTTCTCGTGACGGCTCGGGCTGCTCAGCCCTCGCCCTCGGCCACCGCCTTCATGGACAGGCGGATGCGACCCTGCTTGTCCACTTCCAGCACCTTGACCTTGACGATGTCGCCTTCCTTGAGCTTGTCGGAGACCTTCTCGACGCGCTCGTTGGAGATCTGCGACACGTGCACCAGGCCGTCCTTGCCCGGCATGATGGTGACGAACGCGCCGAAGTCCATCAGCTTGGCGACCTTGCCCTCGTAGATGCGGCCCGGCTCGACGTCGGAGACGATCTGCTCGATGCGCTTCTTCGCCGCCTCGCCCGCGTCGCGGTTGACCGAGGCGATGATCACGGTGCCGTCGTCGTTGATGTCGATGGTGGCGCCGGTCTCCTCGGTGATCGAGCGGATGGTGGCGCCGCCCTTGCCGATGACTTCGCGGATCTTGTCCGGGTGGATCTTGATGGTGATCAGGCGCGGCGCGTACTCGCTCATCTCGGTGCGCGCGGTGCTGAGGGCCTTGGCCATCTCGCCGAGGATGTGCAGGCGGCCGCGCTTGGCCTGGGCCAGCGCCACCTTCATGATCTCCTCGGTGATGCCGTCGATCTTGATGTCCATCTGCAGGGCGCTGATGCCCTCGGACGAACCGGCCACCTTGAAGTCCATGTCGCCGAGGTGATCCTCGTCGCCGAGGATGTCGGACAACACCACGAAGTCGTCGCCTTCCTTCACCAGGCCCATCGCGATGCCGGCCACCGGCGCCTTCAGCGGCACGCCCGCGTCCATCATCGCCAGCGAGGAACCGCACACCGAGGCCATCGACGAGGAGCCGTTGGACTCGGTGATTTCCGAGACCACGCGCAGCACGTACGGGAACTGCTCCATCGAGGGCTTCACCGCCTGCACGCCGCGCTTGGCGAGGCGGCCATGGCCGATCTCGCGACGCTTCGGCGCGCCGAAACGGCCGGCCTCGCCCACCGAGAACGGCGGGAAGTTGTAGTGGAACAGGAACGGATCCTTCGACTCGCCGGCCGGCGCGTCGATGATCTGCGCGTCGCGCGTGGTGCCGAGGGTGACCACCACCAGCGCCTGCGTCTCGCCGCGGGTGAACAGCGCCGAGCCGTGGGTGCGCGGCAGCACACCCACGCGGGCGGTGATCGCGCGCACGTCGTCGAGCTGGCGGCCGTCGATGCGCACCTTGGTCTTCAGCACGCTGTCGCGCAGGGTGCGGTACTCGAGCTCGCCGAACTCCTTGGCGAGTTCGGCCTTGTCCCAGCCCTTCGCCTCGGCGTCGGCCTTCAGCGACTCCAGCACGTCGGCCTTGATCGTGGCAATCGCGTCGCGGCGCTGCAGCTTGTCGCGCACCTGGAAGGCGGCTTCCAGCTTGTCGCCCACGGCGCCCTTGAGCGCGGCGACCAGCGACTCGTTGCGGGCCGGCGGCTGCCAGTCCAGCGACGGGCGGGCGGCCTCGGTGGCCAGCTCGGCGATCGCGCGGATCGCCACCTGCATCTGCTGGTGACCGAACACCACCGCGCCGAGCATCACGTCCTCGGACAGCAGTTCGGCCTCGGACTCCACCATCAGCACTGCACCGGCGGTACCGGCGACGACCAGGTCCAGCTGGGAGCCGGCCAGTTCGCTGGTGGTCGGGTTCAGCAGGTACTGGCCGTTCGCGTAGCCGACGCGGGCGGCGCCGATCGGGCCCTTGAACGGGATGCCGGCGAGGCTCAGCGCAGCGGAGGCGCCGATCAGCGCCGGGATGTCACCGTCGATCTCGGGGTTGAGCGAAACGACCTGGGCGATCACCTGGACTTCGTTCTTGAAGTCCTCCGGGAACAGCGGGCGCACCGGACGGTCGATCAGGCGCGAGGTCAGCGTCTCCTTCTCGGTCGGGCGGCCTTCGCGCTTGAAGAAGCCACCCGGGATGCGACCGGCGGAGTAGAACTTCTCGACGTAGTCGACGGTGAGCGGGAAGAAGTCCTGGCCTTCCTTCGCCTTGGCCGCGGCCACCGCGGTGACCAGCACCACGGTGCCGCCCATGCTGACCATCACCGCACCGGAAGCCTGGCGGGCGATTTCGCCCGTCTCCAGCGTGACTTCGTGATTACCGTACTGGAATGACTTGGTTACTTTCGCCATGTTGATTTCCTGATTTGACCTGTGCGTTCACGGGCGAACGCAGAACCTTGGAGAGCGCGGCCATGGACGGATGGCCGCCCTTTTGACTTTCGCGTTCAGGACGAACGCAAAAGTTACCTCCGGAGGCCGAGGCGCTCGATCAGGCTCTGGTAACGGGCCAGGTCGCGGTCCTTGAGATAGGCGAGCAGGCTCTTGCGGCGGTTCACCAGCTTCAGCAGGCCGCGGCGGGAATGGTGATCCTGCTTGTGCGACTTGAAGTGATCGGTGAGGTGGTCGATGCGGGCGGACAGCAGCGCCACCTGCACTTCGGCGGAGCCGGTGTCGTTCGGCACGCGGCCGAAGTCAGCGATGATCTTGCCGGTCTGTTCTGCGGTAAGAGACATGGTGATACCTGTTTCCTTGAAAATGCGATGCGAAGCTTGCGTTTGCACCATCCCCGATGGCGCAAACGCAAGCTTCGACTATGGATGAAAGTGTCGGAATAACTTGTTTATTCTAACGGCTGCGCGGGCTTGGCAACAAGGGCGATGGAACGGCCGGGTTCACGGCGGCGGCAGGTTGAAGCCGCGCAGGATGCGGCTGCGGCCATCCGCATCCAGTTCCAGCAGCGCCAGCAGGGCGCCGTCACTGGCAAATGCGGCATGCGGTCCGCTGACCCCGGCCACCACGATGGGCTGGCCCCGTGCGATGGCCTGGCTCTGCACCTCGTCCAGAGGCAGTTTCGGCCAATCGCCCAGCCCCGCCGCCACCGGCAGCAGCCATGCCAGCAGGGCTTCATCGCCCTGCCCGGCCGCCTGCTCCAGCTGCGCCAGCGTGACCATGTGCGGTTCGCGGAACGGTTCCACCCACAGCCGCCGCAAGGCACTGAGATGGGCACCGCAGCCCAGCGCCTCGCCCAGATCGACCGCCAGCGAGCGCACATAGGTGCCCGAGCCGCACTCCACCTCGAAAACCAGGGTATCCGCCGTACGGGAAAGCAGTTCCAGCCGGTGGATCTCCACTTCGCGCGGCGGCGCTTCCACGGCCTCGCCACGGCGCGCCTTGAGGTACAACGGCTCGCCGCCCTGCTTCAGCGCCGAATACGCCGGGGGCACCTGGACGATGCGGCCGCGCAACGGTGCCAGCGCCGCCTCGACGGTCGCGCCATCCAGCGCCGGCACCGATCGCTGCCGCAGCGGTTCACCCTCGCGGTCGGCCGTGGTCGTGGCGATGCCCAGCCGGCACTCGGCCAGGTAGGCCTTGCGCGCGCCGAGCAGGTTGCCGGCCAGCTTGGTGGCCTCGCCGAAGCACAGCGGCAGCAGGCCGGTGGCCATCGGATCGAGCGCGCCGGTATGACCGCCCTTGGCGGCGCGGAACAGGCGGCGCACCTCCTGCAAAGCCTGGTTGGAACTCAGGCCTTCGGGTTTGTCGAGCAGCACGATGCCGTGCAGGTCGCGCCAGGCGATGCGGGGGAGCTTGCGTTCGCGGGGCATGGACTCGGGTTACGGCTCGTCGTCCGACGGTGCGACATCACCGGCGTCGCGCAGCAACGCGTCGATGCGTTCGCCCTTGTCCACCGAATCGTCGTACTTGAAGCGAAGTTCCGGCACACGGCGCAGCCGCATGCTGCGCGAGAGCGCGCGGCGGAACTCGGCCGCCAGCGTGTTGAGCGCCTTCACCGTTGCCGTCGACTGGTCGGGCAGCAGCGCGGTCACCCATACCGAGGCGAAATCGAGATCCCGGCTCACCTCCACATCCGACACGCTGCACGACGGCAGGCCGTGGTCGCGCACCGCGGCATGCACCAGCAGGCCGAGTTCGCGGCGCAGTTCGGCGCCTACGCGGTCGGTACGTTTGAAGTCGCGGGAGGGCATGAATTCTCGTCTGTACGGGAAAGCTCGAAAGCCAAAGCTCGTTACCTATGCCAAAAAAGTGCAGTCCCGCACTTTTTTGGCTCGGCGAGTCGGGCTCATGCCCGACCGCCTCCGCGGAGCAATGGCGTAGCCATTGCTCCGCGTGCGGCCATCCATGGCCGCGCACGCACCTTTACAAGGTGCGTGCCACTTCGATGCGCTCGAAGCACTCGATCTGGTCGCCGACCTTGACGTCGTTGTACTGCTTCACGGCGATGCCGCATTCCATGCCGTTGCGCACTTCGTCGACCAGGTCCTTGAAGCGGCGCAGCGATTCCAGCTCGCCCTCGAACACCACCGTATTGTCGCGCAGCACGCGGATCGGCTTGCTGCGCTTGACGTGGCCTTCGACGACCATGCAGCCGGCGACCGCGCCGAACTTGGAGCTGCGGAACACCTCGCGCACCTGGGCGATGCCGATGATCTCCTCGCGGATCTCCACGCCCAGGAGGCCCGAGGCCGCCTGCTTCACCTGGTCGATCACGTCGTAGATGATCGAGAAGTAGCGCACGTCCAGGCCGGCGGTGTCGATCACCTTGCGCGCCGAGGCGTCGGCGCGCACGTTGAAGCCGATCACCAGCGCCTTGGAGGCCGCGGCCAGGGTTGCGTCGGACTCGGTGATGCCGCCGACGCCGGCGGAAATCACGTTGACCTTGACGTTCTCGTTGCCGATCGCGCCCAGCGACTCGCGCAGCGCCTCGACCGAACCCTGCACGTCGGCCTTGACCAGGATGTTGAGCGTCTGCTGCTCGTTGCCCTGGCCCATCTGCGCCATGATGTCCTCGAGGCGGTTGGCCTTGCTGACCATGCGCGTCTCGCGGCGCTTCTGCTGGCGCTCGGCGGCCACCTGCTTGGCCAGCTTCTCGTCGGCCACGACCACGAAGTCGTCGCCCGCCTCCGGCACGCCGGACAGGCCCAGCACCTGCACCGGGATCGAGGGACCGGCTTCCTGCACGGTCTTGCCGGTCTCGTCGACCAGCGCGCGCATGCGGCCGTACTCGATGCCGCAGACCACGAAGTCGCCGCGCTTCAGCGTGCCCTGCTGCACCAGCACCGTGGCCACCGGGCCACGGCCCTTGTCCAGGCTGGACTCGATCACCACGCCCGAAGCCGGGCCATCGACCACCGCGGTGAGTTCCATCACCTCGGCCTGCACCGAAATCGCGTCGAGCAGTTCATCGACACCCATGCCGGTCTTGGCCGACACCGGCACGAACGGCGTGTCGCCGCCCCACTCTTCCGGGATCACTTCCAGGTTGCCGAGGCCCTGCTTGACGTGGTCCGGGTTGGCGTCGGACTTGTCCATCTTGTTGAGCGCCACGATCAGCGGCACCTTGGCGGCACGCGCGTGCTGCACCGCTTCCGCCGTCTGCGGCATCACGCCGTCGTCGGCGGCCACCACCAGCACCACGATGTCGGTGGACTGGGCGCCACGGGCGCGCATGGCGGTGAACGCGGCGTGGCCCGGGGTGTCGAGGAAGGTGATCACGCCCTTCGGCGTTTCCACGTGGTAGGCACCGATGTGCTGGGTGATGCCGCCGGCCTCGCCCGAGGCGACCTTGGTACGGCGGATGTAGTCCAGCAGCGAGGTCTTGCCGTGGTCGACGTGGCCCATGATGGTGACCACCGGCGGACGCGGCTCCTTCTCGCCGTCCAGCTCCACGCTCTGGGTGTGCGCGGCCAGTGCGGCCTCGGCGTCGTTGGCGTTGGACTCGATCGCCTTGTGACCGAGTTCCTCTACCACCAGCGTCGCGGTGTCGCGGTCGATGGTCTGGTTGATGGTGGCCATCACGCCCATCTTGAACAGGGCCTTGACCACCTCCGAACCCTTGACCGCCATCTTCTGTGCCAGCTCGGCGACCACGTTGGCGTCGCCCACGACGACATCACGCACCACCGCGGCGGTGGGACGGGTGAAACCGTGTGCACCGCCGGTCGGCGACGCTCCACGCGCAACTTCGCGCACAGCGCCCTTGCCGGGCTTGCCGCGCTTGCCGCTGGAACGGCGGGCGCGGTCGGCTTCGCTCAGATGCAGCTCGCCGCCGGCAAAACGCTTGCCGCCAACCACGTCGTCACGGTCGCGACCGCCACCGTGGCGGGCTTTGCCGCGTGCATCGCCCGATGCCGCAGGCGCGGCGGCGCGCACGGGTGCCGGCGCGGGAGCGGGCGCGGGTGTCGGCTTGACCAGCTTTTCGCGCTTGCGCGGCTCGTGTACCTGCGGAACGATCATGCCGAGGCCGCGCGTATCGAGGCGCTGCACCACAGGCTGCACTTCGTCGGGAGCGCTGCTGGCGCGACTGGCGGGAACGACCGGCTCGGCCGCTTCCTGCGCCGGCTCGGCGGCTTCCTCGGGTTCGCTCGCGGCTTCGGTGGCGGCGGCAGCCTCGGCTTCGACCTGGCGGCGGCGCTCTTCGGCTTCTTCCTGCGCACGCTGCTGTTCTTCCTGCGCGCGCTGTTGCGCTTCCTGCTTGCGCTGCTCGGCCTCGCGGCGCCCCTGTTCTTCCTGCGCGCGCTGCTCGCGGGATTCAGCCAGCTTGCGCACGGCATCCTCGCGCTCGGGCTCGACACTCGCCTCCTCGGCGATCACGCTGCGCTTGACGTAGGTGCGCTTGGCGCGCACCTCGACGTTGACCGTCTTGGCCGTGCTGGCGGCACCGCGGCCACCGGGCGTGGCAACCTTGAGCTCACCCACGGTGCGACGCCTGAGCGTGATCTGGCGCGGCGCGCTGTCGGTGACCTCGGCGGCCGGCTCGTTCTTGCCGTGGGTGCGCCGCAGGAAGCCCAGCAGCTTCACCTTCTCGGTGCTGCTGATGACCTGCTCCGGGTCGGAGAATTTCATGCCTGCCTCGCCAAGCTGGCCCAGCAGCTTGTCGACCGGCATGCCCAGCACCTGGGCGAGTTGTTTGATCGTGACATCCGACATCGTGTTCTTTCTCCGCCGTTCCCGCGCTTGTCGTCCGTGCGGCCTGGCCTGCACGTACACCGCCGTCCCTGGTGGAAGGCTTGTGGCCTTCCTCGGCGCGCCCGTCCCGGGCGCTGCCGTTCGCGGTTAGCCGCCCTTCTCCAATTGTTCGATCATCGGCGCGCGCGCCGCCATGATCAGCGTCGCAGCGCGCTCCTCGGTCATGCCCTCGATGTCGATCAGGTCGTCCACCGCCTGGTCGGCGAGATCATCGACCGTGACCATCCCGCGGGCCGCCAGCGCATAGGCCGTGGTCTCGTCCATGCCCGGCAGCTCAAGCAGCTCCTCGCTGGGCTGGTGCTCGTCGATGGTTTCCTCGACGGCCAGTGCCTCGGTGAGCAGCGCATCGCGGGCGCGGGCGCGCAGTTCCTCGACGATGTCCTCGTCGAAGCCCTCCACCGCCAGCAGCTCGGCGCTGGGCACGTAGGCGATTTCCTCGACGCTGGAGAAGCCTTCCTGCACCAGGATGTTGGCGATCTCCTGGTCCACCTCGAGCTTGTCCATGAACAGCTGGCGCGCGGCCTCCTGCTCGGCCTCGCTCTTCGCGGCGACCTGGTCCTGCGTCATCACGTTGAGCTGCCAGCCGGTAAGCTTGCTGGCGAGACGCACGTTCTGGCCGCCGCGGCCGATCGCCTGCGAGAGCTTGTCCTCGGCCACCGCGATGTCCATCGAGTGCTTTTCTTCGTCCATGATGATGGACTGCACCTCGGCCGGCGCCATCGCGTTGATGACGAACTGGGCCTGGTTCTCGTGCCACAGGATGATGTCCACGCGCTCGCCATTGAGGTCGTTGGACACCGCCTGCACGCGCGAACCGCGCATGCCGATGCAGGCGCCGATCGGATCGGTGCGGCTGTCGTGGGCCACCACGGCGATCTTGGCGCGGTCGCCCGGATCGCGGGCGCAGCCCTTGATCTCGACCAGGCCCTGACCGACTTCCGGTACTTCGAGCTTGAACAGCTCGATCATGAATTCCGGCGCGGCGCGCGACACGAACAGCTGCGGCCCGCGCACCTCGGACTTCACCTCGAACAGGTAGCCGCGCACGCGGTCGCCCACGCGCACCGACTCGCGCGGAATGGTCTTGTCGCGCGGGATGAAGGCCTCGGCATTGCCGCCCAGGTCGAGGTAGATGTTGCCGCGCTCGACGCGCTTGACGATGCCGGTGATCAGCTCGCCCACGCGGTCCTTGTAGGCATCCACCACCTGCTGGCGCTCGGCTTCGCGCACGCGCTGCACGATCACCTGCTTGGCGGCCTGCGCCGCGATGCGGCCGAACTCGGCGTTCTCGATCTGCGTCTCGATGTACTCGCCCACCTGGGCGTCGGCGCGCTCGTCCAGTGCGTCCATCAGGCGCAGCTGGTAGAACGGCGACTCCATCTCGCCGTCGTCGGCGATGATCTCCCAGCGGCGGAAGGTCTCGTACTCGCCGGTATCGTGGTCGATCGCCACGCGGATGTCCGGCTCCTCGTCGGGGTAGCGTTTCTTGGCAGCCGAGGCCAGCGCAGCTTCCATCGCCTCGAAGATCACCTCGCGCGGCACGCCCTTCTCGTTGGCAACCGCGTCGACCACCAGCAAAAGTTCTTTGCTCATTGCAACAACTCCATGGGCGCCCACCGGCGACCGCTCGGTAACTTAACTTTTGCGCTCATCCTTGAACGCGAGGATCAAGAAGCAGCCCATCCATGGCTGCACTTTCAACACTTTTGCGTTCATCCGTGAACGCGAAGATCAAGAAGCAGCCATCCGTGGCTGCACTTTTTCAATATCCGTTCGTCCTTGCCGTGCTTCTGCTGCGACCGTCCATGATCGCACGCCTGGATGAAACGACTCAGATCTTCTTCTTGGCAGGCGCCTTGCCAGGCTTGGGCTTGGGTGCATAGCCCAGCGCCATCCAGTCCGGCACCACCCGCGCGCTTTCCACTTGCGCATGCTCGAAGGCAAACGTCCTGCCCTCGGCCTCCAGCGAGATGCGGTCACCCTCCACCGCCAGCAGCTTGCCGCGCAGGCGGCGACGCCCTTCAAGCGGCGCGCGCAGCAGCAGCTTCACCTCCTGCCCGACCACCCGCGCGAACTGCGCGGCGGTGAACAGCGGACGGTCGAGGCCGGGCGAGGAGACCTCCAGCACGTAATGGCCGGGGATCGGATCCTCCACGTCGAGCAGCGCGGAAAGCTCGCGGCTGGCCGCCTCGCAATCCTCGATGCCCACCTCACGGCGCTCGCCATCGGCGGCAGTGGCGCCCTCGGGAATGTCCAGATAGACCCGCAGGGTACTCTGCCCCTGCGATGGCGTGAATTCCACGCCCAGGCATTCCAGGCCGAGGTCGGCCAGGACAGCGTTGAAGCGTTGTGCGAGTGCGTGCGTATCCATCAATGCATTCCAGGTCGCAAAAACAAAAAATGGGCTCAAGCGGCCCATTCCCTGCTCCGTGCCGGAGCGTCCTCGCCGATGTCCCGACTCCAGGCAGCTCCTCCGGTGCCTGCGCGCGACGCGAGCCGCCACAGACACGGCGCATCCTGCGCCCAACAAAAAAGCCTCACGAGGAGGCTTTCTTGTCCAAGAAAGATCTGGTAGCGGGGGCAGGATTCGAACCTGCGACCTTCGGGTTATGAGCCCGACGAGCTGCCAGACTGCTCCACCCCGCATCAGAGTCCGGAGATTGTAGCGACGTGTTGCCGCATTCGCAAGCCGCATTCACTCGACTCCGTTCCGGAGCTTCGCCCGCCCGATGGCAACCGAGGCTGGGCTTCATCCATCTGCCGGCACCCCGGCAGCACGCAGGTACCCGCGCAGCGAATCAAGCTTGCTACCGTAATGCGCGACACGGGAGACGCCGCGATGGATCGGCTGCCGTACTTGCGCGGCGCTGGGCGTGCTCAATACCGCACGCGAAGTCTGGTGGGGCGCCAGACAGGCCGGATCGAAGGGCAGCTCGCAGAACTCCAGAAGCTGCCGGATCGTGCGCTCGGGTTGCAACACGAGATCCGCGTAGGCCAGGTCGAAGATCCGGCCCGGAAATGCTCCGAGCCAGAACCGTGTCAGCCGCCAGAAGTCGCCGTAAACCACGGCCATCTCTTCCAGACTGCAGCTGAAGCCTTCATCGCCGTGGAACCACTGCCGGTAGCAACCGAGGCAGGTTTCCACGGGGTCGCGCCGCACCACGACCACCTTCGCGGCCGGCAGCATCGACAAGGCCGTTCCCGCCAGCAACCAGTTCAGCAGGTTCTTGTCGGTCATGCGGGGCTTGCCGCGGCGCCAGCATGCCGTGCGCGCCAGGTACGCTTCGCCCAGTCGTTGCCAGTCATCCGCCTGCGCCCGCTGCAACCACAGCGGAAACGCCTCGTGACGACGCGCGGTTTCGCCATTGATCACGCTCGCCAGGTCCGTGATCTCGTTCGCTCCCTCCACTTCGTGATGCGACGCCAGGATCTGTTCCACCAGCGTCGATCCCGAGCGCGGGAGACTTGCGACGAAGATGGCTTCGCTGCCCAGCCCCGGCTCGGTGGCCGAGGCCATGGGATCCCTGAACACCTGCAGCATCGCCTCCACGCGCATGTGTTCGCCGGCACTGTCCCACCGCACGCATTGCCGGCGCGTCGCGTTGGCCCGCTGCAATACGGCCCATGCGCGGTCGTAGTCATCCTGATCCTCGAGCGCCCGGGCCAGCACGAAGCCGAGGCGCGCGCGATCCCCCGCCTCCAGGTTCGCCGTCGCCATGCACGCATCGAGCCGCCGCACATCCTCTGCATCGAATGCCAGGGTTTTCAGGTTGGCGAGCACCACCCAGGCGTCGACACAGCCGGGATCGCGATCGAGCACCGTGCGCAGATTTGCCGCTGCCGTTTCGGTCTGGCCCGTGCTGATCTGGACCCGCGCCAGCGAAACCCGGGCACGGGTGAACCCGGGGTCCATGGCAAGCGCCCGCTGCAGGGCAGCGATCGCAGCGGCGGTTTGCGCCTGTGGGTGCAATGCCTCGGCCAGGTTGTACCAGGCACGGGGAGATTGCGGTGCCAGATCGCAAACCCGCTGCAGATGCGCGACAGCCGCGGCATGCCGCCCGAGCCGGTACAGCGCCATGCCCAATCCGCTGTGCAAATCGGCATCGTCGGGCAATGCTTGCAGTGCGTGCTGGAAACTCTCGGCAGCCCTGTCATGATCACCGACGTTCCCGGCGGTGATGGCCATCCAGCGCAGCACTTCGGGGTGTTCCGGCGCCAGTGCCACCGCTTGGACCATGATGCGATATGCCGACACGGCCTGCCCTGTCGCGGACTCGGCGCGCGCCTGCCGCAACCGTTGCTCAACCGCTGGCGCAAGGGGAAGGATCGGGTTGCCTGCCTGAGCCATGGGGTCATTCCGTCCTTTCGGATAGTCGCGTGGTTCCGGCTCGCGGCAGCGAATGCTCAGCCCGGTTGCAAACCGTGCGGCGGATCGGATGCGCAACACGCATGGTCCCGGCTGGTTCCGGCCAGGACATGGCGATCCGCACGACTCATGGCTTCACTGGTGCAACGATCTGGTCCAGGTAATCGGGTGTGCCCTTGCCGCGCACCAGTTGCGGGTAGCGAAGTCCGCCGCGGTAATCGACATGCAGCGTCTCGAACTGCCCATCGTTCTCCACCAGCAGCGCGATGGGGTTCCTGGCATCCCCGGAAGCCGCAACGGCGTCGTCCAGCGCATCGGGCGAAAACGCCCTGCTGTTCACCGCAGTGACGCGCATGCCCGGGATGAGGCCCGCCTTGAAGGCGGGGCCGTTCCACAGCACGTCGACCACCTCACCGTCATCCTTCACGTCGAACCCGACGGAATACATCGCATCGTCATCGGCCGGCTGGTCGTGGCTGATGCGGGCTTTCCACATCGTGGATGGCATGCCGGTATAGGCCAGTTGGTAGCCGCCACGAGCAAGGCCGTCAAGCGGCGCGTGGTCCGCATGCGCGTCCAGCATCCGGCGCAGGAACGTCGCCCAGTCGTATGGCTGCACTGCATTCAATGCATCCACCACATCGGCGAACGTGTAGGTCCGGGTGACGTCGCTACCGTCGTCCATGCCGTAGAAGCGGCGCGCGAAATCGTCGAGCGATCGGTGGTCCTGGCTGAGTTCGCGCAGCTTGGTGTCGATGTTCAACCAGACCAGCACACCCTCGGGATAGAAGTCGGTACCGCGTCGCCAGTTTTTCCAGGAAGACGGCACGTAGTACAGCCGCGATGCCATGTCGGCAGTGTCCTGCAGCGACTGCCAGCTGCGCCCGGGCACGTGGTCCAGCTGCGCTGCCGTCATCGCCAGCGCCTGGCGGAACTCGGAAGGCGTCCAGAAACCGGCGCGCGTCGCCATCACATCAGCCCAGTATTCGGTCAGCCCCTCGTACACCCACAGCAAGTCGCCCTTCATCGGCACCGAATTGAAATCCGGCGTCCACAAGTCGTCCGGGCGGCGGAATTTCCCGTTCCATGAGTGGGTGTATTCGTGCGCAAACTCCGATGCCCCGGCCAGGAAGGCATCCGCATCGACGAGGTCGTCGGCCGACGCACGGATATCGAAGGACTGGTGATGTTCGAGCCCCAGCTCGGAGATGTGGTCGGACAGCGTCACCAGCATGTGGTAGCCGGCATAGTGGCGAGTCCCGAACATCCGGTTTTCCTGCACGACCAGCTGTCTGAATCCATCGACCTGCTTCGGCGTGATGGCCAGATCCGCCGGGGCGTCCGCCACCATGTCCAGCTCGACGGGAACCCTGGCCCCGGGCGCCAGATCGACCTGCCTGAAATAGCGCCCGGACACGACCGGCGAATCGACGAGCTGGTTGAGTGTGACCGCCGCGAAGCGGATCGGCCGATTCCCGCCCGTGCCCACATGCGGCACCAATGCCGTCGCATAGTGCCAGTCGTCCGGAAGCACCACGCTGGGCTGGAAGGTGATGGCCTTCGACGCATACCCGGCCGGATAGAACACCACCTGGTTCCACTCGAGGTCGGCAATCGCCGGACTCAGGGCCTTGTCGCCATCACCCAGTCCCAGGTCCCGCACGGCCGCCAGCACGTCGTAGTCGACATCCAGGCGGTCGACGTCTTTCGGCACGACCAGATGAATGGCGAACGGATCCACCAGATCGCGGCGCCAGGCCAGCTGCTGGCCGCTGGCCGAAAACCGCAGGCCCGCCACTTCGGTGATCGGCCCGCTGGGCGCGTGGTAACCGGGAAGCCACTTCGGGTAATACAGCGTCAACGGTCCGGGCCGCACCGGGATGGTTTCATGAACCATGTAGATCTTGCGCGCCGCCTGCGTCATGTCGACTTGCACGGTCAGCGTGCCCGGCCAGGGCGATCCGATGTCCGCGGCTGACGCGCTCCCATTCGAGCAGGTCGCCAGCAGTGCGGCACAAGCCGCAGTAACGAATCCGGAGGATTTCATCGCACGCCTCTGATCGCGACGGACCAGAGGCCGTCAGGTACGAACGCCCTTTCCGGCCCCCACGATCAAGCGGGAACCGCCCCCACCCCGGGCATGGCAAGGGAGGGGCCAACCGTGCCGATCAGAAGTCGTACGACACGTAGAAACGGACCATGCGCGGCGGTGTCATGCCCTGGACCAGACCATAGCCCGGATTGGGCGTCGTCGTTGTGCCGTAGTTGTTTATCAACTGGATCGGCGTCTGCTTGTTGAACAAGTTGAACACGGCAAGGTTGAAGTTCCACCTGTGCTGCAACCATCCCGGGCTGTAATTCACGTTGAGATCGAGCGTGTGGATCCACGGCATCGAACCCAGCGAACCCGGCGACGAGGGCTGACCACCGCACCAGTGGTAGGCGCTGCCGTAGCCGACGGGATCCGTCTGGCCGGGGCCGTAGTAGCCGATGCAGACCTTGGGTGTGCCGGAAGAAATGTACAGATTGCCGCCGATCCCCCAGTCCGGATTGATCTGGTAGAAACCGTAGGCCTTCAGTGCGTTGGTGTGGTTGTTGGGCTGCAGGCCATACGAATAGTCCATCAACGACGCCTCGTCCCACTGCGGCGTCAAGGCGAGCGAGGTACCACCGCCCCCGCCGCTCAGGCCGGCGTAGGAATCCACCGGCCCCTCCGTGTTGCCCCAGGAGCGCGACCAGATGTAGGTGATCTTGCCGTACCACTTGCCGTCGAAGGGATGTTCCAGCGAGAGATTGACCGCGTAATAGCGGCGCTCGACCTTGCGCGGGAATCCCTGGTCCTGCGGCGTGACCACCACCTTGTGCAGGTTCCCGTTGCCATCGGAAATGAGCAGGTCGGAAGTCTGGGTCGGGTTGATCAGCACGAAGCCGGGCGCGACATTGAAGCAGCTGGAGATTTTCTGATCCAGCGTCGAACCCGCGTACTGCAGCCCCTGCGCGATCGCCGCCCGGCACATGGCCGTGGTGTCATCCCAGTCATCGATGATGTTCGGGCCCATGTCCTGGTACACGGCATTGGCGCCGAACACATACTTCGACCCCAGCATGTTGAATTCCTGCTTCATGCCCAGCACGAAGTTGTCGGAATACTCGGCCTTGATGTTGGTCGACGCTGCCGCGGCCGCATTCACCGGCTGGCCGTAGGCGTTGAAGGCGGATACGCCAAGGCCTTCGCGACCGCCGTTGTTCTGCGCGATCGGCACCAGGCCGAGCGGCTCGCCGGTGGCCGGGTCGATGCCGGAATAGGTGAAGTATTTCGAAGCCTGGTACGCCGTCGCCGTGGCGTTCCAGGAGACGGCCGCCGGCAACGCGAGGTAGTAGCGGCCCGCGTTGCCGAACACCTGCAAGGTCGCATCCCCGTGCACGTCCCAGCTGAAGCCGAGGCGCGGCGCCCATTGCGGCTTCGTCAGCCGGACGAAGGGCTGTCCGGAAGCAGCGTAGTTGACGAACTGGTCGTTGCGCAGGCCCAGATCCAGCAGCAGGCGCGGGGTGACCTGCCAGTTGTCCTCGATGTACTGCGCCTGCTGGGTCAGGCGCGTCGTCGCTACCAGGATGTTGTAGACCTGCTGGACATAGTAGCCGCCCGGATTGGGGCCGTTC
Source organism: Rhodanobacter lycopersici (assembly GCF_040812335.1). NCBI lineage: Bacteria > Pseudomonadati > Pseudomonadota > Gammaproteobacteria > Lysobacterales > Rhodanobacteraceae > Rhodanobacter > Rhodanobacter lycopersici. The sequence continues at coordinate 168,114 of NZ_JBFOHK010000003.1, forward strand.
GAATCCGGTGCGGCGACGTACGGCGGCCGGTTGGGGTCGCTGCCGATGATGGGCGTGCCCGGATCGCCCTGCCCGTATGACCAGCCATAGCCCGGTCCGGTCATGACCGAGCCTTCGTCTTTGTCCGAGGTCTGCAGGTTGTCGATGCCGGCGCGCAGGTCGTGGTCGCCCAACTGGTATTCCAGGTCGATGCGGTAATTCATCTCCGTCGAACGATGCGCCGGATCCGAGATCGTCGAGGAAGTCTGGGTGTTGGAGATCGGCCCGTTGGACAAGAAGGCCGGATTCTCCGCCGAGGCATTGCCGATGTTCGGCAATGCGGGGTTGTATCCCGGGTACGGCTCCTCGATCACCGGGTATTCGGCGCGAACCTTGCCAAACATCGCATGCAGCGTGAGGTCGTCGGTGATGTAGGAGGTGTAGTTGGCCACCCACATGTCGTAGCTGGTCTTGGTGGTGAACGGCTTGGAGGAGAAGCTGCCGTTCTGCAGCGTGTCGTAGTTGAAGTTGTAATTGGACGACCAGACCTTGTTGGAGTTCTGCACGCCCGACAACGTCAGCACGTTGTTCTCGTTGATGTTCCAGTTGATCTTGGCGTACAGCTTCGGCTGGTGCTGGGTATATACATTGGTGTACGGCGAGCCGACCGGACCGGTCGACTCCCCGCTGATGTCGTCCCGCTCGACGCCCAGGAAGAAGGTCAGCTTGTCCTTGATCAGGGGGCCGCTCACATACGCGTCGTAGACACTTTCCTGCTGCCGGTTGCCCGCGTTGTACGTATTCAGATTCCCAGGCGTTTCCGCCGGATTGAGGGCGTATTGGCCGGTGTAAAGCGGGTTGTCCCAGTATTCGTTGCGGGTGTCGGCCGTCAGGCTGCCCGGCGTCCACTGGGCCTTGAAACCGAAATGCCAGTCGTTGGTGCCGGGCTTGCCGATTTCATTGATCACGCCACCGATCGTGCGGCCATAACGGGCGCCATAACCGGACGTCATGGTCTGCTGCTGATCGATGGCGCCGTACGGCAGCGGCACACCGCCCTGCCCGGTAACCGCATCGGTCGTATTCATGCCGTCGATGTAATACGCGTTTTCCGCAACCGATGCGCCGCCAAACGACAGCAGCGGATTGCCCAGTTGCCCTTTTCCCAGCGACGGCGCCCCCATCGCCACGCCCGGCGCCAGCAAGGCGATGGCTTCGGCACTGTTGGCCAGCGGAAGATGGGCGAGCTGGGCGGAGGTGATCGTGGTCACCTGGTTGCTGGTCGTCACGTCGATCGGCGGAACGGCGCTGGCGGTGACGGTGACACCGCTCAGCGCCTGCGGATTGGCCGATGTGCCGGCCGTGTTGGCAAAACTGACGGTAGCCGTGCCCGATGCCGCCGGGCTGACGTTCGTGCGGGATTGCACCGGCTTGCCATCGCGCAACAGGGTGACGGTATAGGTGCCGACCGGCAGGATCATCGAATACTGGCCCGACGAACCCACCGCGACGGTGCGATCGAAGCCGGTCGTGCTGGTGATGCGGACGCTCCCGTTCGGAGCCACCGGCACGGTGCCGCGAATGGTGCCGGTGACCGATTGCGCCAGCGCGCCCTCGGCGCAAACGAGGCAGAAACAACCGCCGATCGCCAAGGCCAGCACCTTGCGTGGCAGCGACCGGCAGCGCGATACATTCCCCGATTCATGCTTCATGACTTCACCCTCCCCGGTAGAAATCTGGCACGTATACCCGTTTCGCTGCGTGCATCGATGGCACCCGCATCACCAAGATGCGGCGCAGATCGATCTACATTCCCCACTGATGTATTAAGCTATTTTAATACAAATACGATGGCCGATCGGTGATGTCAAGCGACCGAGTCAGTTCGATGGATGATCCGCAAATAAAATCCAGCAGCCCCACGATTCGCAATTAATTGCGAATGTTTGATGTGCTTTCGTTTGATTATGAATCAGGGACAGATGCTTGCGACGGCAGTCGCCCCGGGCTTGCGATAACTGATCGAAGTGCCACGCGGGCTCCAATCAGGCATGCCTGACGCACAGCCAAGCGGAATCGCGCCGACGACGAAGACCGCCGCGATGAGGCATATGACCTTGATGGTGGCTTGTCCGGAGCGTCGAACGAACCATGCCGTGGCCTGGCGGCGAGCAACGGGGTTCACCCGGTCGGAAAGGAATCGGGCCGCCAGGTCTCGACCGACAGATGGACGCTTTCTACCGCGCCAGGCAAAACCGGAAAACCCGGTTGCGGAGCAGCCAGTTCGCCTGACCGGCGAACACTAGACACACGTCAAACACGCGCTCGTCTCGCCACGAGGAACATGGGCATCCCACTGCGGCAAGAAGGACACCGGGTTGCCTCGGTGTCGACGACCAGCGGCTTGGCTTCCAGTGCCCACGGCCGCACCGACGAACGATCCAGCCACTTCGGCGAGTCCGGCAGATGTCCGCACGCGCCTCAGCGAGGCAGTCATCTGCATGACTGGTTCACGACCGCCCATCCGTGGCCGGGCCGCCCGGGAGTTTGAAAATCCGCAAACGCTCAGCCCAGGCCGAACGAGTGACGGCACCAGCCCAGCAACGGGCCCCAGTACACGCCCAGCACCAGCAGCGCCAGCGCGTTGATCGACAACACCACGCGCAGCGAGGCATCGGCCTGGGGCTGATCGGCGCCACCCTCTTCCGGCTTGTCGAAGTACATCACCTTGACCACGTGCAGGTAGTAGTACAGGCCGATGATCGCGAACACCGCGCCGGTGAGCGCCAGCCACAGCAGGTGCGCGTCGATCGCCGCCTGCAGCACCAGGTACTTCGCGTAGAAGCCGAACAGCGGCGGCACGCCGGCCAGCGAGAACATCGCCAGCGCCATCAGCGCGGCGAACCACGGCGAGCGCTGGTTCAGGCCCTTGAGGTCGGCGATCTCCTCGCACTCGAAGCCGGCGCGGGCCAGCGCCAGGATCACGCCGAACGCCACCGTGCTCATCAGCGCGTAGCTGATCGCGTAGAACATCGCCGAGGCGTAGCCTTCCGGCCCCGCATTGACCAGGCCCATCAGCAGGTAGCCCATGTGCGAGATGGTCGAGTAGGCCAGCATGCGCTTGAGGTTGGTCTGCACGATGGCGACCAGGTTGCCGATCGCCATCGACAGCACCGCCACCGCGGCCAGCATCGGCTGCCAGTGCTGCGACAGGCCGCCCAGCCCCGTCTCCAGCAGGCGCCACGCCATGCCGAACGCGGCCAGCTTCGAGGTGGAGGCGATGAAGGTGGTGACCGGCGTGGAGGCGCCCTGGTAGACGTCCGGAATCCACATGTGGAACGGCGCCGCGCCCAGCTTGAAGGCGATGCCCACCAGCATGAAGATCAGGCCGAACACGAGCAGGTGCGGCATCGCGCTGTGGGTCACCGCGGCGTGCAGCTGGGCCAGGTCCAGCGTGCCGGTGGCGCCGTATACCATCGACATGCCGTACAGCAGCATGCCCGAGGACAGCGCGCCCAGCACGAAGTACTTGATCGCCGCCTCCGAGGACAGCGACGAGTCGCGGTTCAGCGCCACCAGCGCGTAGGACGACAGCGTCAACAACTCCAGCCCCAGGTAGATCATCACCAGATTGCCGGCCGAGACCAGCAGCATCACGCCCAGCACCGCGAAGATCATCAGCGTGTAGAACTCGCCCACGAACTGCTTGCGCTCGAGCAGGTATGGCCGCGCATAGATGAACACCAGCACGGTGCACAGCAGCGCGAACACCTTGAGGATTTCGGAAGTCTGGTCGCGGATGAACATGCCGCCGAACGCGGTCACGGTGACATCGGGCTGGCCGGCGATCACAAGGTAGGTGGCCACCAGCAGCACCACGATGGAGATCCAGTGCAGCGTGCCGCGCTGCTCCGGCTTCATGAAAGCATCCAGCAACAGCAGCAAACACGCCGCCGCCACCAGGTAGAACTCCGGCAGCAGGACCAGGATGTCGTTGAAGGTAGGCATGTTCTATCCCGATCAGATCTTGTGGATGGCCAGCTGCTGCACCAGCTGCGTCACCGAGCTGTCCATCAGGTGGATCAGCGGCTCCGGCCAGACGCCCAGCGCCACGGTCAGCGCGGCGAAGGCAAGCAGCACGAAGGTCTCGCGGCCGTTGATGTCCTTCATCTCCGCCACGTGCGGGTTGTGGATATCGCCCCACAGCACGCGCTTGACCAGCCACAGCGTGTAGGCCGCGCCGATGATCAGGGTGAACGCGGCGAACAGAGCGATCCACGGGTTGGCGCTGAAACTGGCCAGGATCACCATGAATTCGCCGACGAAGCCGCTGGTGCCCGGCAGGCCGCAGTTGGCCATCGCGAACAGCACGTAGAAGAAGCCGAACCAGGGCATCACGTTGATGACGCCGCCGTAGTCCTTGATCAGGCGGGTATGCAGGCGGTCGTACAGCACGCCGATGCAGGTGAACATCGCGCCGGAGACGAAGCCGTGCGAGATCATCTGCACCATCGCGCCCTGCATGCCGAGGCGTGCCGCGTCGACGTTGCCGAGCTGGCGCGCCAGCATGAAGGCGATGAAGATGCCCAGGGTGACAAAGCCCATGTGTGCCACGGACGAGTACGCCACCAGCTTCTTCATGTCCTCCTGCACCAGCGCCACGTAGCCGATGTAGACGATCGCGACCAGGCTCAGCAGCACCACCAGCCAGGTGAAATGCGCACCGGCGTCGGGCACGATCGGCAGGATGAAGCGCAGCATGCCGTAGGTGCCGACCTTCAGCATCACCGCCGCCAGCACCACCGAGCCGCCGGTCGGCGCTTCAACGTGGGCATCCGGCAGCCAGGTGTGCACCGGCACCATCGGCACCTTGATCGCGAACGCGAGCAGGAAGGCGAAGAAGATCCAGGCCTGCTCGGTGAACGTCAGCGGCAGCGCCGCCAGCGTGCGCAGGTCGAACGTGCCGGCCTTGTGGTACAGGTACAGCAGCGCGATCAGCATGAAGATCGAGCCGAGGAAGGTGTAGATGAAGAACTTCAGCGTGGCGTACACGCGCCGCGGGCCGCCCCAGATGCCGATCAGGATGAACATCGGGATCAGCATCGCCTCGAAAAACACGTAGAACAGCAAGGCGTCGGTGGCGCAGAACACGCCGATCATCAGGCCTTCGAGCGCCAGCATCGCGGCCATGTACTGGTGCGGCTTGTTCTGGATCACCTCCCAGGCGCCGACCACCACGAGGATGCCGACGATGGTGGTGAGCAGGATCAGCGCCACCGAGATGCCGTCCACGGCCAGGCCGTAGTGCACGTTGAGCGAGGCGATCCACAGGTGGCTTTCGACCAGTTGCATGCCGCCCCGCGCCGCGTCGTACTGCGGCAGCAGGAACAGGCTCACCACGAAGGTGAGCACCATGAACAGCAGCGCGAGCCAGCGCGCCGCGTTGGGGCGGGCGGAACCGGCCAGCAGCACCGGCACCGCGCCGACGATGGGCAGCCAGATCAGCAGGCTGAGCAAGTGATTGAACATGTTTGCTTGCTTCCCTTATTGCGCAGCCAGCATGGGACCGAACAGCCAGTACCCGCCGAGCAGCAGGATCAGGCCGATGATCATCGCGAAGGCGTACTGGTAGAGGTAACCCGACTGCAGCCGGCGCATGCCCGAGGCGATGCGACGGGTCATGGCGGTGGTGCCGTCGATCATCACGCCGTCGATCACCGCGGCATCGCCCGCCTTCCAGAACAGGCGGCCCAGCTTCACGCCGCCGCGGGCGAACACCACGTAGTACACCGCGTCGAACCAGTACTTGTGGTTGAGCACCTGGTAGAGCGGCTTCAGCGCGTTCTTGATCTTGTCGGCGAACGCAGGATTGAACAGATAGATGTAAGTGGTGATCACGAAGGCCAGCACCACCAGACCGAACGGACCGCTGGCAAAACCTTCCAGGCCCTTGTGCAGCGCGCCGGGGAACTCGCGGGCCATCTCGCCGAGCACGTCGTTCGCCGGATTCACATGGATCGCGTTGCCGAACCAGCCACCGAACAGCATCGGCTTGACGGTGAAGAAACCGACCAGCAGCGACGGGATCGCCAGCAGCACCAGCGGCAGGGTCACCACCCACGGCGACTCCTTCGGCACTTCGTGCATGATGCCCTGCTCGTGGTGGCCGTGGTCGTCCATGTGTTCGACATGGCCATGGCCATGGTTGTGCACCACGGTGAAGCGCTCCTTGCCGTGGAAGGTGAGGTACATCTGGCGGAACGTGTAGGTGGCGGTGACGAAGGCACCGGCCATCACGCAGAAATAGGCGTAACCCGCACCCCAGCGATGCGCCTCGCCCACCGCCTCGATGATCGCGTCCTTCGAATAGAAGCCCGAGGTGAACGGCACCGCCATCAGCGCCAGCGAGCCGATCCACATCGTGATCCAGGTGATCGGCATGTACTTGCGCAGGCCGCCCATGTAACGCATGTCCTGCTCGTGGTGCATCGCGATGATCACCGAGCCTGCGCCCAGGAACAGCAGCGCCTTGAAGAAGGCGTGGGTCATCAGGTGGAACACCGCGCCGGCGTAGGCCGACACACCCAGCGCCACCGTCATGTAGCCCAGCTGCGACAGCGTGGAATACGCGATGACACGCTTGATGTCGTTCTGCACGATGCCGATCAGGCCGGTGAACAGGGCGCCGGTCGCGCCGATCACCATCACGAAGCTGAGCGCCGACTGCGACAGCTCGAACAGCGGCGACATGCGCGCCACCATGAAGATGCCCGCGGTCACCATCGTCGCCGCATGGATCAGCGCGGAGATCGGCGTGGGGCCTTCCATCGAATCGGGCAGCCACACATGCAGCGGCACCTGGGCGCTCTTGCCCATGGCGCCGATGAACAGCAATACGCAGATCACCGTGGCCGCATCCCACTGCGTGCCCTGGGTGATCGCCAGCGTCTTGCCGACCAGGCTCGGCGCCGCGGCGAACGCGGTGGCGTAGTCCAGCGTGTTGAGGAAATACAGCACCGCGGCGATGCCCAGCAGGAAGCCGAAGTCGCCCACGCGGTTGACCAGGAAGGCCTTGAGGTTCGCGAAGATCGCGGTCGGCCGCTTGAACCAGAAGCCGATCAGCAGGTAGGACACCAGGCCCACCGCCTCCCAGCCGAAGAACAGCTGCAGGAAGTTGTTGCTCATCACGAGCATCAACATCGAGAAGGTGAACAGCGAGATGTAACTGAAGAAGCGCTGGTAGCCCGGGTCGTCGTGCATGTAGCCGATGGTGTAGACGTGCACCAGCAGCGACACGAAGGTGACCACCACCATCATCATCGCGGTGAGGCGGTCGATCATGAAGCCCACGCTGGCGTTGAACTTGCCGATCTCGAACCAGGTGTAGAGGTTCTGGTCGTAGTTCGCCGCGCCGCCCCAGACCATCTGGTACAGCACGTAGAACGACAGGCCGCAGGAGATCAGCAGGCCCAGGATGGTGACACTGTGCGCGCCGGCGCGGCCGATCTGCTTGCCGAGGAAACCGGCCAGCACGCAGCCCACCAGCGGCGCCAGCGCGATCGTCAGCAGAATGGAGGTAGACAATTCCATCGGATCAACCCTTCATGCTGTCGATTTCGGCGACGTTGACCGTGCTGCGGTTGCGGAACAGCAGCACCAGGATCGCCAGGCCGATCGCGGATTCCGCCGCGGCCACGGTGAGGATGAAGAACACGAACACCTGCCCCGCCACATCGTGGCCGAAACGGGAGAACGCCACGAAATTGATGTTCACCGCGAGCAGCATCAGCTCGATCGCCATCAGCAGCACGATCACGTTCTTGCGGTTGATGAACAGGCCGGCGACGGCGATGCAGAACAGGATCGCGCCGAGCACGATGAAGTGCGAAAGGGTAATCATGGCTTGGACTCCGGAGTCGGGGCCGGCACGGCATCGACGGGGCGCTCGGCCGCCATCTTCACCACGCGCACGCGGTCGCGCGGGTTGATGGCGACCTGCTGGCTGGCCAGCTGACGCTTCACGCCGCTGCGTTCGCGCAGGGTCAGCGCCACGGCGGCGATCACGCCCACGGTGAGGATCAGCGCGGCGATCTCGAACGGCAGCAGGTATTGCGAATACAGCGCCTTGCCCAGCCACGCGGTGTTGGAATCGCCGGCCGGATTCGCGCCCATCGTCTGCGCGTGCATCACGCGCACGCCGATCAGCGCCAGCATCTCCACCAGCATCACCGCGGCCACCACCAGGCCCACCGGCAGGAACCTCACGAAGCCCTCGCGCAACTTCTCCTGGTCGATGTCCAGCATCATCACCACGAACAGGAACAGCACCATCACCGCGCCCACGTAGACCACGATCAGCGCAATGGCGAGGAATTCCGCCTCGGCCAGCATCCAGATGCAGGCCGTGCTGAAGAAGGTCAGCACCAGCGCCAGCACCGCGTGCACCGAGTTGCGCAGGCTGATCACCGCCAGCGCCGAGACCACCGTGACGACACCGAAGGCATAGAAGCAGACGAGTTGGAACAGGTTCGGATCAATCATGGCGTTCCATCCTCAGCGGTAGGCCGCGTCTTGCGCACGGGCGGCGGCGATCTCCGCCTCGAAGCGGTCGCCGATGGCAAGCAGCTGCGACTTGGTCACCACGTTCTCGCCACGATGCTCGAAGTGGTACTCGTGCACGTGCGTCTCGACGATGGAGTCCACCGGGCAGCTCTCTTCGCAGAAGCCGCAGAAGATGCACTTGAACAGGTCGATGTCGTAGCGCGTGGTGCGGCGCTGGCCGTCGCTCTCGCGCGGCGCCGAGTCGATGGTGATCGCCAGCGCCGGGCACACCGCCTCGCACAGCTTGCAGGCGATGCAGCGCTCCTCGCCGTTCGCGTAGCGGCGCAGCGCATGCAGGCCGCGGAAGCGGTTCGACTTCGGGATGTGCTCCATCGGGTAGCGCATCGTGTACTTCGGGCTGAACAGATAGCGCCAGGTCAGCGCCATGCCCTTGAGCAGCTCGATCAGCAGCAGGCTGTTGAAATAACTGATTACGCGCTTCATGGAAAAGCTCTCGGCATGCTTCCCTTCTCCCCGCCGGAGAGAAGGTGGCCCCGCAGGGGACGGATGAGGGGTGGGTGCTCGCGGCGACGTCTCATCTCAGACCCCCGCGATGCCGTAGTACTTCATGCAACCGGCCACCAGCACCCAGACGATCGCGATCGGAATGAACACCTTCCAGCCCAGCCGCATGATCTGGTCGTAGCGGTAGCGCGGGAAGGTCGCGCGGAACCACAGGAACAGGAAGGCGAACGCGAAGGCCTTGATGAACAGCCAGATGAAACCGCCGGTCCAGATCCAGTTCACCCACGGTGAGACGTCGGCGGTGATCCAGCCCTGGAACGGGCTCAGCCAGCCGCCCATGAACAGGATCGAGGCGAGGAAGCTCACCAGGATCATGTTCGCGTACTCGGCGAGGAAGAACAGCGCGAACGCCGAGCCGGAATATTCCACGTGGAAGCCGGCGACGATCTCCGATTCGCCCTCGGCCACGTCGAACGGCGCGCGGTTGGTCTCGGCCACGCCGGAGATGAAGTAGATGACGAACACCGGCAGCAGCGGCCACATGAACCAGCTGAAGATGCCCTTGCTGCCGGCCTGCGCATTGACGATGTCGGTGAGGTTCAGCGAACCCGCCAGCACCAGCACGCAGACCAGGCACAGGCCCATCGCCAGCTCGTAGGAGATCACCTGCGCCGCCGAGCGCATCGCGCCGAGCAGCGCATAGCGCGAGTTGGAGGCCCAGCCGGCGAGGATGATGCCGTACACGCCCAGCGAGGTCATCGCCAGGAGATACAGCAGGCCGGCATTGGCGTTCGACAGCACCAGCTTGGTGCCGAATGGGATCACCGCCCAGGCCGCCAGCGCCGGGACCAGCGCGAGCAGCGGCGCGAGGTAGTACAGCGCGCGGTTCGCCTTGCTCGGCAGGATCACTTCCTTCAGCAGCAGCTTCACCACATCGGCGAAGGCCTGCAGCAGACCGAGCGGGCCGACCTTGTTCGGCCCCATGCGCACGTGCATCCAGCCGATGATCTTGCGTTCCCAGTACACGAACATCGCCACCGCGATCACCAGCGGCAGCACGATGCACAGGATGTGGATGATCGGCCAGACGAGCTGGTTGATTAGCTGTACGCCCATGTGCTTATGCCTTGCTCACGGTGATGGCCGCGCCGTAAGGCGGCAGCGTGGCGGTGGTGTCCTGCGCGGCCTCGATCCACACGGCGCCCTCGGGCACGGCATGGTCGACGACCAGCGGCAGCGTCGCGTCGGCGACGCGCACCTGCACGCCGTCGGCAAGACCCAGCCGCGCGGCTTCGGCCGCGTTGATGCGCACGGCCGGCGCACGGTTCAGCGGATGCGCGTTGAGCGCCGTGGCCCGGCGCAGCACGGCGTCGCCGCGGTAGATCGGCCAGGTGGCGATGCGGGCGAGGCCGGTGGCCGGCTTGCGCTCGGCCAGCGCGTCGCGCGCCGCGGCGGCGCGCGCCACGATGCCGTCGCGCAGGCCGCCCAGATCGTCGAACTCGAAGCCGGCGAACTGCATCTGGCCGCCCAGCGCACGCAGCACCCTCCAGCCCGGGCGGGCCTCGCCCGGCGCCCTCGCACCGGCCTGTACCGACTGTGCCAGCCCGTCGACGTTGACCAGGGTGCCGTCGGTTTCCGGCAGCAGCGCGATCGGCAGGATCACGTTGGCCACCTCGCGCAGCGCGGGGCTGGCGTAGGCGCTGAACGCCACCACCTGCTGCGCGCCGCGCAGCGCGGCCAGCGCCTGCGCGCCGTCGGCGAAGTCGTGCGGCGGCTCCACGCCGTACAGCACATAGCCCTTGCGCGGCTGCGCCAGCATGCCCTGCGCGTCCAGCCCGCCGTTGCCCGGCACCACGCCGAGCTGGCCGAGGCCGATCGCGTTTGCGCCCACCGGCAGTTCGTCGTAGCCGGCGCCGGTGGCGCTGGCGATGAAGCGCGCGATCGCGCGCAGCCACGAGGCTTCCGGATGGGTGGCCGCGGCCTCGCCGAGGATCACCACCGCCCTGCCCGCCTTCAGCGCGGCGATCGCGGCGTGGTCGCCCTCGTCGCTGGCCGCGGCATTGATCGCATCGGCCAGCGCGGCCGGCGCGGCAGCGCCTTCCGCCACCGCGGCGCGGGCCAGCGCCAGCAGCGCGTCGACCATGCCCTGCGGCGGCACGATCGCGGCGCCGGCCAGCTTGTAGTTGAACTCGAATGCGGCCGGGTTGACCGCATACACCTTGGCGCCCTGCTTGGTCGCCTGGTGCAGGCGATGGTTGAGCAGCGGCATTTCGCGGCGCAGGTCGGAACCGACCAGCAGCGCGGCCTGCACCTGCGACACCTCGGCCACCGGCAGGCCGAAGCTCGTGGCCACGGCATGGTCGGCGAAATCGAGCTGGCGCAAGCGGTGATCGACATGGGCGCTGCCCAGGCCGCGCGCGAGGCGCAGCAGCAGGTCGGCTTCCTCGTTGGTGGTGGCCGGGTGCACCAGCACACCCAGCTCACTGCCCGGCACGCTCTTCAGCGCCTCGGCGGCGGCGGCGAGCGCGTCTTCCCAGGTGGTCTGCTGCCACTGGCCGTTGCGCTTCACTTCCGGCTGGCCGATGCGGTCGGCCGCGTACATGCCCTGGTGGCTGTAGCGGTCGCGGTCGGACAGCCAGCACTCGTTGACCGTCTCGTTGTCGCGCGGCACCGTGCGCAGCACCTCGCCGCGGCGGGTGTGCAGCCACAGGTTCGAGCCGAGCGCGTCGTGGTAGCCGATCGACGGCTTGGCGATCAGCTCCCAGGCGCGCGCCTTGAACTGGAACGGCTTGTTGGTGAGCGCGCCCACCGGGCAGACGTCGATGATGTTGCCGGAAAGCTCCGTCTCCACCGTCTTGCCGATGTAGGTGCCGATCTGCAGGTTCTCGCCGCGGCTCATGCCGCCCAGCTCGTAGCTGCCGGCGATCTCGCTGGTGAAACGGATGCAGCGCGTGCACTGGATGCAGCGGGTCATCTCGGTGGCGACCAGCGGCCCGATGTTCTCGTCGGCGATGGTGCGCTTGCGCTCGGTGTAGCGTGACACGCTGCGGCCGTAGCCCAGCGCCACGTCCTGCAGCTCGCACTCGCCGCCCTGGTCGCAGATCGGGCAGTCCAGCGGATGGTTGATCAGAAGGAACTCCATCACGTCCTTCTGGAACTTCAGCGCCTTGTCCGAGCGCGTGGTGACCTTCATGCCCTCGCCCACAGGCGTGGCGCAGGCCGGCTGCGGCTTGGGCATCGGGCGGCCGCCCAGCTCCACGTCCACCAGGCACATGCGGCAGTTGGCGGCGATCGGGAGCTTGCGGTGGTAGCAGAAGCGCGGGATGGCGATGCCGACGGCGTCGGCCGCCTCGATGATCATCGCGCCCTTGCGGATCTGCACGGGCTTGCCGTCGACCTCGATGTTGACGAGGTCGGGGGCGACATTGCTGGTGGGCTGCGCACTCATGCAGCGACTCCACGGTTGGCGGCGAGCCGGTCCTCGGTCATCGACCGGCCGTGCTGCACGTAGTATTCGAATTCGTTCCAGAACTTGGCGAGGAAGCCCTGCACCGGCCACGCGGCGGCTTCGCCGAACGCGCAGATGGTGTGGCCCTCGATCTGGCCGGCGATGGCCTTGAGGCGATGCAGGTCGTCCTGCGTGCCGTTGCCTTCCACGATGCGGGTAAGCACGCGGTACATCCAGCCGGTGCCTTCGCGGCAGGGCGTGCACTGGCCGCAGGACTCGGCCTTGTAGAAGCGTGCGATGCGCTGGCAGGCCTTGACCATGCAGGTGGTTTCGTCCATCACGATCACGGCGCCGGAGCCGAGGCCCGAACCCGCCTTCTGCAGGCAGTCGTAATCCATGGTGCTGGCCATCATTTCCTCGGCGTTGAGCACCTTCATCGAGGAGCCGCCGGGGATCACCGCCTTGAGCTGGTTGCCGTCGCGCACGCCGCCGGCCATCTCGAGCAGGTCCTTGAACGAGGTGCCGAGGCGGATCTCGAAGTTGCCCGGATTGTTGACGTGGCCGGACACCGAGAAGATCTTCGGGCCGCCGTTGTTCGGCTTGCCGAGGTTGAGGAACCAGTCGGCGCCGTTGCGCAGGATTGCCGGCACCGAGGCGTAGGTCTCGGTGTTGTTGATCGTGGTGGGCTTGCCGTACAGGCCGAAGTTGGCCGGGAACGGCGGCTTGAAGCGCGGCTGGCCCTTCTTGCCTTCCAGCGACTCCATCAGCGCGGTTTCCTCGCCGCAGATGTAGGCGCCGGCGCCGAGCGCGCCGTAGATGTCCACGTCGATGCCCGAGCCCTGCACGTTCCTGCCCAGCAGGCCGGCCGCATAGGCTTCCTTCAGCGCCTCTTCGAAATGCTCGAAGGGCTCGTGGTGGAACTCGCCGCGCAGATAGTTGTAGGCCACGGTGGAGCCGGTGCAGTAACAGGCGATCGCCAGGCCTTCGATCACCGCATGCGGGTTGTAGCGCAGGATGTCGCGGTCCTTGGCCGTGCCGGGCTCCGACTCGTCCGAGTTGCAGAGGATGTACTTCTGCATCGAGCCCTTCGGCATGAAGGACCACTTCAGGCCGGTGGGGAAGCCCGCGCCGCCGCGGCCGCGCAGGCTGGACTTCTTGATCTCCTCGACCAGGCCGGCGGGATCGGGCTTCTCGGCGAGGATCTTGCGCCAGGCCTTGTAGCCGTCCACCTGCTCGTAGCTGTCCATCGCCCACGGCTTGTCGAAATGCAGCGTGGTGTAGACGACCTGGTGGTCCTGGGGGGCGGGTCCGACCGGACCGTGGGTGCTTGCCATCTCGCGCTTACTCCAGGCCGTCCAGAATCTGGTCGAGCTTCTCGGGGGTGAGCCGCTCGTGGTAGTGGCCGTTCACCGTCATCGCCGGCGCGTACACGCAGGCGGCGATGCACTCCTCCTCCTGCTTGAGGTAGACGCGGCCGTCCGGGGTGCTCTCGCCGAGCTTGATGCCCAGCTTCTTCTCGCAGTGCTTCACCAGGTCCTCGGCGCCGTTGAGCCAGCACGAGATATTGGTGCAGATCGCCACGTTGTTGCGGCCCACCGGCTTGGTTTCCAGCATCGAGTAGAAGCTGGCTACCTCGTAGGCCCACACCGCGGGCAGGTCGAGGTACTTCGCCACCGCCGTGATCAGCTCGTCGGTGAGGAAGCCCCGGTTCTGTTCCTGCGCGGCGAACAGCGCCTGGATCAGCGCCGAGCGCTTGCGGTCCGGCGGGAACTTGGTCAGCCAGTGGTCGATGTGGTGGCGCGTATGCTCGGTGAGCACGGCGAGCGGATCGACGTGCTTGACCTGGTCGTAATGTCCGGTGGCTTTCATGCGTTTCTCCGTCGTGCCGGCTCAGCGATCCACTTCGCCGAACACGAGGTCGTAGGTGCCGATCATCGCCACCACGTCGGGCAGCATGTGCCCGCGCACGATGGGGTCGATCGAGGACAGGTGGGCGAAGCCGGGCGCGCGCAGGTGCACGCGGAACGGCTTGTTGGCGCCGTCGGAGACGAGGTAGCAGCCGAACTCGCCCTTCGGCGCCTCGACCGCGGCATAGGTCTCGCCGGCCGGCACGCCGTAGCCTTCGGTGAACAGCTTGAAGTGGTGGATGAGCGCTTCCATGCTCTCCTTCATCTCCTCGCGTTTCGGCGGGGCGACCTTGTAGTTGTCCACCATCACCGGGCCGGGGTTGGCCCTCAGCCACTTCACGCACTGCTTGATGATGCGGTTGGACTGGCGCATCTCCTCGACGCGCACCAGATAGCGGTCGTAGCAGTCGCCGTTGACGCCCACCGGGATGTCGAAATCCATCTCGGCGTACTTCGCGTAGGGCTGCTTCTTGCGCAGGTCCCAGGCGATGCCCGAGCCGCGGATCATCGCGCCGGTCATGCCCCAGGCCTGCGCCTGCTCCGGCGAGATCACGCCGATGCCGACCGTGCGCTGCTTCCAGATGCGGTTGGTGGTGAGCAGTTCCTCGTACTCGTCCACCTTGCTCGGGAAGTCGTCGGTGAAGGCGTCGAGGAAGTCGAGCATCGAGCCTTCGCGCCAGCTGTTCAGGCGCTTCAGGTCCTTGCCCTTGTGCCACGGCGACTCGCGGTACTGCGACATCTGCGCCGGCAGGTCGCGGTAGACACCGCCCGGGCGATAGTAGGTCGCGTGCATGCGCGCGCCCGACACCGCCTCGTAGACGTCCATCAGTTCCTCGCGCTCGCGGAACGCGTACAGGAACACCGCCATCGCACCGAGGTCGAGCGCGTTCGAGCCGACCCACATCAGGTGGTTCAGGATGCGGGTGATCTCGTCGAACATCGTGCGGATGTACTGCGCGCGCTCCGGCGCCTCGATCCCCAGCAGGGTCTCGATCGCCTTCACGTAGGCGTGCTCGTTGCACATCATCGACACGTAGTCGAGGCGGTCCATGTAGCCGATCGACTGGTTGAACGGCTTGGACTCGGCCAGCTTCTCGGTACCGCGGTGGAGCAGGCCGATGTGCGGGTCGGCGCGGACGATGGTCTCGCCGTCCATCTCCAGCACCAGGCGCAGCACGCCGTGCGCAGCGGGATGCTGCGGGCCGAAGTTCATCGTGTAGTTGCGGATTTCCTGGGCCATCGAATCAGTTCCTGCGCCAGTCGTCGGCGGCTTCGGCCTTCGCCTGCATGAGGTCGGCGTCGTCGCGGATCACGCGCGGCACCAGCACGCGCGGCACCACCGACGTCACGGGTTCGTACACCACGCGCTTCTGCTCGGGGTCGTAGCGCACCTCGACGTTGCCGATCAGCGGGAAGTCCTTGCGGAACGGGTGTCCCACGAAGCCGTAGTCGGTGAGGATGCGGCGCAGGTCCGGGTGGCCGTCGAAGATGATGCCGTAGAGGTCGAACGCCTCGCGCTCGAACCAGTTCGAGCCCGGCCAGATGCCGGTCACCGATGGCAACAGCGGCAGGCTGTCGTCGTCGCAGAACACGCGCAGGCGCAGGCGCTGGTTGTGCTCGATCGAGAGCAGGTGGATCACCGCGGCAAAACGGCGCGGCTGGCTCGCGCCACGCGGACGGTCGGCCCAGTCGAAGCGGCCCATCGCCTCGCCTTCCACGCCGCGCGAGAAGCCGGTGCTGGTGACGTCGGTGGTGTCCCACTCGACCTGGCCGTAGCCGAGGTAGTCGACGCCGCACACGTCGACCAGCTCGCTGAAACGGAAACCCGGCTCGTCGCGCAGCGCGGTGGCCACGGCGAGCAGGTCGGCGGCAGCCAATTCAGCGGTGGTTTCGTTGCGCACGACGCTGATCTTCAGCGTGTCGCCGAACCGCGCGGCAAGGCGCTCGGCCAGCGAGGTCTTTGGAGTATCGGTCATGATGGCTCGTGCCTCAGCCGCGGGCGATGGTACTGGTGCGGCGGATCTTCTTCTGCAACTGCAGGATGCCGTGGATCAGCGCTTCGGCCGTGGGCGGGCAGCCCGGCACGTAGATGTCCACCGGCACGATGCGGTCGCAGCCGCGCACCACGGAATAGGAGTAGTGGTAGTAACCGCCACCGTTTGCGCAACTGCCCATCGAGATCACCCACTTCGGCTCGGGCATCTGGTCGTAGACCTTGCGCAGCGCGGGGGCCATCTTGTTGACCAGGGTGCCGGCCACGATCATCACGTCGCTCTGGCGCGGCGACGGACGGAAGATCACGCCGTAGCGGTCGAGGTCGAGGCGCGCGGCGCCGGCGTGCATCATCTCCACCGCGCAGCAGGCCAGGCCGAAGGTCATCGGCCACATCGAGCCGGTACGCGCCCAGTTCATCAGCGCGTCGACGCTGGTGGTGGCGAAGCCGCGCTGCACCACCGGGTTGTCGCCGGCCGGGCGCAGGATGTCGTCCACGACGTCCAGCGGCTGCGGGTTGTGCATCACCTTGTCGATGGAGGAGATCACTCCCATTCCAGTGCTCCCTTCTTCCAGACGTAGGCGAAACCGACCACCAGCAGCAGCAGGAACAGCGCCATCTCGATCAGCGCCACGATGCCGATCTGCTTGAACACCACCGCCCAGGGAAACAGGAAGGCGATTTCCAGATCGAAGATGATGAACAGGATCGCTAGCAGGTAGTAGCGCACGTCGAAGCGCGCGCGTGCATCCTCGAACGCCTCGAAGCCGCACTCGTAGGGCGCAAATTTCTCCGCTTCGGGACGGCGCGGGCCGGCAAGCATGCCGACCGCCAGCAACACGAGGCCGAGGCCGGCGGCCAGGACGATGAACAGCAATACAGGCCAGTATTCGGCTATCACGATGCAACCTACCTCCGCGCCATCGACGCATCAGTGACCGTGGGGCGACGGTCCGGCAATTCTTTTCGGCAGGCCATGAAGACCACGGGCCTTGCGGCCACGCTCGCGTCTGGTGACAACCACGGGCGTCCGACTCTCCACGATACGGGGGTCGTGAACCGGCGCATTGTATCAGCGCATGCGGACACCACAACAGCTTGACGAGCGCCGGTCGGGCATGAAACCACTCATGCGCGGCGCATCACATCACCGTCACATCGTGTGGGTGTGCCGCTCGGAATTGAGCACGCCGGCGAGCATGTTCTCGATGCGCTGACGCGCCACTTCGGCATCCGGCGAATCGTTGAAATGGATGCCGATGCCCGCGGTGCGATTGCCTTGGGCGCCAGGCGGGCAGATCCACACCACCTTGCCCACCACCGACAGTCGCTCACTCTCGTCGGCCAGGCTCACCAGCAGCACCACCTCGTCGCCCAGCGCATAGGGCTGGGCAGTGGGCGCGAACAGGCCGCCGTTGCGCAGGAACGGCATGTAGGCGTTGTACAACGAGGCGGCGTCCCTGATCTTCAGCGAGATGATGCCCTGGCGGGCGGCGACGGGATTCATGCGGGCTCCTGGGCGGCGTCTCGGCAACCGGTACGGCGGCGGCCACCCATGCTAACCACCATGGCGCAGCACGCAAAGCACCAGCTCACACTTCGTGCCAGCCCCAGTGGTCGAAAATCCACGGCGACGGCAACGCCAGCGACAACCGTGCGAAACAGGCATCACCCGCCTGCGCCTCCGGCCACTCCAGTCGCCAGCCCCCCTGCCCGTCGCGCCGCAGGGGAGCGGTCCGCCACGACCACTGCCGCGCCTGGCCGGAGCTGCTGGCCGTCGTCAGTCGCAGGCGCGGCCACAGCAGGGGCGATGGTCGCCAAGGCAGGGGGCGGTCCGAGCCGGCAGGCACAGGCACCGGCTGCGCATGACACTCGGGGCGTCCGGCCAGCTGGCGCAAGCGTCGGCCGCTCAAGGCCAGCTGGGTGCCATAGGCTGCCAGCGCGTGCTGCTTGGTAGCCAGTTGTGCAGGCGTACCCGCCTGCTCGAACGTCGGCAGACCGTCGCTGCGGCCATGGACCAGGTAGTCCAGCAGCAACGGCGAACGGCCCAGCCTGGCCAGCGCCATGCGCACCAGCACGTGGGCCGCACCGTGGTCGGGGTGACGGTCGCCCAATGCCGGGACGGCGACCAGGTCGGGGGCGAAGTCACCCAATGCCGCCGCCAGCCCGGCCAGCGCCTCCTGCTCCGGCTGCAGCAGGCAGTCGAGCACGCCCATGTCCGGCCAGCCCAGCGCCCGCAGTGCCGCGGCCGGCACATCCAGCCGGCACAGCGCTTCCTGCAGCTCGGCACGGCGGCGCCGGCCCCAGCGCTCGCGTTCGGCCGCGCGGATGGACCAGCGCCGCTCCAGCCAGCGCTGCGGCCAGGGATTGTTGTCGCCATCGGTGAGCAGCAGCACCTGCACCGTGCCGCCGGCTGCGCGCACGCGCTGGATCAGCAGGCCGTTCGCGATCGTCTCGTCGTCGGGGTGCGGCGCCACCACCAGCAGGCGGGTCTGCGCCGTGAAAGGCGGCAGTGACGACGCCCCCGGCGCGGCCGTCAGCGCCATTGCGCCAGCAATTCCAGCAGCAGCAGGTCGCCGCGCAATGGGCCGCGCAAGGCATCGCGGGTACGGTTGGCGGCGTCGTACCAGTGCCCCAGCGCCTCGCCATCCATCGCGCTGGCGAGCGGCGCCGCGGCCTGCATCGCCTGGGCGCGCCGTTCGTCGGCCGCGGCCTGCGCGGCGAACCACAGGCGCTGTGCGGCTGCGTCGTCCAGCCAGCGCCGCGCCATCTCCGTGACCTGGCCGCGACCGGCGGCCAGCGCGGCCAGATCGCGCCGCACCTCGACGCGGCGCTCCAGCGCACCCTCCTGTGCCCAGGCCAGGGCCAGACCGGGATTGCCCAGCGCCGCCTCCAGCGCCGTCTGCGCCTGCGCTACGCCCTGCCCTTCCAGCCAGGCCCGCGCCTCGCCAACCGCAGGCACCGCGAATTCGATGCGTTGGCAGCGGCTGCGTATCGTCTGCGGCAGGCGCCAGGGCGCATCGGCCAGCAGGACCAGCAGGGTCCGCCCCGCCGGCTCCTCCAGCGTCTTCAGCAGCGCGTTCGCCGCCGCCGCATTCATCGCGTCGGCCGGGTCGATCAGCGCCACCTGCCAGCCGCCGAACTGGCTGCTCATCGCCAGCCGTGCGGACAGCTCGCGGATCTGCTCGATCACGATCTCGGTGCGCGGCGTACCGTCCTTGCGCAGGCCGAAGCTGAGCGTGACCACGTCGGGATGCGTGCCCGCATCCAGCAACAAGCAGCTGCGGCACTGCCCGCAGGCCTCGCCGTCCTGCGCACGCTCGCACAGCAGGCCGCGCACGAAACGCTGCGCGAACGCGCGCTTGCCCAGCCCGGCCGGGCCACACAGCAGCAGTGCATGCGGCAAGGCATCGCGCTGCCGGCGCGCCTGCAGCCGTGCCCAGTCCGCCGCGTGCCAGGGCATCGCGTTCATGCTGTCGCTCCGAACAGATACGCGGTGGCAGCTATGGCATCACGTAGCACCGCTTCAGGCGATCGGCTGGCGTCGATCACACGGAAACGTTGCGGCTCGGCCGCAGCGCGTGCGCGATACGCGGCGCGCACACGTTCGAAGAAGCCGTCGGCCTCGACTTCGATGCGATCCGCCGCGCCGCGGCCCGCGGCACGGGCACGGCCGGTGGTCACCGGCAGATCGAGCAGCAGGGTAAGGTCGGGCTCCAGTCCGGCACAGGCCCATTGCTCCAGCGCGGCGATGCGTTCGGCTGGCTGGCCACGGCCGCCGCCCTGGTAGGCATAGCTGGCGTCCACGTAGCGGTCGCACAGCACCCAGCGCCCCGCAGCCAGGGCCGGGGCCATCGTCTCGCGCACCAGTTGTGCGCGCGAAGCGAACATCAGCAGCAATTCGCTCTCGGCACAGAGTTCGTGCCGCGCCGGATCGAGCACGATCGCGCGCACCGCCTCGCCCAGCACGGTGCCCCCCGGCTCGCGGGTGAGCAGCAGGTCGACGCCGCGGCTTTCCAGGTGCGCGCGCAGGCCCGCCAGCAAGGTGCTCTTGCCCGCGCCCTCGCCGCCTTCCAGCGTGATGAAACGGCCGCGTCCGGTCATTGGCTGCACTTCTTCAACTGGTAGCAGGCCACGTTGCGGCTCTGCTCGGCCAGGGTATCGGCGAACACGTGGGTGCCATCGCCGCGCGCCACGAAATACAGCGCGGTGCCGGGCTCGGGATGCAGCGCCGCCATGATCGCGGGCTTGCCGGGCAGCGCGATCGGCGTGGGCGGCAGGCCCGGCCGGGTATAGGTGTTGTACGGCGTGTCGGTGGTGAGGTCGACCTTGTGGATCTTGCCCTGGTAGCTCTCGCCCATGCCGTAGATCACGGTGGGGTCGGTCTGCAGCAGCATGTGGTTCTCGAGGCGACGCACGAACACCCCGGCGATCTTCGCGCGCTCGTCAGCGCGGCCGGTTTCCTTCTCCACGATCGAGGCGAGGATCAGCGCATCGTAAGGCGTGGCCAGCGGCAGGTCCTTGTCGCGGCCCGGCCACAGCTCGTCCAGGGTCCTGGCCATCGCCACATGCGCGCGTTTCAGGATGTCCAGGTCGCTGTCGCCTTTCACGTAGGCATAGGTCTCGGGCAGGAAACGCCCCTCCGGCTGTTCACCTGCCGCACCGATCCTCTGCATGATCGCGGCATGGTCGAGGCCGGCGGTCTCGTGCTTGAGCTTCTCCGCCTTGTCCAGTGCCGCGAGCAGCTCGCGGAAGGTCCAGCCGTCGACGATGGTGAAGTTGCGTTGCAGCACCCTGCCCGCCGCCATGTTGGCGAGCAGCTGGCGCGGGGTGATGCCGGCCGGCGTGGCGTACTCGCCCGCGTGCAACCGGCCGGCCACGCGCATCTGCACGGCCAGCAGGCGCCAGTACAACGGCGAGGCCGTGCTCAGGTCCTGGTCGCGCAGCTGGCGCACGATCTCCTTGAAGCTGCTGCCGCGGCCGATGTCGACGCTTTCGCCCGCTGCGGAAACGTGCAGCGGCGCACCGCTGAAGCGGCTGAAATCGCGCCAGCCCCAGAGCACGACGCCAGTCAGCGCCAGCAGCAAAACCAGGATCGAGTTGCGCCACGTCTTGCGGGTCATGCCTGCTCCATCGGAAAGCCGAGTCCGCGCCAATGCGCCTGCATCGCGCGGGCCACCGGGCCGGGGGCAAACATCTTGGTACCCACGGCCTGAACCGGCAGGATGCCGCGAACGCTGGAGCTAAGGAAGAGTTCGCCGGCCTGCAGGCACTCATGCAGAGGCAGATCACGCACCTCGACCCGCGGCAGTGCCTCCAGCAACTCGGCGCGCAATACGCCGGCCACGCCGCAGCGCTCCAGCGCAGGTGTCACTGGCACGCCATCGAGCACTGCGAACAGATTCGCCGCGGTGGCCGAAATCACGTTGCCGCATGCATCGCACAGCAGGCCTTCGGCGACCGCCGGATCGTTCCACTCGGCGCGCGCCAGTACCTGCTCCAACCGGTTGAGATGCTTGATGCCGGCCAGCCGCGGCTGCTCGGCGAGGCGCGTCCCGCACAGGTGCAGGCGTACGCCGTCGCGATACAGCGTTGCATCCGGCGCCGGCACGGGAAACGCCGCCACGATGCGGGTGACCCGCGCTGCTGCCGGCATTGCATAGCCGCGTTCGCCCACGCCGCGGGTGAGCGTGATGCGCAGCACCGCATGCGCCAAGCCGCCACTCACTGCCTGGGCCTCGCGCCACAGCAGCCCGGGATCGGGGATCGGCAGGCGCAGGCGTTCGCAGCTGCGTGCCAGCCGCTGCATGTGCCGCGACCACAGCGGTGCGACGGCGCCCACGAAACGAACTGTCTCGAACAGGCCATCGCCGTACAGCAGGCCGCGATCGAGCGCGGAGACGACATCCTGCGGCTGACCGTCGACCAGCATCATGCGTCCGCCGCCCCCAGCGCGCGCAGCAGGCCACGCGCCTTGGCGCGCGTCTCCTCCAGCTCCCGCTCCGCCACCGAATCGGCCACGATGCCGGCGCCCGCGCGCAGGCTCACCGTGTCGCCGGCAAGCGTCAGCGTGCGGATCAGGATGTTGAGGTCGAGGTCGCCGCTGCGGTCGAGGTAACCCAGCGCGCCGGTGTAGGCACCGCGTGGCGCGTCCTCCAGCGCGGCGATGATCTCCATGCAACGCACCTTGGGGCAGCCGGTGATGGTGCCGCCGGGGAACACCGCGGCGATCACCTGCCCCGGCGTCACGCCCGCGCGCAGGCGGCCGCGCACGTTGGAGACGATGTGATGCACGTGGGCGTAGCTCTCCACCGTCATCAGCTCGTCTACCTCGACCGTGCCGGGCACGCAGACGCGGCCGAGGTCGTTGCGCTCGAGGTCGATCAGCATCACGTGCTCGGCGCGCTCCTTGGGGTGCGCGGCGAGCTCGCGGATGCGCGCCAGGTCGTCGTCGCCAACAGTGCGCGGGCGGGTGCCGGCAATGGGGCGCGTTTGCGCCATGCCGGCGCGCACTTCCACCAGCCGCTCCGGCGAGGAACTGGCGATCGCCCAGCCGGGCTGCTGCAGCAGGCCGGCAAACGGCGCGGGATTGGCACGGCGCAACGCGGCATGCAGCGCCGCCGGCGCAGGTGCCTGCGCGTAATGCGCATGCCACGCGCGCGACAGGTTCACCTGGAAGATGTCGCCCGCCTGCAGGTGTTCATGGATGCGTGCCACGCCGTCGAGGAAATGTCGCGGCTCGTCTTCGGCCAGATGCTCGGGCGGCAGGAGCGAGGGAATCGCCGCCACCACGTCCAGATCCGCCGCCAATGCATCGAGCAGGTGCTCACTGCCCGCCTCGGCCACCAGCACGGTGCAGCCGCGCGCATGGTCGACGATCGCGGCTGCCGGGCAGCGCAGGGCCAGCGCCGCCGGCAGCCTTGCATCGATGCGCAGTTGCAGCCTCGGTTCGATCTCGCCCGCGAGTTCGTAGCCCAGCAGCAGCGCCCAGCCGCCGTGGAACGGCAGGCCGTCGTCCTCGCGCGGCAGACGCGCGGCCTGCCAGGCGACATCCAGTGCATCGAGAAAATGCACACCAACGACATCGCCGGCGGCATTGCGCACGCCACCGTCCGCCACGAGCATGAGGCTGTCCTGCGGAAACGCGAACAGGATATCGAAGCGCGCCTGCGGCGTGCCGTGCAGGACGCTTTCGAGCACGCAGGGATAGCGCTGCGGAAATGCAGCGGCCGGCGCGAGCAGGTCGCGCCGGCCGTGCAGAGTACGGCGATGAAGCGACGTCACGTCAAACGCGACGGAACGCCAGCGTGCCGTTGGTGCCGCCGAAGCCGAAGGAGTTGGAGATCACCAGGTCCAGCTTCGCTTCGCGCGCGGTGTGCGGCACGAAGTCGAGGTCGCAGCCCTCGCCCGGTTCATCGAGGTTGACCGTGGGCGGCAGCACCTGGTCGCGCATCGCGAGGATGCTGAAGATCGCCTCCACGCCGCCGGCCGCGCCGAGCAGATGGCCGGTGACCGACTTGGTCGAGCTCATCGCCAGCGTGTAGGCGTGGTCGCCGAACACGCGCTTGGCGGCCAGCACCTCGCCGAGGTCGCCCAGCGGCGTCGAGGTGCCGTGCGCATTGATGTACTGCACTTCGGACGGGTTGATGCCGCCGTCCTTCAGCGCGTTCTCCATGCAGCGCGCCGCGCCCTCGCCACCTTCGCTGGGCGCGGTGATGTGGTAGGCGTCGCCGCTCATGCCGAAGCCGACCAGCTCGGCATAGATGCGCGCGCCGCGTGCCTTCGCATGCTCATACTCCTCCAGCACCAGCACGCCGGCGCCGTCGGACAGCACGAAGCCGTCGCGGTCCTTGTCCCACGGACGGCTGGCCTTGGTCGGCTCGTCGTTGCGGGTGGACATGGCCTTGGCCGAGCAGAAACCCGCCATCGCGGTGCCGGTGGTGGCGAACTCGGCGCCGCCGGCGATCATCGCGTCGGCGTCGCCGTACTGGATCATGCGCGCGGCCAGGCCGATGTTGTGCGTGGCCGTGGTGCAGGCGGTGACGCAGGCAACGTTCGGGCCCTTGATGCCGAAGATGATCGACAGGTAGCCCGAGACCATGTTGATGATCGAGCTGGGCACGAAGAACGGCGACACGCGGCGCGGGCCCTTCTCGTGCAGTTCGATCGAGGTGTCTTCGATGGTGTTCAGGCCGCCGATGCCGGCGCCCACCGCCACGCCGATGCGCGGCGCGTTGGCCTCGGTCACTTCCAGCCCGGAATCGCGCAGCGCCTGGGTGCCCGCGGCGATGCCGTACTGGATGAAGGGATCCATCTTCTTGACGTCCTTGGGCGACACCCACTGCGTCGGCTCGAAGCCCTTCACCTGGCCGGCGATGCGGGTGGCATACGCGGTTGCATCGAAGTGGGTGACCGGCACGATGCCGCTGACGCCCTTGAGGATGTTGTCCCAGGCGGTGACCAGATCGTTGCCGACCGGCGAGATGATGCCCATGCCGGTCACTACCACGCGTCGCTTGCTCATGCTGTTGTTCCTTCGTGTCTCGGAGGGAACGGCCGTCGTACGGCCATTGCCCGCAAATCGCGGATGCCCGACGCCGCCGCACACCATACGGGATCGGACGTTGCAGATTGCAGAAACGAAAACTGCGCCATGTCGGCGCAGCTTCCGGTATCGCTACGTGGGCAGCAGCGCTTCGCGCCGTCCTGCCACCGCTCGATCATTCCTTGGTGTGGGCCTTGATGTAGTCAACGGCCTGCTGCACGGTGGTGATCTTCTCGGCGTCCTCGTCCGGAATCTCGGTCTCGAACTCTTCCTCGAGGGCCATCACCAGCTCGACGGTGTCGAGCGAGTCGGCGCCCAGGTCGTCCACGAACGAGGCATTCGCCGTGACTTCATCCTCTTTCACGCCCAGCTGCTCGACGACGATCTTCTTGACGCGCTCTTCGATGGTGCTCATGTTGCCAAACCTCCCACGGGGAATTGTGTTGTACGCCGGCCCGCGGCCGACAGGACCGGCGGATTGTAGTGGCTAAGCCGCAAGGCCGCCATGCATCCGCCGCTATGTCGCAACGCCGGCCTCCGGCCGACGCGAAAGCGCAATTGTCGCCGAAAACGCGGCAATGCGCGACTCTTTCGGCATGCGTCGCCGTATGGACGGCGCAGCGTTTGAAACTGCCGCGCCAACCCGGCATGCCTGCCCGGAGTCGGTCCGGTGTCTCCACATGGTCCGCGGAGACATCGGACCGGCTCAAGGCATATACATGCCGCCGTTGACGTGCAGCGTCTCGCCGCTGATGTAGGCCGCGGCCGGCGACGCGAGGAAACCCACCGCCTTGGCGATGTCACTCGCCTCGCCAAGGCGGCCCAGCGCGATCTGGTTCAGCAGGCTCTCCTTCGCCGACTCCGGCAGCGCGCGCGTCATGTCGGTGTCGATGAAGCCGGGCGCCACCACGTTCACGGTGATGCCGCGCGAACCGATCTCGCGCGCCAGCGACTTGGAGAACGCGATGATGCCGGCCTTGGCCGCCGCGTAGTTGGACTGGCCGGGGTTGCCGGTCAGGCCGATCACCGAGGCGATCGAGATGATGCGGCCCTTGCGCGCCTTCATCATGCCGCGCATCACCGCCTTGGAGGTGCGGTAGACCGAGCTGAGGTTGGTGTCGAGGATGGCCTGCCAGTCCGCCTCGGGCATGCGCATCAGCAGCTGGTCGCGGGTGATGCCAGCGTTGTTGACCAGGATGCTCACCGCACCGAATTCCTTGGCAATGCCGTCGATCAGCGCCTCCACGGCCGCGGAATCTGTCACGTCCAGCACGCGGCCATGGCCGCCGTGCACGGCCAGGCGCTCGCCGATCGCCGTTGCGCCGGCCTCGCTGGTCGCCGTGCCGATCACGGTGGCGCCCATGGCGGCCAATTCGTCCGCGATCGCCGCGCCGATGCCGCGGCTGGCACCGGTCACCAGTGCGATCTCGCCCGTCAGTGTCTTGTCCATCACCGTGTTCCGTCAGGATTCGAAGCCGCGAACCTTACACGGAAACGGACTCCTGCCGCACCTGACTCAACGGCAGCAGCTGGCATCCCTGGTGGCGTACTCGTCGTGGCGCCGCCACCAGGCACCCGTCGCCTCGTTGCGTCCCAGCGGCGCGCGATCCAGCCACTGGTACATGCCCCACAGGCCATCCAGCCCGCGCGCATAGGCGGAATAGCTGTGGTAGACCACGCCGTCCTCGAGCACGAACGCGCTCATGCCAGGACGATCGCGCACATAGGTGGCCGCCCCCGTGCCGCAGGTGGCCGCGAACTGGTGGACGATCTCCGGGTACTCGGCCTTGGCCATCGGATGACCGCCGCGCTGGTAGTTGTATTCGACGCCGCCGGCCTGTTGCTGTGCCTCGGTGATCGCGACGTTGAAGTCGTAATTGAAATCGCCATCGCTCGCGGATGCCCAGGGAAACGTCCAGCCCATGCGTCGCTGGTAGGCCTGCAGCTTTGCCAGCGGCGCGCGCGACACCGCGGTGAACGCCACGTCGTGGTTCTCCAAGTGTGTGACGATACCGTTGAAGCCGTCCGCGATCGACGAACAGGACGGGCATCCCGCCGTGTAGTCGGGCCCGAACATGAAGTGGTAGACCAGCAGTTGCGAGCGCCCCCTGAAAAGATCCGCCAGCGTGGCATCGCCTGCGTCGGTGCCGAAGCGGTAGTTCTTGTCCACGCGCACCCAGGGCAGCGCCTGCCGCTGGCGCGCCAACTCGTCGCCGCGCCGGGTCAGTGCCTTCTCCTCGCGCAGCAGTTCCATGCGCGCCTGGAGCCATTCTTCGCGCGATGCGAGCCGGTGCCCGCGCACCGTTCCGTCGAGTTTGCCGCTCATGACTTGCCTCCCGCCTTTTCCGGCTGCAGATCGATTTTCGACATCGGCTTGACCGCCCCGCTGGCGACGTCCGCCCGGCGACGGCGATGCAACTTCGCCGCCACCAGGGTCGCCAGGCCACCTGCCGATCCCGTGCCGGCCAGCGCGATCGCCGCGGCGCTCATGCAGATCGGGCACATGGCTCAGCCTTCCCCGGACAGTTGCGCTACCAGCGTGTCCAGGAAGAACGTCCAGCCCCCGGTATGCGCGATCGCCATCCGCTCGTCGGGCAGGCCTTCGTGGGTCAGGCGCAGTTCGGTCCGGCTGCCGCGTGGCGCGAACTCCAGCGTGACCACCGATTCCTTGCCATGCGTGTGCTCGCTCACCCAGGTGAACTCGAGCAGGCGTGGACGCTCCACGCGCAGGTAGCGGCCGTAGTGCGGGCGGATCTCGCCCGAATGCATCATGCCGAGATAGAACAGCCCGTCCGGGCGGGGATCCGCCACCACGTCGCCGCCTTCCGCGAGCCAGGCCTTCAGGCTGGCCGGATCCGTCCAGGCGCGGAACACCCGCTCCGGCGAAGCGTCGTAGCTGCGCGGTATCTCGAGGCGGAACCCGCCCATCGCCGATTCATTGCGGCCCTTCATCGTCGTCCTCCTTCTGCTGGTCGAGGAAAGCGCCCAGCGCATCGAGGCGCTGGTTCCAGAAGCGTTCGTATTGCGAGGTCCAGCGCGCCACCTCGCGCAACGGCGCGGCGCGCAGGCGCAGGTAATGCTCGCGACCCTCGCGACGGCGGCGCACCAGGCCCGCGCCCTCCAGCACCTTGACGTGCTTGGACACCGCGTTCAGCGACATCGCGAACGGCTGCGCGAGGTCGGTCACGCGCAACTCGCCGCGGGTCAGCCGCGCCACGATGCGGCGGCGGGTGGGATCGGCGAGCGCGGCAAAGGCGAGATCGAGGTTCGACACGGCAATATTCATTCAACCTTTTGGTTGAATAATATACCAACGAAAAGGCGCGTCAAGCGCGCCCTCTCGCAAAGCGTTCCCGCTCAGCCGCGCCAGTCGGCCAGCGCGGCGTCGAGTTCGACCGGCGCGCCGATCGCGCGCGCCTCCAGCCCCTTGTCGATGCGCTTGACCAGGCCGGCCAGCACCTTGCCCGGACCGCACTCGGCGATGCGCGTGACGCCACCGGCCGCCAGCGCCTGCACGCATCCGGTCCAGCGCACCGGCAGGTAGAGCTGGCGCTGCAGCGCACCGCGGATCTCGTCCAGCGAGGCGTAGCTCTTCGCCTCGGCATTCTGGATCACCGGGATGGCCGGCAACCGCCACTTGAGCGAGGCCATGCGCTCGTCCAGCCTGTCCGCCGCCTCGCGCATCAGCATGCAATGCGAGGGCACCGACACGGCCAGCTTGATCGCCTTCTTCACGCCCAGCTCGGCCAGCTTCGCCAGCGCGCGGTCCACCGCCTCGGTGTTGCCCGCGATCACCAGCTGGCCCGGCGAGTTGTAGTTGGCCGGCGCCACCACCTGGCCTTGCGCCACCTCTTCGCACACCTGCGCGATCTGCGCGTCGTCGCCGCCCAGGATCGCCGCCATCGCACCCACGCCCGCAGGCACCGCCGCCTGCATCAGGCGACCGCGCTCGGCCACCAGCGCTGCCGCATCGTGCAGCGACAAGGCACCGGCGCAGACCAGCGCGCTGTATTCACCGAGGCTGTGGCCGGCCAGTTGTGCGGGCTGCGCGCCGCCGAGCTTGCCCCACACCCGCCACACCGCCACGCTGGCGGCGAGCAGGGCCGGCTGGGTGTGCTCGGTACGGTTGAGCTGTTCCTCCGGCCCCTGCTGGCTGAGCGCCCACAGGTCGACGCCTGCACCCTGCGAAGCCTCGTCGAAGCTCGCCTTCACTTCTGCATGCGCGGCGGCCAGCTCGGCCAGCATGCCGACCGATTGCGAACCCTGGCCGGGGAAGACGAAAGCAAGCATTGCAGCGTTCATGGACAGGGTATCCCTCGAATGAAACCGTCATGGTGCCAGCATCGGCCGGCATGCGCAGCGGTATCGACCGCAGAAAAGCCGATGCCACCCCGCGGGCGGCATCGGCTGCAATGACGGAGTGCCGGAATCAGTAGCGCAACAGCGCCGACGCCCAGGTGAAGCCGCCGCCGAAGGCTTCCAGCAGCAGGTTCTGGCCGCGCTGCACCTTGCCCGAACGCACCGCGTAATCCAGCGCCAGCGGCACCGAGCCGGACGAGGTGTTGGCGTGCTGGTCGACGGTGACGATCACGCGGTCCATCGGCATCTGCAGCCGCTTCGCGGTGGCTTCGATGATGCGCAGGTTGGCCTGGTGCGGGATCAGCCAGTCGATGTCCGACTCGTGCATGCCGGCGGCCTGCAGGGTCTCGTCGACCAGCGAATCCAGCGTCTTCACCGCGACCTTGAACACCTCGCGGCCGGCCATCTTGATGCGCACACCGTGGTTGGGCTCGTCGCGGAAACCGGCGGAAACGCCGACCGGGTTCCACAGCAGTTCCTTGTAGCCGCCATCGGCGTGCATGCAGGTGGCGTGGATGCCGGGCTCGCCGGAGGCCTCCAGCACCACCGCGCCGGCGCCGTCGCCGAACAGCACGCAGGTCTCGCGCTCGTTCCAGTCGATCATGCGGGTCAGCGTCTCGGCGCCGATCACCAGCACCTTCTTCGACTGGCCGCTCTTGATGAACTTGTCGGCGATGCCGAGTGCATACATGAAGCCCGAGCAGGCGGCGTTGACGTCGAATGCCGCGCAGCCGTTCGCACCCAGGCGGTGCTGCACGAGGCAGGCGGTGGACGGGAAGATGATGTCGGGCGTGGTGGTGCCCACCACGATCAGGTCCAGCTCGGACGCCTTGACGCCCGCCGCCTCCAGCGCGCGCTGCGCGGCGAGGAAGGCCAGGTCGCCGGTGGTCTGCCCCTCGGCGGCGATGTGACGCTGGCGGATGCCGGTGCGGCTGCGGATCCATTCGTCGCTGGTGTCGACGATCTTCTCCAGATCGGCGTTGCTGACGACGCGCTCGGGCAAGGCGCTGCCGGTGGCGATGATGCGGGAGTAGATCGAAGCCATTCCGTTTTCCGTCAAACGTAAACCGTGCATTGAACGCCGTGGACGGCGCATGCGCAACCGTCCGGGGACAATGGCGGAGCCCATAACGCGAAACGGCGCGTCGCCGCGCCGTTCCGGTCGGTTCGCTCAGGCGGGCTCCCTTGGGAATCCGCCGCGACGATCAATCCTCGACCGCCACCGCGCCCTTGGTCTCGATGACCTTCTTGCCGCGGTAGTAGCCGTCGGCGGTGACGTGGTGACGCAGATGCACCTCGCCGCTGGTCGGATCGGTGGACAGCTGCACGGTCTTCAGCTTGTCGTGCGCGCGACGCATGCCGCGGGTGGACGGGGTACGGCGGCTCTTGGCAACGGCCATGGTAGTTCTCCAACTGAACCTGATGTTCGATATCTGATGATCGGAACCGCAAAGCCCCGACCGGCTTACTTCTTCAGTTCGCGCAACACCGCGAACGGGTTGTTCTCTTGTTCCGTAACATCGCCCGGCCTGGCCGCACCGCGATCGATGACGGCATCCGGCAGGCTGCTGTCCGGGTTCACCGGCACCAGCGGCAGGACCAGCAGCAGCTCGTCCTCGATCACGTCCGCCGGATGCAGGCGACCGTCCTCGGCCACCAGCAGCGGCTCGCAACCCGGCGGCAAACCCGCCTCGTCGCGCTCCCGCCGGATCAGACCGAGCCGGTTGTCCACCGTCACCGGCAACACGAACGGCTCGAGCGTGCGCTGGCAGATCATCGTCAGCGGCGCCTGCGCATGGACATCCACGTAGTCCGTACCCAGCTCGTCGCGGCCGAAATCCAGCCGAAAGCTCACTTCGCCCTCGCTGCCGGCCAGCGCGCCGCACAGGCGCTCCAGCGCGGCCACGGGCATCGATCCCTCGAACGAACGCCGCGCCGAGACCATGCGCCAAGCGTCCACGGACTCTGGCAGTGTCACGGACATAATCGGCGAATGGTAAATTCCTGAACGACCGAAGTCAACAGACGGATCAAGCGCTTGCGTCATCCGCATGCCGCCGTCCAGGCCGTGCATTTTGCCTGATGCGCCCCGCTTGCGGCAGACTGCACGCCCACTCCATCCGGGGCCTTGCCGTTTGAACCTTTCCCTGACGCTCGGCGTGCTCGCGCTGCTGGTGCTGGTCATCGCGGCGGCCTGGGCCTTGACCTCGCGCCGCTGGCAGAACCGGCGCGCCGCCGACCTGCAGCAGCTGCTCGACCTGGCCGACCGGCTGGAAACCGACCTGAAGAGCTGCCGCGCCGGCCTGGCACAGGCGCATGCGGTGATGGCGATCAACCCCGACCTGCCTGGCGCCAGCGAGCAAGGTGCCCGTCAGGCGGTTGACGCCGGACTGCAGGCTCTGTTGCGCCAACGCATCTGGATCCGCGACCGCGCCACCCGGGCCAGCCAGCATGAGCTGGACGAAACCGCTGCCGCAATGCGCGCCAGCCGCAATCGCCTGCAACCGCTGCTGCAGGCGTTGAGCGCCGCCCAGCGCGACCTGGACAGCGCGATGCGCGAACACATCCACCGCGACGCCGAATGAACGCGGCCCCGCCCCGCATCGTACTGGCCTCCACTTCGCGCTACCGCGCCGAATTGCTGCGCCGGTTGCTGCCAGATTTCGAGCAGCGCGCGCCCGGCACCGACGAGACCGCCCTGCCTGGCGAGGCACCGGACGCACACGCGGCGCGGCTCGCCGTCGCCAAGGCCGTGGCAGCCGCCGATGGCCTTGGCGATGCGCTGGTGATCGGCTCCGACCAGGTAGCCGAGCTGGACGGCACGCAGCTGGACAAGCCCGGCAGCGCCGCGAACGCCCGTGCCCAGCTCGCCGCCAGCTCCGGTCACACGGCGCATTTCCATACCGCGCTGTGCCTGCTCGACACCCGCGATGGTCGCCGGCAGGTCCATGTCGATCACACCCGCGTGCACTTCCGCACGCTGGACGCCATGGAAATCGAGCGGTATGTCGAACGCGAGCAGCCACTGGACTGCGCCGGCAGCTTCAAGTGCGAAGGCCTGGGCATCAGCCTGTTCGAGCGCATCGACAGCGAGGACCCCAGCGCCCTGATCGGCCTGCCGCTGATCGCGCTGGCCAGGCTGCTGCGGACGGCTGGCGTGGTCGTGCCGTAGCAGTGACAGCCCGCGCAAGCTGCCGCTAACCTGCACCCGCAACACGAGGGGCGACCTGTGCGCTGGAACCCTGCTGCGTGCGCCGGATCGGTTCATCCTTGACGGCGGACGCACCCGCCGGACACGACCACCCCGAACCGCCACCTGCCGACGAACTGCCGCGAGCCCGATCAATGAGCCAGCCCCTGCCCGCCCCCCCGTCCGCCGACGAACTGCGCCAGCGTCTCGCCGCCGCCGAGGCGCAGCTCAATCGCGTGGTGCTGGGCAAGGCGCGGCAGGTGAAGCTTGCGCTGGCCTGCCTGATCGCCGGCGGCCACCTGCTGCTGGAAGATGTGCCCGGCGTGGGCAAGACCACGCTGGCGCACGCGCTGGCCGCCAGCTTCGCACTGGAATTCCAGCGCGTGCAGTTCACCAGCGACCTGCTGCCCTCGGACATCCTCGGCGTCAGCATCTACGAGCGCGAGACCGGCCAGTTCCGCTTCCATCCCGGCCCGATCTTCGGCGGCCTGCTGCTGGCCGACGAGATCAACCGCGCCACGCCGAAGACGCAGAGCGCGCTGCTGGAGGCGATGGCCGAGGGCCAGGTCACCGTGGACGGCCAGACCCATGCGCTGCCGCAACCGTTCTTCGTGGTGGCCACGCAGAATCCGCTGGATCTGGCCGGCACCTTCCCGCTGCCCGATTCCCAGCTCGACCGCTTCATGCTGCGGCTGTCGCTGGACTATCCCGACCCGGCCGCCGAGCGCGAGCTGCTCACCGGTCTCGACCGTCACGACCTGCTGGCCACGCTCAAGCCACAGCTTGACGGTGCCGCCCTGCTCGCGCTGCGCCGGCGGGCACAGGCGATCACCGCCAGCCCCGCCCTGCTCGATTACCTGCAGGCGCTGCTCGCCGCCAGCCGCCGTCACGCCGAGATCCGCACGGGGCTGTCGCCGCGCGCCGGCCTGTCGCTGCTTGCCGTGGCCCGTGCCTGGGCGCTGCTGGATGGCCGCGCCTACGTGCTGCCGGAAGACCTGCAGGCGCTGTTCGTGCCGCTGGCCGCGCACCGGCTGGTGGCCGCGCGCGGCGTCGGCGGCGAGGCATTGGCCCGCCAGCTGCTCGCCGAGGTGGCGGTGGACTGATGTACGACCGGCTGCAAGAGCTGCAGCGATGGGCCGAACGCCGCCTACCCGCGCTCACCCGCCTGCGCCGCCCCGAACCGTTGCCGATCGAACTGGGCCGGCGCCGCATCTACATCGTGCCCACCGCATTCGGCCTCGGCTTCAGCGTACTGCTGCTGGTCATGCTGATCGGTGCGCTGAACTACGCCAACAACGCGGCCCTGCTGCTGACCTGCATGCTGGGCTCGGCCGCCGCGGCAAGCATGCTGCTCGCGTTCCGCACCCTGGACGGCCTGTGCCTGCGCGGCATCCGCGCCGGCCACGCCGTCGCCGGCGAAGCGCTGGAACTGGTGCTGGACTTCACGGCGCAACGCCCGCGCGAAGCGGTGCGCCTGGACTGTGCCGGCGAGTCGCTCGCCTTCGCGCTGCAAGGCGCCACGGAACTGCGGCTGCGGCTGGCGACCACACGGCGCGGCTGGCAGCCCCTGCCGCGAATCAAGCTGTGGAGCACCTGGCCGCTGGGCATGTTTCGCGCCTGGAGCTGGTTGCATCCGCAGCACTCCGTGCTGGTGTGGCCGCGCCCGGAAACCACCGGTCCGCCACCGCTGCTGCCGGGCGATGCACGCGAACGGCTGCGTCCGCAAGCGGGCGAGGAATTGGCCGCGCTGCGCGACTATCGTCGCGGCGACGCTCCCAGGCACATCGCATGGAAGGCCAGCGCCCGCCACCATGACCTGCTGGTGAAGGATTTCGACCGTCCCGAGCCACGCGAAACCTGGCGCCTGGATTGGCACGCCCTGCGCACGCTGGATCGCGAGGCACGCATCGCCCGACTGGCACGCTGGCTGGGCGAAGCAGAGGCACAAGGCCGACGCTACAGCCTGCAGTTGCCGAACGAGCGCATCGACATCGGCAGTGGCCCGGTCCACTACGCGCGCTGCATGAGTGCGTTGGCGGTGCTGCCGTGACGAACCTTGCAGCCACTCCGCTCGATGCACGCAGCTTCGACCTGGTCACGTTCGGGCTGGCCGTCGTGCTGGCACTGCATGCGCCGCACCTGCCGTGGTGGTTGACCGCCACGCTGGCGCCGATCCTGTGCCTGCGCTGGTGGCAACGCCGTCGCCGTCGCGCACGCACGCCGGCCTGGCTGAAACTGCCGTTGCTGGCCGTGCTGCTGCTGGCCATCGTGGGCTGGTACGGCAATCTGTTCGGCCAGGCCCCCGGTGCCGCGCTGGCGATTGGCCTCCTGGTGATGAAGCTGCTGGAAACCGAGTCCGTGCGCGATGCCCGCGTGGGCATGAGCTTCGCCTGCTTCACCCTGATGGCTGCGCTGCTGTTCGACCAGAGTCTCACCACCACCGCCGCGGTGGCACTGGGCCTGCTGCCGCCGCTGGCGGCGCTGCGCTCGCTGGAACCGGGGCGGCCACCACCCGCCGGATGGTGGCGCGAGCTGCTGCCCGGTCTTGGCCTGCTGGCCGCCGCGTTGCCGCTGGCGCTGCTGGCCTTCCTGCTGCTGCCGCGGCTGAACTCGCCGCTGTGGGGTGCTCCGAATGCCGGCGAACAGCGCAGCGGCCTCAGCGATCGCATGACGCCGGCCGGCTTTACCCGGTTGCTGGTCGACGACAGCCCCGCGCTGCGGGTGAGCTTCGACGGGCCGCCGCCGCCACCCGACCGGCGCTATTTCCGCGCCTTCGTGATGAGCCAATACGACGGTGCCAGCTGGACCTACCGCGACGTCGCCGACCAGCCGCCGGTACCGATCGAAGCCGGGCAAACCATCCGCTACCACGTCAGCCTGGAGCCGACCCGGCAACGCGTGCTGCCCACGCTGGACGTGCCGCTGGCCGCGCCGCCTGATGCAAGCCTGCGCCGCGATCGCGTGGTGATCGCCGACAAGCCGGTGGACAGCCTGCGCGACTACACGCTGGATTCCGCCACCCGCTACCGGCTGGAACCGCAGCTCGGCCAGCACCATGCCCGCTGGCTGCAGCTGCCTGCCGGCTTCAACCCGCGCACGCTGGCACTGGGCCGCTCATGGCGGGCGCGTTACGGCAGCGACGATGCCGCCATCGTCCAGGCCGCGCTTGCGCTGTTCCACGACGGCGGCTTCCGCTACACGCTGGCGCCCGCGCCGCTGGGCCGCGACGCGATGGACGACTTCCTGTTCGATACCCGCGAAGGTTTCTGCGAGCACTATTCGTCGGCCTTCACCGTACTGATGCGCGCCGCCGGCATCCCTGCCCGCGTGGTCACCGGCTACCAGGGCGGCTACTGGAACGCGATGGGGCATTACCTCCTGGTGCGCAACTCCGATGCGCATGCCTGGAGCGAAGTATGGCTGGCCGGGCGCGGCTGGGTGCGGATCGACCCCACCGCCGCGGTGCGCCCCCAACGGATCAGCCAGGGAGCCGCCGCCGCGGTACCCGGCCAGTTGCCGTGGTACCAGAGCAGCTGGCTGGAGTCGCTGCGCAACCACTGGGACATCGTCAACCGCTGGTGGAACCTGAGCGTTAATGGCTTCGATGCGCTGCGCCAGCGTGGCTTGCTGCAACCGTTCGGCATTCGCGAGGCGGACACTTCCACGCTTGCGCTGCTGCTGGCCATCGGATGCGTGTTGTGCATGGCCGCCGGACTGGCTTGGGTGTGGCGGCGGCGCGAACCGGAAGATGCCGCGCGTGCCGTCCTGCGCCGGCTGGAACGCAAGCTGGCGCGGCTCGGCGTGGCACGGCTGGCTGGCGAGGGACCGCGGGACTACCTGCAACGCGCCGCCCGCGCGCTGCCGGCGCAACACGACAGGCTGATCGAACTGATGCACCGCTACCTTGAGCTGCGCTATGCCCACCCCGAGCCAACGATTGAATCCCTGCGCGCGTTGCAACGCGCAGTACGGGATTTTCCTGTCGTCCGCATGGTCAAATAAGCGTTGATAGGGTTGCGCACACAATCATCCATAGATGGAGAAACCGCCATGTCCCTCTACCGTCCCCTCGCGCTAGTCGCGGCCATCGCCCTGCTGGGTGGCTGCGCGACCGTTCCGCAGCCGCTGCAAGGCAACTACACCGTCATCTCCAGCGCTGCCGCCCAGCAGGGCGGCGCCGGTGGCACCCGCGTGCGCTGGGGTGGCGAGATCATCAAGACCGAGCCGGGCCAGCAGCAGACCTGCTTCTACATCCTGGCGCGCCCGCTGGACAGCCAGGCCCGGCCGGAACTGGGCCGCTCGGGCGGCGACCAGGGCCGCTTCGTGGCCTGCCACAGCGGCTTCTACGACCCCGAGGTATTCAGCCGTGGCCGCGAGCTGACCGTGACCGGCACCATCCACGGCACGGTGACGCAGAAGGTGGGCGACTACGACTACCCCTACCCGCGCGTGGAGGCCGACGTGGTCTATCTGTGGCCGAAACGCCCGGTGTACGTGGGCACGGCCTACCCGCCTGGCTTCTATGACCCGTACTGGGGCGGCCCCTGGGGCTGGGGGCCGTGGGGCTGGGGTGGCTACGGCGGCGGCTACTGGGGTGGCCCGCGCGTGATCGTGGTGCGCCCCGCACCGCCTCCGGCCGGCAAGTGACCGCCTGATCGAAAACGCCGGCCCAGGGCCGGCGTTTTCTTTGGAGCCTTGAACGGACCTCAGCCTGGCGGCCAGTGCATGTGCCGCCCGGCCAGCAGGTGCAGGTGCAGGTGGAACACGGTCTGGCCGCCGTACTCGTTGCAGTTGACCACGGTGCGATAGCCCTGGTCGGCAAAGCCTTCGCGCCTGGCGTAGTCGGCGGCCGCCAGCAGCAGGCGGCCCAGCAGCGCCGCGTCCTCCGCGGTGGCGTCGTTCAAGGTCGCGATCGGTTTCTTCGGGATGAACAGCACGTGCACCGGCGCCTGCGGGTTCACATCGCGGAAAGCCAGCAGTTCCTCGTCCTCGTAGACGATGTCGGCCGGGATCTCGCGCCGGATGATCTTGTCGAAGATGGTGTCGGCCATGTCGTTGTCCTGATTTGAAGAGTGCGGCCAGGAACGGCCGCCCGTTTGACTTTCGCGATCATGGATGATCGCAAAGCCATTGAAGAGTGCGGCCAGGGATGGTCGCCCGTTTGATTCCCGCGATCATGGATGATCGCAAGGCTCAGAGCAGCTGGCGGCCGCCGAACGCATGCGCCAGCGTGCCGCGGTCCACGAATTCAAGTTCGCCGCCCAGCGGCACGCCGTGCGCCAGCCGTGTCGGCCTGATGCCGCCGGCACGCGCCAGCTGTGCCAGGTAGTGTGCGGTGGCCTCGCCTTCCACGGTGGGGTTGGTGGCGATGATGAGCTCCTCCACCTCGCCCTCGCCCAGCCGCTGCACAAGCAGGGGCAGACCCAGCTCCTCCGGTCCCAGGCCATCCAGCGGCGACAACCGGCCATGCAGCACGAAGTACTGGCCGCGATAGCCGGTGGCCTGCTCGATCGCGGCCAGATCCACCGGCGACTCCACCACGCACAGCAGCTGGCGGTCGCGACTGGCGCCGCCGCAGATGGCGCACAAGGCTTCCTCGCTGAAATTGCGGCAGCGCTGGCATTGTCCGATGCGCTGCATCGCTTCGCGCAACGCATCGGCCAGTTTCAGGCCTCGATCACGATCGCGCTCGAGCAGGTGGAACGCCATCCGCTGTGCGCTCTTGCCACCCACACCGGGCAGGCAGCGCAACGCCTCAATGAGGTTGGCGAGAAGTGGAGAGGTAGTCATAGGCGACGAGATTCGAGAGACGGGATTTGGGACCTGGGAGGACAGCGGGATACGCGCCTTTGCGAACCCCGCATCCCCGATCCCGAATCCCGGCCATTCAGAACGGCATCTTGAATCCTGGCGGCAGGCTCATGCCGGCGGTGACATTGCCCATCTTCGCGCGGCTGGCCTCGGCGACCTTGTTCACCGCGTCGTTGATTGCGGCGGCGACCAGATCCTCGGCCATCTCCGGGTCGTCAGCGAAGGTCTGCCGGTCGATCGACACCTTGCGCACCTCGTGCGCGCCGCTCATGGTCACGCTCACCAGGCCGCCGCCGGCGCTGCCGGTGACTTCCAGCTTGGCGATCTCTTCCTGCGCGCGCTTCATGTCTTCCTGCATGCGCTGGGCCTGCTGCATCAGCTGGCCGATCTGACCTCTCATCGCACTGCTCCGTCTTCAACTGCCAAAGGGTTTCACCGACTGCGGCACCACGCGGGCGCCGAAGTCGCGTTTCATGGATTGCACGAAGGGATCGTCCTCGATCGACTGCTCCGCTGCCGCCTGCGCCTCGTTGCGCGCCTGCGTGGCGCGCGCGGCCGGCGTGGCGGCGACGGCTGCCTTGTCGATGTCGACGAAGCGCAGGCGGATGCGTTCGCCCAGCGCCTGGCTGATGCGTTCCTCCATCTGGCTGACCATCGGTTCCACCGCCATGCCCATGTGCGCCGGCTGCAGCGCCAGCACCAGGGTGTTGCCGTCGCGTTCGCGCAGCACCGCGTTCTGCGCCAACACACTGAACGGGCCACGCAGGCCAGCCTGTTCGATCAGGCTTTCCCAGTGCGGCAGGCCGCCGGCTGCGCCCAGCGGCACAGCCGGGGCGGGTTCGCGCACGGCCGGTGCCGTGGCAGGGGCCGGCGGTGCAGCACGATACGCCGGAGCCGGCGGTGCGACCGGTGCGGCACTGCGCGCGGGCGACGCAGCGGGTCGCGGGGCTGGCACCGCGCGCTCCGCCACTGGACGCGAGGCCTCGTCGCCGGGACGGAACGCCAGCATGCGCAGTAGCGCCATCTCGAAACCGGTGCGCGCGTCGGGCGCCAGCGCGAGGTCGCGGCGACCGCCGATGGCGATCTGGTAGTAGAGCTGCACGTCCTCCGGCGCGATGCGCGCGGCCAGCGCGTGCAACGCCTCGCCATCGGATTCGTCGCCCGCCTGGTAACCGGGGATCAACTGGATCAGCTGCAGCCGGTGCAGCACGCCGGCGAGATCGTCCAGCACGCCGCCGAAATCCGGCGAGTACGAGGCGATCTGCGCGCACTCGGCGAGCAGGCGCGTGCCGTCGCCGTCGGCCAGCGCATCCAGCACGCCCAGCACCTGGCCGCGCGCCACGCTGCCCAGCATCGTGCGCACGTCGTCGGCATGCAGCGATCCGCCACCGTAGGCGATGGCCTGGTCGAGCAGCGACAGGCCGTCGCGCAGCGAGCCGTCGGCGCCGCGCGCCAGTTCATCGATCGCGGCGTCCTCGTAGGCGATGTTCTCGGCGCCGAGGATGTGCCGCATCTGGCCGGCGATCTGTTCCGGCAGCAGGCGCTTGAGGTTGAACTTCAGGCAACGCGACAGCACCGTCACCGGCAGCTTCTGCGGGTCGGTGGTGGCGAGCAGGAACTTCACGTGCGGTGGCGGCTCTTCGAGCGTCTTCAGCAGCGCGTTGAACGCCGGCTTGGAAAGCATGTGCACCTCGTCCACCAGGTACACCTTGAAGCGTCCGCGTGAAGGCGCGTACTGCGCGTTCTCGATCACCTCGCGTACGTCGTCCACGCCGGTGTTGCTGGCCGCGTCGATTTCCAGCAGGTCCACGAAGCGGCCCTCGTCCACCGCGGTGCACACCGCACACTCGCCGCAGGGATCGGCCGACTCGCCGCGCTCGCAGTTCAGCGACTTGGCGAAGATGCGCGCGATGGTGGTCTTGCCCACGCCGCGCGTGCCGGTGAACAGGTAGGCGTGGTGCATGCGCCCGGTGTCCAGCGCATTGGTGAGCGCGCGCACCACGTGCTCCTGCCCCACCAGTTCGGCGAACTTGCGCGGGCGCCATTTGCGGGCGAGGACTTGATAGGACATGCCTGACTACCTTGGGGCGAAGCCTGATTGTGCCAAGGCGAGGACTACAAGTCAGTAAAGGTGTGGGTGCATCGCAAGATTGGCCCCTCATCCCAAGCTTCTCCCCGATGGGGAGAAGGGGCGAACGTGCCGGGCGGGTCCGCTTTTGCCAGCCATCGGCAGCCTGGTGGTTTCAGGCTGCGGGAAAGGCTGGTTCCAAATGGCGGCGGCCCCGCCAGCCACACCCCGGCACCCGAATCATCCACTACCGTTGCTTCCTTCCGGACCTGGCGGGGTTTGCGGACTATCGTCGCGGGGGGACCGACGGGGCCACCATGGACGTTGGGCTTTCGAGCCCTGCGCGATGGCCGAGGCCGTCGCGCATTCTTTCTAACTGGCGGAGAGGGCGGGATTCGAACCCGCGATACGGGGATAAGCCGTATACACACTTTCCAGGCGTGCTCCTTCAACCACTCGGACACCTCTCCGGGATGAAACTCTTTGCAACTTGAAGCACCGGGCGGGATGGTTTGGCCCGTCCTGGGCCTCACCCCTCCGCGCTACGCGCTGCGGGGCCAGCCTGCGGCTGTCCAAAATTCGTTCCCGACGAATTTTGTCGAACCCGCGATACGGGGATAAGCCGTATACACAACTCCAGAGCATCCTGATTCAACCACTCGGACACCTCTCCGCACGCAAAGCCTTCCCACCGGCCCAACCGCGACTGGTGAAGACGCGGAAGGATAGCGGTCACCACGTCGACTGACAAGGGACGATGGCGCTCAACCGGCATCCGCATGCGGCGGCAACGGCGCTCCCAGCGCAACGCGCTGCCCTGCCGCAGCGACCCGATAGCCACGTGCCGCCAGCGCCGCGCCATCGGCCGCGCTGCCGTAGTGGTACAGCAGCAGGCGCGCGCGCAACACCGCGTCGTACTCGCGCTCGATGTCTTCGATGCCGGTGTGCGAGGGGTTGCCGATCAAGCCGCAGTCATGCGCCACCAGCACGTTCCCGCCGGCATGCTGGGCCAGCACCTCGGGAATCGGCCGGGTGTCGCCGGTGTAGACGAAACTGCCGGACAGCGCGAGGCCGAACGAGGTATTGGGCCGGTGGTGACGGGTGGCGAACACGTCGAACCACAGGCCGTCGAGCCAGAAGCCGCGCGTGCACGGCACCAACCGGAACGCCTCCCAGAAATTCACCCCGCCCTCGGCCAGCACCCCGGGATAGTCAGCCACCCGCGCCTGCAGCCATGGCAGCAATGCCGCGTGCGCGAACACCCGCGTGGTGCCGCGCAGGTGCTCGTCGAACCACAGCTTGATGAACAGGCCTTCCAGCCCCGCCACGTGATCCATGTGGGTGTGGGTGACGTAGAGCGCCGGCGGCAGGGCGCCGTAGGCATCGAGGTAACGGTCCAGCGTGTCCGGGCCGCAATCGACCAGCAGCACCGGCACGCCGTCGCGTTCCAGCACCACGGCCGAGGAACCCAGCTCGCGGGCCGCATGCGCCGCACCCGTGCCGAGGAAATGCAGATGCCAGTTCATGCGCTGAAGGTAGCCTCGTAGGCGTCGAGGAGAGGTGTCCAGACCGCCGCGCGAAACGCCTCTTCGCCCTGGGCGGCGGCGCCCAGCTTGACCAGCGAGCGGTGCAGCCGCTCAAGATTGGCCAGCCGCCAGCCCGCGGCCGGCGCGCGCAGGCATCCACGGTCGAAATCGATCAGGTGCAATGCCGAGGACGTCACCAGCACATTGTGCGCATTGAGGTCCGCATGCCAGATGCCGGCGCGATGAAAACGCGCCACCAGCGCGCCCGTCTCGCGCGCCAGCTCCGCGTCCAGCCGTCCGGCGGCGAGGCATTCGGCCAGCGTCTGCGCGTCCGCGATGCGCAGGGTGATCAGGTCGGCGCGGTAGAACAGGCCATGCCTCTGGTAACGCGCGGCTACCGGCGCCGGCCCGGGCAGACGCAACCGTGCGATCTCGGCCAGCAGGCGAAATTCGGCGAAGCTGCGCGTGGCATTCGCGCCACGCCACAGGTAGCGATCCCCCATCAGTTTCGCGACCATGCCACCGCGGCGGTAATGGCGCAGCACGCATTCGCCCGCCGGCGTGGCAATCAGCTGCACGCCGCCACGGCCGCCTGCCTGCGAGCGCAGCGCGCCATGCTCGCGCCAGTGTTCCGGCACGAACCAGTCGGCGTCGACTTGTGGCGATGCCGTGGCGTCGAACAGAATCGCACCATCGGCGTCTTCGCGCAGTTGTTCTTGCATCGGTGCCTTGCGCTCCTTCAGCTTCCGGCGATTTTACATGTCCCCTCCCGCTTCGCTTTGCCTGCTGCGCACCTCGGCCATCGGCGATGTCACCCATGTGGTGCCGCTGGTGCGCACGCTGCAGGCGGCATGGCCGCAGGCGCAGCTGACCTGGATCGTGGGCAAGCTGGAACGCAAGCTGGTGGGCGACCTGCCCGGCGTGGATTTCGTCACCTTCGACAAGGCGGCGGGCTGGGCCGGCATGCGCGAAGTATGGGCGGCGCTGCGCGGCCGCCGCTTCGACGCATTGCTGCAGATGCAGGTGGCGCTGCGCTCCAACCTGCTGAGCCTGGGCATCAAGGCGGATCGGCGCATTGGCTACGACGCGGCACGCGCCAAGGACCTGCATGGGCTCGTCGTCAACGAACGCATTCCCGCCCGCTCCGGGGAGCATGTGCTCGATGCCATCGGCAGCTTCTGCGAGCCGCTGGGACTGAAACAGACCGAGGTGCGCTGGGACATCCCGGTGCCCGGTGAAGCGCAGGCCTGGGCTGAGGAACAATTGCCGGGCGGCGCGCCTACGCTGCTGGTGAGTCCCAGCTCCAGCCATGCGCTGCGCAACTGGCGACCGGAGCGCTACGCGGCAGTGATGGACCATGCCGCAGCGCGCGGCTGGCGCGTGGCGCTGGTGGGTGGTCCCTCGGCCGCCGAGCGCACGATGGCCGATGCGGTACTGGCCGCATGCAAGCACGCACCGCCCGACCTCACCGGCAAGGACACGCTGAAGAAATTGCTGGCCCTGCTCGGCCGCGCGCAACTGCTGCTGACGCCGGATTCCGGCCCCATGCACATGGCCAACGCGGCGGGCACCAAGGTGCTCGGCCTGCACGCCGCCAGCAACCCGGACCGCTCCGGCCCCTATTCCGACCGCCGCTGGTGCGTGGACAAGTACGACGCGGCGGCGCGCAAATACCTCGGCAAACCGGCTAGCGAACTGGCCTGGGGCACGAAGATCGAGCGGCCCGGCGTGATGGACCTGATCGAAGCCGGCGACGTGATCGAGTGCTTCGACGCGGCCAGCGCCCATCTCGGGATCGGTTGAAGCCGCAGCGCCATCTGGAGCC
This sequence comes from Rhodanobacter lycopersici, assembly GCF_040812335.1. NCBI lineage: Bacteria > Pseudomonadati > Pseudomonadota > Gammaproteobacteria > Lysobacterales > Rhodanobacteraceae > Rhodanobacter > Rhodanobacter lycopersici. The sequence goes on from NZ_JBFOHK010000003.1 coordinate 211,831, forward strand.
GGTTCACGATCCGCACATGATCCGCGCCGGGTAGCAGCGCACCCTGTGCACGAAGGCTTTTGCTCCCATCAGCGCCAGCGCATTCGCGCACAGGATGCGCTCCTACCGGCCTCGGTGGAAGCGATGGCAGCCGCATGGTGTCCACGGCAACGCAACGCGGGCCATGCGGAAACCGTGAACAGGCTCTTGCAGCTACAACTCCCGCAGCTTGATGTCGCGGAACTGCAGCCGGATCGGCGTCTCGCCCTTGTCCTCCGTGCCCTGCAGGGAAACATGTCCCTTGCGGAAGCTGCCGAAGTCCGGCCACGCCTTGAACTTGGTGGAGGCGACCAGTTTCTTCCACTCGTCCGTCCACAACCAGGTGTCGAGCACCTTGTGGCCATTCTGGAAGAACTGCAAATGCCCGTGCTCGGCAATGATCTCGAAACGGTTCCATTGCGGCGCCTGGTTGACCCATTCCACCGGAGAGGAAATCAGGTCGAACAGGTCGCCCGAGCGCTCGTTCAGCACACGGCTGTCCGGCTTCGTGCAGGCCAGGTCGGCGATCTGCATCTCCGGCCCGGTCTCGTAAGGCTGCGCATATTTCGGTGACTCGTTCACGTAGAACATCACCCCGCTGTCGGCACACGGCGTCATCCGCCACTCCAGCTTCAGGTCGAAATTGGCGTATTCGCCGTCGGTGACCAGGTCGGCGAAATCCTCCGGGCGACCGCTTCGTCCGCGCTGCAGCTCGATGCTGCCATCGTGGACCGACCAGTCCCTTCCGGGCGCCTTCTGCAGGTAGGAATGCCAGCCATCGAGGCTGCGGCCGTTGAACAGCAGGTGCCAGCCCTGCGCCTTCTCCTGGGGAGTGAGGGTATTGGGCGCCTGTGCGCTCGCCATCCCGCAGGCCAGGCAGGCCCAGGCCATGAACAGCATGCGTTGCTTCATGAGCATGTGGCGGCTCCTACGTGTCGGTTGCGCCGTCAGGTACCGGCGTGTCCCGCATCGGGTGGGAAGGAAGGCGGCGCGGCGCGCAGGTCGCCACCCCAGGTCTTGTCGGGCGTCGCCTGCAGCGAGAAGCGCAGCCGTCCGCCGTGCGTGGCGAAAGTCGCCGGCAGCCACGGGCGCGCATACGGCTTGCCGTCGACCTGCAGGGCGTGCACGTAGGGCGTGTCGGCCGCAGCGCCCGGCGCATCGATCACCACGTCGCCGCCGCTGCGGCTGACGACGGCATGCTCGAACAGCGGGCTGCCCACGACCAGGTCCGCGCTGCCGGGAATCTCGGGATACAGCCCCAGTGCCGACCACACGTACCAGGACGACATCTCGCCCAGATCATCGTTGCCCGGGATGCCATCCGGCGTGTTCTTCCATAGCGCATTCACCACCGCGCGCACGGTCGCCTGGGTCTTGTACGGCTGGCCGGCGAAATCGTAGAGCCAGGGCGTCTCCACCGACGGCTCGTTGTTCAGTTCCGCATGCAGCGGTCCGGCGTTGGTGAAGGCCCAATGTCCATTGGCATCGTGGAAGAAGCGGTCCAGCCGCTCCATCGCCTTGTCGTAGCCGCCCATCGCGTCGAACAGGCCGTGCAGGTCGAACGGCACCATCCACACGTAGACCGCTGCGCTGGCCTCGACGAAACCGTCGTCGGTGGACGGCGTGAAGGCGGGCCAGCTGCCGTCGGCATTGCGGTTCTGGATGTAGCCGCCGTCGGGCGCGGCCTTCGGATTGAACACGTTGCGCCAGTAGCCGGCGCGGTCGAGGAAACGCCGTTGCCCTACCCGGTCGCCCACGTCGGCGGCGAGTTCGGACAGCGCGAAGTCGGCCGTCGCATCCTCCAGCGTCTCGGCGGCACCGCCCCATGCGTGCGACTTGGTGGCGATGTAGTGCAGCTTCAGCCACTGGTCCAGCGATGGCCGCTCGCCCACGCATTCCACGTTGCAGCCGTCGTCCGATCCGTCATGCGCGGTCGGTACGGTGGCGGCACGGACCAGCGAGGCATAGGCGCCACGCAGGTCGAAGTCACGGCCGCCGAACGCGTAGATGGCCGCCAGTGCCGGTACCGCGGGATCACCGCTCATCACGTGGGTGCCCCCGCTGTTGTGCGTCCAGCGGTCCCATTCGCCCCGGTTCTGTTGCGCCTGGTTGTAGAGCGACTGCGCGATGTCGCTGCCCACCTTCGGCATCAGCCAGGTCACCAGCTGCAGTTGCGAGCGGTACACGTCCCAGCCGGAGAAGTTGGCGTACTGCGCCTGCTGGTCGCCCTGCACGCGATGGATCTTCTGGTCGAAGCCGCGGTATTCGCCGTCGACGTCGCTGAACACGTTCGGGTGCAGCAGGCTGTGGTACAGCGCGGTGTAGAACACCGTGCGCTGGTCGGCGCTGCCGCCGTGGACCTGGATGCGGCCCAGTGCCTGGTTCCAGGCGTCGCGCGCGTGCTCCTGCACCTGCGCCAGCGTGGTCCCCTGCGGAATCTCGGCGTCGAGGTTGGCGCGCGCGTTCGCCAGGCTCACATAGGAGATGCCGACGCGCACCCCGATCGGCCCCTTGGCCGGATCGAACGACACCCACACGCCCGAGCCCTTGCCTGCGGTCGGGAAGCCCTTGGCGTCGTAGCCGGTGCCGCCCTGCGCGGCGGTTGCGCCACGATGCACCACCGCATCCTGCCAGGCGCCGGTGGCGGTGAACGGCTGGTCGAAGCGGGCGACGAAGTAAAGCGTGTAATAGCTGCGCTGGTCGGCCTTGGCCAGGTAGCCGCAGAAGTTGCCGCTGGTGACCGAGCCGCTGATCGTCCGCTGCGCCGTGTCGATCCACGTCTCGGCCGCGCTGCTGCTCACTTCCGAATCCGAGCTGCGGACCAGCAGGTTCGCCGGCTTGCCCACGGGAAAGACGAAGCTCGCCATGCCGCTGTGCATCGCCGCCGCCAATTCCAGCCGCACGCCGTTGGCCAGCGCCAACCGGTAGTCGCCCGGCGTCGCTTGCTCGTCGGCATGGCGGAAGTCGACGGCATAGCGGGTGTCGCCGGTGTCCACCGAAGGCGAGTCCGTGACCGGTTGGGTGACCGGCATGACGGGAATGTCACCGCTCGCCCCCGCGCAACCCGCTCCCGAGAGATGGGTGAGGCTGAAGCCGCGGATGCGCCGCGCATCGAACTGGTAGCCGCTGGGCGAAGCGGTACGCACGTGGTGCCCGCGCGTGTTCTCCGGACTCCACTGCAGCATGCCGAACGGCATGACTGCGCCGGGATAAGTGTTGCCGCCATTGCTGCTGCCGATCAGCGGATTGACCGCAGCGGCCGGCGACGTGTCCACCGCCGTCGCGCACGCCGTTGTCAGCGCAAGCAGGCTGCCCGACACCAACAAGCATGCGAGGGGGAAGAACTTCGGCTTGGCGCTGTTCCGGTTCCGCTTGCACATGGGCAGGTGTTCCCTTGGAATGATCGTGACTTTGGATCGATCTAAATCAAGGGTGCAAATCTAGTCCAAGCCACGCCATGAATCGAGCTGCAGAGCAACATCGCAGACACGAGGCATGGATTCACCGAGGCCAGGTGCGGCGCCGCCAACCGCTGCCTCGGTCTTCCGTAGGAGCGCACCCTGTGCGCGATGGCTCTGGCGCCGATCGGAGCAAAAGCCTTCGCGCACAGGGTGCGCTCCTACGGGTAAATCAGGGGGCGCGGTAGTCCTGGTAGGACTTTTCCTCGACCAGTTGCGAGCCGAGCTTCACATTGATCTCGCGCTTCACCGCCGCGCGCTCGTCGTTCCTGAAATACACCGAGCGCGCCAGCTCGATGAAGCCGGCATCGAAGGCCTGCGCCTTCTCCTTGAGGCGGATCTCGTCTTCGATCTCCCACAAGGCCTCGTTCACGGCAAGCAGGCGCGCACGCTCGTCGCGGATGTCGGTTTTCGAGGCGGGATGCGCGGCCCAGGTCGCATTGAGCAAATCCAGTTCGTTGCGCACGTTGGCCAGCTTGGCCGGATCGCCGATGCGCTGCGACTTGATTTCGAGGATGGTGATCTTGTCGATCAGCTCGCCGTAGGACACCGGGGTCTGGATCAGGCTCATGGGTGGCAACTCCGAAGATCAGGCCGCATGCGCGGGATGGAAGGCGCCCTGGCGCACGAGTTCGCAGACCGTGCGCACATCGCCGTCCAGCGCGCGGTCGCGATGCAGGAAACCGATGTGCTTGCGCAGCATGGCGTGGGCGCGGCGCACGTCGGCGCCGGCGTGGAAATCGCTGGTGGCCGACAGCGCCCCGGCCAGCTGGCGCACCTCGGCGACGAACTGCTCGTGATGCGGCTGGCCTTCGCGCGGCGCATTCGCCACCTTCGCCGCCAGCGCCTGCCAGCCGCCACGCTGCGCCAGGCGGCGCGCGGCGTTCAACATTTCCTGGCGGTAATCCAGCGCCTGTGCCGCGGTGTACAGCTCCAGCGCGATCACGTGGCCGAGGTCCTCGATCATCTCGAGCACGTGGCGCGCCTCGTTGGCACCCATCGAGACGTGGTCCTCGGCGTTCGCGCTGGTCGGCACCGAGTACACGCTGGCCGGATGCGCGCGGGTGGCGAGGTCGTTGACCAGCGCCGCGGCGGTGTACTGCACGATCATGAAGCCGGAATCGGTGCCGTCCTCGTTGCCGGTGAGGAAGGCCGGCAGGCCGTCGTTGGTGGCCGGGTCGACCAGCTTGTTGAGGCGGCGCTCGGAGATCGACGCCAGCACCGGGATCGCCGCCTTCACGTAGCTCATCGCCAGCGCCAGCGGCATGCCATGGAAGTGGCCGGCGGAGATCACCTGCTCTTCGATGAACTGCGCACCTTCCGCATCCGGGAAGATCAGCGGGTTGTCGGTCACCGCGTTCAGCTCGATGTCGAACACGCGGCAGGCCTGCGCCCAGGCATCGCGCACCGCGCCATGCACCTGCGGCATGCAGCGCAGGCAATAAGCGTCCTGCGGCTGGTGCTTCTTGCCGCCCTTGAACGGCAGGAAGCGCGCATAGAACGCCTCGCGGCCATGGCGCTGGTTGGCCGGCACCCAGTTCCAGCCGATGTCGAAACTGAGCGCCTGGTCGTCCAGCTCGTTCCACGCCTCCGCCGTCCACGGCTTGAAGTGCGGCACCAGGTGATAGGGGATGTCGACCAGGGTGGATTCCTGCAGCAGCTCGCGCACATGCGCGGCCACCGCGGTCTGGCCCGGATGCGGGCGCAGCGTGTGCACCTCGGGGCGCAACGCACCGCTGCGGCCGGCGAAGGCATCCAATGTCATCGCTGCGGCGAGGTCGGCGGCATCGAGCAGATGCTCCAGGTCGTGCAGGGCCAGTGCGCCGGTGGCCAGCATCTGCGCGGTGCCGTTGTTGAGCGCCAGGCCTTCCTTGAACGACAGGCGCACGGGTTCGAGACCCGCACGCTTCAAAGCCTCGCCACCCGGCAGGCGCTCGCCCTCGTAGAACGCTTCGCCACCGCCGAGCAGCACGATGGCCAGGTGCGAGAGCGGTGCAAGATCGCCGCTGGCACCCACCGAACCCTTCTCCGGCACCACCGGCACCACGCCGGCGTTGAGCATCGCGGTCAGCGCTTCCAAGGTTTGCACGCGGATGCCGGAATGCCCACGCATCAGCGTGTTGATGCGGATCAGCAACATCGCGCGCACCACATCGGCGCCGAACGGCCTGCCCACGCATACCGCGTGGGTAATGATCAGGTTGTGCTGCAGCTCCTCGAGCAGCGTGCCTTCCGGTGCTTCTGCGCGGCTGCCCGGCAACTCGTCGCGCACGCGGTGCGCGCCCAGCAGCTTGTCGGCATTGCTGCCGAAACCGGTGGTAACGCCATAGGTTGGCTCGCCGCAGTTGACCTTGTCGGCAAGGAAGTCCGCCGCGCGCTGCACGCGCTCCAGTTGCTTCGCGTCCAGCGCCACCTTGGCGCCGCCGCGGGCCACCGCCACCAGCTGCGCCCGGGTCAGGCTGCTGCCGTCGAGAAGAATGGTTTCGCTCACAAATGCTCCAACAAGCCCAACAACGCCAAGAACCAGGCCGTTCGCGGCTGAAGCCGCTCCTACGACGCACCGCCTTGTAGGAGCGGCTTCAGCCGCGACACGTATCCCTTACCCCATCGCCGCGGCCTGCTCCAGCTCCACCCGCAGCGTCTTGACCAGTTCGGTGCGCGCCACCTCGAACTGGTCGCCGCGGCGCAGGTCCTTCACCGTGACCACGCCCTTGGCCAGCTCGTCCTCGCCCAGCACCACGGCGAAACGGATGCCGGCGCGGTCGGCGTACTTGAACTGCTTGCCCAGCTTGCCGCCTTCCAGCACCACCTCGGTGGCGATGCCGGCGCCACGCAGTTCGCCGGCCAGCGCGAGGTAGGCCGGCAACTGCGCCTCGTCCATCTGGGTCACCAGCACGTCCACCGTGCTCTGCGCCGTGTGCACCAGGCCGGCTTCGCGCAGCTGCCAGTACAGGCGGCTGAGGCCGATCGAGATGCCTACGCCGGGCAGGTGCGATTTGGTGTACTGGGCGGCAAGGTTCTCGTAGCGGCCGCCGGAGCAGATCGAGCCGATCTGCGGATGATCGTTGAGCGTGGTCTCGTAGACGATGCCGGTGTAATAGTCGAGACCGCGCGCGATCGACAGGTTCAGCGCGTAATGCGTCTCCGGCACGCCGAGCGCATGGATCAGGCCCAATACTTCCTTCAGCTCGGCACGGCCCTGCTCCATCGCCTCAGGGCCGGGGCCCAGTGCGTCGAGCTTGTCGAAGGCATCCTGCAGCGAGGTGGAGCGCACCTGCACGAAGGCGAGGATCTTCGTCGCCACCTCCGCCGGGAGACCGAATGCCTCACCGGTGAGCGTGTCGCGCACGTAGTCGGCACCGCGCTTGTCCAGCTTGTCCACCTCGCGCAACACCAGCATCTGCTGCCCGGCGTCGGCCACGCCCAGGCTCTCGAAATAGCCGCGCATCAGCTTGCGGTTGTTGAGCTGGATGGTGAACGGGCCGATCGCCAGTTCGCGGAACACGCTGTAGATCACCGCCGGCAGCTCGGCGTCGTAGCGGATCGACAGGCTGTCCTTGCCGATCACGTCGATATCGCACTGGTAGAACTCGCGGAAGCGGCCGCGCTGGGCGCGCTCGCCGCGGTACACGCGCTGCATCTGGTAACGGCGGAACGGGAAGCTCAGCTCGCGCTCGTGCTCGGCCACGTAGCGCGCCAGCGGCACGGTAAGGTCGAAGCGCAGCGCCAGGTCCGGCTTCTCGCCCTGCTCCAATGCACCGGTGGACTGCACGAAATACACCTGCCGCTCGGTCTCGCCGCCGGTCTTGGTCAGCAGCACGTCGGCGTACTCGATCACCGGCGTCTCCACCGGCAGGAAACCAAAGCGCTCGTAGTTGCGGCGGATCGTGTCGAGCATGCGCTGGAACGCGATCTGGTCGAGCGGCAGCAGCTCGAGCACGCCAGGCATGGTGCGGGCCGGGGTAAGCGCCATGGAAACCTCTGGGAACGGGAGAACGCGCCGCCGGTCGAACCGCCGCGCAGCAGCCGCCAAGATTAACAGATGGCCCCCGCCAGCCGCAGTCGCCATCGCGGCTTCGCGCCGGATGCGGAAACTGTTGCCAAGCCCTCTGGCCGTCATTAAGATGTGCGGCTACCGCGGGGTGTAGCTCAGCCTGGTAGAGCGCTACGTTCGGGACGTAGAAGTCGCAGGTTCAAATCCTGTCTCCCCGACCAAGATTCGAACTTCTGGATCCACCGATTCCAGGAACAGGAAAGCCGCCCTCTCGGGCGGCTTTCCTGTTTGTTCCCACCAAGTACACCCGCACGGACCGCCACGGGGGCAGAGTCGACCTCAGGATTTCGAGGCCGCCGCATTCGGCATGAGGCCGAAACGCAGCATCACCAGTTGCCCGTTCGCGCTGCAGGCGGCTTCGGCACCGAGCTGCCCCTTGTCGAACTGCATCGGAACCAGCACGACGACATAACCCTGCATCATCTGCCCCTGGGCCGCGCCGCCGATCGATTTGGGCTTGCCGTACTGCTTCGTCAACTCTCCCCAGGCCTGCTGCAGCTTGTCGCTTGCCGGTTTGTGCGCGGGGTCGAACGACTGCATCGCGCCGTTGAAATCTCCCTTGTTCATGGCCGTGATCGCCTTGTTCGCCACACCGCCGCAACTCGTCGTCTGTGCGGTCGAGGCCGGCGTCGATTGCGGTGCCTGTTGCGGTTTCTGCTGCTGCATCTCTTGCTGGCGCATCTCCTGCTGCTGCGTCTCCTGTTGCTGCTGCATCTCTTGCTGGGGCATCTGCTGCGGAGCTTGCTGCGCAGGAGCCATCTGGGCCTGCACGCCGCTGAAGGCCATCAACATGGCCGGAAGTATGAAAGGGATGGCCAGTTTCTTCATGTCGTCTCCTCCTCGTGGGGATGGGAGCGCGACGGCAAGCGTGTCAGTCAAGGAGATTGCATCAGACCGAAGTGCGGTGCCGGCGGTGAAGCGGCCAGGGCCGTCGCGGAGGGAGCGCCGCCTATACGGCGCCTCCCCATCCTCGTGAGCCGGGATACTGCTGTCAAACCAGACGCGGGCAACCATTCAGCAAAATGGGCATCCGGTGTTCCACAAGCCACGGTTTCGACCTGTGGCGGCCAGGACGGCCAATTGGTTCATGGGGAAAGCAGCGGCTGGTTGGTTGCCTGGCGTGCTCATTGCGCGTTGCCCTGCTCTGCGGATTCAGCCAGACCGTCTTTCCTGTCCCCCAACCAGTGTTTCAACGAAAACGGCCGCCTCATGGGCGGCCGCTTTCGCTTTCGGCCAACTTCACCGGGCAAACTACCCTCAACTGCTCGATGTCGCAGCGCAGTGGTCGTTCGGACAGGCAAAATCCACCTCCGCGCCCCCTCCGGCCGTCAACGGAATTTTGGTGCGCGTATCGACGGTTTTGCCGTCCTTCTGCAGCAACACCGTGTACACCGCCATGGGCAGGTTGCGCAGGCTGTAGCGCCCATTGGCATCGACGGTAATATGGCGATGCAAACCGTTGCTGCTTTGCGCGAGAACGGTTTCGCCTGCCGGCGCCTGGCCGAAGATGTGTGCCGTCGTGCTTTGCGCGCTGACAGACAATGGCAACATGCCACCCGCCACTGCCAGGCCTGCAACCAGCGTCAACCGGAACGCCACACGCCCACTACACGCCACGCACAGGCGGTGCCTGGCATGTTCGATGATCGTCATGTTCCCCCTCCCTAGACATCCTCTGAAATGGGAATCCCGCCCATGATTTCGATAGGCTAGCCATCCCCGGTCCCCGCCCTGCAGAACCATGCCGGCGTCCTGTTCACCCCTGGCGGCACCGCAAAGCTAGCGACAAGTGGCGACGCGCCGCAAGTGAAGCCGGACCCTGTTCGCTTGCCGCCGCTCCCGGCGTGCTTGCTCAGCCCGCCACGGCCAGCGCCGCCAGTCGGTCCAGTTCATCTTCGACGAAGCCCGCCTCCAGCCTTGCAGGGCGATTGAACGGACCGCGCAGGCTGATGCCAAGATGGTCACGCAGCAAGCCGAAGAAATTCTCGAAGGGATCGATGCCGTCGCGCCCGCAGCACCAGCGGTACCAGCGCGTGCCGGCGGCCACGTGGGCCACTTCCTCGCGCAGGATCACTTCCAGCACGGCGATGGTGCGTTCGTCGCCGGCATGGCGCAAGCGCTCGATCATGCCCGGTGTCACGTCCAGCCCGCGCGCCTCCAGCACCCGCGGCACCAGCGCCATGCGCGCGGTGTCGGAGTGCGCGGTCTTCTCGGCCATTTCCCACAGGCCGTTGTGCGCGTCGAAGTCGCCGTAGGCGTGACCCAGTTCGGCCAGCCGCGCGGACAGCAGTGCGAAATGACGGGCCTCGTCGCACGCGCAACTGGCCCAGTCGCGGTAATAGTCGTCGGGCATGCTGCGGAAACGGTACACCGCGTCCCAGGCGAGGTTGATCGCATTGAACTCGATGTGCGCCACCGCGTGCACCAGCGCGGCGCGACCTTCGGCGCTGCCCAGACCGCGCTGAGGCACCTGGCGGGCGCTGACCAGCCGCGGCTTCGCGGGGCGACCCGGGGCGCCGATCGACTCGGGCGGCGAAGCGTCAGGATCGGGGCGCAGCTCGCCCGACTGCACGGCAGCCCAGGCGGCATGGGTGAGGCGGAGTTTCTCGGCCGGGTCGATGGCGTCGAGGCAGGCCTTGGCGGCGGCGTGGAGGTGGGTCATACCCTCCAGCAGGCTGCGTGCCCCCCTCTCCTTAACGGGAGCGGCCATCTTAACGGGAGCGGTCATCGTCGCTCTCGCCCAGCATCCACTTTCTCCAGCTGCGTGGCAGCGCGTTATGTTGCCCGAGGAAGACCGTGCCTTCGTCCCGGTGTTTCCAGGTACGCCATACGAGGACAAGCGAACCCACGACCAGCAGGCCAATCCACGCCAACACCAGCCAGAAATCCAGGGCCTTCGAATCGAAGGCAATCAAGATTCCAAGGACGACAAGGCAAACGGCCAGATCCCGGAAGGCTTTCGGGCTGCCCCACGAGCCGCGGCTTGACGGTTTGCCTCGCACCGGAAGTCCCTCTTCAGTCGCAGCTCCTCACGCGCTGCGGCGCGCGGCCTTGGCGTCGTCCGAGCGCAGCATCTCGATCTGCTGCAGGTAATGCTGGTCGAGGCCGGTGACGTATTCGCCGTTGAAGCAGGAGGAGTCGAATTGCTTCAGCGACTCGTTGCCGTCCTGCACCGCCCACACCAGGTCCTTGAGATCCTGGTAGATCAACCAGTCGGCGCCCAGCATCTGCTGCACCTCGGCCTCGGTCTTGCCGGCGGCGACCAGTTCGGTAACCGAGGGCATGTCGATGCCGTACACGTTGGGGTAACGCACCGGCGGCGCGGCGGAGGCGAAGAACACGTTCTTCGCGCCGGCATCGCGCGCCATCTGGATGATCTGTTTCGACGTGGTGCCGCGCACGATGGAGTCGTCCACCAGCAGCACGTTCTTCTTGCGGAATTCCAGATCGATCGCATTGAGCTTGCGGCGCACCGATTTCACCCGGTCGCCCTGCCCCGGCATGATGAAGGTGCGGCCGACGTAGCGGTTCTTGACGAAGCCCTCGCGGAACGGCACGCCCAGCGCCTCGGCCAGCGCACTGGCGGCGGTGCGCGCGGTGTCCGGGATCGGGATCACCGCATCGATGCCATGGTCCGGGCGCTCGCGCAGGATCTTCTCGGCCAGCTTCTGGCCCATGCGCAGGCGCGCCTTGTACACCGACACGTTCTCGATCATCGAGTCGGGCCGCGCCAGATACACGTATTCGAAGATGCACGGCGCGTGCATCGCGCTGTCCGCGCAGTGGCGCGTGTGCAACTGGCCGTCGTCGGTGATGAACACCGCCTCGCCAGGGGCCACGTCGCGCAGGCGCTTGAAGCCCAGCACGTCCAGCGCCACCGATTCCGACGCCACCGCGTACTCGCGGCCCTCGGCGGTGATGCGCTCGCCCAGCACCAGCGGGCGGATGCCGTTGGGGTCGCGGAAGGCCAGCAGGCCGTAGCCGAGCAGCAGCGCGATGCAGGCGTAACCGCCACGCGCACGCGCGTGCACGCCGGCGACCGCCTTGAAGATGTGGTCGGGGGTCAGCGCCATCCGCTCCTGGATCTGCAACTCGTGCGCGAGCACGTTGAGCAGCACCTCGGAATCGGAATCCGTGTTGATGTGGCGGCGGTCGTCCTCGAACATTTCCTTGCGCAGCGCCTCGGTGTTCACCAGGTTACCGTTGTGCGCGATGGCGATGCCGTAGGGCGAGTTGACGTAGAACGGCTGCGCCTCCTCGGCGCCTTCCGAACCCGCGGTCGGGTAGCGGCAGTGGCCGATGCCGATGCGGCCGCGCAGGCGGCTCATCGACGCCTGGTTGAACACATCGCGCACCAGGCCGTTGCCCTTGTGCAGGCGCAGCCGCGCACCGTCCACCGTGGCGATGCCGGCCGCGTCCTGGCCGCGGTGCTGCAGCACCGTGAGGCCGTCGTAAAGCGCCGATGCCACTTCGGTGGTACCGACGATGCCGATGATTCCGCACATGATGGATAGCCTGCTACGGGTGATTCGAGGAAGAAACGGTGGCGGCCGGCGCGGGGGTTGCGCCCGGTGTGGAGATGGTGGCTGGCAGCTGCTTGCGCAATGCCCCGTGCAAGATCGCGGGATCCAGGTGCTCGCGCAGCGAGTCCGACACCGCTGCCGGATGGAAATGTTCGCGCACGCCCGGCGGCACCTGCTGGCCCAGCCAGATCGTGGCGTTCTGGAACGGCGGCAGCAGCATCGACTGCCGCCACGGCTGCTCGCGCGTGAACGCGGTGAATTGGCACAGGAACACCAGCACGCATACCAGCAGCACGCCACGCGCCAGCCCGAACACCATGCCGAGCAGGCGATCCGTGCCCGACAGGCCGGTGCTCACCAGCAGCCGCTGCACGAAGAAGCGCAACAGCGCACCCAGCACCAGCACCAGCACGAAGCACAGCGCATAACCCGCGGCCACGCGCGCTGCCGGCATGGTGATCATGTGCAGCCGCTCGGATACCGCGGGCCCGAACAGCCACGCCACCCAGAACGCGGCGATCCAGATCACCAGCGCCAGCACCTCGGACACCAGGCCGCGCCATAGCCCGACCAGCACCGACAGGCCCAGCACGCCGAGTATCGTGTAGTCGATCCAGTTCATGCCCGGGCCTGTGCTGGTCTGTCGGTCAGGGAACGTTGACCACGTTGCCGCTGATGTTGAACTTCGCCTTGATCTGGTCGCGCACACGCTCGGCATCGGCACGCTGGGTCAGCGGGCCGGCGCGTACGCGCCACAGGCGCTTGCCACCCGCGTTCACCGAATCCACGAAGCCGTCGAAGCCACCCGCGCGCAGCTTGTCGCGCAGGGCATTCGCGTCGGCCTCGCTGCCCAGCGCGGCCAGCTGCACCGCATAACCGCCGGCGCGCGGAGTCGCGGCAGCGGCAACCGGGTTCGCGGTCGTCGTGGTGGTCGTACTGACCGGCGTCGACGCGATGTTGGAATCGGCGTGGCCCAACCCTTCCACCAGTTTCGCCGGCACGCCGGGAATCGACTGGGTGATCTTCAGCCGCGCCGCCTCGGCGGTAGTACGCGAGTCGAACGGGCCGGCGGTCACCAGGGTGAGCTGCTTGCCGGCCTGGGTGATGACACGGGTGAGCACCGGGTAACCGAGTCCGCGCACGCGGCGCACCAGGTGATCCACGCTGTTCGCATTGGCATAGGCGCTGAGATTGAGCACGTAGAGCGCACGATCCGCCGAGGCGGCTGCCGCCGCCGGCGCGGTCACCGGCGCCTGGACGGGCGCCACGGCCGAGGTCACGACCGTCTTCGCCGGAGCCTTGGCAGCCGGCGGCGTGGCGGCAGCACCGCCCTGCCCCTGCAGCGGAATCACCGGCTGCGAGGGCGAGGCGCCGGAACCCATCGCCGGCACGGCTTGCTGCTGTGCCTTGGGTGCCGCGGCGTCGGTACCCACGTCGGTGGGGCGGCGCGAGGCGATGTTCACCGTGGCGAGCTGGCCGCCCTGCCCCGGTGTCACCGTGGCGGTGCTGGCGGCCGGCGCCGCTGCGACCGTGCCGGCTGCCGTCGCAGTTGCGGCGCTACCGGCTGCCGCAGGTGCGCCTGGAGCCAGGCTCATGGTGCGGGTCTGCAGGTTGCTGTCCTGCGCGGGCGGGATCGCCAGGCTCACCGACTGGTCGCTCGCCGTGGCCGGCGGCGGATTGCTGGAGAAGAACATCGGCACGAAGATGACGAGCAGGGCTATCAGGACGAAGGCACCCAGCAGACGTGTTTTCAAGAGTTCGCTCCGAGGCGGCCTGCGTGGCCCGCGATCCGGCGATTATACCTGCCCCGATCCGCGCGCCGCCCGCGGCTCACCGGTGGCATTCAGCCATGACCGCCGCGGCCACGAAGAATGAACCGAACGCGAGGATGCGTTCGCCCGGTCGCGCCGCGGCACGCGCCGCTGCCAGCGCCCCGGCCACGTCGCCGTGCCGGTCGCAATTCGCCTGTGGCAAGGTCTGGCGCAGGATGTCGGCCAGTGCGTCCACCGCCAGGCCGCGCGGGCTGACGCCGTCCAGGCCGGCGAGGTGCCAGTGGTCGATGCGCGCGTCCAGCGCGGCGATCACGCCTGCCACGTCCTTGTCGGCCAGGGCGCCGTACACCGCATGAGTGCGCGCGGGTGGTTGCGCGTCCAGCCAAGCGGCCAGCGCGCGCGCGGCCTGCGGGTTGTGACCCACGTCCACGATCAGCGGTGGATCGCCTCCCAGCGACTGCAGGCGCGCCGCGATCCGTGCTTGACGCAGGCCGTGGCAGATCGCGGCATAGGCATCCTGCGGTGCCAGTGGGTCGCCATCGATCCACAGCGCGTGCAGCGCGGCGATCGCCGTGGCGGCGTTGGCGTACTGCACCGGCGCGGCCAGCGCGGGCGCCGGGAGATCCATCGCCGTGCCGTCGCGATGCCGCCAGAGCCAGCCGTCGGCATGCAGTTCGGCGAGGAAATCCGTGCCGGCACGCTCGATCCTCGCTCCGGTGGCAGCCAGCGCCTCGAGCAGCCCCTGCGGCGGATCGACCTCGCCCACGATCGCCGGCCGCCCGGCGCGGGCGATGCCGGCTTTCTCCCGGCCGATGCTGTCGCGATCCGGGCCCAGCCAGTCCATGTGGTCCAGGTCCACCGTGGTGATCACGGCCACGTCGGCGTCCACGATGTTCACTGCGTCCAGCCGTCCGCCCAGGCCCACCTCCAGCACCGCCACGTCGAGCCCGGCGCGCGCGAACAGATCCAGCGCCGCCAGCGTGCCGTACTCGAAATAGGTCAGCGGCGTGTCGCCGCGTGCCGCCTCGATGCGCTCGAAGCTGGCGACCAATGCCGCATCGTCCACGTCATGGCCATCGATGCGCACACGCTCGTTGTAGGCGAGCAGGTGCGGCGAGGTGAACACGCCCACGCGCAAGCCCGCGCCCTGCACTGTCGCCTCCAGCAGCGCTACGGTGGAGCCCTTGCCGTTGGTGCCGCCCACGGTGATGACCCGTCGCGCCGGCGCCGGTGCGCCCATCCGCCGCCACACGCTGCGCACGCGCTCCAGGCCCAGCTCGATGCTGCGCGGATTGACGTGTTCCTGGTAGGACAGCCATTCGGCGAGGGTGCGGGACATGCTCGGACTTCGCGTGCGCGGAAGGCGCGCAGCTTAGATCCTCCCGCTCCCTGCGCACAGGGCGGCACCCGTCAGCCGGATGCCGCGCAGGTCATTGGCGGCATTCTCAACCCAGCGGATGGATGACCGCGAGCAAGGACCA
This sequence comes from Rhodanobacter lycopersici, assembly GCF_040812335.1. Classification (NCBI taxonomy): domain Bacteria; kingdom Pseudomonadati; phylum Pseudomonadota; class Gammaproteobacteria; order Lysobacterales; family Rhodanobacteraceae; genus Rhodanobacter; species Rhodanobacter lycopersici. Next base: position 227,137 of record NZ_JBFOHK010000003.1, read on the forward strand.
GACAAGGCCAAACGCGATCGACGCGCTGGAAAACAACGCCAGCATCAGCGGCGCAAGGCGGTCCACTGCAGTACGAACCTGGGCAATCGTGTTCATGGGGCATCTCCTTCGACCCGGGATTGGGTGCAAGAGAGATGCTCCTCTGTCGGCGCGGGCCGCGGCAGAAGCGTCCGTCAAGCATCGCCGGTGACAGTCGTCACAGGGCCGTATGGCGCAGCCTCGATGCGTTGCTCACCACCGACACCGAACTGAGGCTCATCGCCAGGGCGGCGATCATCGGCGACAGCACGATGCCGAAGACGGGATACAGCACACCCGCCGCCAGCGGCACGCCGACGCCGTTGTAGACGAAGGCGAAGAACAGGTTCTGGCGGATGTTGCGCACCGTGGCCTGCGACAGCGTGCGTGCGCGCAGGATCGCGCCCAGTTCGCCTTTCACCAGGGTCACTTGCGCGCTTTCCATCGCCACGTCGCTGCCGTTGCCCATCGCGATGCCCACATCGGCAGCAGCCAGCGCGGGCGCATCGTTGACGCCATCGCCGGCCATCGCCACCTTGCGCCCCTCGCCACGCAACGCCTTCACTGCCGCCGCCTTGTCCGCGGGCGAGACTTCCGCCTGCACTTCATCGATGCCCAACCGGCCGGCCACCGCCTGTGCCGTGGTGGCGTTGTCGCCGGTGAGCATCACCACGCGCAGGCCTGCCGCTTTGAGCGCCGCCACGATCTGCGGCGCCTCGGGCTTGATGCGGTCGGCCACCGCGAGCAGCGCGGCGAGTACGCCATCCACGGCGAGATGCATCACCGTGGCACCCTGCCCGCGCAACGCTTCGGCGCGGGCATTCGCCTCCTCGCCCAGCACGATGCCCAGCTCCTGCAGCAGCTTCGCATTGCCCAGCGCCACCGTGGCGCCATCCACGGCGGCCGCCACGCCGCAGCCGGTAAGCGCGCGGAATCCTGTCGCCGCGAGCATGGCCACACTTTCCGCATCGGCGGCGCTCACGACGGCATGGGCCAGCGGGTGCTCGCTGGGTCGCTCCAGCGCGGCGGCGAGTGCCAGCAGGCGTTCACGCGACTGGCCGCCCAGCACCACCAGCCCGGTGAGCGAGGGTCGGCCTTCGGTCAGTGTGCCGGTCTTGTCCACCACCAGGGTGTCGATGTCCTGCAACGCTTCGATCGCACCGGCGTCCCTGAACAGCACGCCATGCTGCGCGCCATGCCCACTGGCCACCATGATCGAGATCGGCGTGGCCAGGCCCAGCGCACAGGGGCAGGCGATGATCAGCACCGACACCGCCGCGATCAGCGCGTGCGCCAGTCGCGGCGACGGCCCGAACACGGCCCAGGCCATGAAGGCCAGCACGGCCACGGCAGCCACCGCGGGCACGAACCACGCGGCTACCTTGTCGGCCACGCGCTGCAGCGGTGCCTTGCTGCGCTGCGCCTGCGCCACCAGGGCCACGATCTGCGCCAGCAGGGTTGCGCCGCCCACCTTCTCCGCGCGCATGACCAAGGCGCCGTCGCGGTTCAGGGTGCCGCCGGCCAGCTTGTCACCGTTGCCCTTGGCCACCGGCATCGGTTCGCCGGTGAGCATGGATTCGTCGACATGGCTCGTGCCTTCCAGCACTACGCCGTCCACCGGCACCTTCTCGCCGGGGCGCACACGCAGCGTGTCGCCTGCCTGCACTTCGTCCAGTGGCACGTCGGCCTCGCTGCCGTCGGCGGCGATGCGCCGCGCGGTCTTCGGCGCCAGGCCCAACAGCGCCTTCAGCGCCGCGCCGGTGCGCCGGCGCGCGCGCAGTTCAAGGAAGTCGCCCAGCGTCACCAGGGTGACGATCACCGCCGCCGATTCGAAATACACGCCGACGCGGCCATGCATGTCGCGAAAGGCCGCCGGGAAGATACCCGGCAGCAGAAAGGCCACTGCGCTGTATGCCCAGGCCACGCCGGTGCCCAGCGCGATCAGGGTGTACATGTTCGGCGACCACGGCCTGAGCGAGCGCCAGCCGCGCGCGAAGAACGGTGCGCCGCCCCACAGCACCACCACGGTGGACAGCAACGCCTCGATCCAGCCCGCGATGCCGTCCCACGGCGAAGGCAGGTGCCAGTCGGACAGGTGCGGCCCCATCGCCAGCAGGAACACCGGCACGGCGAACGCCAGCAGCGTCCAGAAACGGCGCGACATCGCCGTGAGCTCGCCATCGTCGTCCTCGTCCAGCGTGGGCATCATCGGCTCCAGCGCCATGCCGCATTTCGGGCAGTCGCCGGGACCGACCTGTTGCACCTCGGGATGCATCGGGCAGGTGTAGATCGTCCCAGCCGGCGCCGGCGGTGCGGGCTTGCGCCCGCCCAGGTACGCCTCCGGGTCAGCCACGAACTTCTCGCGGCAGCGCGCGGCGCAGAAGTGGTAGTCGTGACCGTCGTGCGTGGCGTGATGCGCAGTGGCTTGCGGATCCACGGTCATGCCGCAGACGGGATCCTTGACCAACCGCGATGCATGCGGCGCCCGACTCCCCGCTCGCGGGAGAGGGGCCGGAGGAGAGGGCGGCTCTTGCGTGGCAGCCTGCCTGAACCCTCTCCCGGCTGGATTCGCGCCATCCATGGCGCTCACCCCGTCGGGGCCGGCTTCCTCGTTCCGCAGGGACTTCCGCGCCTGCAGGTCGTCCCACCTCCCCTGCAAGAGGGAGAGGGGTTCACCCGGCGGCGGATGGGTTTCATCCGGCGTTTGCACGGGCAGCGCCAACGACACAAGCTTCGACGGGCAGCAGCCGTCCGCGGTGGCGGGAACGCCACCGAGATAACGCTCCGGTTCCGCATCGAACTTCACCTTGCAACCGGCGCAGCAGAAATGCACCTCGCTGCCCGCATGCACGCTGCGATGCCGCGAAATGGCCGGATCGACCACCATCCCGCACACCGGATCGCGCGCCGCAATGTCTGCGCTGCCCATCGACGCACAGCAGCTTCCCTGCCCGTTCATGCCTGCGCCTCCTCGTCGCTCAGCGCACGCAGGATCGGACATTCCTCCGGCTTGCCGTGGCCGGGGCACGAGGCCACCAGTTGCGCCAGCCCGTCGCGCACGCGCTGCAGTTCGACGATGCGCTGCTCGATCGCCGCCAGCCGCCGCTCGGCGCGCTGCTTCACTGCCTTCACCCCGCGCTGGCGATCCGCCGACAGCGCCAGCAGCTCGCGGATTTCCTCCAGCGTAAAGCCCAGTTCCTTGGCGCGACGGATGAAGCGCAGCTGCGCGATGGTGCCTTCGTCATAGCTGCGATAGCCGGAAGCGCGCCGCAGCGGTTCGGGCAGCAGGCCCTCGCGCTCGTAGTAGCGAATGGTGTCGATGGCCACGCCGACGCGCTTGGCGACGGCACCGATGGTGAGGGAAGCGGTTTGCGTGTTCATGGGACAAGTCTAGACCTTTGATCAAGGTCCAGAGTCAAGTGAAAACGCGTTGAAGCAACCCCATCAACCGCTCTTGCCGGTCTTCCCCTCCGCGACCGGCTCACCATTCGGCACCACCGTGATGGTGATCCTGGACGGATGCTGGCTGTCGTGATGGATCACGTTGCGGGCGATGACGCCTTTGACTTCGTCGTAGTTGTTGCCGCCGGTGTTGAGGTTGCGGTCGAAGCGCGGGAAATTGCTGCTGGAAACATCCACGCGCAGCTTGTGCCCCGGCTTGAAGTAGTAGCTGGTGTCGATCGGCTGGAAGGTGACCTTGTATGTCTGGCCGGGCGACAGCCACGCCAGCGGCTTGTCGTAGCCGTTGCGGTAGCGCATGCGCTGGATGTTTTCGGTGATGTTGAAGGCGCGGCCGTCGGGATACACGTCGCTCACCTTGAAGGTGAAGTCGGTGTCCTTCGCGCTCGAGGAAACATACAGCGTCACCGTGATCGGCCCGCTGACTTCGGTACCCTGCTCGAACGGCTTGGAGTCGTAGACCAGGATGTCGTTGCGGGTTTCCTGCGGACGCTGGTCGTAGGAGCCGAATTTCACCGCCGAGCCCTGGCAGCAACCGCCACCGCCAAAGGTGGGCACCGGATTTTCCGGGTCGTAGACGAACTGGTCGGGATGGTCCGCAGCGGGCGGCGTGTCGACGAGTTCGCCGTTGCCGTAGAGCGTGTTGGCCTGGCCCTCGCTGGTGAAGTAGAGATCCTGCGTCCTGGCCCCGGCCGGCGGCCAGGTGTCGGACTTCTCCCAGCGGTTCGCGCCCATCACGTAGTACATCACCCCGGGCTGCTTATCCAGGATCGGGCTGTCTTCGCCCTTGAGATAGTGATCGAACCAGCCGTAGACGAGATCGTTGTAGTCGAAGCGCGCATCGCCCACGTCGAGGTCGCCGATCATGGTGTGCTCGCTGGCACGCGTATACGCGCAATGCAGCACCGGCGCGATGATCGCGTATTGCTGGTCGGCGACGGCTTTCGGCGCGGTGCGGCGCACCTCGTTGTAGGCGGCGAGATTGGGCGACACGGAAACGTCGAACCAACTCATGAACCACAGGCCCGGCTTGCTGACCTTGAGCTTTTCGTTCCACAGTCCGCCCTTGTACCAGGCGGGGTCGTTGGGCGTGCGCGCGATCATGTCGCCGCCGGTGGCCACCGGCATGTGCGTCTCGAAGATGCCCGGCGGGCCGCCCACGGCCTTGATCATGTCTTTCTCGGGCAGGTGCCAGAACGCCTTGTTCCAGTCGACCGGCGGCATCTGCGGAGCGAGATCGTAGAAGTGCGACGCGTTGACCAGGTCCGCCTGCGAGGTGCCGTGCGGGAACAGCGGCCGCGTCTGGTTCTGGATGCCGTAGTCGTAGATCCAGGAAATGAACAGCATCTGCACCGCGCCGCCGCGGTACCAGTTGCCCTGCTCGTAGTACGGGCCAACCTTGCCGATGCCGGCGCCGAAACCCTGCACGTTGAACGTGGCCAATGCGGGGTCGTTCTGCGCCACCACGGCAAGCTGCCACTCGGCGGTCGACGAGCAGCCGGTGGTGCCGACCTTGCCGTTGGACCATGGCTGCGATGACATCCACTTGAGCTCGTCGCTGCCGTCGCTCAGCGGCATGCCGAGAATGTCGTAGTTCCCCTCGGAGAAGAAGTGGCCGCGCTCCTGCATCTCCACGTACGCATAGCCGTGCTTGACCGCATCGAGCTCGCGCGTCATGTCGCGCGGCGCACCGAGCTTCACGTCCCAGAAATTGAAGTTGTACGGCGTGCGCGAAAAGATGATCGGCACCTTGCCTGCGCCCTTCGGGCGATAGATGTCGGCGGCCATCAGCTTGCCGTCGCGCATCTTCACCATCACCTTGCGGTCGATCACCGCGACCTGCTCGAGCTCCTTCTCGATGGCATTGCGCTTGGCGATCAACTGGGCCTGTGGATCGGGTCTCTGTTGCGCGGCGGCCGGGGTAGCCACCAGCAGCGACACCCCGAATGAAGTCAACGCACAGGCGAAGGCGGAAGCCAGCGGCTTGAGGCGCATGCTCGTAATCCCCTACGAATGTTCCCCGAGTGTCCGGCAGCCGGCAGGCTCAGGGAACATGACTAAGGGCATAGAGAGGGCTTGATGGCTCACCTCCGCACATCTGACCGACCACGGGCGGCTACACCGGCAGCGCCGTGGTCTTTTTCACCGTGCGCAGCGCCAGCGTGGATTGCACGCGCACCACGCCGGGCAGCTGGGTGAGGATGTCGGTATGGATGCGCTCGAAATCCGCGGAGTCGGCATAGGCCACGCGCACCATGTAGTCGGCGGTTCCGGCGAGCAGGCAGCACTCGGTGACCTCCGCATGACGCTGGATCGCCGACTCGAACGTGTCGAGCGCGGCGCGCCCCTGCTGGTCCAGCGTCACCAGCACGAAGGCGGTGCCCGACAGGCCCACGGCCTTTTCGTCGAGCAGCATCACGTAGCGCGAGATCAGGCCGCGCTCCTCCAGCAGCTTCACCCGGCGCAGGCAGGCCGAGGGCGACAGATTGATCCGTTGGGCCAACTCGACGTTGGTCAGGCGCCCGTCTTCCTGCAGCAGCTGGAGGATGCTGCGGTCGCGCTCGTCGAGCTCCACGCCAGGATGTGACACGAAATTTCATCCATATGAATCTTTGTCGCCAAAGATTCTACTGTTGCAGACAGTAAGCCGACAAATCCGCGGGAAATTGCTCGACACGCGGATCATACTTCTGCAGCTCCGGTCTGCATGCGGACCGGCTCCACCACTTATCCACCCAGCGAGAGACAGCCAGCCATGCGCATCGGTGTGCCGAAAGAAATCAAGAACCACGAGTACCGCGTGGGCCTCATCCCCTCGTCCGTGCAGGAACTGGTGCACCACGGCCACCAGGTGGTGGTGGAAACCGGCGCGGGCCAAGGCGCGGGCATCAGCGACGCCGACTACGTCGCGGCGGGCGCGACCATCGCGACCGGCCCCGATCCGATCTTTGCCGAAGCCGACATGATCGTGAAGGTGAAGGAGCCGCTGGCCGTCGAGCGCAAGAAGCTCCGCAAGGGCCAGATCCTGTTCACCTACCTGCACCTCGCACCCGACCTGGAGCAGACGAAAGACCTGATCGACTCAGGCGCCATCTGCGTCGCCTACGAGACGGTGACCGCCGCGAACGGCACGCTGCCGCTGCTGACGCCGATGTCCGAAGTGGCCGGCCGTCTCGCCCCGCAGGTGGGCGCGCACTCGCTGGAGAAGGCCCAGGGCGGCCGCGGCGTGCTGCTGGGCGGTGTGCCCGGCGTGCCGGCGGCGGAAGTGGTGATCCTGGGCGGCGGCGTGTCCGGCACCCACGCGGCGACCATCGCCGTGGGCATGGGCGCCAAGGTCACCGTGGTGGATCGCTCGGCTGATGCGCTGAAGCGCCTCGCCGCCCAGTTCGGCACCGCGATCTCCACCGTGTTCTCCACCCGTGCCGCGATCGAGGAGCTGGTGCGCCGCGCCGACCTGCTGATCGGCACCGTGCTGATCCCCGGCGCCGCCGCGCCCAAGCTGGTCACCCGCGACATGCTGAAGACCATGAAGCCGGGTTCGGTGATCGTCGACGTCGCGATCGACCAGGGCGGCTGCGTGGAAACCTCGCACGCCACCACCCACGCCGACCCGACCTACGTGGTCGACGGCGTGGTGCACTACTGCGTGGCCAACATGCCGGGCGCCGTGGCGCGCACCTCCACCTTCGCGCTCAACAACGTCACCCTGCCGTTCGCGCTGTCGCTCGCCAACAACGGCTGGAAGAAGGCGCTGGCGCAGGACGTGCACCTGCGCAACGGCCTCAATGTCTGCGAAGGCAAGCTGACCTGCGAGCCGGTGGCCGAGGCTCACGGCCTGCCGTACGTAAAGGCGGAGACCGCGATCGGGATGTAAGGCGGCACCTGCGAGCTCAGAGCCCCTCTCCCGTCGGGAGAGGGGTTGGGGTGAGGGTTCGGCAATACCGAAATGTCTCGCTCCGCACGTACCCTCACCCGCCTGGATTCGCGCATCCATGGCGCTCACCCCCTGCGGGGCCGGCTACGCCGTTCCGCAGACGCGTCAGCGCCTGCAGGTCGGCACCCTCTCCCGGAGGGCGAGGGATTCGCTCGGCAGCGTATATGCAAGCAACCAAAACCAAGGCCAGGCGCGCAGACGCCTAGCCTTGGTGTTTCAAGCCGACTCGTCCTCCACCGCCACGAAGCCGCCCGTCTGCCGCTTCCACAGCCGCGCATACAGGCCGTCGCGCGCCACCAGCTCGGCATGCGTGCCGGTTTCGACGATCCGCCCCTTGTCCAGCACCACCAGCCGGTCCATGCGCGCGATGGTGGACAGGCGGTGCGCGATGGCGATCACCGTCTTGCCCTGCATCAGCAGGTCCAGGCTGTCCTGGATCGCCGCCTCGGCTTCGGAATCCAGCGCGCTGGTGGCCTCGTCCAGCACCAGGATCGGCGCGTCCTTGAGCAGCACACGAGCGATCGCGATGCGCTGGCGCTGACCACCGGACAGCTTCACGCCGCGCTCGCCCACCAGGGCTTCGTAACCGGTACGGCCCTCGCCGTCGACCAGGGTGGGGATGAACTCGTCGGCTCGCGCCTTGCGCACGGCCTCGTGGATCTGCGCCTCGCTGGCGTCGGGCCGGCCGTAGAGGATGTTGTCGCGGATCGAGCGGTGCAGCAGCGAGGTGTCCTGGGTCACCACGCCGATCTGCGAGCGCAGGCTTTCCTGCGTCACCTGCGCCACGTCCTGGCCGTCGATGGTGATGCGGCCGTCCTCCAGGTCGTAGAGGCGCAGCAGCACGTTCACCATCGTGGACTTGCCCGCGCCGCTCGGTCCGACCAGACCGATCTTCTCGCCTGCGCGCACGGCCAGTTCCAAGCCTGCGATCACGCCGCCCTTCTTGCCGTAGTGGAAATGGATGTCGTGGAAGTGCACGGCACCGTTGGTCACCTCCAGCGGCATCGCGCCCTCGCGGTCCTGCACCGCGCGCGGCTGCGCGATGGTGGTGATGCCGTCCTGTACCGTGCCCACGTTCTCGAAGATGCCGTTGACCACCCACATGATCCAGCCGGACATGTTGTTGATGCGGATCACCAGGCCGGTGGACAGGGCGATCGCGCCCACCGTCACCCGCCCTTCGCTCCACAGCCACAACGCCAGCGCCGAGGTGCCGGTGATCAGGAAGCCGTTGAGCGTGGCGATGCTGGCGTCCATCACGGTGGTGACGCGGGTCATGCGTCGCAGCTTGTCGGTCTGCTCGCCCATCGCCTCGGCCACGTAGGCCTCCTCGCGCCGGGTATGTGCGAACAGCTTCAGCGTTAGCACGTTGCTGTAGCCGTCCACGATGCGGCCCATCAGCTTCGAGCGTGCCTCGGAGGCCTTCCACGAGCGCTGCTTGATGCGCGGGATGAACAGCCACAGCAGCCCGACGTAGGCGAACACCCAGGCCACCAGCGGCGCGGCCAGCCAGAAATCCGCATGGGCGAACAGCGCGATGGCGCTGCCGGTGTAGATGGTGACGTACCAGATCGCGTCCACGATCTGCACCGCCGACTCGCGCAGCGAGCCGCCCGTCTGCATGATGCGATTGGCGATGCGCCCGGCGTAATCGTTCTGGAAGAAGCCCAGGCTCTGGCGGATCACGTAGCGGTGGTTCTGCCAGCGGATGCGGTTGGTGAGGCTGGGCACGATGGCCTGGTTCACCAGCAGGTCGTGCAGGCCGTTGAACACCGGCCGCGCCACCAGCGCCACCAGCGCCATGCCCAGCAGTTCGCGGCCGTGCTTGTGGAAGAAGTCCGCCGCAGGCACGCCCTTGGCCATGTCCACGATGCTGCCGATGAAGCCGAACAGCGACACCTCGATGATGGCCACCACGAAGCCGACCACGATCGCCGCCACGAACACCGGCCACACCTGGCGCAGGTAGAACGCATAGAAGCGCCACACCGATTGCGGCGGCATGCCGTCGACCGGCTCCTTGAACGCGTCGATCAGGGATTCGAACCAGCGGAAGATCATGGGGACGCACGTCTTGCGGGGGAGATACCTAGCGTGGATGCGCATCCGCCGGTTCGCAAGGGCAGGCTTTATTTCTTCGTGCGTTTCCTGCGCGCGGCATGGCTGCCGGCGGCGGCGACGAGAATGACGATGAAGACGACGATGGCACCCGACATGGTTGGTTCCCCTTGGTTGATGGATCGAAAACCGGACGGCAGGCGCCTACTTCCGCTTCGCCACGACGCCAGGCGTCGGCAACTCCCGCATCACCATCGCGAGGCTCTGCCGGTAATCGGCCAGCGCCTTGCGGCCGGCGGCGGTGATGCGCAGCTCGGTCAGCGGGCGCTTGCCGCGGAAGCTCTTCTTCACCTCGACCAGGCCGCCCGCCTCCAGCTTGCTCATGTGGCTGGAGAGGTTGCCCTTGCTGAGCCCGCTGACCTGCTCGAGGAAACGGAATTCCACCTCCTTCGCATTGGCCAGCACGGCCAGGATCAGCAACCGCGCCGGCTCGTGCACCAGCCGGTCCAGTGCCATCACCTCGCCGATGCGCGACGGTGCGTTCATGACTCACCCGCCACGGCATTGCGCAGGCGCAACAAGCGCTCACGCAGTTGCAGGAAACGGCGATGATCGGCCATGCCGCGGGCGACCATCAGCAGCGCCGCCAGCGGAAACAGCAAAGCCAGCAGTTCCATCGGCAGGGCGTCCAGCGCGGCACTGGTACCGATCACCGGATAGACACGGCCCACGCACAGCAGCGCGGCCTGGCAGAACAGGAACACGCCGACGACGAAATCCAGCGGACTGCGCAGCCAGCGCCAGCCCGCCAGCACCAACAGCCAGACCAGCGCGAGATAGGCGGTCACGCCCGGCGACGGCTGCACGCCATGCATCAGCGCCGAAACCGTCTGCAGCGCGGCCACCACCAGCGTCACGCCGACGCAAAGACGATGGGTGCGGTGCTCGGCCGTGCCTTCCTGTTCCTCCACGTGGCCGAGGCGCTGGTAATAGCGATGCACCATGCTCCACCTGGCCAGCAGCCATACGAGCGGCAGGGCCACCAGCCCGATGCGCAACAGCGGTGTCAACGGCAGCAGGCCACCAAGCAGATACGAGGACAGGCAGAACACGCCACCCAGTACGGAAGCCAATCCACCTGCGCTGCGCGAATAACGCGCGTAATCGCGGGTCAGGGATTCCAGCTCGCACAATCGCTCTTGCATCCCGCCAACCATGTGCAACCTCAAAATGCACCTCGTTGCAAATAGGTTTGCATTGCAAACATGTTGTGTCAACAGGACAGCAGGAATGCGCCCGGCAAAGGCCAAGGTCCACCCGCTTGTATGCGTGTTCCGGCTGAACGCCACCCCAGTCCGCCTGGCCCGGCCGATTGACCGCCCGCGACGCCGCTCGGATCATGCCGGCCATGCCTACCCCGCTCACACGCCTGCCGGCGTTTCCGGCGATCCTGCTGGCCTTGGCGCTGGCGTTCGGCGCCGCCCCTGCCTGGGCGCGTGCCGATGCGGACAGTTCCACGCCTGCCGCCACGCCGGCGCAGACCCTGCAGCAGCTGAGCAACCAGCTCGACACGGCGAAGGCCGCGTTGCAGAACGCACAACAGGGCAAGGCCGGCAGTACCCCGCTGGCCGATCTGCGCACCAGTGCAATGCAGGTGCAGGACCAGGCGCGCCAGCTGGCCGACAGCCTCATGCCGCAGATGACCGCGCTGCAGGCGCAGCTCACCGTGCTGGGTCCGCCACCGGCCAAGGGCGGCCCACCGGAGGCGCCGGAAGTGGCCGTGCAGCGCCGCCAGCTGGACAAGGCGCAGGCCAATCTCAACGCGCAGATCGTGCAGGCGAAATCGCTGGGCCTGGATGCGCTGCAGCTGGTGGCGCAGATCACCGGCCTGCGCAACGACCAGTTCCAGGCTCGGCTGGCCGCGCGCACGAACACGCCGCTGGGCCACGCGTTCTGGTCCGACCAGGCGCACTCGCTGCCGAACGACCTGACCCGCTTCCAGCGCCTCGCCGCGCGCTGGTCCGATGCCTGGAGCGACGCCTGGCAGCCACCGAACCGGCAGCCGCTGCTGCTGTGCCTGGCCGCCGCCGCGCTACTGCTCGCCGGCGGCCGCTGGACGTTGCAGCGGCTGTGGCAGTTCGTCGCCACGCACTGGCTGCCGGACGGCCACCTGCGCCGCAGCGCCATGGCAGCGGTGATGGCGCTGTCCACCACGCTGGTGCTGGGGCTGGCCGCCAGGCTGGTGCACCTGGGCGTCGACTGGAACGACACGCTCGATGCGGACCTGGACACCATGGCCACGTCCATCGTGCGCGCCGTCTGCCTCGCCGCCCTGATGGCCGGCCTGGGCAGTGCGATGCTGTCGGCCCGACGCGCCTCGTGGCGGCTGCTGCCGCTGACGGATCTTGCGGCGCAGCGCCTGCGGCGCTACCCGTGGCTGCTCGGCGGCGCCTCGCTGCTGGTGTGGCTGACCGAGCGGATCATCCGCAGCATCGGCTCCAGCCTGCCGGCCACGGTGCTGCTGCACGCGCTGCTGGCGCTGCTGGTCAGCGCGCTGATCGGCCTGGTGCTGCTGCACCTGCGGCGCGCGCGGCGCGCGGCAGATGTGGTCGGCGACCCGCAAGCGCGACGACCACTGTGGGTGGGCCTGATGGGCTTCGCCGCCATGCTGGGCGTGGCGGTGTGCTGGCTCTCGGTGTGCCTTGGCTATGTCGCGCTGGCCTTCTTTGTGGCCTGGCAGATGTTGTGGACCGGGCTGGTGGCCGCCTGCCTGTACCTGCTGATGCAGCTGGTGCACGACCTGTTCGAGACGCTGCTGTCGCCGCACGGCCGCAGCGGAGCGCACCTGCAGGCTGGCTTCGACCTCGCCCCCGGCACGCTGGAACAGGCCGCCACCGTGCTCACCGGCATCACCCGGGTGCTGCTGGCCCTGGCTGCGCTGGCGCTGGTGCTGGCGCCATTCGACGCCGGCCCGACGGAACTGGCGCAGCGCACACTGCAACTGTTCAGCGGACATACGCTGGGGCGCTTGACTATCGCCCCCGGCACCGTGCTGGGCGCGATCGCGGTGTTCGTGCTGGGCCTGGTCCTACTGCGCATGCTCAAGCGCTGGCTGGGCGAACAGTTGCTGCCCAAGACCGCGATGGACCCGGGCATGCGCGACTCCATCGTCACCCTGCTCGGCTACCTGGGCGGCGTGCTGGTGTTTGCGCTGGCGCTGGCCGCGTGCGGGGTGAGCCTGCAGAGCATCGCGTGGATCGCCAGCGCGCTGTCGGTGGGCATCGGCTTCGGCCTGCAGGCGGTGGTGCAGAACTTCATCTCCGGCCTGATCCTGCTGGTGGAGCGCCCGGTGAAGGTGGGCGATTGGGTCAGCCTGTCCAGCGAGGTCGAGGGCGACATCCGCCGCATCAATGTGCGCGCCACCGAGATCCAGCTGTGGGACCGCTCCACCGTGATCGTGCCGAACTCGCAGCTGATCACCCAGACCGTGCGCAACGTGACCCACGCCAGCGCGCAGGGCCGCGTGCGCATCATGCTGCCGATGCCGCTGGACACCGACGCGGCGCGCGCGCGCCAGTTGATGCTGGACGCGCTGAAGGCGCATCCGTCCACGCTGAACACCCCGGCGCCGGTGGTGCGGCTGGACAACATCAACGCCAGTTCGATGACCTTCAGCATCACCTCCTACGTGCGCAGCCCGCGCGATGTGACGGCGGTGAAGAGCGACATCCTGTTCGACATCCTGCAACGCCTGCGCGAGGCGCAGCTGCCGTTGTCCACGCCGCAGAGCATGGTGGTGCGCACCCTGGGGCCGCTGGGCGAGGACAGCCCTGCGGCGCCATCCCAGGCTTCGTGACGGCGGCACGGAAAAGCCCGCGAGACCGCGAGACCTTGTGGGCGTAGGGTGTGCATGCCCGCCACCCATGGAGTACGCCATGGCAGCCCCCGCTCACGGCAGCACCCTGATCCCCTGCCTGCGCTACCGCGACGCCCATGCCATGCTCGACTGGCTGTGCCACGCTTTCGGCTTCGAACAGCATGCGGTGTACGACGACGATGCCGGCAGCGTGGCGCACGCGCAGCTCGTCCATGGCGGCGGCATGCTGATGCTGGGCAGCGTGCGCGACGATACGTTCGGACGGCGCATCGCCCAGCCCGACGAGATCGGTGGCCGCGAAACCCAGTGCACCTATGTGGTGGTCGCCGACTGCAGGGCCCACTACGACCATGCCAGGGTCGCCGGTGCCGAGATCGTGGACGACTACGAGGAGAAGGACTACGGTGGCGCCGGCTACAGCTGCCGCGATCCGGAAGGCCACCTGTGGTCGTTCGGCAGCTACGATCCGTGGCGCGCGGCGTAGCCGCCACTACTTTGCCGCCATAAGCGAAGACCGGCTTGCGCCGGCCTTCGTATTCCAGCCGCCTGACGGCGGCGGCTTTCCGGGATTACAGGATTACGGGCTGCAGGCCTTGCCGTGCTCTGGCTTGTTGCCCTTGGCCTTGGCGTCGGCTTCGCTCATGTACTCGCCGTGCTTGGTCTTGCCGTACCACTTGTCGCCCTGGCAGTGGTAGACCTTGCTGCTGTCGTTGACCCAGACCATGCCCGGGCCGCCGCCAGGCGCCGCCGCGGTTGCCGGCTTGGCTGCAGCCATCGACTTCTTCGCCGCGGCCGCCGGTGCTGCCGCAACGGCAGGTGCAGCAGGCGCGGCAGCGGCGGCAGGTGCGGCCGCCTCCGCGGCAGCCGCCGCCTTCGACGACTTCTTCGCCGCCTTGGCCGGAGCGGCGGCGGCGGCATACCACTCCTTCACGCCCTTGTGGCCCTTGCAGGAGCCGCGCTTGGTGGCATTGCTGGTGTAACTGCCGTCCTTGCACTGGCCGGTGGAACCCGCGGGCGCGGCGGACTGCTGCGCCTGCACGGCCGGGATGGCCAGCAGGCAGCCGAACGCCAGGGCGAACACGATGGACGCTTTCATCTTCAGACTCCTCCCTACGCGATGTTGGTTGTCGCAGCGGCCGGCGCCCACCCTGTCGACGAGCCCCCCGAGCCGCCGCACCATGTGCGCCGGTCACGTCCGCCTCGGGCGGAACCGGACCCATGCGCCATGGCAGCCCAAGCGCCAATGATCCCCGCGCTTGCCGCGCGACTATGCCGCAAGACGGCGTGAGCGCGACGCGACGGCGCACGCGTCGTTCAGACCGGGGTCCGCCCGTCGCCCCTGCCGCGGGCTGCCGTTGTCCCGGGCAGCCGCGCGCGTTTCCGGGCGGCCCCTCCGTCGCCGCCCGCATGGCGCATGGCTTCGCAGCCCGCGCCATGCCCGCCATCCGGTCAGGGTGCTGCGACGGCAGTCGGCTTCAGCGTGGAGTGCGGCCGCGCCACCGTGTACATCTGCCAACTGATGTCCTTCAGCAGTCCCTGACGGTCTTTGCCGACGACGTACAGGTCGAAATGCGTGCGGTCCGGGATGAAGCGGATGTCGGACTTCGCGTGCAGGCCGTCCAGCACCGCCTTGAGCTTGTGCGCGGCGCCGTCGAGGTAGAAGGTGTCGGCCGTGCCCACGTAGAGGTGGATCTTGCCGTCGAGGTCGGGCTTCAGCTCGGGCCAGTGCTGCGCGAGGCGGTGCGCGATGTCATAGTGGTCGCGCCAGTACGCCACCACGGCGGGATCGACGTCGCCGGTATCACGGTTGAACATCTGCTCCGGACGGCCGCCCTTGCCCTTGGGCGAGAACACCCACTCGAACGAGGCCATCTGGCCGCCGTAGGGACCAAGCACGCGTTCCAGCTGCGCGAACTGCTCGAAGGTGGCCAGCACCTTGCCGTGGTCGCGCACCAGCGGATACGGCGTGCCGTCCGGCTTGCGGTAGACGTTGGCGTGCGGCGCGTACAGGTCTACCCCGGTGAAGTCGTGGAAGTCGCTGGGATCGGGCGAGGTGGACCAGGTGCCGCCGAAGATCTTCGGGTAGCGCGTCTGCAGCCACAGCGTGGCCCAGCCGCCCGACGAGTGGCCCTGCAGGAAGCGGCCGCTGGATTTCGCGTCCATCCGGTAGGTCTTTTCCAGTTGCGGGATCAGCTCGGTGGTGAGCGCCACGCCCCACGGCCCGTTGTTCACCGAGTCGGCGAACTCGGTGGTGCCGGTGGGGCTGGATTCGTCGAGGAACACCCAGATCATCGGCGGCATCTCGCCCTTGGCCATCGCCGCATAGACGCTGACCAGGACGCCGATCACGCGGTCGTTGCTGCCGCCGAAACCCTGCGTGTAATACACGGTGGGATACGTGGCCTTCGCCTTCGCGTCGTAGTCCGGCGGCAGCAGCACGCGGCCATGCATCTGCATGGGCCGGCCCCAGAACGCGGTGAGCGCGGGGCTGGTGAAGTCGATGTCGTGCTCATGGGCACGCGCCGCGGCCAGCGCCTCTTGCATGTCCGGCGTGGCCCGGCGGCCGAGCTGCCACGGATCGCGCCCGGGCAGGGTCCGGTCCAGGCTGAGGTCGGGAATGCTCGCGGTGGGCAGGTGCACCTTCACCACCGGGCTGACCAGGTCACCCGCATCGCGGCCGCTGTAGTTGTAGTCGTGGTGCACGTCCAGCACGGCCTGCACGTAGTAGTCGCCCGGCGGCAGCTGCGACCAGCCCTGTGGGAACGCGGTGTGGTCGGCGTCGATGTCGACCGTCTGGCCTGGTGCCAGGCGGTCCACCTCGCGCGCGGCCACTGCGGTCTGGGTGGGGAAGAACGGACTGGTGTCCACCTCCTCCACCTTGCCGTCGCCACCATGCTGCTTCGCCGCGGCTTCGGCATCCTGCACCGTGGTGGCGAACAGCAGCAGGCGGCCGGATACCGCTTGCGTTTGGGCGCTGCCCAACTGCACATGGAAGAAACGGTGTGCCGGTACAGCCGGCGCGGCATCGCGCGCGAGCGCGGTGGTGGAAAGCAGCAGGCCGCAACTCAGCAGCGCGGCAACTACGGGACGACTACGCATGATGATCCCCTTTGGTTGGCGTTATCGGCTTATCCCTTCTCCCTCCGGGAGAAGGTGCCCGAAGGGCGGATGAGGGTTCGGTACTGCCGTGCGTTCCGCTTCGACTGAACCCTCTCCCCAAACCCCTCTCCCGGAGGGAGAGGGCTTCACAGCTCAATCCTGCTTTTCAGCCACCTTCACCGGCACCGGCCGCAGGTCCTGGAAATCGAAGCTGAAATCGGTCAGCGGCGAAATCGGCTTGATGCGCATCTCGCGCACGTGGCCGTCGTCGTCCAGCGCGAAGTTGACGAAGGCATCGGCATCCAGCGAACGGTCGTCCCAGCGCACGATGAAGGTATCGTGCTGCCACGGCGTCATCGTGCCGACCAGCTGCCTGGTCTTGCTGAAGCGCAGGCGCAGCTTGCCGCCTTCGTCGCTGACGAGGATGTCGCCGTACCAGGGATCGCGGTAGGTGCCGGCGTAGCCGGAAAGCGGCAGCGAGGGCTTGGCGTTCTTGTCGCGCGCGGCCTCGTGCTTCGCCCAGCTGTCGTCGGCCTTGGCCTCGCCCTGCTTCACCGCCTTGTCGTACACCGCCACCCAGTCGGTCTTGTGTCCGGGATTGAGGTAGGCGTCGAGCACGCGGTAGGTGATCGCATTGAACGCGGCACCGGATTGCTGGTTGGTCAGCACCACCACGCCCAGGTGCTGCCCGGGCACCAGGGTGAGGCGCGAGACGAAGCCCGGCCAGCCGCCGGTATGCCAGACGAGTTTCTGGCCCATGTAGTCGGAGAGGAACCAGCCCTCGCCATAGCCGGAGAACTGCGGAACCAGCGGCGCCAGCTCGGGGATCGGGGGCTTGCCGATCGGGATCGGCGTCAGCATCGACCACATCTCGCGATGGCTCTTTTCCGAGAACAGCTGCTTGCCGTCGGGCAGCTTGCCGCCAGCCAGCTGCACGTTCATCCACTTGGCGAGGTCGTTGACGCTGGCGTAGATGCCGCCCGCGCCGGGGTCGTTGAGCCAGGCCATCGGCGGTACCGGCTTCACGTCCTTGAAATCGTACGGCGCGTGACCGGCGGCCACGTCCATGCCGGGCTTGAGGTAGGTCATGTCGATCAACGACTCGTCCATGCCCACCGGCTGGAAGATGTGCTGGCGGATGAAGTCGGCATAGCGCTGGCCGGAGACCTTCTCGATCACCAGCGTGGCCACCGCGAACAGGATGTTGTCGTAGGCGTAGTGGCCGCGGAAGCTGTTCCTGATCGGCACGTCGGCGAGGCGCTTCACCACATCCTCGGTGCTGTAGCTGGTCGGCGGCCAGTACAAGAGGTCGCCCGCGCCGAGGCTGAGGCCGCTGCGATGCGCCAGGAGATCGCGGATGCGCATCTCGTGCGTCACGTAGGGGTCGGACATGCGGAACCACGGCAGGTAGTCGATCACCCGGCCGTCCATGTCCAGCTTGCCTTCGTCGGTCAGCATCTGCAGCGCCGCCGCGGTGAACGCCTTGGTGTTGGAGGCGATCGCGAACAGCGTGTCCGCATCCACCTTCGCCGGCTGGCCCAGCTCGCGCACACCGTAGCCCCTGGCCAGCACCACCTTGCCGTCCTTGACGATGGCCACCGCGATGCCCGGCACCTTGAAGGTCTTCAGGGTGTCGGCCATGTAGGCGTCGAAATCCTGCAACTGGGCCGGCAGGGCCGGCTGTACAGCCGCCGCCGCGGTGGTCGTCGGTGCCACCGACGCCGGTGCGACCTGGGCCGCCGCCGTGGTGGCAAGGGCGAACAACGCACTGCACACGGCCAGGCGCAGGGCAAGGTGACGCTGGGACATCACGGGCTCCGGTGACATGAACCGCGCCACTATCGCGGCAAAACCGCGGCGGGGCCAGCGCTGGAAGTCACGCCCGCCATCCGGCAAGCTTCGCCGTTCCCCGAACGCTTCCGGAGCCTCGATGGATGCCCTTCCCCTCTGGATCAGCCAGCACGCCCTGGCGCTGTGGGCTGTCGTGCTGATCCTGGCCCTGCTCGTCGGCGATTTCAGCTGGCGCCGCGCGCGCCGCCGTCGATTGGCAGCGACCGGCAAGGACGGCTACCTCGCATTGCGCCCGGGCACAGCCGTGATCCTGCTGGCGCTGCTCGCGGCGCTGTTCCTGCTGCTCGCCTGGGCAGTGTGGGCGCAAACCGCCCTGGTCCGTTTCGACGCGACGCTGGCGCAGGATCTGCACGACCAGCTTCCACAGGGGGTGCAGCAGGTCGTCGCCTTCGTCACCCACGCGGGCGATCCCTGGCTGATCGCGCTGGCCGCCGGCGTGGTCGCCCTGGTGCTGGCGCTGCGCCGACGCTGGCGCCTGTTCGTACCCTGGTGCATTGCACTGGCCGGTACCGCTGGCAGCGGCCATGTCGTGAAACACTTCGTGCAGCGGCAGCGGCCGTTCGACGGCCATGGCCTCATCGCCGAAACCGGTTTCAGCTTCCCCAGCGGCCACGCTGCCGGCTCGATGGTGTTCTTCGGCCTGCTCGCCTACCTGTTGCTGCGCCGGCTGCCGCCGCAACGCCATCGTGACGTGATCGCCGCCGCGGTGGCACTGGTGACGATCATCGGCCTCAGCCGCGTGATCATGCAGGCGCACTACCTCAGCGATGTGCTGGCCGGTTATGCGCTGGGCGCATGCTGGCTGGTGCTCGGCATCGTGCTGGCCGAACTGCTGCGCCGGTATCAGGCGCGGTAGTTGTCCACCTCGCGATAACGCCGCGCGTACAGGCCAAGCGCCAGCGCGGCGGCCAGTGCGCCGCGGACGAGCGCCCAACTTCGGGCAATTTCCGGCGGACAGGAAGGCGGGGCCGCGGCAACCCGATGCTAGACTCGTTCCTCACCCGTTATCGATCACCCGCATGCGCCTGTGGAAGCCGCTGCTCGTGCTCGCGATCCTCGCGGTCGCGTTGCTGTGGAACCGGCAGGCACGCACGCCGGCTCCGGTCGCGCCGGCGACCGTGCCCACTGCCCCGGCGAGCAGCGGCAATGGCGGCACGCTGCCGGCTTTTCTGCCGCCCGAAGCGCGCGACACGCTGATGCTGATCGCACGCGGCGGTCCGTTCCCGCACCGCCAGGACGGCGTGGTGTTCGGCAACTACGAAGGCCTGCTGCCGAAAGAGCCGCGCGGCTACTACCACGAGTACACGGTGGAGACGCCCGCCGCGCACAATCGCGGCGCGCGGCGCATCATCACCGGCGGCACACCGCCCGCGGTGTACTACTACACCGGCGATCACTATCGCAGTTTCCGCCGCTTCACCTGGCAGCCATGAGCGCATACGACGTCGACCTCGATCTCAGCCGCTCCGCCCACAACGGCGTGTACTTCGTGGACGAGTTCGACCTGGACACGATGGCCACCGCGGCGGCGCGTGAGGAACTGGGCGTGTGCCGCATCGACCTTGCCGGCTGCCGCGACAAGACCGAACTGCTGGGCCGCATGGCCGCCGCGTTGCCGTTGCCGGCCGATTTCGGCCACAACTGGGACGCGCTGGCCGATTGCCTGCGCGATCCGTCGTGGCATCCCGCCTGGGGTCATGCGCTGCTGTTCGGCCATGCCGCAGCGCTGCGCCAGGCCGACGAGACGAACTTCGACACCCTGCTCGGCGTGCTGGACGACGCCACCACTTTCGCCGCGGAACAGGACCGGCCATTCTTCGCCTTCCTCGCCCTGCCCGATGACGAACCCGCATGAAGCCGCAACGACTCACCTTCGAACTCGACCGCGACCACGTCGAACTGAACCAGCTGCTGAAACTGGTCGGCCTGTGCGACAGCGGCGGCGCCGGCAAGGCCGTGGTGGCGAGCGGCGCGGTGACCGTGGATGGCCAGCTCGAACTGCGCAAGACCTGCAAGATCCACGCGGGTCAGGTGGTGCGCGTCGACGACGTGGAGATCCGCGTGCTGGCCGACCCGCAGGGACTCACCGTGCGTTGAGTTCACGCCAGCGCCGGTACACCGCGATCGCGCCTTCGTCCTTCTGCTGCACCATGGGCAGGCGCCGCTCACCGATCGGCTTGGGGTATTCGGCGTAGAAGGTATCCAGCTCGAAATACTTGCGGTCGTCGCGGTAGAACGGCGCGTAGTCCTCGCGGGTAGTGATGTAGACGACCTGGCGCGGGCTGCAGTAGTACAGCGAGCCCAGGCACATCGGACACGGGCTGGCCAGGATGTAGATGTCGCAGTCGTCAAGGTGCTCCGTGCCCAGCTTCCGGCAAGCCTCGCCGATCGCCAGGATTTCCGCATGCGCGGTGGGATCCCTGGTCTGGGCGACCTGGTTCGGGCTTTCGGCGATCACTTCGCCATCGCGCACGATCACGGTAGCGAATGGGCGGCCGCCCTCTTCCACGTTCTTCATGGCCAGGTCGATGGTGCGTTTCACGAAATCCATGGGGAGCCTCGCTGTATGCGTCTGGATGGGGGCGCGGACGGATGCCGGGTGACAAGGGCACAGGGTAGGCGTCCATATCCATAACGTAAAAGACTCATTTACTATGATTGCCATCGTCCTTGCTTATGGATAAGGCAGCATGCTCCTGCGCCACATCAGATACTTCCTGGCGGTCGCCGAACATGGCGGTTTCACCCGCGCCGCGACGGCGCTGCATGTCTCGCAACCGGCGCTGTCGCAGCAGATCCGGCAGCTGGAGGAGACCCTGGGCGCGGGGCTATTCGACCGCAGCGGTCGCACCACGCGCCTGACCGACGCCGGCACGGCCTACCTGCAGCACGCGCGCCGGGCCCTGCAGGATCTCGAAGCAGGCCGGCGCGCCCTGCACGACGTGCAGGACCTGAGCCGGGGTTCGCTGCGCCTTGGCGTGATGCCGACGCTGGCTTCCTGTCTGGCCGGGCCGCTTGCCGCATCCTTTCACCGGCGTCATCCGGGCATCACCGTGGATATCCATGAAATGTCCCAGGAGCGGATCGAGGCTCTGTTGATCGACGACCAGCTCGACGTAGGCATCGCCTTCGACCAGGCCTGCTCCGCCGACGTGGAATCCGAGGCCCTGCTAACGGAAACGCTCGCCCTGGTGGTCGGGCGGGAGCACCCGAACGCGCACAAACGCTTCATGGCCTTGCAGGCCCTCGACCGCGAATCCCTGGTGCTGCTTTCCGAAGAATTCGCCACGCGCAAGCAGATCGACCGCTGCTGCCGCCAGCATGACGTGCACCCGCACGTGGCGATCGAGGCCAACGCCGTCGACGCGGTACTGGAAATCGTCCGACGCACGCAGCTGGCCACCCTGCTTCCCGCCTCCGTTGCCCAAGGGGACGACCTCCACGCCATCGCCTTGCGCCCTGCCCTGCTCGAACGGACGGTGGTACTGCTTCAGCGGAAAGGCGCTTACCAGGCCGCCTCCGCCCGGGCTTTCGTCGAACTGGCCAAAGCCCGGGCGCACGGAGAACGGCGGCCGAGCGGCCCGGGGCGCACCAAAGCTCATTTGCAAAGCCACTGAAATCCATCCAATCATTTAATTTGTAAATAAGTGACCAGGCCCGATAAGGTGGCCGCCGTTCTTCGTGCACGGTTGCCGCATACCGCAAGGCTGGCCTTCCATCGCCGGCAGCCATGCCGCCTCATCGGAGTGCGTCATGTTCGACCGACTGTTCGACAACGCCGTGGATCTCCATGGCAACAAGCTGTGCCTCGCCATCCGGGATGGACGCTTCGCCGGCATCGCCCCCACCGGTGACGCCTTCGCCGCCGCCGAGACGATCGACCTGGGCGGGCGCCTGGTGCTGCCGGGCTTCGTCGACGGACACATCCATCTCGACAAGAGCTTCGTTGGCGACCGTTGGCGACCGCATCTCCCCGCGGCCAGCCTGCGCGAGCGCCTGGCCATCGAGAAGCGCCAACTGGCCCAGTCGCGTCCCATGGCGGAACGCGCCGGCGCACTGATCGCGCAGGCCGCCGCCTTCGGCACGGTCGCCATGCGCTGCCATGTCGACGTGGACGCCAGCACCGGCCTGTCCCATCTCCATGCCGTGCTGGAGGCGCGCGAACAGTGGCGCGACCTCGTGGACATCGAGATCGTGGCCTTTCCGCAGGCGGGCGTCGTCTCCTGCCCCGGCACCGCAGACGTGCTCGAAGCCGCCGTGCAGGAAGGCGCGGCCGTGGTCGGCGGCATCGATCCCGCCACGTTCGATGGCGACGCCGAAGCCCAGCTGGACGTGGTCTTCGGCATTGCCGAACGGCACGGCAGCAAGGTCGACATCCACCTGCACGAACCGGGGGCGCAGGGCGTCGAGCAACTGCTGCGCATCGCGCAACGCACCAAGGCGCTGGGGATGGAGGGACGCGTGGCGGTCAGCCACGCCTACTCCCTGGGGGAAGTGCCGCCCGAGGCGGTCGACCGGACCGCGCGCACACTGGCCCATGCCGGCGTCGCCATCATGACGAACGCACCCGGCGACCGTCCCTTCCCGCCCGTGCTGCGGCTGCGCGAAGCCGGCGTGCGCGTGTTCGCCGGCAACGACAACATCCGCGACGCCTGGTGGCCCTACGGCAACGGCGACATGCTGCAGCGGGCCATGCTGGTCGGCTACCGCTCGGGCTTCTACACCGACGAACACCTGCACGTCGCCCTGGACATGGTCACCCATGCCAGCGCCGACGCCATCGGCAAGACCGGCTACGGGTTGGCGGCCGGCAACGAGGCCACCTTCGTCGTGCTCGATGTGCCCAACGGCGCCGCAGCCGTGGCGGGCGCCCCGGCCGACCGCGTCGTCGTGCGGCGGGGCGAGTTCGAAAGGCGACCGTTCGCCGCGGCCTTCCCGACGTAGGAGCGGCTTCAGCCGCGGTGCCCCTGGCAGGGTGCCTGAAAATCCTGAAGAGCGTCGCGGCTGAAGCCGCTCCTACCTCCGATGGTGTGCCAGCATCCGGGCCAGCTCGCCCGCCAGCTCCCGCGTGAGCGGATCCGCCATCGGCCGGTGCAGCATGGCGATGTCCATGGAGTCGATCGGCGGCAGCCCCTGCCGCCGCGTCAGCACCCGGTGTTCGGGGGTGGCCGCACGGGCGGGAAGCAGGCTGATGCCAAGTCCGCCGGCCACCGCCGCCTGCACGCCGAACAGGCTGGAACTGGTGAAGCTGATCCGCCAGTCGCGTCCCTGTCCCTCCACCACCTTGATCATCTCGTCGCGATACAGGCCATGCGGCGGGAAGGCCACCAGCGGCAGGGGATCGAGGCCGCTGGCGGGATGCCGGGCGCTGTCGATCCAGACCAGCTTCTCGGGCCAGCGAGCCACCGCCTCGCGGCTGTCGCGCCGCTGCTTGACGAGCACCAGCTCCAGCTCGCCGCGATCGTAGGCGCGAGCCAGGTCACGGCTCAGGCCCGTGGTCACTTCGAGCTTGACCTGCGGATGCCTGCGGCTGAAACCGGCCAGCAGACGCGTGGTGCGCCCCGCGACGAAGTCCTCGGGCACGCCCAGGCGCACCGTGACCACCGCCGTCCCCGCCAGGGCATCGAGCATCTCGCCGTTGAGCGCCAGCATGCGACGCGCATAGGCCAGCAGCTTCTCGCCCTGGTCCGTCGGCCGCACGTCGCGCTTGCCGCGCACCAGCAGCTCGTGACCCGCCATGTCCTCCAGCCGGCGCACCTTCTGGCTCACCGTCGACTGCGTGGAATGCAGCCTCGCCGATGCCGCGGTGAAGCTCCCGCAATCGGCCACCGCAAGCAGCGCGCGCAGCAGGTCCAGATCAAACAAGGCCCCGTTCGCCTTTCCACTGAAACCCATTCGGATCTTCGCCTGCGGGATGGACTGGACGGCTTCTAGCATGGCACTCCCGCGCGGACAACGCGCCCGCGGTTGCGGGAAGCCTCATGCCGGCAACGCCTCCAGCCGCGGCAGCAGCACGGCGCGGTCCGGCAATCGCAGCAGGAACTCCTGCTCCAGCACCCGGCATACCTCCCCGCTGCCGTGCAGCGTGCGCCGCTCGGGCTCCTGGCCCGGCCTGCGCACGGTGAACTCGCGGTCGCGCAGGGTCAGCCGGCGGTCGCGGGCGGTACGCGCCACGATCAGGTGCTGCACGAAGTTCGACGCCGGCCAGGTGGAAACATAGTGGTTCGCCACCACGTAGTCGATGAATTCGCGCGGCGCGAGATCGAAGCGGTACAGCGTCAGCCAGTCGCCGCGCACGCAGGCCTGCATGCGCCACTCGCCATGCCGCTCCAGCAGCCGGAACGGCTCCAGTGCGGTGGCCTGCGCCACACCCGGCTCGAGGCGCAATGCGCCGGCCAGGTTCATGCTGCCGAAACCCACGTCGGTCAGCCAGCTTTCGCCTTTCGCCTCCACCTTGAGCAGCATGTGGGTCTGCGCGGTGATCGCGTCCTCCGGCTGGTTCCACAGCACGCGCGCGATCAGGCCGTGCACCGTGAAACCGATCGCGCGCAATGCGGCGGCGAACAGCAGGTTCTGCTCGAAGCAGTAGCCGCCGCGCCCCTCGTGCAGCAGCTTGCGCTCCAGCGCAGCGAGCTCCAGCGGCACCGGCACGCCGCACAGCGGGTTGAGGTTCTCGAACGGGATCGCCGCCGCATGCGCCACCGCCAGCGCACGCAACGTCTGCAAGTCGATTGCCAGTGCATCGCGATAGCCGATGCGTTGCAGGTAGGCATCCAGGTCGATCGTGTCGGACATGCAAGGGACTCCCGGTGACGAGGGGCACGGTAGCATCGGGCGAGAGGTGCAGGTAACCAGGCGGGCTCCGCCGGCGAATGGCGGTTGAATCCCCGTCGCGAAGCCAGCCATGTCCACCTGCCGCCATCCTGCCCGCACCTTCGGCGCCACACTTGCATTGGGCCTGCTCAGTGCCTGCACGCTGCCGCCCACGGCCGCGGCCGCCGCGAAACTGCCGGCGCCCGCGCTGGATGCGCCCCGCACCACTGCGCACGGCGAACAGGTTGCCGTGTTCGCCGGTGGCTGTTTCTGGGGCGTGCAGGACGTGTTCGAGCACGTCAAGGGCGTGCGCAAGACCTGGGCCGGCTACAGCGGCGGCGCGGCGGCCACCGCACATTACGACCAGGTCAGCGAAGGCGACACCGGCCATGCCGAATCGGTGAAGCTGCTGTTCGACCCGGCCCAGGTCAGCTATGGGCAGTTGCTGCAGGTGTTCTTCTCGGTCGCGACCGACCCCACCGAGCTCGACCGGCAGGGGCCGGACAGCGGCACGCAATACCGCTCGGTGATCTTCTACAGCACGCCCGAACAGCAGCGCATCGCCAATGCCTACCTCGCCCAGCTCGGCAAGAGCCGGATCTACGCCGCGCCGATCGTCACCCGGCTGGTGCCGCTGAAGGCTTTCTACCCGGCCGAGAACTGGCACCAGGATTACGCCAGCCGCCATCCGGGTGATCTCTATATCGTGATCAACGACGCCCCGAAAGTGCGGAACCTGCAGCGCCTGTTCCCGGCGTTGTACTGGTGAGCGTTTCCGGTCAGCTGCGCTTGGGCGGCACCAGGCTCAGCTGCGTCGGCCCCTGCCGTGGACGCGGGCTAAGCAGGCGCTCGACGGCGGCAGGAGGCAGGGCGCCGGCATAGAGGTAGCCCTGCCCCTCGTTGCAACCGGCACGCAGCAGGAAGTCGTGCTGGGGTTCGGTCTCGATGCCTTCGGCGATGGCGCGCAGACCCAGGCTGCGCGCCATCGCCATGATCGCCTCGACGATGGCCACATCGTTGGTATCGTGCGGCAGGCCGGTGATGAAGGAGCGGTCGATCTTCAGGCTGGTCACCGACGGCAGCTTGAGATAGGCCATCGACGAGTAGCCGGTACCGAAATCGTCGATCGCCACCTCCACGCCCAGCCCGTGCAGCGCACGCATGGTGCGCTCGGTGTCGTCGCCCAGCCGCAGCATGGTGCCCTCGGTGATCTCCAGCCCCAGGCGGCCGGGCGCCACGCCATGCGCCTGCAGGGTACGGTCCAGATGGGCGATGAAACCGGCATGACCGAACCAGCGTGCCGATACATTCACCGCCACGCGGATCGCCGGCAAGCCGGCACGGTTCCATGCGCGGATCTGCGCACAGGCCGACTGCAGCACCCATTCGTCGATGCGGCGGATCAGGCCGAGGCTTTCCGCCACCGGGATGAACTCCGATGGCGGCAGTTCGCCGCGCCGGGGATGCTGCCAGCGCAGCAGCGCCTCCACCGCCACGATGCGCCCGCTGCGCAGCTCCACGCTGGGCTGGTAGCACAGGCGGAACTCGTCCTCGACCAGCGCGCGCCGCAGCTCCGACACCAGCAGCAGGCGCTGGCGGGCATCGGCCTGCATGATCGGCGTGTAGAAGCGGTAGGTATTGCGCTCGCTGTTCTTCGCCACGTACATCGCGGCATCGGCATTGGCGATCAGGGTGAGCGTGTCGCCACCATCCAGCGGATAGCCGGCAATGCCGATGCTGGCGCTCAACGCCAACTCGCAGTCGTCCACCACCACCGGCTCGGAGAGGCTGGCGAGCAGGCGCTCGGCCACGGCGCCGGCGTCCTCGCGCAACTCGAGCCGGTCCAGCAGCACGGTGAACTCGTCGCCGCCGATGCGGCCCGCCACGTCGCTGCCGCCGAGCTGCCGCCCGATCCGCTCGGCGACCTTCTGCAGCAGGCGGTCGCCGATGGCATGGCTGTAGCTGTCGTTGACGATCTTGAACGCATCCAGGTCCACGAACAGCACGGCCACCGCCGTGCGCGTGCGTGCCGCCGCGGCGATCGCCACCTCGCAGCGGCGCTCGAACTCCGCCCGGTTGAGCAGGCCGGTCAGCGGATCGTGGCTGGCCATGTGCTCCAGCCGGTGCCGCTGCGCCTTCAGCGCATGGATGTTGCTGAACACCGCCACGTAATGCAGCACCTGGCGTTGCGTGTCGCGGATCGCGCTGATGCTGAGCTGCTCGGGGTAGACGCTGCCGTCGGCGCGGCGTCCCTGCACTTCGCCGCTCCAGTGGCGACCGCCGACGATGCCGGACCAGATCGATTCCGGCAACGGCGTGCCGTCGGGCATGCTGCGCAATTCGTCGAAGCGCCGTCCCTGCAGCGTCTGTGCGGTGTAGCCGGTGATCTCCACGTGCGCCGCATTGACCGAAACCACCCGACGTTCGTCATCGGCGATGATCACGCCTTCGGCGATGCTGGCCAGCGCTTCCGCCGCCACGCGCCGCTCGCGCTCCAGGGCCACCCGCTCGGAAACGTCGCGGATGATCACCTGGCGCACGGTACACCGCCCCCACGCGGTGTGACTCACCTGCATCTCCACCGGCCGCTGCGAACCGTCGCTGCCGTACAGCATGGCCAGCAGCGCGGGGCCGACCGCGTGCATCGATCCGGGCACGAACAGTTCGTCGAAGCTGGCGCCGCTCAGGACAGCCGGATCGCGGCCGGTCCATGCCGAGGCCAGCCGGTTCGCCTCTAGGATGCAGCCGCCCGCCTCGTCCACCATCACGATCGCCACCGCCGCGCTCTCGAACAGCAGCCGGTAGCGCTCCTCGCTGCCGCGGATCCGGTCCAGCACGCGCCTTGCCATGCCCACCCACAACAGGGCCACCAGCAGCAGGGCCAGCAGCACTGCCACGAACAGCAAGCGGCCCAGCCACACCGCGCCGCGCACCATCTCCTCCGAGAAGCGCTTGCTGCGCGGCTCGACATAGGCATTGATCGTCCCGATGCGCGTGCGCTGGCGGGCGATTTCCGCCGGATCCGGCGTACCGGCCGCGTAATCGCGCTGCACTTCGTCGGCGATCGTGTCGAGCTGGTCGATGGAGGTGTCGGTAGAGCGCCAGGCCTCGATCGCCTGGGCCATGTACGGGGCGCTTGAGAAATGCGCCAGCATGAACGTCATGCCGTGCTCCGCCGACGGCAGGATGTTGCCCTGCTGGAATACCTGGTGGACACGCTCCGTGTCGTAGCGGCCGGCGATGATCGCGTCCCGGCCCCAGCGGTCGGCGGCGAGCAAGCCGTAGTTGCGACGGAAGCCCGCCAGGTCGCGCGGGTCGCCACGGGTGGTGTAGTTGTCCAGGTCGATGACCGCCTGCTTCTGCGCCTTCGACCAGACGCTCTCGCTGCTGAGGAAACCAGCGAGGGTGACCTGGACCTGGAATACACCCCAGGCAAGCGCGAGCACCAGCGCGACAGCCGCCGCCAGCCCCCAGGCCAACGGCATCAGGCGTCGCCACAGGGGCTGCTGCAGGCTTCCGATCGAATGCATGTAATCCCCTGCTGCGGAAACTCCGGAACCCGTCACCACGACGTTTCTTTCGAGTCGGCAAGTCCGGCATCCATCCGCACCCGCCCCATCGATCGGGCACCATCGTGCCAAATCACACGCGGCACGTCCCTGTGCCGCCGATGCCCCTGGATTCTCGATGCACCGGTGTGGATGATCCGTCAGCAGCCCCGCTTGGTCCAGCAGAGCCCGGGGAGCCTGCGTGGCAGAAGCCGTTCGGATTGCAAGGCCCACTGCGCAGCCCATGTGTCCGCCGTTTCCTGGCCCGTGGCGACAGCCATGGGTCTGCGCATCACCGAAACCCGCCCCGCGCGGAGGACGTTTCGCCTCGAACGTTTCTGCAGTACATGCTCCTAGGCGGCAGCCTCGCCCAGCATGCCACCCGGCATGGACACCTCGTGGTGCGTGCGGATGCAGCGGTCGCCGAGCAGGATCATGCACATGTAACTGCGTTCGATGCACTCGCGCAGATGCCCCACGTCGGCCGCCGCCGGCGTACGACCCATCAGGGTGCAGACGATATCCAGCGCCTCCCAGGGGTGGGTGTCGTCGTAGTCCGCGTGCAGGCGCAGCCAGCGCAGGCTGGAGGCGCGCGCCTCGGGCGCGAAGCTGTCGCGATACTTCTCGCTCCCGTACACCATGTGCGACCAGTCGCCGGTGACGCCTTCGATCGCGTAATTGGTGGCGACCATCCCGGCAGCCAGGGTGCCGTGCGCACTGATCTCCTCGCACCAGCGATACAGGACGTCGGTACCCGCCGGCGGAGGCTTGTGCAGCAGCTCGTCGCGCGGCACGCCGGCACCTTCGGCCCAGTTCAGCCAGTACTCGGCGTGGTTCTGCTCGACACGGATGTTGCGCACCAGCCAGCGTCGCGCCATGTCGTCGCCGGGACTGCGCCCGTAGCGGGTCTTCAGCAGGTTGAGCGCCATGTAGCTGGGGAAACGCTCGATGAAGGGCCACAGGCCGGTCATGAAGTTGTACGTGGACGGCTCGTCCAGTTCGAGCGCGACCATCCGCGCCCAGATCTCGTGGCCCAGCACCCGGTGACGGGCGGGCTCGCAATCGGCCACCATGTCCTGGGCCCACTGCGGGTAGCTGGCGAGTTCGGTCAACGGGCCGCTGCGTTCGAAACGGGTATGCATGACTTTCTCCTTGAACTGGTCGTGAGTGATGTCCCGGCTGCTTGCTGCATCCACACGACCGGCAGGAGAACCGGGCCCTCAGGCCGGCCGCGACCCCGCGACGCGAGGCGTCGCGGATACCCTTCCCATCCATCCCCCGGAAGCCGGCAGTGCCTTGCCATGGCATGGCAAGGCACGCACGGGTCCGGAGTCGATTGCGAACGCGAGCATAGCGTCCGCGCGGAACCGCGGCGCGGCGGATGGCGTTCAGTAGCCATACGGGAAGCCGCCCGCCCTTGCCCGGCAAGGCTCGCCGGGGGATGGCCGGCTTCGGAACGATGCCCTGCGCTGAACCCCGCCCAACGCGCCACCGGCCATCCGTCGCCATGACAGGCGCAGTTGCGTTATTGATGCCCACACTGCAACCGGGAGGTCGCCATGCAAACCCGCATCATCACGAACGGTTTTTCCCTGCGGCGCCAGTGGCTGGTGCGAGGCGCTGCAGCCTTGCTCGCCGCGGCCGTGATCGCCGTCATCCCCGGCCGCGCGCACGCCGGCGTGTTCGTCTCGGTGAACATCGCGCCGCCGCCGCTGCCGGTCTACGTGCAGCCGCCGATCCCTGCGCCCGGCTACATCTGGACGCCGGGCTACTGGGCCTGGAACGGCGCCGGCTACTACTGGGTGCCGGGCGCCTGGATCCTGCCGCCCTACATCGGCGCGCTGTGGACCCCGGGCTACTGGGGCTGGAGTGGCGGCGTGTACATCTTCCATACCGGCTACTGGGGCCGTCACGTGGGCTACTACGGCGGCATCAATTATGGCTACGGTTACGGCGGCCGCGGTTACAACGGCGGCTACTGGCGCGGCGGCGGCTTCTACTACAACCGCTCGGTGAACCACATCACCAACAACATCACCAACGTGTACAACAGGCCGGTGGCGGGGGGCAGAGTCGTCAGCCGCACCAGCTTCAACGGCGGCCCCAATGGCGTCCGCTACGCACCCCGGACAAATGCCGAACTGCGCTCGGCCAACTATGCGCCACGCACCGGTGCGGCAGGTTACCGACCGGCGGGCAACGGCGGCGGCTATCGCCCAACGCACTACCAGCCGCAAAACTACTACCGGGCGCAGACGTATCGCCCGGCTCAGGGCGGCAATGCGCGACCCGCCTACCGACCGGCCGCGCGCCCGGCGCAGTACGCGCACCCCGCGGCACGCAGCGGTGGCGGCAGCCAAGGGCGCCATGACCACCACTGACCTGCCGCAACGGCATGCGTGACGAACAGGCCCGCCTCATGGCGGGCCTGTTCGTTGGGGCAGGCCATGCGTTGCCTTGCCGGATCGCCATGGCAGCCGCAAGATGCCCTGACACCCACCCGCCACGATGCCACCCGCATGCCCACACGCCATCCGACTGCCATCTTGCACCGTGCCCGCCCGTGGCTGGCGCTGCTCGCCCTGGGCTTCACCGTCGCGGCACCGGCGCAAACCGCCGGACACGCGCGCCTGCAGCACGAAGCCCAGGCGGTGACGATCACCCGCGATGACTGGGGCATCGCCCACGTGCACGGCAAGACCGATGCCGACGCGGTGTTCGGCATGGCCTACGCCCAGGCCGAGGACGACTTCAACCGGGTGGAGACGAACTACCTCACCGCGCTGGGCTGGACGGCGCAGGCCGAAGGCGAATCCGCGATATGGCAGGACCTGCGCCAGCAGCTCTGGGTCGACCCGGTGGAGCTGAAGAAGCTCTACGCACAGAGTCCCGCCTGGCTGCAGAAATTGATGGACGCCTGGGCCGACGGCCTCAACTGGTATCTCGCCACCCACCCGGACGTGCACCCGAAGGTGATCGCGCACTTCGAGCCGTGGATGGCGCTCTCCTTCACCGAGGGCAGCATCGGCGGCGACATCGAGCGCGTCTCGCTGAAAGAGCTGGCCGCGTTCTACGGCGACACGCATCCGCAACTCGCGCAGGCGAACCCGCCGAGCTGGGCCGAACCCACCGGCTCCAACGGCATCGCGATCGCGCCGAAGCTCACCACCGACGGCCACGCACTGCTGCTGATCAACCCGCACACCTCGTTCTACTTCCGCTCCGAGCTGCAGATGTCCAGCGACGCGGGTCTGGACGCCTATGGTGCGGTGACCTGGGGCCAGTTCTTCGTCTACCAGGGTTTCAACCGGCACATCGGCTGGATGCACACCTCCACCGGCCTCGACGCCGTGGACGAGTTCGCCGAAACCATCGTGCACAAGGACGGCAAGCCGTATTACCGCTATGGCAAGGAGCTGCGGCCGGTGAGCGGACGCGCGATCGCCGTGCGCTACCGCGCCGCCGACGGCACGCTGCAGACGCGCAGCTTCACCGCGTATTTCACCCACCACGGCCCCATCGTGAAGAGCGAGAACGGCAAGTGGATCGCCGAGGCGCTGATGGACAAGCCCATCGCCGCGCTGGAACAGAGCTGGCTGCGCACCAAGGCGCATGACTACGCGAGCTACATGAAGGTGGCCGAGCTCAAGGCCAATTCCTCCAACAACACGCTGTTCGCCGACGACAAGGGCGAGATCGCCTTCCTGATGCCGCAGTTCGTGCCCAGGCGCGACAACCGCTTCGACTACACCAGGCCGGTGGACGGCAGCGATCCGGCCACCGACTGGCACGGCCTCACGCCACTGGACGAACTGCCGCAGGCGGTGAACCCGCCGAACGGCTGGGCGATGAACACCAACGACTGGCCGTATTCCGCAGCCGGCAAGTACAGCCCGAAGCAGGCCGACTTCCCGCGCTACATGGACACCTTCGGCGAGAACCCGCGCGGCATCCACGCCACGCTCATGCTCACCGGCGCCAGCGGCTTCAGCATGCCCAAACTGATCACCGACGCATTCGATTCGTACCTGCCCGAGTTCGCGAAGCTGATCCCCATCCTCGCCAGGGACTACGACGCCCTGCCCGCCAGCGATCCGCTCAAGGCGAAACTGGCCGGCCCGGTCGAACTGCTGCGCCACTGGGACTACCGCTGGGGCATCGCCTCCATGCCCACGTCGCTGGCAGTGTTCTGGGGCGACACGCTATGGGACGAGAGCGTGGCCAAGGCGAAGGCCGCCGACATCCCGCCCTACGGCTACATGGCGCGCGACGGCGGCGCGCAGGAACGCCTGCACGCGCTGGACGAAGCCGTGGATCGCCTCACGCAGGACTTCGACAGCTGGGGCGTGGCCTGGGGTGGGATCAACCGCTTCCAGCGCCTCGACGACGCGATCAAGCCGCATTTCGACGACGGCAAGCCCAGCATCCCGGTGCCGTTCGTCTCATCGCGCTGGGGCTCGCTGGCCTCGTTCGGCGCGCATCGCTGGCCGGGCACGAAGAAGTACTACGGCTCCAGCGGCAACAGCTTCGTGGCCGTGGTGGAGTTCGGCCCACGGGTCAGCGCCCGCGCCGTCACCGCCGGCGGCGAGAGCGGCGATCCCGACTCCCCGCACTTCGCCGACGAAGCCGAACGCTACGCCAGCGGCAACCTGCGCACCGTGTACTTCTGGCCGGACCAGCTCAAGGGCCACACCGAGCGGGTGTACCATCCCGGCGGATGATCCGGATCCGGCCGTGCAACGCGGCCGGATTCCATCGCAAGGGGGCTGACATGAAACGTGCACCCGTTTTGCTTGCCGTCAGCGGGCCTGTTTCTCGCATTTCCGGCACACCGGTGGACCCATGAACGCACCGGAGGCCGGGCTTCACCTGTCCTGGCGAGACCAGGACGCGATCATCGCCCTGTGGCACGAGTTGACGGAGTTTCCGGCGTCAGCTCCGCAGGAGGCCCTCGACCACTGCCTCCGTGCGCTGTCGCTGCAGATAGGCGCAGTCAACGCCACGTGGGTTGGCGCGGTCCGCGAGAAGGACTGGGAGCGCAAGAATCCCCACGATCCTTTGCTTGGCTGGCGGCCGAATGTCTGCCTGACTCTTCATCCCACGGATGAATGGCAGCGCGCCCACGAAGTTGCAATGGATGCCGTCCGCAACAATTACATGGACCCGCAAACGGTCGCCCTGGCAAGCCGGTTCGGACAGAACCGCTGCTTTTTGCGCGAGGAGGTCGTAAGTGATCGTGATTGGAAGCGGGACCGGATCAATCGGGAAGTGCTCGCGCCGCTTGGTATAGGCCACCGTTTGATCGGTGCCTCGGCGACGGCGTCGGACGCTGAATCGTATCTGATATTCGACCGCGGGGATGGGCGTGGTTTCGGTGCGCGCGAGCGCAACCTCCTGGCGTTTTTCCTGCGCGGCAGCACGCTCCTGCATCGGGAGATGTTGCAGATGCACGGACTGCTGAATGCTTTTCGGCCACTCAGCCCCCGCGAGCGCGATGTGCTGCGTCTGCTGCTGACCGGGGTCTCGGAGAAGGAGCTTGCCGGCGCGCTGAAGCTCACCCCGGCCACGACGCACCAATACGTCGTGGCAGTGCTCCACAACTTCGGCGCGCACAGTCGCGCCGAACTG
Organism: Rhodanobacter lycopersici; assembly: GCF_040812335.1. Taxonomy (NCBI): domain Bacteria; kingdom Pseudomonadati; phylum Pseudomonadota; class Gammaproteobacteria; order Lysobacterales; family Rhodanobacteraceae; genus Rhodanobacter; species Rhodanobacter lycopersici. The sequence continues at coordinate 261,422 of NZ_JBFOHK010000003.1, forward strand.
ATGGCGCAATGGCTGCGCCGTCTCGCGCCAGCTCCGATCGCCCCTACTGATCAGTAGGATTGTGTCGTTTCTGCGGGAGACGAAGAATCCTTCAATAGTGTTCCCTCATGACCCGGTAGTCAGTCAGGTCGGCACATATTCGGGTGGTTGCACGGGATCTGCCCACCCCACTTCGTCCGGCCGGGGAGCCGAGGATGGCTGCATGTCGGCCTCAATCATGATCGGAGGGCGTATGAAGATTCTGACTGTGTGTGTGGCAGCGGCACTTGCAGTATCGGGCGCCACCTGCGCGTATGCGGCGGACGATAGCGCGGCCGTCGTCACCCGCGATTTCACCGACACCGTGGCGCCGGCCCAGCAGGCGACCTACGAGGCCGGCGAGAAAGCGTGGAATGAATGCCTGCGACAACACGGATTCAAGTACAACGTGGTCGCGCTGCAGCACGCCACCGGCAATACGTACACCTACGCCTACGAAATCGGGCCTTACACCTGGGCCGACTTCGACGAGATGCATTCGACCGAGGACGCTTGCGACGCGACGGTGCGCTCGCAACTGAACCCGCATCTCAAGATGGAAACCAGCAATTTCTTCGTGGACCGGCCGGACATGAGCCACGTCGGGCCGGGAGGCCTCGACGCATGGCGCAAGCCAGGGATGCCGTTCATTGATGTCGTTGCCGTCACCCTCAACCCGGGTCGCGCCGCCAATGAAGCATTCATGTCGGCACTGAAGAAAATCGCCGCGGCCAACACCAAGACCAAGTCAACCGTGTATTACCGCGTCTTGACGGTGCAGGCCGGCGGCGAGGACGCGCCGGATTATGTGTGGGTCTTCCCGCGCAAGAGTTGGGCCGACTACGGCGTGTTTGTCAATTCATCACTGCGGAAGATGCTCGAGAGCGCGTACGGCAACGCGGAAGCAGATGCGATCTTGAAGTCGCTCGAAAGCTCGATCGCGAAGGAATCCGAGCACATCGACAGCTCCAACGCCGGCCTGAGCTATATCGCCGGCAAGTAAATCGGCGACGACCGTCCGGGCGTGCCGTGTTGGGTGTCCGGACGGCCGTGCCTGCCAGCAGGTTCCTGCGCACCGTGTGTTTCTGGCCGGGCCAGATGAAAGGCCATATCGAACGGTATACCATCCCGCCGTTCGAGTTTCGCAGTCCGGCGACCGCGCCGCTCGCGGCCTGGAAACTCTCGCCACAGGGGAATGCCGCCGTGAAACGTTCGCTCCTTTTCGGCGCGACGATGTTCGCGTTCGTTTCGCTCGCCCACGCTGCCCCGGAAAACCAGGTCGCCTACAGGCAGCCCGTCATAGCGTTCACCCACGCCACCATCGTCGACGGCACGGGCGGCGCGCCGGCCTACGACCAGACGCTGGTGATCGACAAGGGCCGCATCGCGGAACTCGGTCCCGCGTCGGGTACCGCCGTCCCGGCCGGCGCGACCGTGATCGACGCCCACGGCAAGACCCTGCTGCCCGGCTTCGTGATGATGCACGAGCATCTGTTCTATACGACCGGCAATTTCGGCGGGCCGCCGTTCGTCTATTACACCCCGATGCCATACAGTTTTCCGCCGCTTTACCTTGCCGGCGGCGAGACCACCATCCGCACCACCGGTTCGATGATGCCGTATGCGGATGTGAATGTGCGCAACGACATCGAGGCCGGCAAGCGCATCGGCCCCGACATCGATGTGACCGGCCCCTACCTCAATGGCGCCGAATCCCTGACGGAAGACATGCACGTGCTGGCCGACGCGGCCGACGCCACGCGCACCGTTGATTACTGGGCTGGCGAGGGCGTCACCTCGTTCAAGGCCTACGATCACATCACCCGTGCGGAATTGAAGGCTGCGATCGACGCGGCCCACGCGCATCACGACAAGATCACCGGGCACCTCTGTTCGGTGACCTACCGCGAAGCCGCGGATCTAGGCATCGACAACCTCGAACACGGATTCTTCGTGGCCTCTGATTTCGTCAAGGGCAAGCAGCCCGACGAGTGCCCGGGGTACACGGCCACCTTTGCGGCGGCAGCCGGACTTGATCCCGGTTCGCCTGCGGTCGAGTCGCTCATCAAGCTGCTGGTTGCCAAGCACGTCGCGCTGACGTCCACGCTGGCCGTGTTCGAGACCGGGGTTGCCGGCCAGCCGGAAGCTCCCCAGGCAGCACTGGCCCTGTTGAATCCGTCGTTGCGTGAGCACTACGAGAAAATGTGGTTGATAAGACGCACGCAGAAAACGCCTTTCATCAGCGAAGCGGTTTTCCACAAACTCGGGAAGTTGGAGAAGCGCTTCGTCGAGGCCGGCGGCCTGCTGATGGGCGGCAGCGATCCGACCGGCTACGGCGGCGTGATTCCGGGTTTCTCGTCCAAGCGCGAGCTCGAGTTGCTGGTGCAAGTCGATGGCTTCACGGTTCCACAGGCAGTCGAAATCCTGTCGCTCAACGCGGCGAAATTCGAGGGCCGTGAAAAGGAAATCGGTTCGCTGGCGGTCGGCAAGCGCGCCGACATCGTGGTGATCGACGGCGATCCGGTGAAGGACGTCACTGCCGTCGAACACATGCCGCTGGTGTTCAAGGACGGCATCGGCTACGACACTGCGGCGATCTTCAAGTCCATGCAGGGCCAGATCGGGATGAACTGACGAGAGCGAGCATCCGTCTGCAGGCCGGATCGACAAAGAACCCAGTGCCGCTCCCTTGGCTGCAATCGACGCGACAGGCGCCGTCGAAGGTGCACCGGCCGTCCATCAACAAGGAAACGAGTCATGAAGAAAGCGATGTTCAGCGGCTTGCTGCTGGTTCTGATGTTTCCGTTGATTGCGACAGCAGCGCCGGGTTCCAGCCACTATCTGTTCGTTTGGGCGATGGAGGCAAGTCATCCTCACGTTGCTGATACGGCAATGACCCCGGCCGATATTGCTGCAAGGCGCGATCGACTCGGACTGGGCAAAGACTTTCTCGCCGTATTCGACGTCGGTCCCGGGCCTTCGTTCGGGAAGCTTGTGGCGATGCTGCCCGTCGGCGAGGCGGTAATGGCGCATCACACGAATTACGCCGAGCCTGCGAACGACGTCCTGTACGCCAACGACTGGCTCGGGAACCTCACCTACGTCTTCGATCTTCGCGACCCCGTGCATCCGCGGCTCCTGCGCAAATTCGGCAGCGTCGGCGCTTTCAGCTATCCGCACTCTTTTGTTTACCTTCCCAACGGCAACACCCTGGCGACGTTCCAGTATTCCGGAGGGTTCAACCACGCTGCGGGCGGACTGGTGGAATTCGATCCGCAAGGCAAGGCCGTGAGGACGTCTTCGGCGGCCGCGCCCGGACATCCAAACATTCGCCCGTACAGTTTGGCGGTGGATGAGAAGCTCGATCGCGTTGTCACGGGCAGCGGGGACATGATGGGCGCGCAGCACAGCCATGTGGCCCAGGTCTGGCGCCTTTCCGACCTGAAGCTGATCAAGACCATGCCGCTGCCGCCGCAACCCGACTGGTTTTACGACACGGCGGCGGATTCATCGGAACCCCGGTTGCTGGCCGATGGCAAGACGGTCGTCGTGCCGACATTCAATTGCGGCCTGTTCCTGGTCCGGAATCTGGCGAGCGACCATCCAGCGCTGCAACATGTCTATGACTTCGGTTATCGCTTGTGCGAAGTGCCGTTGGTCGCGGGTAACTTTCTGGTGGAAGCCGCGCAAAGCGGGCACGCCATCGTGAGTCTGGACATGCGCGATCCGGAACATCCGCACGAGGTCAGCCGCATCCTGCTGCCGCCGGACGAATATCCGCACTGGCTGGCGCTCGAACCGGGCGGAGACCGTCTCGTCATCACGGGCTATGGGGCGCTCGACACCAAGGTCCGGTTCGCCACGATCGACCGCCAGACGGGAAAACTGACACTTGACCCGGCGACGATCGACATGACGCGCAGCTGGCCTGACGGCTGGCACGGCAGCGCGATGCCGCACGGCGCCGTGTTCGGCAATCCTTGAAAGACGCACCCGCATGAACGTTGAGTCCGCCTCCATTTCTCCGGGTACGTATCTGCCGTGCGACCCTCCCGGTACCGCAAAGTACGCGCAGGATCTTTCCCGCTCGCTGACTTTCAAGGAGAACATCCTCATCACGCTGTCCGGGGTGACGCCGGCGTCCAGCGTGTTCATCATCGCCCCCGCGGCGATCAGCGGGATCGGCGGCGCCGCGGCCGTCGCCTTCGCCATCGCCGCGCTGATCGGCATGGTGATTGCGTTCTGCTACGCGGAACTTTCCAGCTCGTTCCCGATTGCCGGGGGCGACTACACGATCATCGCGCGCACATTGGGCAAGCCCTATGGCCTCGCGTTCCTTTTCCTGAGCATGGCTTGCACCATTTGCATCCTTGGAGTGGTTGCGTCCGGCGTGGGCACCTACCTCGGTGTCGTGTGGAAGGGCATGGATTCCCCCTGGACCGGCATCGTCGTGATCCTTGCGACGGCCGTCGTCGCCTGTTTCAACATCAAGGCCAATGCCTGGGTGACGGGCATCTTCCTGTTCCTGGAAGTCGCCGCACTGGCCGTGCTGGCGGTACTGGGTTTCGTTCACGCCACCCAGCCGGTTTCCGTGCTCTGGCACGCCACCACGATGGGGCCGCACGGAATCCTGGTCGGCGCCTCGGCGGGCCTGGTCGTCTCGTTCACCGCGACGGCGTTGTTCGCCTACAACGGTTACAACTCCGCGGTCTATTACGCCGAGGAGACCAAGCGCGCCCGTACGACCATCGGCCGCGCCATCCTCTGGTCGCTGGCCATCACGGTCGCCGCGGAGTTCATTCCGGTGATCGCGGTGCTGCTCGGCACACCCAGCATGAGCGGACTGCTCGGCGCGGCCGACCCGATGTCGTACTTCCTGCGGGCGCGGGGCGGATGTGTCGTGAATGAAATCGTCAGCATCGGCGTCGCCATCGCCGTCATCAACGCCCTGCTGGCAAACATCATCCTGATTGGACGGCTGTTCTATTCGTCCGCGCGCGACCGCACCTGGCCGGACTGGATCAATCGGCCGCTGGCGAGCGTGCATCCGAAGCTGCGCACGCCGGTCGCCGCCACCCTTGTCGTGGGCGTCGCGGGCGCCCTGTGCGTCTGGCTGCTGCCATTCAACGTGCTGCTGATCGTGTCGGGTGCCTATCTTCTGGTCCAGTATTTGCTGGTCGGCCTCGCCGCGCTGGTCGGGCGAATCAGTGGTTCGACCCGGAAGGCCGAGTACCGGATGCCATGGTGGCCGATCCCGCCGATCGCGATGGTGCTGGCAACGGTGGTGGTGATCTACGAAAGCGTCATCGCCGCGTGGCTGCCAGTGGTGGTGACGCTTGGCATCTACGCCATCGCGCTTCCGTACTACTTCCTTTATCTGAAACCCCGGGCAGCGGATCGGTGGACCCTGCCGGAACCGGCCGACGAAGAGAATGGCGGGTGACGGTCCGCCACGAACATGCATGGGCGATGGCGGCACGGCAGCGCCATTCCGCACGGCGCGGTCTTCAGCAATCCATAGGCAAGACTCGAGGCGATCCCCACCACCATCTGCGGGGTACGAACATGAAAGCGTTGCGGTGCATGGCTCTTTTCGTCGGATTGCTGGGCACGGGCGTCGCGCTGGCCGCGACTCCGCGGGTCGATACGGCTGCGCTGGTGCGCGAGGCGTTGTCGGCGGCGCCGCCTGCCATTGCTGCCGGCGCCGCGGTGATCGTGCCCGACGGCCAAGGTCATCCAACCGTATTGCATCACGGTGCCAACGGCTGGACCTGCCTGATGACGGTCTCCGATCCCGTGCGCCTGCCGGTGTGTTACGACGCCAACGGAATGGCGTGGCGCGAAGCCATCATGGCCGGCCACGCACCCGATCCGGACCGGCCGGGACTGTCCTACATGCTGCAAGGCGGCTCGGCATGGAGCAACATCGACCCGAAGGCCGACAAGCTGCAGCCAGGCATGAGAACCTATATCCGCATCCCGCCGCACGTCATGATCCTGGATGCGGGGACCGCCAACGCAACCGGCCTTCCATCGGAGCAAGCCAACCCGGATACGCACAAGCCGTTCGTGATGTTCGGCGGAACGCCATACGCGATCCTCATCATCCCGGTGCATTGAGAGGAATTGGTGCGCGCCATTCCCGTGACCGTGCCGATGGGCGCGTGCAAGGCCTGACGCCGCCACGTCACCATGGCCAAGACGGCCCAGCAAAATGATGGATCACACTGGCTCGGGCAATGCCGTACTCGTGCCGATTCGCTCCACGCACCGCGTGCATCGCCTTTCCCGACCTTGTCGCCAGGCAAGTAGCCCCCGGGGGCTTTAATTGTGTGCGCCGCTCAAAGCGGCTGAATCGGGAGCGCCAACGCGACCCCGGTCTTTGGTGCCACCGTTCGGCGGCAGGCTTCATCGCAATGGCTGCGACGCCATCGGCGACCTGCGCACGGTTATCTCTGGCCCGACCAGCTCAAAGGGCGTACCGAGTGCGCATACCACCCCGGCGGCTGAATGACCGAGTGGGCTCACCGATCCTCCGGATCTCCATCGCCGACCTTCCGGTGGATCTCGAAAACCATCCCACGCTGGTTTCCGTATCATCGAAGGCGGCCCGGTACAGGCCGCCTTCGACGATCATGCGTGTGCGTATCGTGGCGAGCCGTCCATGGCCTGCAAGAACGCCTCGGGGTTTCGAGGTATCTCTCGATCTCTTTAATGCTACGGGTTCGCTCCGCCCCCGGCGGTACCCGACGACGCCGGGGCCTGCGCAGGCGGCGCGGCGCTGGTCGCCGCGGGCTTCGGAGCAGAAGCCGGCGCCGGTGGTGGTGACGGCGTAGCCGGGGCATGCGTGCTCGCCGCGTTGTTGGGAGCCCCGGAAGAGGGTGTCATCTCGCCGCTCTTGCCGCACGCCGACAATGCCAGCGTAGCTGCAACCAGCAGCCCTGCCGTGACTAAACCTTTCATATGTGGGGTCTCCGTTGCGGGGTTGGGTGCGAGCGCGGCGCTGCTGCAGCTCACGTTCCACTTCCACGGCGAAACCGTGATACCGCGCTCGCGTATCGACCCTACTCAGGCGTTTGTCGATATTCCGGAGTCATTGCATGAAAACGCACTTAACATCGTCGCGACAAGAGCAGCCCGCGCGTCACAATCACGTCTACCCATCCGGCAGCGAAAGCGGCCAGCCCAACCACGTGCCTGCCGGACTGGGATGATGCGGGCTCAGACCGACGCCGCGATCCGCCCCACTTCGGCCAGCACAGCGCTGCGCCCGTCTGCATCCGCCGCCGAGCCCGCCAGGTAGGCCGTCACCAGCAGCGGCTTGCGTTGCAGAGGCCAGAAGATCGCGATGTCGTTGGTTTCATCGTGGGCGCCGCTGCCGGTCTTGTCGCCCGCCTGCCAGCCGTGCGGCACGCCGGCGCGCAGCTTGTCGAGACCGGTGCTGGTGGCGCGCATCCATGCCGCCAGTTGATCGCGCGAAGTGACGGAGAGCGCATTGCCGAGCAGCAGCGCACGCAGGTCGCCGAGCATGGCGTCCGGCGTGGTGGTGTCGCGCAGGTCGCCGTCGGCGCCGACATTCAATGCCGGCTCGATGCGATCCAGCCGGGTCAGCAGATCGCCCAGCCGCCGCGCGAAGGCCGTCACGGCAGCCGGACCGCCCATGCTTGCCAGCAACAGGTTGGCTGCCGTGTTGTCGCTCACGGTGATCGCCGCATGGCACAACTCGGCCACGCTCATGCCCGGCGCACCGACACGGTGGCTGGTCACCGGCGCCCAGGAGAGCACGGCATCGCGACCGAACATCACACGCCGATCCAGCCGTTCGGCACCCTGGTCGACACGCGCCAGCACCGCGCTCACCGCCAGCACCTTGAACGTGCTGCACATCAGGAAGCGTTCGTCCGCACGGTGCCCGTAGCGGTGTCCATCGCCGGTATCGAGGATGGCCACGCCCAGCCGTCCGCCATGCTTCCGCTCCAGCGCGGCCAGCCGGGCTTCGACATCCCCCTCGCGGATGCTGCGGGCAAGCACGGGACGAAGAGCGAGCGCCGAGGTGCCCAGCAAGGCGGTCTTCAGCAGAGTTCTGCGGTTCATGGGGTTCCTCGGCCAGGGTGCTGGCAGCACATCGAGCGCTCCATCCTGACCATGTGCACGGGCTTTTCAAGGCTACGCACATGGCAAGACCGGGGCATACGACTCACTCTCGCGTGCGGAAGACCGCGACGCGATTGGCTGCCGGCGCATCTTCGCCCACCAGCCAGGGCTCGGCGGCCAGCACGGCCGTGCACGGCCCGAAACTGCACACGCGGAACGCACGCCGCCCGGCTTCGCCGCGCAACGCATCCAGCACGCTGCGCAGGATCGCTCCGGTGAACGGCGTGTACAGATAGAACACGCTGCCGACGGCGAAGTCCGTCTCGCGGGCATCGCCCTGCACGAATCGTGCGTTTGCCAGCCGCAGGTCCTGCGCGCAGGCACGCGCACTCCGCACATAGGCCGGTTCGATCTCGACGCCGAAGCCGCGCGCCGCGGTGCAGATCGCGGTGAGCAGCGGCACGTGGCCGAGGCCCGAACCCAGGTCGACCAGCACGTCGTCACGGGTCAATGCCAGGCGTTCAAGCAGATCGAACACGTGCCGTGCCGGCGTGGGCTGGTAGAACACCATCTCCGGCGCCAGTGCCGATGCTTCGTCCGGCTCGCCGAACGGCAACACGCCGCTGACCAGCTCGTCCCGCCAGTCGTAGGCATCACCGGAGTGGCGTGCATGGTCATCGCCTGCATGCCACCAGCGCCGCAGCGCATTGCCACCGTCGCCCTGGCGGATCGCCTGGCGGATGGCATCGAACTGCACCGCGGTCGCCGCTTCCAGCCGCTGCCGGATCGCCTGCGCGCGTTGCAGCAGCGCACCCGTGCCCGTCGCGGCCACCAGTGCGTCGAGGCGATCGAGCACCTCGATGCGCTCGCGCAGGCGATCCGGCGCATCCAGCGCATGCTCACGCTCCAGCGCCTCAACCAGGGCGAACAGCGAGCCGCTCATCGGCCACGCCTCCGCACGTGCATCAACGCGAGGGAATCTTCAGGCCGCGCTGCACCGCCGGTCGCGCCAGTCCGCGCTGCAGCCAGGCATCGACATGCTTGAAGCGGTCGTACTCCACCAGCTCGCGTGCCTCGTACCAGGTGATCAGGTTGTTGACCCAGCCCAGCGTGGCGATGTCGGCGATGGTGTATTCGCCGCCCATGATCCAGTCGCGCCCGGCGAGGCGCCCGTCCAACACGCCGAGCAGGCGCTTCGACTCGTTGACGTAGCGCGTGAGCGGCCGCTTGTCCTCGTACTCGCGGCCGGCGTATTTGTGGAAGAACCCCACCTGGCCGAACATCGGGCCGATCGAGGCCATCTGGAAGAACACCCACTGGATCGTCTCCCAGCGCAGCGCCGGATCGGCGGGCAGGAACTTGCCGGCCTTCTCCGCGAGATACATCAGGATTGCGCCCGACTCGAACAAGCCCAGCGGCTTTCCATCGGGGCCGTGCGGATCGATCAGCGCGGGGATCTTGCCGTTCGGGTTCAGCGCCACGAATTCCGGCAGGTGGCTTTCGTCGTTGCCGATGTCGACCAGGTGCGCCTCGTAGGGTAGCCCGGTTTCCTCCAGCATGATCGACACCTTCACGCCATTCGGCGTGTTGAGCGAATACAGCTGGATGCGGTCGGGATGTTGCGCGGGCCAGCGGCGATTGACGGCAAACGCGGACAAGTCGGACATGGGGACTCTCGACGGGGACGGTCCCGCCATGATGGGCACCACCCCGCCACGCTTCAATGGCCCGTTCGCAAGTCGGCCTTTTGAAGCGTGACGAGCGTCCCCATGACTTCCGCTGCCGTCCGCTTTCGCCGCGAGGCGTAAGCTAGTCGAGTTGCCCCGCTCCCCCGCATCGGAGAACCCGCATGACCCAGACCCACGCCTATGGCACCGCCTCCGCCAGCCAGCCGCTCGGCCCGCTCAGCATCGAGCGCCGCCAGCCGGGGCCGCACGACGTCAAGATCGACATCCTGTATTGCGGCGTGTGCCACTCCGACCTGCACACCGCGCGCAACGAGTGGCGGAACACGCTCTATCCCTCCGTGCCCGGCCACGAGATCGTGGGCACCGTGGTGGCCGTGGGCGATCACGTGACGAAGTTCAAGCCGGGCGACACCGTGGGCGTGGGCTGCATGGTGGACAGCTGCCAGCACTGCGCCTCCTGCGCCGACGGCGAGGAGCAGTACTGCGAGAACGGCTTCACCGGCACCTACAACGGCCGCGGCAAGGAGAACACCTGGGGCGGCTATTCCGAGAACGTCGTGGTGGACGAGAAGTTCGTGCTGCGCGTCGACCACGAGGCCAGCCAGCTCGCCGCCGTGGCGCCGCTGCTGTGCGCCGGCATCACCACGTATTCGCCGCTGCGCCACTGGCAGGCCGGCCCCGGCAAGAAGGTGGGCATCGTGGGCCTGGGCGGCCTCGGCCACATGGGCGTGAAGCTGGCCCACGCGATGGGCGCGCACGTGGTGCTGTTCACCACGTCGCCCGGCAAGCAGGCTGACGCGAAGCGTCTCGGCGCCGACGAAGTCGTGATCTCGAAGGATCCCGCGCAGATGGCGCAGCACGCCGGCAGCTTCGACTTCATCCTCAACACCGTAGCCGCACCGCACAACCTCGATGCCTTCATCACCCTACTCAAGCGCGACGGCACCATGTGCCTGGTCGGCGCCCCCGCCACACCGCACCCCTCGCCCAACGTGTTCAACCTGATCCTCGGGCGGCGCCGGCTCGCCGGCTCCGCGATCGGCGGCATCCGCGAAACGCAGGAGATGCTGGACTTCTGCGCCGAGCACGGCATCGTCTCCGACATCGAGATGATTGCGATGAAGGACATCAACGAGGCCTACGAGCGCATGCTCAAGGGCGACGTGAAATACCGCTTCGTGATCGACATGGCCACGCTGGGCTGACCACCGCCCCGTGTAGGAGCGCACCCTGTGCGCGATTGGCTTTTGAATTCGATCAAGCGCCAAAGCTATTCGCGCACAGGGTGCGCTCCTACAGACAGGCTTGGCTCATCATGACTCCGTTGCAACGCTTCATCGCATCACACCCGCGCCTGTTCGTGCTCACCGGCGCGGGCTGCAGCACCGCGTCCGGCATTCCCGACTACCGCGACCGCGATGGCCAGTGGAAGCGCACGCCGCCAGTCACCTACACGGCCTTCATGCACGAACCGCCCACCCGTCGCCGCTACTGGGCACGCAGCATGGTGGGCTGGCGCCGCTTCGGCCACGCCCAGCCGAACGCCACGCACCACGCGCTGGCCGCGCTGGAACGGCAAGGCAAGATCGAACTGCTGGTGACGCAGAACGTGGACGGCCTGCACCAGCGCGCAGGCAACACCCGGGTGGTCGACCTGCACGGCCGGCTCGACACCGTGCGCTGCATGGCCTGCGACTGGCGGGGACCGCGCCACGACTTCCAGCACGCCCTGATCGAGCGCAATCCGGACTGGACGGACCTCGACGCCGCCGACGCACCGGATGGCGATGCCGACCTGGACCACCAGGACTTCGCGAGCTTCGACGTGCCACCCTGCCCGCACTGCGGCGGCATCGTGAAACCCGACGTGGTGTTCTTCGGCGAGAACGTGCCGCGCGAGCGCGTGGCCGCCGCCATGGCCGCCTGCCGCGACGCCGACGCGATGCTGGTGGTCGGCTCCTCGCTGATGGTGTACTCCGGCTACCGCTTCGCCCATGCCGCCGCGCAAGCCGGCAAGCCCGTCGCCGCGGTCACGCTGGGCCGCACCCGCGCGGACGAATTGCTCGCGTTGAAAGTGGACGGGGCCTGCGAGGAAGCGCTGGGGTTCCTGCTTGCGGACACATCCGCTGCCTCCATCGCCTGAAGAAAGGCCCGGCGGGTTCCCCGCCGGGCCTTTCTCATTCGCCGGGGCGCATCCGCGCCCCGTGCCTCACTTCGCGTTGGCGACCTCGTCGCACTTGATCTCGCCGCACTGGAAATCCACCTCGACGCCACGACCCACGGTCACGGGCACGTTGAGATGTTTGGCAATCGCCTCGCCGCTCTGCTTCAGCGTGACCGTATAGGTCCCATTCGGCAATTCGTGTGCGAAGTAACGGCCTTTGGAATCCACCGTTACCGTTCGACCGACCCCGGTCAGGTCGCTGCGCACGGAAACGCTGTAGCCAGCGGGTGCCTTGCCAAAGATCGAGCCCGCAGTGGCCTGCGCGCTCGCCGTGGAGATGCCGGCAACGGCGAATGCCCCCATGACACCGGCCACGGCCAGACCGCGGGCGATGCGACGCGAGAAGGAGCGGATCGGGAAAATGGTGTTCATCAGTCACTTCCTTGGTTTATCAGTGGGGGAAAAGCACGGGCCTGCCAGGGGTTTGGCCTTGGCCCGCGCGACACGCGCGGACGATGCGCTCGATGCCGGCATCACGCCGGACACGTCGATCCACATTGTCCGCAGCCACCCGGCGAACAAACCACCGGATGGCGGCGCGCAGACTGACGTCTGCAACGCTTGCCCGCATGGGCAAGAAGTCATCCGCTTACGCCAGCAACATGCCGCCGACGGTCATCACGCAGATCAGCAGGCAGACGCTGAACAGGCTTTGCAGCAGCACGGTCTCGAATTTCATGATGGCTCTCCTTTGAGTGAGGTAATGAAGCTTTCGAGATGGATATGGCAAGCACCGTGCCAACACAGACGAAGCCCGGGAAACCGCATTCCAAAGCCATTCCTGCACCGACCGTCAAAAACGGATATCCGTCCGCGGACACTTGCAGCGGACATCGGACGCAGCGGACACGCCGGTCCCGCGTGGATTCCAGTCATGCGATAGTTCGGCAGCATCCGTATCTGGCGGAACGTGATCCGCACGGCGCGCGGTTCCACTGGACGAAGGCCACCGCCCATCGACTGGATGTTCCTTTCCGACCACCGCGCCACACTGGCCAGATCAGAAGGGCCAGCACGGCCAGGAATCGCCTGGGTGTCGGTCCATGTCGATCCTGCATGCACCGGTTCGTCGCCAGGAGGAAGGCGGCCACTCCGGTCGCCGCATCCCGCGGGAGACTGCACATGTCCTACATCGATGGTTTCGTGATCGCCGTGCCCAACGCCAACCGCGAGCGCTTCATTGCGCACGCCAACACCTTCGACGTCTTTTTTCTGGAATTCGGCGCCACGCGCGTGGTGGAGTGCTGGGGCGACGACGTGCCCGACGGCAAGCTCACCGACTTCCGCCGCGCCGTGCAGGCGAAGCAGGACGAGTCCGTGGTGTTCTCGTGGATCGAATGGCCCGACAAGGCCACCCGCGATGCCGGCATGGCGAAATGCATGAAAGATCCGCGCATGGCGCCCGGCACCGACATGCCCTTCGACGGCAAGCGCATGATCTTCGGCGGCTTCGCGCCGGTGCTCAGCCTGCCGGGCTGAGCCGATCAGTCCAGCGGCCAGGGCAACTGGCCGCTCAACTGGTCGCTGATGGCGACCTCGGAGGCATCCGGCTTGATCGCGGACACGTTGTCGACGGGTTGACCGCGTCGCCACCACGGCTCCACTTCGCGACGCTCGACGGGTTCGACCGGTTCGCCGAGACGCGGCAGCAGCAACGCGGTGTCGTCGGGGTCGGCCAGCGCGAGCAGGTCTTCGACCGGCTCGTCCCAGGCATGCGTGGCCAGCGCGAACGTACCCCAGTGCACCGGCATCAGCACGCCGCCGCCGAGCAGCCGATGTGCCGCCAGTGCATTGGCCGGGCCAAGGTGGATATCGCCCCAGGACGGGTGGAACGCACCGACTTCCAACATCACCAGGTCGAACGGGCCGAGCCGGTCGCGAATCGTTTCGTATTCGGTGGTGAGCCCGGTATCGCCGCTGAAGAACACGCGGTGGCGATCGCCGGCCATCACCATCGACGACCACAGGGTCTGGTTGCGGTCCTTCAGGCCGCGCCCGGAGAAATGCTGCGAAGGCGCAGCGGTGATGGTGAGACCGGTGCCGGGCACACGATGGCTTTGCCACCACACCAGTTCGGTGATGCGCGAAGGCGCGATGCCCCAGCTTTCGAGGTGTGCGCCGACGCCGAGCGAAGTGACGAACGGCACCTTCGACTTCGCCAGCGCGCGGATCGTCGGATAGTCCAGGTGATCGTAGTGGTCGTGCGAAATGACCACGGCATCGATCGCGGGCAGGTCGCGCAACCCGACCGGCACCGGCTGGAAACGCTTCGGCCCGAGCAGGGTGAACGGCGAAGCGCGCTGGCCCCACACCGGATCGGTGAGGACCCGCCAGCCGTCGATCTCCAGCAACACCGTGGAGTGGCCCAGCCAGGTGGCGCGCAGTCCGCTCGCGGGTTTCCGCAACCACGCGCCGCGTGGATCTTCCGCGGGCAGCGGCTCCGGCGGCGTGCGGTTTTCGTCGCCGCACAGGAACTCGCGCAGGGTCGGCCGCGGGGCCTGCGGATCGCGCAGGCCAGGCAGCACCGGATGGATATTGCGCAACCGCTCGCCGTCCCACATCGGCAGGTCGCGCAGCCGCTCCAGTCGCTCGCCCTGCGGCGGTTTGCCGAAGGATTTCATGTTACGCGCTCCGTCATCGCCAGCCACTTTCCGGAACCATGGGGGCGCGGCATACCAGGCCCAAGGTGGCGCTGTAGGGAGTCGGAGGACCGCCGGAGCAGGTTCGGGGCCGGCTTTCCGCGGCGAGGCCGATGCATGGACCGGGTCTGGAAATGGTCCCCGGCAGCCTTTCCGTCTCGGGTACATGCGTTATCGATAACATCACCGCCGGCTAACGATCGCTGGCGCAGATTCACTGCTCTGGCCGCGGAATGCGAGGAAGGTCCTGACCATGAAACTCGAATCGCAACCCCAATCGCCGCTGCACTTCCGCACATGGGTCCATTACTTCACGCACATCATGCATCCGTCGTCGACGGCGGCATCGGACCGGGTCTTGCGGCCGATGACGAGGCGGCAGCAGTTGCTTGAAGCGCAGGAGCAGAAACGGCGCGCGCAACGGGAACATATGCTTGAACTTCTTCGCGAGGTGAAGGAAAGGCACCGTCCCGGCGTTTGAGGCACCCGCATGTTCCGTCGCAACGGCCCGCGGCAATGCGGGCCGTTGCTTTTGCCAGAGCGGTGGACGTGCAGCAGGCACGGCGCCATCTAGCCGGAGCAAGTGCAGGTGCGCCCGCTGATGAAGTGGACCACCCGAACCGGCCGCGCGTCACCCTCGCGCATGTTCAGACAATGGCAATGGCCTCCGCCTGGCACGGACGACTGTGGGCGATCAACTTCGAGATCGTGCAAAAGGGGATTCGATGGCGGTCACGGCATACTTCAAGCCATGCGCATGGAAGACGCGAAGGCGTCCGGACGCCCCCAGGACGGCCCCCTATGCGGACCACCGGTTTGGCGTCAGGTGCAATTCCTTGCGCTCCGCCCGGGAAAATTGCCGCTGGCGCCTTGCTTGGACACCTTTTCCCCCGCCGGTGCGTGTTGCATCAATCCTCACATGACCTGCCATACACTCGGAAAACGGTGATCGGCATGCCATGCGTTGCTGGCATGGCCCATGTCAACGCCTTGTTCCATGGCCTCGCAGGCATCCGGTGTTGGCCGATGCATGCGGTAACCGTTTCATCAATGAGGAGGGTTCGTCGATGACTCGCACCTCTCGACATTCGTTGTCCCGTCAGATCGCCGCCGCGCTGGTCGCCGTCGCCATGACGGCGTCGGCATTGCCGGCACAGGCGCAGTACAACCGGCATGGTGGCTATCGCGGGCGGCCGGCTCCCCAGTACCACGGTCGCGATTACCGTCGTGGCGGTGGCGGCAACGGCACAGCGGTGATTGCCGGCGCCCTGCTGGGCGTGGTCGCCGGCGCGGTGATCGCCAATTCGAATGCGGCCCAGCCGCCACCGACCGTGGTCTACACGACGCCACCACCGCCGCCGCCGCCGGGAGTGGTGTACTACGACAACAACAACCCGCCGCCGCCACCGCCGCCTCCGGGTTACGGCAACTGAGCACGGCGACGGACCCGCATCTGGCCGTTGTCGATCCGACCACGTGAATCGGAGCATCATCCATGAAAAGCGCCATCCGTATCGTCGTATTGCCTGCCCTGCTTGCCTTTGCCTTCGTTGCAACGGCCGCCTGGGCACAACAGGAAACGTCTGCCACCCCGAGCACGGCCGCCACGAAGGCCGCGGCCGGGAAGACACACGCGCAACGGCGCGCAGACGCCGTGGAACAGCGCATCAGCGATCTGCACGCGCAGCTGAAGATCACCGAGCAGCAGGCAAAGCCATGGGATGCCTTTGCGCAGACCATGCGCGACAACGCCCGCAAGGCGGCCATGGCGTTCCATGACCGGTCCAAGAAGCTGCCGACGATGAATGCCGACGAAGCCATGAAGTCCTACGCGGAACTCACCCAGATGCATGCCGACGACATGCAGAAGCTCGCCTCCGCGTGGAGCGCCGTGTACGCCGTGCTGTCCCCCGCGCAGAAGCAGACCGCTGACGCGATGTACCGGAACCAGGGCGCCAGGCAGCACATGGCGCCGCACAAGCACAAGGGCACTGCGCCGGCGAGCGCCGCCTCCTCCGCTGCGGCGGCTGGCGGCTAGTCCCGCCGGAAGCGGGCCGGGGCGATTGGCGGGAAAGGGCGCCGGGAACAAGGTTCCCGGCGCCCTTTCCCTTTCATGCGTTCGCCACCGATCGATACCGTTCGCTGACCAGGGACCGCCGCCCGGTTCCGCGGCGTCGCCGGAGCGATGCCACGCGCGCTGCCCGGCGTGCTTCGCGTGCTGGCGGACTGAGCCGCCCGGCTGGACCTTCTGCCGTGCCCCCCCGACTTCGCTATCCAGGCGGTCCGTGTGTGACCATGGCCGCCATCCCGTCCAACAGCGAAGAGGCAAAGCCCATGAAACCCATCGGCCAGCGTTTCCTGACGATCTATGCCGGCGTGCTCACGGTGGTATTCGCCGCCACGGTGCTGAGCGGCTTCACACAGACGCCGAAGAAGCTCTCGCTCGACGAACTGGACGTGCACCGCATCAACGTGCGCGAACCCGACGGCACGCTGCGGCTGGTGATCTCCGACGCCGCCACCGCGCCGGGCATCATCATCAAGGGCAAGGAGTATCCGCACCCCGACCGCAAGGCCGCCGGCATGATCTTCTACAACGACGAAGGCACCGAGAACGGCGGGCTGATCTTCGGCGGCGAGAAGAACAAGGACGGCACCAAGGAATCGTACGGCCACCTGTCCTTCGACGCCTACGAGCAGGACCAGACCATGGCGTTGGATTCCCAGCAGGAAAAGGACGGCCGCTACACCAAGCTGCAGTTCAACGACTACCCGGATTATTCGATCATGGAAGAAATCCAGCTGGTGGACTCCATCAAGAACCTGCCGAAAGACCAGCAACAGGCCAGGCTGAAGGCCTTCTTCGCCGAGCACGGCGGCCCGACCCGGCGCATGGTGCTCGGCCGCAACACCGATGGCAGCGTGCAGCTCGCGATGGACGACCTGCAAGGCCATCCGCGCATCGTGATGAAGGTCGCCAAGGACGGCTCGCCGTCACTGCAGATGCTGGACGCCAACGGCAAGGTGATGGGCGAACTGGTGCCCAGGCACTGAACCGCGGCAGGCGCTGCGGTCAGGCGTGGGCGCCGATCGTCGCCAGCTCGGCCAGCGCCTCCCCGTCGAGCCGGATCGCCGCGGCCGCCAGATTCTCGCGGAAGTGGGCCAGCGAGGACGTGCCCGGGATCAACAGGATGTTGGGCGCGCGTGCCAGCAGCCACGCCAGCGCCACCTGCATCGGCGTAAAGCCCAGCCGATGGGCCACGCCTGACAAGCTGTCCGACTGCAGCGGGGTGAAGCCGCCCAGCGGAAAGAACGGTACGTAGGCGATGCCCGCGCGGCCGAGTTCGTCGATCAGCGCGTCGTCCTCGCGGTGGGCCAGGTTGTAATGGTTCTGCACGCAAACCACTTCGGCGATGCCGCGCGCCTCGGCCAGCTGTGCCGCGGTGACGTTGCTCAGGCCGAGCTGGCGGATCAGGCCGCGCTGCTGCAGTTCCGCCAGCGCGGTGAACTGCGGCTCGATCGAGCCCTCGGACGGCGCATGCACGTTGCCCATGACGCGCAGGTTCACCACGTCCAGCGCATCCACGCCCAAGTGGCGCAGGTTGTCGTGCACGGCGGAGACCAACTCGGCCGGGCTCTGCGCCGGGTTCCACGAGGCATCGGTACCGCGTATCGCGCCGACCTTGGTCACGATCACCAGGTCGTCCGGATACGGATGCAGTGCCTCGCGGATCAGCCGGTTGGTCACGTGCGGGCCGTAGAAATCGCTGGTGTCGATATGGTCCACCCCGCTTGCCACCGCCTCGCGCAGCACCGCCAGCGCCGCGGCATGATCCTTCGGCGGCCCGAACACGCCCGGTCCGGCCAGTTGCATGGCGCCATAGCCCATGCGGTTCACCGTACGGCGGCCCAGGGCGAAAGTGCCCGCGTTCGTCAGCTTGCTCATGATCGTCTCCGGACAAGGGCGGCCAGGTGGCGCCGAGGCCTGCACTGTACGCCACGGGCACCTGGCCGATAATCCCGTGCAATCGGCACGGGCCGTGCGGGAATCGGGACAATGGACACAGACCTGCGGGATCTCTTCGCCTTCCTCGCCGTGGTGCGCGCTGGCGGCTTCCGCGAAGGCGCACGCGGCAGCGGCATGTCGGCCTCGCGCCTGAGCGAGAGCGTGCGCCGGCTGGAAGCGCACCTGGGCGTACGCCTGCTCCACCGCACCACGCGCCACGTCGCCCCCACCGAGGCGGGCCAGCGCCTGGCCGAACGGCTGTCGCCCGCGCTGGGCGAAGTGCAAAGCGCGCTCGACGTGGTGAACCACTACCGCGACCGCCCCGCCGGCACGCTGCGGCTCAACGTGCCGGCCACGGTGGCGCGGCTGGTGCTGCCCGCCATCGTCACGCCCTTCCTCAAGGCCTACCCGGACATCCGGCTGGAAGTCATCGTCGAGGACAGCTTCGTGGACGTGCTCGCCGCCGGCTGCGACGCCGGCATCCGCTACGACGAGCGGCTGGAAAAGGACATGATCGCCGTGCCCATCGGCCCGCGCGTGCAACGCATGGCCACCGCCGCCGCGCCGGCCTACCTGGAAGCGCGCGGCCGCCCGCGGCACCCGCGCGACCTGCTGCAGCACGCCTGCCTGCGCGGTCGATTCGCCAGCGGCGCCATCCCGACCTGGGAATTCGAGCGCAAAGGCGAGATCGTGCGCGTCGATCCCGACGGTCCCCTGCTGGTGCGCCTGGGCGCCTCGGTGGACCTCGCCGTCGCCGCCGCGCTGGACGGGCTCGGCATCATCCACCTGTTTGAAGCCTGGCTTCAGCCGCACCTCGACAGCGGCGCCCTGGTGCCGCTGCTCAAGCCGTGGTGGCAAGCCTTCAGTGGCCCGTATCTCTACTACCCCGGCCGCAAGCACCTGCCCGCACCGCTGCGCGCGTTCGTCGACTTCATCAGATACTGATACCGGTGCTGCCTGACCGGCAATCCGGCCATCGTCGACCACGGCGCCGGCGACCTCTGGCCGGAAGCCATGGCCGGGGATACTGCGCTTTTCTTAGGAGCGACCAGGCATCTCCTGTTGCAGGCATTTTGGGAGTAGCTTCACGGTGCATCGCCGAGCTCGCGGGAGTGGGTCATGTCTCGAAAGTGGGCACTGAAATTCGTCATGGTCGTGAGCGGACTGTTTTTCCTGGCGGGCACCTATCCACTGGTCATGTCCCTGTGGGTCTGGCAGCACGCCGACGACCTCGTGCCGATGTTCCTCAGCCTCTATGTAACGCTCGGGGTTTTTCTGCTGGCCGCGGCGCGAAACCCAGCCGAACATCGCAGCCTGATCTGGTTCACGGCATGGTCCAGCTTCGCGCACGCGGGCGTCATGCTGGTCCAGGCCGGCCATGATGTCAGCGGCCGCCCGGAGTTGTTTGGCATGTCCGCCATCCTGGTGGCGATCGGGGTGCCCCTGGTCGCCCTGATGCCAAGAGCTGCTGCCGGCCACCCGGAAAGCCGTCTGACGCCATAAGCGATCCGCACCGGCGCCAATGTCCGGCCATCACCGGGACGCATGGCCAACAAGGCCGGAATACGCAGCCGGCGCGGTCGGGAATGGGTGTGTGCAGGCCACGCCATTGCGAGGACGGCGCCCCCTGTCCTCCCCACGTTCACCGCAACCGGCCCTCAAAGGCGCCGTTGGTGTCGATCTGCGCATCCACCGTTCGTCACAGAGATGAGAGGCATCCCCTGCCCCTGAACCTGGAGAACCGGAATGACCAGCAAGAACACGATCTGCCTCTGGTACGACGGCACCGCACTCGACGCCGCCACGTTCTACGCCAAGACCTTCCCGGACAGTGCCGTGGGCGCCGTCTATCGCGCGCCGGGCGACTATCCCGCGGGCAAGCAGGGCGACGTGTTGACGGTGGAGTTCACGGTCATGGGCATCCCGTGCCTGGGCCTCAACGGCGGCCCCGGCGTGCCGCACACCGATGCGTTCTCGTTCCAGGTCGCCACTGATGACCAGGCCGAAACCGACCGCCTGTGGAACGCGATCATCGACCACGGCGGCCAGGCCAGCGCCTGCGGCTGGTGCAAGGACAAATGGGGCCTGTCGTGGCAGATCACCCCACGCGTCCTGCTGGCCGCGATCACCGATCCCGATCCCGCCGCGTCCAAGCGCGCGTTCGACGCGATGATGACGATGACGAAGATCGACATCGCCGCGATCGAGGCGGCGCGGCGCGGCTGACTCGCTTCCCTTCTCCCTCCGGGAGAAGGTGGCCCGAAGGGCCGGATGAGGGTTCGGGCGGAGCGAGACAATGCAGGCATATCGGATCCTGCGCGTCGCGCCATGCCCGAACCCTCACCCCAACCCCTCTCCCGGCGGGAGAGGGGCTTCATACAACCGAACCCTATCGCTGATCGAATCTTCAGGAGCCGCCCCATGACCCCCACCATCACCGCCTTTGAAAGCTCCCCCGACCGCGGCCAGGGACTCGCCCGCGACATGCGCGTGCGCTGGGCGCTCGAAGAAGCGGGCCAGCCCTATGACGTTCGCCTTGTTTCGTTCAAGGCGATGAAGGAGCCCGCGCATCGCGCGCTGCACCCGTTCGGGCAGATTCCCACCTACGAGGAAGGCGGCGTTGCCCTGTTCGAGTCGGGCGCCATCGTGTTCCACGTCGCGCAGCGCCATGCGGGCCTGCTGCCGGACGAGGCGAACGCCCGGGCACGCGCGATCACCTGGATGTTCGCCGCGCTCAACACGATCGAGCCGCCCATCATTGACCTGCAAACCGCCAAATTCGCGGAAGGCGACAAACCCTGGACCGCGGAACGCCTGCCGCTCATCAAGGATCGCATCCGCGCCCGCCTGGGCGAGCTTTCCGATTACCTGGGCGAGGCCGAGTGGCTCGACGGTGCGTTCAGCGCGGGTGACCTCGTGATGGTGCACGCGCTGCTGCGGCTGAGGCCCTCGGGCATGCTGGACGAGTACCCGAACCTCGCCGCCTACGTCGCCCGCGGCGAAGCACGGCCGGCCTTCAAGCGTGCTTTCGCCGCCCAACTGGCGGTGTTCACCGGCAAGCCGGCAACCGGCTGACATGACATAGGTGAGCCCGAAGAATCGCGTCGGGAACAATGCGAACACTCAGCCAGTTTCCAGAAATTTGCCCCTGGTACCTTTTCCGTTGAACAGGGTGCTGCCGATCCGCCCCGCGTTGCTGCGGCGCATCGGCAGCCTCACAACACCGGGCTGTACCCGGTTGGCACATCGCCCAGGCTGGCGAATCGACGGCTGCCTCAGTTGGAGTGATCCAGGATGATTTTCCAGCCGCCTTGCGTCTTCTCCCACACCAGCGAGAACACGCCGTCGTCCTTGCTCGCCTCACCGTGGGCGTTGCGATCGAGATGGTAGTGGCCGGTCATGATCGCGTAGCGCACCTCGCCGCCGGAACCCGGCAACAGGCGCACGTCGAGTGCGGAGAACGTGAGCTGACCCATCTGCGCCTTGTTGGCGTAGGCCTTGCGGTAGCCGGCGAGAACCGCCTGGTAACCCTTGCGCACGCTGCTGCCGACGAAGGTGGTGTCGGGCGCATCCTTGTAGCAGTGCATGAAGCCGACCACGTCGCCGCGGTTCCACGCTGCCTGCGCCTGATCCATCACTTGGTCGATGGCGGCGACGTCGCTGCCCGTGGCTGCCGCCCGGGCCGCCCCGATATTCCCCAGGCCGGCCATTGCCAGCAGAAACGCGAGGCCGATAGAAAAAACCTTTCTCGTCATGGCGTGCTCCGGATGCGTTGAGTGATGTCACGTGGTTCGGGAAGCTTTGTCTCCGGCGCTTCTGCGCGCTGGCGTCGATCCATCCATGGCACATGTTCCCCGGAAAGCATGGCGGCCTCGGCCTGCATGCCGGACTCGACCTGCGCCAGCAACACGACAGGCGCCTGGCTCACGGCGAACCCTTGTGTGCAGGGTGCAGGGCCGCAACCTGGGCGGCCGTGACCGTGTCGCGGTAGTGATTGCCGAAGTGGCTGCGCACGTAATTGACCACGCGCGCGATCGCGGCATCATCCAGGTCGGTGTGCGCGTATGCCTCCAGCCCCCGATAGTCCGGGCGCGGCCCGAACGAAGGCATGTCGCTCCTGCCGTTCAACACCATGACTATCACGTAATCCGCCGAGGCCAGGCGCGCGTCGCCGGCCAATGCGGGGAAACGTGCGGCACCGCTGGCACCGCGCGCGTCGGACATATGGCAGGCCTGGCAGATGTGTTCGAAGATCTGCTGCCCGCTGGCCTGTGCCAGTTGCCCGGCATCGAGTATCGGACCAGCCTGGTCGGCGGCATTCGACGTGCCGCCAGCAGCCGTTCCAACGCAAGCGACCAGCACACCGAGAAGCGTGCGGGATAGGGTGTTCATGCCGACGCTCCTGCCGTGACGCGCTGGTGCAGGCGCCCGATCGCATCCAGCGCCGAGGTGATGGCGCCCTCCTGCCAGGCCGGCAACCAGGACGCGTGTTCTCCGGCCAGCGCGATGCGACCGTCGATGCGGCACAGGTCGTCATAATGTTTCGCGCGCAGCGCATCGCTCCATTCGCCATAGCAGCCCATCACGAAAGGCATCCGGTTCCAGGCCACGGTCACGCCGTTGTCGAATTCGCGCTCGTACTGCGGATGGATCTGCGCACCCTGGCGCACGATCTCGCGCAGCCGTTGCGCGGGCGTCATGGCCGTGAATTCGAGCGCCGGCGTGCCCCAGGTGTAGGCGCCCAGCAGCACGCCCTTGCCCGGGCTCTGGTAATCGCAGGACGGATAGCTGATGTTGCCGACAGGCAGGTCGGTATAGGTATTGCCGCCGAAGATGCCATCGTCCTCCTCCCAGAACCGGCGCTTGAACTGCAGCCCGGCCTTGAACGCGGCCGCGTAGGGCACGGCGGCGATGGCCTCCGTCATGGCCTCGCCCACGTTCATAGGAATCTGCGCCAGCACCGACAGCGGGATCGTGCACAGGCACCAGTCGGCGCGGGCCTGGCGCAGCGGCCCCGGCTCGCGCGCATCCACGTGATAGGCCGTCACGCCATGCGCGTTCTGCTGGATGCGCGTGACCTTGGCGTGGTACTCGATCGCGTTGCCCAGCTCGCGCCCGAACGCCTCGCCGATGCGGCCCATGCCGCCGACCGGCTGGAACAACGTGGTCTGCATCTCGTAGATGCTGGCCCAGAACAATTGCGACCAGAGCCCGGACTGCAGCAGCTCGTGCGTGCCGATCGGCTGCGAATACACCGGCTTGCCGTCGGGCCCTCCGCCCGGGTCCTTCCGGTAGCCGCGCACATCGCTGCTGGCGTCGCCGAACACGTAGCGGTAGTTCGCATCCAGCGCCCCGGTGCTGCGCAGGCTCGACAGCAGTTTTTCTCGGTCTTCCTTGTCCAGCGGCGCATCCAGCGCCCCCTGGTTCACGGCCTTGGCCAGCAGTTCCGACACGCTGCCGCGATAGTCGGCATCGATGAAGCGATAGCGTTGCGGCTTGCCGCCGAACGCCTTGCTGTCATGCAGATAGGCGTTGTAGTTGACCTGGACGAAAGCCTCCAGCGGCACGCGCAACAGCTTGCAGTAATGCAGCAGGTTGCCGTGATGGTATGGAATCCGCCACGGCCCCGGATTGATATACAGGCCCTCGTCGTAACGGCAATCCTGGCGTGCACCGCCCAGTTCGACATAGCTGTCGCCGCCACGCAGCGACCAGTTGCGCCCGCCTGGGCGGCCGTTGTACTCCAGCACCCGCACCTGGTAGCCCGCCTCGCGCAATTCGTAGGCGGCAGTCATCCCGGCCAGCCCGGCGCCAAGAATGAGCACGGAGGTGCCCGCCGGCGCGCGCCCGAGCCGCGCGGGAAGACGTGCGGATTCACGCGCGAAACCGAGTGCCGACATGGCCTGGTACATCGCCGCACCACCGGCCCCCAGGCCGATCATGCGCAACACGTCGCGCCGGCTCGGCGAAAAGCTCGCATCACCTGGTGACATTGGATTCCCCCGACACGCACGGCACCGCGGCCCCGACAGGCGTCGTGTTCCGCGCCACTATACGCCGAAGCCATCCCCTTCAATCCGGCCGGACGCCCCCTCCCATCGCACCCGCTTTCCATCGGCCATCCCGGGCCGGCCATGGTCGAACTCGTCAAGAAAATGATCGGTCCGGCCCGCGCATGGCGGTGCTTCGACTCCATCCGCTATCGCGGACTACGCTCAGCACGAACGGGGATTCATGAACTGACATTCGACGCCAATCAGGACCCGTTTTCGGTGTCTGGGCAGTCATCACGGCACAAGCCAGCGCCAGATCCACGTTCAGCCACTCATTCCCCGTGCGATAACTCGCAATATCGCCGATCGGCGACGGGAGGCCCGGCGTACCGCAATGCAAATGGATGAACCCTGCTGCCGACCGGTGAACCGACTCCATTGAAGCCGCTCGACGGTGCCTGTCATTCGCAGGCACCGTCCCCTTTGAGCGGTATTTTCAGTTCAATTCCCGGTGCTTGTCTTGATATTTGCTATTTGGATTCCGGCACGACATTCGGTCGATACTGGGTTTTGCTGATGATATGGGATTTCACCGAAACCAGCAGAATATTGCCTTCGTTGCCATGTATCCACTCATAACCATCCTGTGGCTTGCTCACGTGGTAGTGGCTGTAATTCTTGATGACATTGTCATCCGCAAGCATCTGGTCCGGAACTTTCTGACCGACTACGTAGCTTATGTAACGCATGTTGTGCGATTGCGCCGCGACACCCAGTGACACAACGCCCAGCGAGATGAACAACAGACCGGAAAATGCAATTCTGCTCACGCGCATAACACTCTCCCATGTTGTGAACAAGACACTCTCACCCCTGCTGGCACTCTATGGGGGGCATCCTCGTATATCAATCGCTTTTTCAGCCAACACCGCAGGTGAGAGCGATCGGAATTTCTTGCACCATGCCCGGTGCCGCACGGCGAGTTGCGCAAGGAGCTGATCGGCTGCCTGTGCCAGGGCAGGAGCATGCGCAAGCCGCACACCCGCGGACCGGATTGCCCGCAAGAACGATCAAACGCGCCCGCCGAGGCTGCGGTTACCCTGCACCCCTCGACTCCACCGCCGGGTTTTACGGATGGCCGCTGCCGAAAAAGCGCTCTGGTTCATCGAAAGCCATTACAGCGAGGACCTGTCGCTGAGCCGCATCGCCGAGGTGGCCGGGGTCTCGCCGTTCCATCTGGCGCGGCTGTTCCAGGCGATGACCGGCTGCTCGGTGGTGCGCTACCTGCGCGCGCGCCGGATGACCGAAGCCGCGCGCCGCCTGGCCGGTGGCGCGCCGGACATCCTGGAGGTGGCGCTGGCCAGCGGCTACGGTTCGCACGAGGCGTTCACGCGTGCCTTCGGCGAACAGTTCGGCCTGAACCCGGCAAGCGTGCGCGAGCGCGGTTCGGTGGCCGGCCTTGCACTGGTCGAACCCTGGCGCACCGCCGACGACGTGCGCGTGGCGCTGGACGAGCCCCGCCTTGCCCGCGACGGCACGCGCCTCATCGCCGGGCTCGGCTGCCGTTACATGCCCGACACCACGCAAGGCATCCCGGCGCAGTGGCAGCGCCTGTCCCTGCATCACGCGGCCGCGCTGCCGAAACGGCATACCGCGTTCGGCGTGTGCTGCAACGGCGACGACGAGGGCAGCTTCGAGTACATCGCCGGCGCCGACGTGCCGGGTTTCGGCGGCCTGGATCCTGCGCTCAGCACCTTGCGGCTACCGGCACGCGAGTACGTGGTAGCCACCCACCACGGCCATATCTCGGACATCCGCCGTACCTGGCAGGCCTTCGTCGGCGACTGGCTGCCGCGCTCGGGCCTGCAGCTTGCCGATGCGCCCGAGTTCGAGAAATACGGCGCTGATTTCGACGACACCGGCGGCATCGGCGATGTCGAAATCTGGCTGCCCCTGCAAACCTGACACTCCACCGCCACCGCCATCGACGAGGACCGCATGACTGCACGCACTTTTCTCATTGCCCTGGCCGCCGCATCGCTGGGCGTCTGCACCCTGGCCCGCGCCGGCGCGGTGGGCGAAACCCACCGCGTGGCGCACACGCCAAGCGCCGCGCTGCGCGATGCGCAGCACCGCAGCGAGCTGCGCATCACCGTGTGGTATCCCGCCGCCGGCGACGTCGCCGAAGCGCCGCTGCAAATCGGACCGCCGGGGCACCCGCTGTTCGACGCCGGCCGCGCCGCGGCCGACGCGCCCTTCGCGCCGGGCCGACACCCGGTGATCCTGTTCTCGCACGGCTTCGGTGGCAGCGCGCGGATCATGGCCTGGTTCGGCACCGCGCTCGCACGCGCCGGCGACGTGGTGATCGCGGTGGATCACCCAGGCACCAACGCACGCGACCCGATCACCATGGCCGGCAGCCTGCTGGTATGGGATCGCGCGGTGGATCTGCGCGTGGCCCTCGATACGGCCAGGGATGACGCCCTCATCGGCCCGCATCTGGACACGCAGCGGCTCGGCGTAGCGGGCTTTTCGATGGGCGGTTTCGCGGCCCTGGTGAGCGCCGGCGCGCGGGTCGACCTCGATCACATCATCCGGTTCTGCCAATCGCATGCCGCCGATGCCACGTGCGCGGCACAGGCCGAGGCACCCGACCAGACCATGGCGGCCCGCGAACAGGCGCTGAAGGCGCCGGCAATGGCGGCGCTGGCGAAACACGCCGGCGACGATTACGCGATTCCCGGCATCCGGGCGGTGTTCGTGATGGCGCCGGGCGGGATCGAGGCGCTGCGCCGGACAGCCTGCGCGCGCTGAATACACCGGTGAGCATCCTGCTCGGCGATGCCGATCCGGTGGCCCCGCCGGCCAGCAACGGCAAGCTCGCCGCGACATTGCTGCCCCATGCCGCCCTGAAAACGCTCCCCGGCGTCGGCCACTACGACTTCCTCGCCGATTGCACCGCGCAGGGCCAACAGCAGGAGCCGATCTGCCAGCACATTCGCGTACCGCAGCAGCGCACCCACGCCACCGCGATTGCCACTGCGGAGGCGTTCTTCGAAAGCCATCTCTAGCGGGTGCCGGAGAGGAGACAAGGTGTCGGGGGTAATTTTTCAGGTGGCGCGTCGGGTCGTTTGAAAAATTGTCCCCGACACTTTATTGGCACCATGCCTACGCATGTAGAGTTTCCCCACCGAAGGAGCCCTGGAAGCCGGCAAGCCGCCAACTGGTCGACAAGGATCTGGAAGACAAGGATGGTCACCAGAGTACCGGACCACTTCCGTGGCCACCTCAAAGTTGTCGCTGGCACCTCTTCAATCATGGCTTCTCTGCGCCAGCCATCAGCGCGCGATGCCTCGCGTCGGTCCGATCGTCCGCCGGATACAGGCACTCGATGCGCAACTCCTGCGTGGCGATGGTCTGCGGCGCACCCACCGTGGTGACCATCGAGAAATAGCTGAGCGCATGGCCGTCCTTGACGAAGCTCAACGGGATCATCGGCAACGTCGGCTCCGATATCGCCGCCTCGGCCGGCCCCAAGACATCTTCCACGCCGGGATAGGCCATCAGCGCGGCGAGCAGGTCCCGGGTGCGCTCGTCGGTCACATGCCCCACCGACTCGCGATGCACACGCAGGACGAGACTCTTCGCGGTGCGGTCCCAGTGCGCGATGAAGGGGCGCAGGCCGGCAGGGTCGAACATCAGCTGCAGCAGGTTGCGCGGCTTCGGTCGCTGATCGAGATCGATGAACGTGTTGAAGAAGCGCGGTGCCGATGCGTTCGTCATGGACACATTCCAGTAGCGGTCCATCACCAGTGCGGGAAAGGGCTCGTGCTGGCGCAACACGCGCTCCAGAGCGGCGTTCACGCTCTTCATCTCGTCGGCGCTCCACGCATCCTCGTCGTAGATCGGCGCGAAGCCCGCCGCCAGCAGCAGGCGGTTGCGGTCGCGGAACGGCACCTCCAGCCCCTGCGCGATATTCATCAGGGTCTGCCGGCTCGGCGCGCTGCGGCCGCTTTCGATGAAACTGAGATGGCGCTGGGATACGCCGGTATCCAGCGACAACTCGATCTGGCTCTTGCCGCGCGTGCCGCGCCAGTAGCGAAGCAGTTCGCCCAGTTCGCCGCCGCCGGCGGCTTCGGTTGGCCGTGTGGTCATGCGATATCACCTGCATCGTCCGTACAAGGGAAGCCGCTCCGGGCGGAGCGTGCGGTGCCGGAACGCATGCGCCCGGCACCGCCCGATCATCCGCCACACGGCATCAGAACGCCGTCGGGCCGACCGCGCCGAACCAGCGACGGACCTTGGCCGGATCCTGCTCGTCCATGTAGAAAAAGTGCACCATCGTCGGCCGCACGACCGGCAGCGCCGGATCGTCGAAGCTCATCCGCACCTTGCCGTGGAACACCTTGATCGAGCCGCCGTCCCAATACTCCACCACGTCGTGGTGGGCGGTGAAGCCGCGGTCGATGAACCGGCGAAGGTTCTCGCGGATGCTGTCGCGGCCGTGCCAGTCGGCCACGCCGAGGTTGCAGACGGCATCCTGCACGAAACAGTCGAAGCCCTTGCCGAAGGTCTTGTCGTCGATCTCCTTCCAGAAATCGAGCAGCCACTGCGGCGGGTCCTGGCGGGTGAAAGTCATCGTGGTCATCGCATCTCTCCTGGGTATCTGGTTGGGCACCTGGCAAGGTGCCCGGAGTGACCCGAATATCAGTCGATGCGCATCGTTTCGTCGGGCGTGAAGCCACTATCCGTGACATGTCGCCTGCCGGCAACGACGTGAGAGGTAATAAAAGACGCGCCGATACGTGGTGCTGGGGATCCGGCAGGACGTGTGCGCCAGCCATATGCATTTGCAGTGCGGCGGCACGACCGTGTACGCGGGCGAGCATGTCCATCGTCGTGGGCAGGTGCCGGGCGCGTGGGCCAGTCCGGCAGTTCCACGCGCCACACCTGCACTTCCAGCTTTCCAACGCCGCGACCTTCGATGGGTCGGAAGGCCTGCTGTTCACCTTCGACCGCTCCGACCTGCCGGGGCCGGAAACCGAAGCGCAGCTGTTCGGCCAGGATGCCCCGTGGACACCGTCAACGGGGCGCCACCGCCAAGCGCCATTGCTGCTCGACATTGTGGTGATCGGGTTTCCGGCGTCCCGGTGATGCCACGAAGATGTCCCCGAGACCTTTTCTCCCGTATGCCGCCCGTGCAGCCTGGCGCCAATCCGGTGAAGTGCGACCATGCCCCGCGGCAATGCCGCGTAGAATGGCTGGTTTACGCTCCCCGAGCACCCTCATGGCTCTCACCGCCACCATCCACAAGGCCGAACTGTCGATCAGCGACATGGACCGGCACTATTACGCCACCCATCCGCTGACGCTCGCACGGCATCCCTCGGAGACCGAGGAGCGGCTGATGGCGCGCCTGCTGGCGTTCGCGCTGTATGCCGACGAACGGCTGGAGTTCGGCAAGGGGCTCAGCGACACCGACGAACCGGCCTTGTGGCGCAAGGCCTATACCGACGAGATCGAGCTGTGGATCGACGTCGGCCTGCCCGACGAAACGCGCCTGCGCAAGGCCTGCAACCAGTCGGGGCAAGTCGTGGTGCTGGCCTATGGCGGCCATGCCGCCGACGTCTGGTGGAGCAAGATCGCCAACGCGCTCACGCGCCACGACAAGCTCAGCGTGCTCGTCATCGACCCCGCCGACATGCAACAACTGGCCGCCCTGTGCGAGCGCACCATGCGCCTGCAATGCCTGATCCAGGATGGCGAACTGCAACTCATCGCCGGAGACACCACGCTGGCGATCCGCCCCGATATCCGCATGGGCGACTACGCCGTCGCCTGAGCCCGGCCGATCCATCCGGCGGAACCCGGCTACGGGGAACCTCGAATAACTCGTCATTCCTGCGCAAGCAGGAATCCAGTGACGTCCAAACCTTCGAAAGTCGAAGGCGCTGGATCCCAGCTTGTGCTGGGATGACGAGCGAAAGCAGGTTTTTCGAGGTTACCTGCGGCGCGTGCGCTGCCGGTTCGCCCCCCGCCAAATGTCCGCTGCTGTTCGAAGCAGACCGGGTAGGCGTGATGCCCCACCGAAAGAAAACGGACCCGCCGCGGCCCAAAGCTGTCACCATGACTCCGCGGCGAATTCCCGCCCGCAGGAGCGTCCCATGAAAGGCATGAACCAGAAAAAGGGCGACAAGAAGAAACCCCTGAAGACGGCCAAGGAAAAGAAAGCCGAAAAGGTCGCCAAGAAGGCCGCCAAGAGCTGACCGGGCGCCACCGCGCAGCGGTCGGCGCCAGCTTCAACCCTTCATCTGTGCCGCCTCGCGTCCCTGCTGGCGGATGACGGCCTCCTCGCGCGCATCGATGATCGATTGCATCACGCTGTCGACGTCCACCGCGCCCTCGTCGAACACGAAGTGGCCGGTCAGCTCGCTGTCCGGCCGCAGTTCGCCCTGCTCGAACAGCGCCCACATCTCCTCGGCGTAGTGCGTATCGAGCAGTTCCGGCGCGAAGCGCGACAGGCTGATCGTGATATTGCCCACGTCCCGCCGCAGCATGGTGCGCGCGGCATGGTTGCCGGCGGCGCTGACCACCTGCGGCAGATCGATGATGACCGGGCCGTCGGCCGCCACCAGCACGTTGTATTCGGACAGGTCGCCATGGACCAGTCCCTCGCACAACATGCACGCGACCTGCCGCACCAGGAAGCGGTGGTAGTCGCGCGCCGTCTGCGCCGACAGCTCCACCTCGCCCAGCCGCGGCGCCGAACGGCCCTCGGCGTCGGTAAGCAGCTCCATCACCAGCACGCCGCCAAAGTAGCCGTACGGCTGCGGCACCCGCACGCCCGCGCCCGCCAGTTGGTACAGCGCATCCACCTCGGCGCTTTTCCATGCCGCCTCGGCCTCCTTGCGCCCGAACTTGCTGGCCTTGCCCATCGCGCGCGCCTGACGGCTGCCGCGCACCTTGCGGCCCTCCTGATATTGCACGCGCTGCTGGAAGCTGCGCTGGGCCATGTCCTTGTAGACCTTGGCGCAACGCACTTCGTCGCCCGAGCGCACGACATAGACCGACGCCTCCTTGCCGCTTTTCAGCGGATGCAGGACTTCATCGATCACACCATCGTCAACGAGTGCCTGCAGGCTGGCAGGGGATTTCATGCGTGGGAAGGCTCGCTGACGGGAAAAAGACCCGCCATTATGACTGACAGGCCGTTATCGGCTGACCGCACGCCGCGGCCACCCGTTCAGGCCTGGAAAGGTGCCAGGGGCAATTTTCAGAAAGGCCACGTGCGCCAGGGACTTGTCCCTAACACCTTTTCCAGGCCGCATCCCGTTGCTCACTGCGCCGGCAACTGCGCATCCAGGAAGGCGTAGATGTCGGCGAACTCCGCGGCTTCGGCACCCAGCGAGGTCTGCATGCCATGGCCGCCGTTGGCGTCGGTGCGGATCCATACCGGCCGTCCGCTGGTGTCGGCGGTGCGCAGGCGCGCCGCGAACTTGCCGGTCTGCCAGGTGGACACGCGATTGTCGTTGAGGCCCACAGCCAGCAGCACGGCCGGGTACGCCGTGTGCGGCTTGATCTGCTGGTAAGGGTCCATCGCCAGCATCCAGGGGAAGTCCGAGGCCTTGCGCGGGTCGCCCATCTCGCCGATCTGGTTGGCGCCGTTGCGCGCATGCAGCAGGCGGATCGGATTGAGCTCGCCCACCAGGCACACGGCCGCGCCGAACTTGTCCGGGTCATGCACGATCGCACCACCGACCGCCAGGCCGCCGGCGCTGCCGGAAATCAGCGCGGTGCGTTGCGGGCGGCTGTAGCCCAGTTCGCCCAGGCGCTGCACGGCGGCGACGAAGTCCTCCACGCCCTTGTGCTTGTTCGGCCCTCTGCCGGCCTGGTGCCAGGCCTCGCCCTTCTCGCCGCCGCCGCGTATGTGCACGTAGGCAAACACGTTGCCCTGCTTGACCCATGCCAGCCGGGTGGGCTTGAACGAAGGCAGGATGGAGATGCCGTAGCTGCCATACGCGAATACGATGGCACGGTGCGAGCCGTCCAGCGTGGCGTCCTTGCGGTGCAGGATGGTGAGCGGCACGTGGGTGCCGTCCGGGCTGACCAGCTCGGTCTCGGTGGCCTCGACCATGCCGTAGTCGGCGGGGCTGGCTTCGTCCTGGCCCAGGCTGTGCAAAGTGCGGTCCGCGGGGTCGTAGCGCCAGGACTTCGGCGGCGTGGTCCAGCCGCGCAGTTCCAGCAGGAAACCGTCCTGGCCCGGGTCGGCGTGGAACAGCGAGGCCGAGCCGGACAACGGCATCGGCACGGCGTCCACCTTGCCGGTGCGGTAGTCGATGCGGCGGATGTCGTCGATGCCGTTCCTGGAAACCTTCACGTACAGCGCATCGCGGGCCGGCGCGACCTGCTGGGCGTCGTACAGGCCGACACCGGCCACCATGTCGTCGCCCTGCAGCGGCAGGATGGAGCGGGCCTGCCTGATCGACGCGTCGGGGCGCGACAGGTCCAGCGCCAGCACCTCGCCATTGGAACGTGCACGCGTTGAAACCAGGTACAGCGTGTCACCGTGGATGGCCGCGGCCTGCACGTGGTCGTCCAGGTCTGCAATGCAGTGCCAGCTCGCGCCCGGCTTCATCGCTTCGGCCTGCGGCGCCACGCAGTAGCGCTGGTCGGCCTGTGCGCCCAGCGACTGGCCCAGCGCCCAGCGCGAGCCGGCAGGAAATGCGATCACCGGGAAGCTGCGCGCAGGCATCGCGAACGATGGATTGACGCCTTCACCCTGGCCGGCGCGCAGCAGGATAGTGTCCTGCGACACCGGCGTGCCCAGCTTGTGCAGGCGTGCGCGCATGTCCTGCAGGGGATCGCCGCCGGTACGCTGCGCGGGCGGCGCCATCTGCGTGTACACGAAGCCGCTGCCGTCGGGCAGCCACTCGGCACCGAACTCGCCCCACACCGGCTCCACCGCATCGCCGGTGGGCTTGCCGGTCTTCACGTCCAGCACTTCGAGCCGGGTGACTTCGCTGCCGCCGTGGTCGACGTTCACCGCCACCTTGCTGCCGTCGGGCGACGGCGTGTACAGCGTGATCGAGGCGTGGCCGCCGTCACCCTGGATAGTGGACGGATCCAGCAGCACGCGCTCGGTGCCGCCCGCGTCACGCACCATCAGCGTGCCGCTGCCCTCCGCGCCCTGGCGGATAAAGAACAGCCTGCCGCCGGCATCGCGCTGGTTGCGGTGTATCACGGTGGTTCCATCGACCCTGGCCAGCGCCTGCTGCCAGCGCTGCAGGGTAGGCAAGGCGTCCAGCTTGGCGCGTGTGTACTGGCCCTGCGCGACCAGCCAGCGCTGGAACTCGTCGTTGTTGTCGCCTTCCATCCAGCGGTAGGGATCGTGCACGGTGTGGCCGAACAAGTGTTCGACCACGTCGGCCGTGCGCGCCGGCGGCGGCGCGCCATCCTGCGCGGCGAAAGCAAACGAGGCGAACGGTGCGAACAGGCTGGCGGCGGTGGCAACGGCCAGTGGAGCGGACCAGCGGAGCAGTCGGCGCATGAGCATGTCCTTGGCGTCCAAAGGAATCTCGCACCGCCGATCCTCGCGCATGCAGAGACTCCGGGACACCCCCATCCGTCATGCAGCGCGTGGGATGTGAACACCGTCGCAGGCACGCGCTCTTGTAGAGCGGCGTCAGATTGAGCTGACCAGGATTCGACTGACACCTTTTCCGTTTTCCAGGTAAAGCCCAGCAAGCGAACGTGACCCTGGTCCTGGCGCGCCCCGCACTGACACAACCCTAACGAGCGTCGTTGTTGAATGCAGGCACTTGGCTCACGGAGAGACGCTCATGAAGACACGAATCAGCGGTATGGCCACGACATGCGTGGTGGCGATCACCCTCGGCCTGGCCTGCGGATCGGCGGACGCACAGAGCCTGGGCGGTCTCGGCGGGAAGCTGGGTGGAATGCTCCCCGGTGGCGGCGAATCCGGCAGCACGGGCAACGTGGCGGGCATCCTGCAGTACTGCGTCAAGAACAACTATCTGGGCGGCGACTCAGGTGCATCCGGCATTGCAGGCAAACTGCTCGGCAAGACTGACGGCGGAGCGAGCAACTCCGATTATTCCAGCGGCGCAGAAGGCATTCTCAAGGGCAAGGACGGCAGCACCACGAACCTGGGCAGCATGGGTGGCGGCAACAGCGACATGAAATCCAAGCTGACAACCAAGGCTTGCGGTGTCGTCCTCAAGCAGGGCAAGTCGCTCGTGGGAAGCAGCGCATCGTCGTCCCCCCTGGGCAACGCCGGATCGCTGCTGGGGCATTGATCGGCGTACCCAACTGAACCAGGGGCAGGTTCGCAGGACTTAAGTGAACCTGAGTCCGTTCTTGTTGCGTTTGCAGAAACCGGGGACAGAGTCGACTTTCCAAGGTGTCGACCTCACAAAGTGCATTCTGACCCCCGTTTTCGCGCGGGACACCGCGCTGGGTACTCGACACCCACGTCGTGCTGTCGGCGCTGATCCGTCCCGGCGGCGTCAGCGGCCGCCTGCGTCTCGCCTGGCAGGCGGCACTGTGCGTGCCACTGGCCAGCCGTGCCACCGCCGCCGAGCTGATCCGCGTACTCGCCTATCCCAAGTTCAAGCTGACACCCGACGAACAGCACGACCTCCTCGCCGACTACCTACCGTGGACGGAGACCTTCCGCATCCCCGACCCGCCGCCCCGCACGCCGCCGTGCCGCGACCCGCACGACCTGCCGTTCCTGCAACTGGCGCTCGCCGCGAAAGCCGATGCACTGGTCACCGGCGACGCCGACCTGCACGTGCTCGCTCCGCTGCGCGGTCTCGCCATCCTCACGCCAGCGCAGGCGGTCGAGCGGCTGTCGTCGTGAACGTTCGACGGCGACTGGGTCATCCACCGTTTTCGAAATCCAGGGCAGCGTCCGAGGTTTCGCTCTCGCGCAACCGGATTAACCCGGCCATGCTTAACCGGACAACGCGCTCAGCCGATCCTTCAACCTTTGAACCTCCACCCGGTCCTTTGAATAACTTGGAAGTTGGAACGAAGCCGTCTCCAAATACCTGATTACGGATGTCGCGAGACCCAATTGACGAGGCTTAGCCTTTAAATATGCCCACGCAAGTTGCAATGAACAACGAAACTTTGGTACTCCAAATTTTTCAGCCCTAGAAAGAGAAGCCTCTGCCGAGCGAACTTCCCCTAAACGCGCCTCTATCATGCCACGCGTAAACCAGAGCTCACCCTCATTTGGCTGCAGCCCTGTCGCAATTTTTGCATTATGCAACGCCGCCGACATATCCCTATATTCGTGGAATAGAAAATAAGCAAACCTATCAAACAAGAATCCGTTCGTACTGTCAGTAACCACCGCTTGCTCATAGAGAGATTTTGCAGCACTGATATCCCCTTCAGCCAAAGCACGGTGAGCCGCTTTCGCCACAGGAATACGGAAAGCTTCCTTAACCCGATCACCCGTAAATGCCCTCGCTCTGCGCAAGAACTGAGTGTATAGCTGCTTCGCCCTATTAATCTCCTCCTGAGTGACGATTGCCTTGTCAGAACAGAAATCGAGGAAATTATTCGAAAAGCTGATTTGGACGCCACCCTCTATATTTACAACGGAGGCAATCCCGCTGGACTCTTCGATAGCGCGTTCAGCGTCGTTAATTGATATGTCGCATACGTTAGCGCAAATTTTTAGAGACTGGCTATCGTGAACGTCTGCAACTCTAGTCATTAGAACCAAAAGGCGACGCATATCTTTCGACAACCGAACCCATGCATCGGAAAACAAAAAGCTACCGAGATCCTTCCGAAGCATTCCGGCCACGCGCTCTTTAGCTTTTGAGAGCGTATTGTAGTTGGGGTCATTCAACGCATTCAAAAAAGCGTCCAATACTAGTGGCCGACGCTCGAGGCCTTGAACTACGTCAATAAGCTCAATGTCACTCGCCTTTTTGATTGCAGAAATTTTTAGCTTATCTTGGCCTCGAGCTCTCAAAAACTTCACTGCTTCGACAGTGCTAAGCGGCTTTACTTCCACCGGATCCGCCCCAAGCACCTCTCGGCGACGACTCGTTACAATTATTCGACCCAACCTCCTGGCAACATCTTTAATTTCCTGACCCAGTTGATCCCGCTCCGTTTCGTTCTCGATCAAAGTTTCCGCGTTATCAATAATTATAAGATGCTCATTTTTTTCCAGGCCAAGCTCATTACGCATCCGCTCCTGCATCAGCATTGCTGCCGCACCCACCGACTTACGATAAAAATCTCGGTCCGGATACTCTTCAAACAATAAGACATACAGGTGAGAGAGAAGATCCATAAGGTGCGGCTGTCCCATTCCAATTGGAGCAAGCCCATCAACGCCAAACTGGGAGCGTTTAGCCGTATAGAATGAAATGACACGCGG
The DNA here is from genome assembly GCF_040812335.1 of Rhodanobacter lycopersici. Lineage (NCBI taxonomy): Bacteria > Pseudomonadati > Pseudomonadota > Gammaproteobacteria > Lysobacterales > Rhodanobacteraceae > Rhodanobacter > Rhodanobacter lycopersici. The sequence goes on from NZ_JBFOHK010000003.1 coordinate 298,511, forward strand.
CCTCCATTCCACGCGCATCTCTTCCTCTAAGATCTTATGAAGGAATTCGACCACTAACGTCGTTTTGCCGACCCCACCGTCACCGTATACGAGACAAGCTCTCGATTCCACGTCTGAAAACCAGTCGTTGATCGATATACACTCTTCCGAACGTCCAGTGAATGTGTCCGTTATACGCTCCGGAATGTAGCAAAGAGGACGCCAACCGTTATCAAATTTTACAAGTAATGGCTGGTGTTTCCCAACAAAGCATGCAAATATGTTTGCAGCTTCATATGAATAGGATTCGATTTGGCCGTTCTGGCCATAATACTGCGCCTGGATCCGAACCTTCGAGCTATTGATAATTCTGATCCTCCGCACGAGAACCGGGCGACCATGCACACATGCCAGCATCCGCAATCGAACTTCGCCACCCACGGGGCCAACAAGCAATTCGGAACCATCCAAACGCGGCAAAAGGAAACCCAAGGTAGAAAGCACATACTTATAAGCCTCTAACTCAGCTTCACGATCGCAGCCACCTGGAAGCCCGTGCCCCTCTCCACCATCATTGCGTAGCGCGACAATTTTTCGCAACAAAGAAAACAACGTTGGAGCGACATCCGCACACAGGTGAAGCGCGGAGCTCTGATCAGGTATTTCCGCCATTCCGACTCGATATAACCCACTCCAGCCATTTTGATCCGCAGAAATTAGAAGCGAATCTAGAGAATCGACGAGGACACCATCGGTCGGGCTACGCAAACCATCAAGAGTTTCATGTGATGGCTGCGTGTCTGGGGAAGGACTCCGACACGCAATCCATTCTAGAAGCGAATAATCAACTACCTGCAAAAGATGTCGTATGGCAGCTACGAAATGTACCCGAGATTCTACATCAGAAGAGCTGGCCTGAATTTTATCGGCAAGGCCATTGAAATATGCGCGCACCCTATTCCCCTGTTTTAATTCGGACTTCGTTTAGGCGCCAGATCACACAGAAGGTGAAACCTGGGTTCCCCACGCACTTGATTACGACCCCATAGAATGGCTGGTGCTTGCACCGATCTTTTTAATGCCTTAGCCCATCGGCAACTTCAACCCCTGCTCCCTCGCACATTCAACAGCAATGTCATACCCCGCATCCGCATGCCGCATCACCCCGGTGCCCGGATCGTTCCACAGCACCCGCGCAATGCGCTTGTCCGCCTCCGCGCTGCCATCGCATACGATCACCACGCCGGCATGCTGGCTGTAACCCATGCCCACGCCACCGCCGTGATGGAAACTGACCCAGGTCGCGCCACCCGCCGTATTGAGCAGCGCATTGAGCAACGGCCAGTCGGACACGGCGTCGCTGCCGTCCTTCATTGCCTCGGTCTCGCGGTTCGGTGAGGCGACGGAGCCGGAGTCGAGGTGATCGCGGCCGATCACCACCGGCGCCTTCAGCTCGCCGTTGCGCACCATTTCGTTGAACGCGAGGCCGAGCTTGTGGCGTTGGCCCAGGCCCACCCAGCAGATGCGCGCGGGCAGGCCCTGGAAGTTGATGCGCTCCTTGGCCATGTCCAGCCAATTATGCAGGTGCTCGTCGTCGGGAATCAGCTCCTTCACCTTCTGGTCGGTCTTGTAGATGTCCTCCGGGTCGCCGCTGAGCGCCACCCAGCGGAACGGGCCGACGCCGCGGCAGAACAGCGGGCGGACGTAGGCGGGTACGAAACCGGGGAAGGCGAAGGCGTTGTCGCAGCCTTCGTCCTTGGCCATCTGGCGGATGTTGTTGCCGTAGTCGAAGGTGGGGATGCCCTGCGCATGGAAGGCGAGCATGGCTTCCACGTGCTTCTTCATGGATTGTTTGGCGGCGTCGCGGGTGCCGTTGGGGTCGCTCTTGCGGCGCTCGAACCATTGCTCCACGGTCCAGCCGCTGGGCAGGTAGCCGTTGACCGGATCGTGCGCGCTGGTCTGGTCGGTGACGGCGTCGGGCTTCACGCCGCGGCGCACGAGTTCGGGCAGCACGTCGGCGGCGTTGCCGAGCAGCGCGATGGATTTGGCTTCGCCGGCGGCGGTGTACTTGGCGATGCGCGCCAGCGCGTCGTCGAGGTCGCTGGCCTGCTCGTCCACGTAGCGGGTCTTGAGGCGGAAGTCGATGCGGCTCTGCTGGCACTCGATGGTGAGGCTGCACGCGCCGGCGAGGCTGGCCGCCAGCGGCTGCGCGCCGCCCATGCCGCCGAGGCCCGCTGTCAATATCCACTTGCCCTTGAGGCTGCCGCCGTAGCTCTGCCGGCCCATCTCCACGAAGGTTTCGTAGGTGCCCTGCACGATGCCCTGCGAGCCGATGTAGATCCACGAGCCGGCTGTCATCTGGCCGTACATCATCAGGCCCTTCTTATCGAGCTCGTTGAAGTGCTCCCAGTTGGCCCAGGCCGGCACCAGGTTGGAGTTGGCGATCAGCACGCGCGGCGCGTCCCTGTGGGTGGGGAACACGCCCACCGGCTTGCCGGACTGCACCAGCAGCGTCTCGTCGTCGCCCAGCTCGCGCAGGCTGCGCAGGATGGCGTCGAAGCATTCCCAGTTGCGCGCGGCGCGGCCGATGCCGCCGTACACCACCAGTTCCGCCGGGTTCTCCGCCACCTCGGGGTCGAGGTTGTTCTGGATCATGCGGAACGGCGCCTCGGTGAGCCAGCTCTTGCAGGTGAGCGTGCTGCCGCGCGGCGCGCGGATGGTGCGGGTGGTGTCGATGCGGGTGGGAGCGTTCATGGCGATCTCGCGGAACCGGAGAAAACCCGATTGTGGCGAGCGCCATGCCTGACGGCAAACCGCAGTGCGGCATCGCGGCTGGTCAGCTCGACTTGCTGCGCCGGTAGTAACGCTTGGCCTTGTCGCGGCTGCCGCAGTCGGCCATGTCGCACCAGCGGCGTTGGCCGTTGCGCGTCTGGTCCTCGAACAGCCAGTCGCACGACGGGCAATGGCGCAGCCGTTCGCGCTGCCCCGCCGTTACCAGCTCCGCGGCATCGAGCAGGACGGGCGCCAATGCGTCCCGGATCGTGACGGGCTCGATCCAGCGCCAGCCGAGGCTGTCCGGATCGATGACGCGACGGCTGCCGGCGACGCCGATCGCCTCGCTCAAGCGGGCTACCGCGGCGGCTGATGGCGACCCGCCGTGCGCCATCGGCCTCAGCACGGCAGCCAGCAGGGTGCGCACGTCGTGAACGGCGGCCACGTCCACCTCGCCAGCGGGTTCCGGCAGGCCCACGGCCCGGAGCCAGCCGCGGATGTTCCGGGGTGAATCGAGCCAATCGTGGGCACGCGGCGTATCCGGCCAACTGATGGTGTTGACCAGGTCGAGCGGTGGCCTTCCACCGACCAGTTTGTAGGTTCCCCGGTAGGCGCCGGGGTCGAGGTCGATCGCGTCCATGTCGACAATTTACCACTAAACGATGTTTGACAGGTGAGTCATCGAGGTCTATAAACCTCACCATCATGAACACACTTGCTGGTAATACAGATCAATACCCGGGCAGCCCCGCCGACCGCGTCCCGCCGCATCTCTACTTCGTGGGGAGCGCGCTGTTCCATTACCTAGGCCCCTCGTTCGCGGTGCTGCTGTTCGCCCGCGTCCCGGTTCCCGGGGTCGCCTGGCTGCGCATCGTCTCGGCCGCGGCGGTGTTTGCGCTCTGGCGCAGGCCCTGGCGGGCCCTGCACGACATGGACGGCCACGAACGGCGGCTGATCCTTGCGCTGGGTGGCGTCCTCGCGGTCATGAATTACTGCTTCTACGAGGCCATCGCCGCGCTTCCGCTCGGCACGGTGGCCGCCATCGAGTTCGTCGGGCCCGTGATGCTGGCCGCCGCGGGTGCGCGCCAGCCACGCAACCTGGCGGCGCTCGCGCTGGCGGTGGCCGGCGTGTACCACCTCACTGCCCCGCTGTGGCGCGGACAGCCGATGGCATTCCTGTGGGCGTTCGCGAATGCCGGGCTGTTCATGCTCTACATCGTGCTGGCCCATCGCATCGCCCGCGCCAGCCCCCGCACGAGCCCGATCGACCGGCTGGGCGCGGCCATGCTGGTCGCCGGCGTGGCGATCTCGCCGCTGGGCCTGGCCGATGCCCTGCCCGCGCTGCTCGACCCGGCGTCCCTCGCCGCGGGCATCGGCGTCGGCCTCAGCTCGTCGGTCATTCCGTATGTCTGCGACCAGCTCGCGATGCGCCGCCTGCCGCGCGCGACCTATGCCGTGTTCGTCGCCCTGCTCCCGGCGACGGCGGTGCTGGTCGGCATCGTGGTGCTGCGGCAATGGCCTACCCGGGCGGAATGGACCGGCGTGGCGCTGGTGGCCGTGGCCGTCGCCCTGCACCGCCCATCGGACTAACCGCAATACAGGAAGGCACCCCATGCAATACGTCAATCTGGGCCGCAGCGGCCTCAAGGTTTCCCGCATCTGCCTCGGCGCGATGAGCTACGGCTCATCGGCGGCCAAGCCCTGGATCCTCGACGAGCCCGCGGGCCGTCCGTTCATCCAGCGTGCGCTGGAGCTCGGCATCAACTACTTCGATACGGCGGACATGTATTCGGACGGCGAGAGCGAACGCGTGCTTGGCCGCGCGCTGCGTGACTTCGCGCAGCGGGACGAGGTGGTGGTCGCCACCAAGGTGTTCTATCCGACAGGCCGCGGCCCCAACGGCCGTGGCCTGTCGCGCAAGCACATCCTCGACGCGATCGACGGGTCGCTGCAGCGGCTGGGCATGGACTACGTAGACCTGTACCAGGTGCATCGCTGGGACGACGAAACGCCGATAGAGGAAACCCTGGCGGCGCTGGCTGACATCGTCAGGGCGGGCAAGGTGCGGTACATCGGCGCATCGAGCATGTTTGCCTGGCAGTTCCAGAAGGCCTTGATGACCGCCGACCGGCATGGCTGGCCGCGCTTCGTCTCGATGCAGAACCACTACAACCTGGTCTATCGCGAAGAGGAACGGGAGATGCTGCCGCTGTGCCGCGCCGAAGGGATCGGCGTCGTGCCGTGGAGCCCGCTGGCGCGAGGCCTGCTGGCCGGCAACCGGTCACGCGATGGCGTCCGCACGAAGCGTGCGGACAGCGACGCATTCGCCGCAAGCCTGTACGGCAGCGACGACGATTTTGCCGTCGCCGACGCGGTCTCGAAGCTGGCCGCTGCGCGCGGGATTGCGCCGGCACAGGTCGCGCTGGCGTGGCTGCTGCGCCAGCCCGGCGTCACCGCGCCCATCGTCGGCGCCACCCGGATGACGCACCTCGAACAGGCCGTCGCATCGCTGGACGTGCGACTGGACGACGATGAATGCGCGCAGCTGGAGGCCCCCTACCGTCCGCACCGCGTACTCGGGCACGACTGAGCCGGCGCCGGCGCCGACAATATGCATGTGGCGGGATGCCCGAAACGGCGAAATCTCAATGGCAGCCCTGCGGTGGCGACAACTTCGCGTGGAACAGCACGTCGTAGGCCAGCGTGCCCATCACGGCATAGCCGCGGTCGTTCGGATGCAGGCCCGCGTCGCCCGCGCAGACGGTCGCCATGCCGACCGGCAACGGGGACTGCTTCGCGACCAGCGGCGGCGGCGCGTACGCGCCTGCCACGGCTTCGGCGAAATCGATCACGCCGTCGAACGCACCCGAGTGGCGTATCCACTCGTTGAACTGTAGCCGCACGGCTTCCCGTTGCGGGCTGTACCAGTCCGAAACCCCGGCAAACGGCGTGACCGTGCCGGCATAAATGCGCAGATGGTGCTGGTGGGCGACGTCGGCCAGCATGCGCATCGACGCGATCAGGTCGCCGGTCGACGCGCCGTTCGGGTAGCCGGCCGGATCGATGCCGCGATTGATGTCGTTGGCGCCGAACAGCACGACCACGTCGGTAACGCCGGGGCGGTCGACCACGTCGCGCAGGAAACGCTTCAGGCCGGAAGCGCCGGCGCCTGGCGCACCGATCTGGTCGGTGGTCAGTTCGTCGGCACTGATGCCGGCATTCACCACCGCCGCTGCGTCGCCGTTGCGCTGGGCGACGCGGGCCAGCACCGCCGGCCAGGATGCGCCGGGTGCGCTGGCGAGGTAGCCATCGGTGATCGAGTCGCCGAACGCGACGATGCCGCGGATGTCGGCCGGTGCCTCGACCTCGACACCGGCCAGCAGGTAGATGTGATCGTCCCGCGTACGCGGCAATGCCTTCGCGGCCGGCCGCTGCGCCAGCGACGGCTGTCGCGTGGCGTCGCCGTCGACCGCGTACGTGGTGTGCGCCCGTTCCAGCGGATGGAAATCGGCCAGCTGCGCCGGCCCGTCGAAGTACAGGCTGACGACCACGTTCGACAGCGCCGGCACGTGCAGGTCGACCGGGTCGCTGACGGCCTCGCTGCCGGGCGCGATGGTGACCGAAGGCTTGCCGTCGAAGCTCAGCGGCCGATCGCTGCCGGGATCGATCGCCGACAGGTCGCCGGCATGGCCGGCGCCGAGGGCGATCCGCGCGGTGCTCACGGTGAGCGACGCACGGCCGTAGTAGTTCGACAGCCGGATGCGCACGCGGCCGCCGCCGGCGCTGACGTTCACGCTCTGGCGCAGGGTCAGGTGATCGACCGTGGGCGCGCGCTCGACCGGCTGCCCCCAGGCGTCCCGTTCCGGCTTGCCGTCACGACCGGCGGCGCGCGCGACCTGCGAAGTCATCGCCTGCCCCCAACTGGCGACCCATTTCCGCGCCGCCGGCTTCGTGGGAGCCGCGCAGGCCGGGAGCAGCAGGCATGCCGACAGCAACGCCGCAAGCGCGACGATGCACGGCGTAGGGGCATTGCGACATGCATGGGTCATGCGTGTGTGCCCAGGGAAGGGAGCGGTGTTGCCTGGATCGTTCGGCAATCCGCATCCGGCTGTCAATGCGCCGCACCGGCCAGCCGTGATCCCGTCGCCAGGCTGGCCCGGGGCGCTCCACCACCCCGACCGGAACATCGTTCCTGCCCCGATTGACGAGCACCGGGCAGCGGCAGAGACTGGCAAACCGGGGATCCGGGCATGGCCATCGCGCGTCACAGCGGGGGAGGCTGCCATGCATGCCAAAGAGTCGATGTACCGCTTTACGATCGCCACCACGATGCTGCTCGCCATGGGCGGCTTGCAGGCCGCCGACAAGAAGGCGCCGACGGATGCCGAACTGATCGCGAGCGCGATGCGGGCGGCGCCGGCGAGCGTCGCGAAAAACGCCACGATCGTCGTGCCGGGCGCGGACGGCACGATGCGCACGCTGCGCAAGGGCACGAACGCGTTCACGTGCATGCCGGACAACCCGGCCACGCCGGGGCCGGACCCGATGTGCGCGGACAAGAACGCGTGGGCGTGGCTCGGCGCGTACATGGCGCACAAGCCGCCGCCGTCCGGGACCGGCATCGCGTACATGCTGCAGGGCGGCGTCGATGCAAGCAACACCGATCCGTCCGCGATGAAACCCGCGGCAGGCCAGCACTGGATCCGCACCGGCCCGCACCTGATGATCTTCGGCGCGGATGCGGCGTTCTACGACGCGTATCCGAAGAGCGCGACACCGGACACTTCGGTGCCGTACGTGATGTGGGCCGGCACGCCCTACCAGCACCTGATGGCGCCCGTGCACTGAGCCCATGCGGGAAAGACAAGGCTCGTGCCATTGATGTCCGAAAACGGCGAGTCGCAACGGCTCGCCGGTGCTAGCCTGCCGGCATGAACGATCCCCATGCCGTCACCCTGCTCGACCCGCGCACCTGCGAGCAGGCGCGGCTCAGCCGCGACGCACGCTTCGACGGCCTGTTCTTCACCGCCGTCAGCAGCACCGGCATCTACTGCCGGCCGGTGTGCCCGGCGCCATCGCCGAAGCGCGAGAACGTGCGCTATTACGCGAGCGCGGCAGCGGCGGAAGCGGCCGGTTTCCGGCCCTGCCTGCGTTGCCGCCCGGAGCTGTCGCCGGGCAATGACGTGTGGCAGCGTGGCGACCACGTGGTGGCACGGGCGCTGAAGCTGATCGGACATGGCGCGCTGGACGAAGGTTCGCTGGACCAGCTGGCCGCGCGCGTCGGCGTGGGCGCGCGGCAATTGCGCCGGCTGTTCGTGGAGCGGCTCGGCGCGCCGCCGCTCAGCGTGCACACTACGCGCCGCCTGCTGTTCGCGAAGCAGCTGTTGACGGAGACGAGCCTGCCGGTGACGGAAGTCGCGCTCGCGTCCGGCTTCCGCAGCCTGCGCCGCTTCAATGCCGCGTTCGCGCAGGCGAACCGCATCGCGCCGCGTGAACTGCGCCGCCAGCCGCGCACAGCGGCAACGGACGGCGCGCTGGTGCTGCGGCTGGCGTATCGACCGCCGTTCGATTTCGCGTCGCTGCTCGCGTTCCTGCGCGGCCGCGCACTGCCGGGTATCGAGCAGGTGGACGAAGCCAGCTATGCGCGCGTGTTCGGCCCCGCCGACGCGCCGGGCTGGTTGCGCGTTTCCGCATGGCTGGATGGCGGGCACGCACTGAAGCTGGAACTGCACTGCCCGCAACCGGCACGGATGCTGGATGTGGTGGCTCGCGTGCGTCGCCTGTTCGACCTGGACGCGGACCCGCGCGCGATCGTCGGCGCGTTGCGCAGCGATGCCACACTGCGCCCGCTGCTGCGCAGGCGCCCGGGCCTGCGCCTGCCGGGCAGCTGGGACGGCTTCGAGATCGCGGTGCGCGCGATCCTCGGCCAGCAGGTGAGCGTGGCCGCGGCGCGCACGCTGGCCACGCGCCTCGTGCAGCGCCACGGCGCGGCATTGGACGCGGCGCCGCTGCTCGGCCTGGACCGTCTGTTTCCCGCACCCGAAGCGCTGGCGGATGCCGACCTGCGCGAGATCGGCGTGACCACGGCACGCGCGGCGACGATCCGCGGCATGGCGCGCGCGCTGCTGGACGGCCATGTGGATTTCCGCGCGGAGCAGCCGCTGGACGAATTCGTGGCGCGCTGGGTCGCCCTCCCCGGCATCGGCGAATGGACCGCGCACTACATGGCGATGCGTGCATTGAACCACCCCGACGCGTTTCCGGCCGCCGACCTGATCCTGCGCCGTGCCGCCGCAGGCGATGGCGAGGCGCTTGGCACGAAGGCGCTGACCGCGCTGGCCGAGGCATGGCGGCCGTGGCGCGCTTATGCAGTGATCCACCTGTGGCGTGGCAGCGCCGATGCCACGCCGGCACCGCGCGCGAAGCGCAAGGGAGCGACCGCATGAATGCGCCGGAGACGATCTGGTACGACGAGTTGCCCACGCCGATCGGCCAGCTGCGCCTGGTCGCCGATGCGCAGGGCCTGCGCGAGGTGTGGTTCGAGAGCGGACGTCACCAGCGTGCGCCCGCACCGCATTGGCGCCACGACCCGGACCGGCTCGCGTTCGCCCGCGTGCAGCTGGAGGAATATTTCGCCGGCACGCGGCAGGTGTTCGCGTTGCCGCTGCATCCGCTGGGCACGCCGTTCCAGCTCGCGGTGTGGCACGAATTGGCGCGCATCCCCTACGGCAGCACCACCAGCTACGGCGAAATGGCGCGGCGCATCGGCCAGCCGCAGGCGGTACGCGCGGTGGGCGCCGCGAACGGGCGCAACCCGTTGCCGATCGTGCTGCCTTGCCATCGCGTGATCGGCGCGGACGGCAGCCTCACCGGCTTCGGTGGCGGCCTGCCGGTGAAACGCTACCTATTGTCGATGGAACAGCGCATCGCGCACGGCGACCTGTTCGCCGCATCCTGACTCCAGCCGGCACGCCGGAAACCCCAAGTCTCCCCTGGCCATGCCGGATGGCCTATTGCCGTGGCCGCCCGCCGATGTATACAGTGTATACATGAAGAAGCCGGATACCGCCGCGAAGATCCTCCGTGCCGCGCATCGCCTGTTCGACCGCGAGGGCGCGGACGCCGTGACGATGCGGCGGGTGGCCGAGCAGGTCGGCATCACGCCGATGGCGATCTATCGCCATTTCCCGAATCGCGAGGCCTTGCTGAAACGGATCTCGGACGATAGCTTCGAGACGGTGGCGCAGGAATGGCGCGGCCGCTCGCGCCAGCGCGACACCCTGAAGCGCCTGCTCGCCACGCAGGAGAAATACCTGGACTACGCACTGGCCCATCCGCACCTGTTCGACCATGCCTTCTCGGCGCGCCGCGACGACGCGCGACGCTTTCCCGAGGACTTCCGCACGCGCCGCTCGCCCACGTTCAACGTGGTCGCCGACACGCTGGCCGCAGGCATGCGCCAGGGCCTGCTGCGCGAAGACGACCCATGGGACGTCGCCATGACGCTGTGGGCACACACGCACGGCCTGATCGCGCTCTACCGCGCCGGCCGCTTCAGCTACGACGAAGCGCAGTTCCGCAAGTTCTATCTGGCATCGATTGGGAGATTGCTCGATGGCATCAAGGCTTGATCGTCACGCGCTGCCGGCGTGGCTGGCGGCAACCGCACTGTCCGCGCTGGTCTGGTGGTTCGGCAGCGGCCTGCATCCACGGTGGTGGCTGACCTGGCTGGCGCCACTGCCCGTGCTGTGGCTGGCCCCGCGCGTGCCGGCACGATGGGCTGCGCTGGCGGCGTTCGTCGCCTATGCCGTCGGCGGGATGAACCTGTGGGATTACCTGCACGGGGTGATCGGTCTCCCGCTGCAGTTCGACATCTACTCGATCGCGGCGCCCGCGCTGGTGTTCGCGCTGTGCGCATTGCTCTACCGGCGCCTGCTCCGCTCGGGCCATGTGGTGTCGGCTGCGCTGGCCGTGCCTGCGCTGTGGGTCGCCATCGAATACCTCAACAATCTGGGCTCGCCGCACGGCACCTGGGGCAGCATTGCCTACAGCCAGATGGACGCGCTGCCGGTCATCCAGATCGCTGCCGTCACCGGCATCTGGGGCATCGGTTTTCTCGTGCTGCTGCTGCCGGCCGCACTCGCCGCGCGCCTGACGCCCACGGCACCGCGGCGCGGGCGCACGATGGCTGTGGGCATCACCGTGCTGCTGGTCGCAGCCGCATGCGGCTACGGCATCTGGCGTCTGGCGGCGGCCGCCACCGGCAGCTTGCGCATCGGCCTGGTGTCGCTGGAGAAGCCGATCCGGCCTGTACTGGACAGCACCGCCGGCCAGGCCCTCGAAACGCGCTATGCCGAGGCCATCGGGCAACTCGCTGCCGCCGGCGCCAAGGCAGTCGTCATCCCCGAAACCTCGTTCGCCACGAACGCGGACACCGTGCCGGCATTTGCCGCACTGGCGCAACAGGATGGCCTGATCCTGGACATCGGCATCGACGGCAGGAACGACCCACATGCCGAGCGCAACATGGTCATGGCGTTCCAGCCGAGCGCTTCCGCGCCAGTCACTTATTTCAAGCACCACCTGATCCCGGGCTTCGAGCACCAGTACACGCCCGGCGAGCGCTACACGATGCTGGACGGCTCCCCGCGAACCGGGCTGGCCATCTGCAAGGACATGGATTTCCACGACACCGGCCAAGGCTATGCGATGCTCGGCGCACAGCTGCTGCTGGTGCCTGCCTGGGACTTCGGCGTGGATGGCTGGCTGCACAGCCGCATGGCCATCATGCGCGGCGTGGAAAGCGGTTTCGCCATCGCCCGGGCCGCGCGCAGCGGCCGCCTCACGCTCAGCGACGATCGCGGCCGCGTGCTGGCGGAAGCGTCCAGCGAGCGGCACGACACCACGCTGGTAGGCAACCTGCCGCTGCGCGAAACACGGACGCTGTACTCCCGCTGGGGCGACTGGTTCGCCTGGCTGGATCTGGTGCTGCTCGTCGCCCTGCTGTTCGCGGCGTGCCTGCCCATGCGTCGACGCGCCTGATCCGCGTGGGCACAGGTGCCAGCGAAGCCTCAGTGGCCCTGCGATTTCTTCGACGTGCCGGTCGTCGCGGCGGCAGGCTGCCGTGACGGCAACGCGGAAGCGTCACCGTACCGGTTGACGAGATCCTGCTGGCGGGCGTTCTCGAGATCCTGCTGCGCGCGATTGGCCTGGTCCTGCTGGTTGCGCGCGGCGGCGCCCTGCGCCAACGGCTGTTGCTGCATGTTCGCCACGTTCTGGCGCTGCTGCGCCTGCTGCTGGCTCTTCTGCAGCTGGTCGCCGACCTGTTGTTGCCGCACGGACTGCTGGAAGCGGGCGTTCGCAGGGGACGTCTGCGCCATGGCCGTGCCCGTGAAAGCGAGCAACCCCGCCAGCAGCCAGTGCGGCATGGAACGGTGCAGTTTTTCACCCCAAAGACGTGCGATGGTCATGTCGTTTAGGCGATCATGGAAGGACGTTCGTATCGTATGGATTCCTGCATGAAGATTCCGTTTCGCCTGCTGCTGGCCGTGCTGGTGGCGCTTGGCGCCGGTTGCGCCACGCAAGCACCCGTCCCCGCAACCACCACGCAAGCCGCCACCACGGCTGCCGCACGCCCCGCACCGCTGCTGCTGATCTCGATCGACGCGTTCCGTGCGGACTATATCGACCGCGGCCTCACGCCTACCCTGGCCATGCTGGCGAAGAGCGGCGTGCACGCCGAAGCGATGCAGCCGTCGTTCCCCTCGCTGACCTTTCCGAACCACTACACCCTGGTCACCGGCCTGTATCCGGACCACCACGGCATCGTCAACAACACCATGTTCGATCCGCAGCTGGGCAAGTTCTCGCTGGGCAACCGCAAGGCAGTGAGCGACGGCCGCTGGTGGGCCGAGGGCACGCCGATCTGGGAGACCGCGGACGCGCACGGCCTGCGCACCGCCACCATGTTCTGGCCCGGCAGCGAGGCGGACATCCACGGCAGGCATCCGGACTACTGGAAACCCTACGACGGCAAGGTGACGCCCGACCAGCGCGTGGACCAGGTGCTGGCCTGGCTGGACCTGCCCGCCGACCAGCGGCCCGGCTTCCTCACCCTGTACTTCGACGAGGTCGACCACGCCGGCCACGACCATGGCCCGGATTCGCCCCAGGTCAACCAGGCGCTGCGCGACACCGATGCGGCGCTGGCGCGGCTGGTGCAGGGCTTGAAGCAGCGCGGCCTGTTCGACCGGATCAACCTGATCGTGCTCGCCGACCACGGCATGGCCAGCGTGCCGCTGGAAAACAATGTGCTGATCGACAAGCTGCTGCCGTTGGACGACGTGCACACCGTCAGCCTCGGCATCCTCGCCGGCTTCAATCCGAAGCCAGGCCACGACTTCGCCGCGATCGAGCGCAAGCTGGAACAGCCGCAGCAGCACATGCGCTGCTGGGACAAGACACGCATCCCCGCCCGTTTCCACTACGGCAGCAACCCGCGCGTGCCGCAACTGGTGTGCCTGGCCGACACCGGCTGGCGCATCACCACCACCGAATACCAGGCGCGGCACAAGGGCCACGTCAGCATCGGCGACCATGGCTACGACAACGCCGATCCGCGCATGCGGGCGCTGTTCGTGGCGCACGGCCCGGCGTTCCGCGAGGGCCTCACCGTGCCCGAGTTCCCGAACGTGGACGTCTACCCGCTGATGACCCGCCTGCTCGGCATCCCCGCCGCCGCGAACGACGGCGACTACGACGCGGTGAAGGACATGCTGAAGCCGGCGGCGCAATAAATCCTTGTAGGAGCACACCCTGTGCGCGATGGCTCTGGCGTCTGATCGAAGCAAAAGCCATCGCGCACAGGGTGCGCTCCTACAAAACGTCGCTAGGGCATCGCGCCCTTGCTCATCGGCGTGGGCGGCGTGGCCACGTTCACCAGCGGCTTCAGCCGGATCAGCCCCAGTGCGATCGCCAGGCCGGCCAATACCAGCGCGCCGACGAAGGCGGCCACGCCGTTCCAGCCGCGCGCGGCGTAGAACAGGCCGCCACTGGCGCCGGCCACGCTGGAGCCCATGTAGTAGCAGAACAGGTACGTCGACGAAGCCTGCGCCTTCGCCGCGCCGGCGCGCCGGCCCACCCAGCTGCTGACGATGGAATGGCCGCCGAAGAAGCCGAACGTGATCGCCACGATGCCCAGCGTGATCAGCCACAGCGACGCGGCCAGCGTCAGCAGCACGCCCGCCAGCATCAGCGCGAGCGCCGTCCACAGCACCTTGCGGCGGCCCAGCTGGCCGGCGAGATGGCCCATCCACGCCGAACTGAAGGTGCCGATCAGGTAGATGCCGAAGATCAGGCCCACCACGGCCTGGCTGAGGTTGTACGGCGGCGCGAGCAGGCGGTAGCCGAGGTAGTTGTAGACGGTGACGAAGGCGCCCAGCAGCAGGAAACCCTCGACGAACAGCCACGGCAGGCCGCGGTCGTGGAACATGCCCGAGAAACGCGCGGCCAGCGCGCGCGTGGAGAGCGGCTGGCGCGCGAAATGTCGCGACGGCGGCAACGCGCGCCAGAATGCCAGCGCGCAGGCCAGGCCGATCACGCCCACCACGGCCACGCCCACGCGCCAGTCGAAGAAATCGGTGAGCACGCCGGTGACGAGGCGTCCGCCCATGCCGCCCACCGCGCTGCCGCTGATGTACAGGCCCATGCCGAGGCCGATCGACTCGACGTGCATCTCCTCGCTGAGATAGGTCATCGCCACCGCGGGCAGGCCGCTCAGCGTGAGCCCCAGCAAGGTGCGCACCACGAGCAGCGAGCCCCAACTCGGCATCGCCGCGCTGGCCAGCACCAGCACCGCGGAGGACAGCAGCGAAGCCACCATCACCGGCTTGCGCCCCCAGGCATCCGACAGCCCACCCGCGAATAGCATCGCGAACGCCAGCACGCCGGTGGTGAGCGACAGCGACATCGCCGCGCCGGCCTCGCTGACGCCGTAGTCGCGGCTGAACTCCGGCATCAGCGGCTGCACGCAGTACAGCAGGCCGAAGGTGGCCAGGCCCGCGGCGAACAGCGCGAGGTTGGTGCGGCGGAACGCGGGCGTGCCATGGTGGATGTAGTCGTCCGTGACCGGCGACGCGACAGCGTGGCTTTGGGCGTCCATCAGGTGCCGAGGCTTCGGGTGGGCGGGGATGCGTCAGGATAATCCCGCCCGGCACGATGATCGACCCTGCGCCACCGGCGCCGCGTCTGGCCGCGCGTGGCGCCGGCGTATCGTCAGGCGCGCGCCGGCTTGCGCGCGAAGAACGCCACGATCAGGCCGAACAGCAGCATGGCGAGCAGGTTCAGCACGACCGGCATCGGCGCGGCCGGCGCCTTGAACGGCGCGGCGGACAGCGGCACCACCGCGTAATTCATCACCACGTAGATCGCCACGCCGTAGGCCAGCCCCGCCAGCGGCCAGCGGCCGCGCAGCCAGGTCATGCGCGTGGCGGCCATCACGAAGATCGCGGCGATCAGCAGCGACATCGCCCATTGCAGGCCCAGCCCCAGCCAGGCGGCCGGCGCACCGGCCTGGAACGAGGCGTTGCCCAGCACGCCGCTGGCGATCGCATGCAGGATCATGGCGGGACTGAGATGGTTGATAAGCGCCGCGGCGCCGATGTCGATGGTGCCGGCGATGAAGCCGCCGCAGAGTATGGCTCGACCGGTCTGGTTCATGCGTGACAGCCCTCGATGCGTGGAGTGGCGCAAACCGGCGCGGACACGCGCCGGGGGAAGCTGCTGTGTACGCCCCGGTATGGGCGAAAACCTGTGCCGGTCGTCACGGGCTTTCGCGGCTCTCGCGAGGCCGGCGCTCAACGCGCCGGCTCAAGCTCCAGCAGCCAACCCTTGCCCGGCTCCACCGGGATCGCGTCGCCCGGCTTGAACGTGGCGGCGGGCTGGAAGCCCTCCACCGCAGGCGCCACCAGGCGGACACGCGAAGGATTCAAGCCGAGCATCTTCCAGTCGATCGTCAGCTTCACCTTCGTCGTGGCGGGCGCCCACGAAGCGATCGACACCAGGGTCTTGTCACCCTTGCGCACGTAGCTGGTGGCGAGCACGTCCGGGTTGCCGGTTTTCACCGGCGTGTCGTGCACCCACCAGCCGATCATGTCCGCCTGCTCGATGCCGAACGCATCCCAGAGCTGCCACAGGTGGCGCGGGTCGCCGCCGGTCCACGGCAGGCGATTGGTCATGCCGAACACCATGCCCCGCCACGGGTTGCCACCGTTCTGCAGCATCTCGCCCATCAGGCCGTAGGGGATGCCGGAGATCTCGGTGAGCCAGTACGCGGGCGAGGTGTGTTCGTAATCGAACTCCTCCCCGAACCACAGGCGGTCGATGTACGGGAACAGGCCCATGTAGAGCAGCGCGCTGTTGATGTAGCCGTCGCGCGCGTCGAACTGGCTGGCCGAATGCAGGTCGATCAGCGGGTGCGGGCGATGCGCGTCCAGCACCTTGCGCACGCGTTTCATGGTGGTGCGGTCGTAGGCCACGTCGTCGAGGTACAAGCCATCGATGCCGACGTTGCGCGCCAGCCAGTCCAGGCCTTCGATGTAGTAGTTGTGCCAGCGGCTCTGGCCGGCGTCGATCACCGCCGCGTCGCGGTTCTCCGGCACATGCCAGGCGGGGATGTAGTCGCCATCCAGATGCTCCTGCAGCCAGGAGAAGCCGCCGCCCCTGCCGGCGCTGATGATCTCGCTGCACGGCCCGGGCGCGGCCTTGCCGTCGGCGCCGATGCGGCAACCAGTGAGGCTTTCCAGCATCGGCAGTTCGGGCGAGCGGTCGGACAACTCGCGGATGGTGTCGTAGATCTTCACCTCCATGCCCAATGCATGCGCCTGGTCGATGAAGGCCTTCATCGCCACGGGCGTGAGGAACGGGTAGTTGATCCACGGATTGATCGGCGTGGCATGGTGGATGTTCACCACGTTCGCGCCTTCGGCCTTGATCTGCTCGAGGTTGGCGTAGCCGTGGTAGTAGCGCTCGGCGAAGTGCTGCGCCGGCTTGATGACCTTGAACGGTGTCACCCGCAGCACGAGGTCGTAGTGCAGCGTCTGTCCCGCCGCCATCGTGCGCGCGCCGCTGAATGCCTTGACCAGGTAGCGCGCGCCGTCGCGCGCAAACGTGATGCCGCCGGCGCCCGCGTTGTCCCACGAGCTGGGCATCACCAGCGGCTGCTGGTGGTAGAAGTTGGTGTTGAGCGGACGCCGGTAATGCTCATCGCGCAGGTGGAATTCCAGGCCCGCGTTCACCGCGCCGATCCATGCGCCGTCCTGGTTGTTCTCCACGTTCCACTTCCACGCGAAGCTGTCCGGCGTGGCGGAGCCGGTGCGGCCCAGGCCCAGCTCGTACTGCGCCACGTCGTTCTTCAGCGGGATCTCCAGACGGATGTCGTCGAGCTTCACCGCCTGTGTGGCGGTGAGTGCGATCGCGTAGCTGAGCGTGCCGTCCATCTCCAGGCTCGCGGTCACCTCGCCACGCAGCGGGCCGGCCTGCCCCGCCACCTGCCAGTGCACCTTGCCGGGGCCATCCACCACGACCTTGGGCGTGCCCGCAGCATTCAGGGCATGCGTGCTGCCGCCAGCGTCCTGCACCAGCAATTGCATCGGCGCTGCCAGCAAGGCGCGTGGAGTTTTCGTGTAGCCGGTCATGCGTTCGTCGAAGAAGCTGTCGATCTGCGCCGGCAGGCCGCTGGGCGCGAGCATCACGGTGCGCCCGAGGATGCCGAGCTTCGCGCCATGCACGGTCACCGCGGTGAACGGCTTCACCAGGTCGTTGTTCTGCGCCAGCGTGGAATTCAGCCAGCGCAGGCGGGTGAGCCTGGAGGGATCATTGTCGCCGTGCGCCACCGCTTCGCCTGCATCTACGGTGATCGCCAGCGGCACCTGCCGCGGCGGCACGCCGTCCGCGCTGATCGTCAGCGTGCCGCGATAGACGCCGGGCTTGGCGTCGGCGGGAACGTCCAGCCCCATCCACAACGGCTGCACGCGCCCTTGCGCCACGTCGAGGCGATCGGTGAACGGCTTGCCGGCATAGTCGATGCCGCCGAGGTTGAAGCAGGTGAGCCGCGCGGCCGGGATCGCGGCGCCATCCGGACCATGCAGCTCGCCGAAACTCACGCGCACGTCCTGCGCCGCGGCGCGCGCGGTCCACAGGCCGACCTGGAAGCCCAGGTATTCGCCGCGCAACGCATGATCGGCGAAATTGCCGCCCGCGCCGCGCCCGGCCCAGCGCTCGGGGAGCTGGGTGAACATGCGGATCGGGTGCTCGCGCGTCTCCGGGAACAGCAGCCAGGGTTGGCCGGGGTTCGCCGCCAGCACGCGTTGCACTTCGGCCGGCGTGGCGGTGTGCTCCATGTCGGTGTAGGCGTCGAAATCGTCCACCGCCTGGTAGCCGGTCACGCGCGCCTGTGGCAGCTTCGCCGCGCGGCGCGGATCGTCGAGACGATTCTTCTTCACCCACGCGGCGTCGGCGGTATCCGTCGGTGCGCGGTATTTCACCGTGGGGTAGTTGCGCGAACCGCTGCTGATATAGGGCTGGTAGTAGATCGCATAGGTGCCGGCCTGCTTCGCCTCGAACGCCAGCACGCCTTCGGCCTGGTCGATGCGCTCGCGCACCACGTTGCCCACCACCTGCCCGTCCGGACCAACCACGATGGTGGCCACGCTTTCGGGATGGTGGTCGCGCCGGTGCCAGGGGATCGTCGCCTGCACCGCCGTGGCGGGCTTGGCCACGGCGACGGTGTAGCGGTGGTTGCCGTACTGGTCGGCGTTCCAGCGCAGCTGCACGCCATCTTGGAGCGTCTGCGTCTGCGCCACGGCAGCGCTGATGCTGCCGGCAAGCAAGGCACAGGTCAGCAGGCCCAAAGCTCGTGGATGACGCATGGCGGCTCCCCTCGGTCGATGATCGAAGCCCGATATGTAACCTGTTGGCCGACATTACGCAAGAAAACGATCTAAAACGAAATCACTTGAAACAATTTTTGTAGCAAGCCCGGACGTCATATCCACATGCCAAGGCTTCATTTTTTTGGACGTCCATTCATCAGCAGACTCGGATCACCCCGCGAAGAAGCCGTGATCCCGCATGCGAAGACGCTCCCTTTTGCTGCTCGCCGGCCTGCTGCTGGCCCCGCTCGCCCATGCCGACGACGGCGTGCCCTACATCGACCTGCGCTACCGCGACAGCACGTTGCACCAGGCCAACCTCGCCGACACCGGCCACGCCCACACCTTGCGCCTGCAACTGGGTTACCTGTGGACGCCGCTGCCCGGTTTCTCCGCCTATGCGGAAGGCACCAGGGTGCTCTCGCTGTTCGGTCGCCAATACAACGACACCACCGGCAGGCGCACACCCTACCCCGCCGAAGCCGATCCCCCTTCCACCGAATTGAGCAGCGCATGGGTGGGCTACGCAGACGATACCGCAGGCGTCCGTGCCGGCAGGCAATACCTCAACCTGGACGACCGGCGCTTCTTCAGCTCCAACGCCTGGCGCCAGAACCCACAGTCCTTCGACGGCATCACCGGCTACCTGAACCTGGGCAGCGGCACCACCCTGGCCTACGACTGGATCGGCCAGGTCAACCGCACCGTGGGCGCGGATTTCCCCGACATCGACCAACGCCGCTGGAAGCTCGACGGCAAGCTGCTGCACGTGGATCAGGCACTGCCGCTGGGCAAGCTGACAGCCTATGCCTACTTCGTGAAAAACCTCACGCTGCCGACCGACTCCGTGCGCACCGAAGGTGCACGCTGGGTCGGCAGCGCACTCTTCGGGCAAACGAAGCTGGGCTGGACGGCCGAGGCCGCACGCCAACAGGACTACGCCAACAACCCCGCGCATTTCAGCCTGCCCTACCACCTGTTCGAGCTCGACTACGGCCTGCCGGCGATCTCGGCGCGGGCAGGCGAGGAGTCGCTGGGCGGCAATGGCCACACCGCCTTCAACATCGCCTACGGCTCGGGACATAGCTTCGACGGCTGGGTCGGCGTGTTCGCCGTCCCGTCGCACGGCCTGCGTGATCGCTACGCGGGCCTGCAAGGCCAATTGCCGTGGCAACGGCTGAGCTGGCAAGTCACCCGTCACGACTTCCAGCCCGCCAGCGGCGACGGCCCGCGCTACGGCAGTGAAACCGATGTCGGCGTGCTCGCCAGCCTCGGCACGCGCCTGGGCCTGGAACTGCAATACGGCGATTACCGCGCCGGCAGCTTCAGCGTGAACCAGCGCAAGCTGTGGCTGATGATGGAGTACCGCTACGGCAGGCAGGCGATTTAAGCCATGGAGCCTGCTTGCGACAGGCCCTGAGAGCCTGTTCAAAGTCTCCGCGTAGCTCGCGTTGCCTTGCCCTGGCTGTCAGGTGGTAGTGCCTGGTGCAGCGCCTGCCTGGCTGGCAGGCCCAGCCGCGCGCTGCCGCATGGCGGCCAGGGCAAGGCAACCCGAAGGGCCGGGGCTGTTTGTCCCCATGCCGGCGTCATCGCTCGGTCGTGGACGGACGTCCACTCCTTCGCTCTTCCTTGGCCTGCGTGCAAACAGCTTCCGGCGCGGGCCACGCGGAGACTTTGAACAGGCTCTTACGCACTGCGGTCGCCGCGCAACGCGCGCACGGCCTCGTCGTCTCCCGCCGCCTCGCGCCCGCTCACCCAGCCGAACAGCGCGATGCCAACAATGATCGCCAGCGCACCGAGCAGCGCCCAGCCATGCGGCCAGGCCTCGCCGAGCAGGGCCGCGCCCAGCACGGTGGTGAACAGCAGCTCGGCCGCCTGCATCGCTTCCACCGCAGCCAGCGCGGTGGGCTGCGTGCGCACGCGGTCGGTGGCGGCGAAGAACAGCACGGTGGCGATCACGCCCGAGGACAAGGCCACACCGCCGGCCAGCAACACTTCGCGCCAGCTTGGCCAACCCACCGTGCACAACGTTGCCAGCGCAATCAGCAGCCACAACGGCCAGCTGCACAGCGTCATGCCGAACACGCGCTGCAAGGCATTCACCCGCTGGGCGCTGGTTTCCAGATGCAGCAGCAGCATGCGGTTGCCCAGCGGATAGGCGAACGCGGAAAGCACCACCGCGCCCACCGCCAGCCAATCGCCGGCACTGAGCTTGCCGTGGGCGTGGCCCCATTGCAGCGCGAACACGCCCGCCACGATCAGCGCGCCGATCGCCAGCGTGGGCCACGCCAACCGTCGGCGCGCGTCGCGATAGATCAACGGCGCCAGCAGCGGCCCCGCCAGCACCGTGGTCTGGAAGCTGCCCGCCACCAGCCACGCCGGCCCACTGCCGGCGGCCCAGGTCAGCGGTATGCCGAACAGCACGAAACCCACGCTGCTCCACACCAGCCACGCACGCGGATGCGCACGCAGCTCGCGCGGCAACTCGCCCAGCCCGCCGCGCCACGGCAGCGCCAACGCCAGCAAGGGCAAGGTGATCAGGTAACGCAGGATCACCGCCCACGCCCAATGCCCGCCGCCGCTCACCAGGCTGCGGTTGAGCACATAGGTCATCGTGAAGAACAGCGCCGCGCACAGCGCCAGTCCCACGGCGGCGAAGGCGCTGCGGCGCATCGGCAGGTCGGTGGCATCAGGCAGAATCATCTACTCCGCGAACTGTCTGCATCCAGCAACAAACACAGGCTTCTGACGTATGCATCCCCGGCAAGCAGGTATGTGTCTTGATGCGTAGCGCCATCCACCGTCGCAAATGTCACGTTCGAGTGTCCCAGCGTCGCACTCCGCGCAAGCGCATAGGGCGTCACCGTATCGGCCGTCCCCTGAAACACCGAGACTGGCACGGATGGAATTTGCCCGAAAAGCGGTGCGGCGGCATAGTCCGGCCGCCCCAGCAACGCGCGCACAGGGAGCATCTGCCAGCCGACCAGCGCCGGATGCCGACTGATCCATGCCCGGACGACACTGGGCAGGTCCGCCCCGAGCCCGTCGACGAGTACGCCCCTGGGCCTGAATTTCGATGCTTCCACCAGCGCCACGGTTGCACCGAGCGATCGGCCAACGAAGACGCTGCGCCCCATGTCGCAACGAACCGCTTTGCTCACCTGCGATATCGCCATCGCAAGCTGGGCGGGCAGGAGATCCCTGTGCGAATACCCCTGCGCCCCGTCCTGTCCGGGGTATGAAATGGCGTAAACATCGGCCCCGGCCCCCCGTATCAGGGGGAACAGCGTTCTCTCGTAGGTGCCGATGCCGCCGTGCTGTCCCGGAAAGAAGAATGCGCACGCCTGCCTGGCGTCGCCATATCTGCGCACCACGACAGTGGTTCCAGGCGAAACGGCAACGTCGAACCGCTGGTCCTCGTGCGTCCGGCCATTGGACTGCGCGCTGAATATCAGCCGGTCGAGACTCCAGCGCAGGAGTGCCGCAGGCAGGGCGAAATACAGGACAACGACCGCTGCGACGAAGATCCACAGAATATTTCTGGACCGCGGAAAAATCCTCCGCCCGCTCTCGCGGCGATGCTGCATGGAGGCCTTCAATCGCCGACCACCGGCAACCTCAACTTCACCTCCAGGCCGTCGCCGTCGCCGTTGCGGGCGAGGATTTCGCCGCCGTGCGCCTTGGCCACGCGTTGCGCGATGGCCAGGCCCAGGCCGTGGCCGTCGGCGCGCGCGGCGTTGCTGCCGCGGAAGAACGGCCGGAACAGGGAGTCGAGTTCGTCCTCCAGCACGCCGGGGCCGTGGTCGCGCACCACGCATTCGGCCTGCCCGGCCACGACACGCACCGCCAGCTCCACGCGGCCACCCTCGGGGCTGTACTTGATCGCGTTGGAGATCAGGTTGCCCAGCGCCCGCTCCAGCAACACGGGGCTGCCGACCACTTCGACCGGGCCGCTGGCGGGCAGCCAGTGCAGGTCGATATGGCGCGCGTCCGCTTCCAGCGTCGCCTGCCGCAGGCTGTCGCGCGCCAGTTCGGCGAGGTCCAGACGCTCGCGCTCCATGCCCGGCAGACCACCCTCCATGCGCGACAGCGCCAGCATGTCCCCGGTCATGCGATCGAGCCGGGCAATCTCCTGCTCGGCCTGGCGGAAGTAACGCTCCGCCGCCGCGGAGTCGTCGCTGCGCTGGGCCAGGTCGAGGATCAGCTGCAGGCGCGCCAGCGGCGAACGCAACTCGTGCGAGAGATCCTGCAGTACGCGCCGGTCGTGCGTGACCAGCGCCTCGATGCGCTCGGCCATGGCGTCGAAATCGCCGGCGAGCTGCACCAATTCATCGCGCGAGGCGCCGCCGGGATGGTCCACGCGCGTCGACAACTCGCCGGCGGCCATGCGCCGCGTCGCCTCGCGCAGCGCCTGCACCGGCTTCGCCACGCTGCGCGCCACCCACCACCCCACCAGGCCGATGCACAGCAGGGACAGCGCGAACTGCACGCCGAGCAGGATCTTCTCGCGCGTCTGCGGCCGCAGGCGCATGTGCGAGCGGCTCATCGCCACCAGCTGGCGGACGTGTCCGTCGGCGCCGGCGACGGGTTGCACCGCCACGTACACGGACTGGTACTGGCCGCGCCACGGCCGCAGCACCATGCCGCGGTCGGCGGACAGCATCGCCGGCAGCGAGTGCCACACCGAGGCCGGCAAGCGGATCGGTTGCAACGGCTGGCCATCCTCGAACAACGTGGCCTCGACACCGTCATGGCGCTGCCGCTCGATCCATTGCGCCAGCGCGGGCGCACCGCCCTGCTCGTAGGTCTGGTCGGCCGATTGCGCCAGTGCGCTCCAGTCGATCTCCACCGCCGTGGTGTATTCGACGAAACGCCGGGTAAGGAAGCCGCCCAGCACCAGCACCAGCAGGTTCACCGCGCAGAACCACAGCAGCAGGCGCCAGTAGAGCGAGCTCTTGAACGGATTCATGGCACGCCCGCCACCAACACGTAACCGGCGCCGCGCACCGCGTCGATCCGCGGCGACTGCGCCGAAGCCTCGGCCAGCTTGTGGCGCAGGCGGCTCACATGCACGTCGATGCTGCGGTCATAGCGCTCCAGCTCGCGCCCCAGCGCGAGGCGGGTGAGCGCCGCCTTGTCCACCAGCTCGCCCGCGCGCTGCGCCAACGCCAGCAGCAGCTGGAACTCGGCGCCGGTGAGCGACAGCTCGTGCTCCTCCACCAGGGCCCGGCGTTCGCCGGGCAGCAGGCGCAGCACGCCAAGCTGCAGTTCCCCGGAAGCGGTGCCCGGCACGTTGCGCCTAAGCTGGGCGCGGATGCGGGCCAGCAACTCGCGCGGCAGGCACGGCTTGGCGAGGTAGTCGTCCGCGCCCAGTTCCAAACCCACCACCCGGTCCACCGGCTCGCCGCGGGCGGAAAGCATGATCACCGGCAGGCGGTATTTCATGCGCAGCTCGCGCAGCGTCTCGAGGCCGTCGCGGCCCGGCATCATCACGTCGAGGATCAGCAGGTCGGGCCGCTGCGCCGCGTTGTGCAGCCGCGCCAGCGCCTCCTCGCCGTCGTGGGCAAGGTCCACGGCAAAACCTTCGCGCCGCAGGTACTCGGCCAGCAGGCCGCACAGCGCGCGATCATCGTCGGCAATCAGGATGCGTGACATGGCAGGTTATTTAGCGGATCGACGATGGCCCACCCAAAGGCTTTACCCATCTTTACGCTTCCGCAAAGAACATACACGCCCGGATGTCGTCCAATAAACACACGTTCCACTCCCCACGACAAGAGGCGACAACCATGCGCAAGAACCTTTTCATCGGCCTGGCCCTGAGCTCGGCGCTGGCGATCGGCAGCTTCGCCGTCGCCGCACAAGGCGCCCCCGGCCCGCACGGCGGCTGGGGCCATCACGGCGGCGCGCACGGCATGATGGCGTTGCACAAGCTCAACCTGAGCGACGCCCAGAAGGCCAGCATCAAGCAGATCATGAAGAGCAGCTTCACCCAGAACAAGAGCCAGTTCCAGGCCGTGCGCCAGCAGCGGCAGGCGTTCCAGGCGATGAGCCCGACCGATCCCGGCTACCAGGCCGCCGCCGCTTCGCTGGCCCAGGCCGAAGGCGCCGCCACCACGGCTCGCGTGCAGCAGATGGCCAACGTCCGCGCGCAGATCTACAACGTGCTGACCCCGGCCCAGCAGTCGCAGCTGGCCTCGATGAAGGCGCAGCAGCAGGCCCGCAAACAGCAGTGGCAGCAGTTCAAGGCCCAGCACCCGACCGGCAGCGGCACGCCGAGCGGCCAGTAAGCCAGCAGGTAACGCTCGCGCAGCCCCTCCCCTGCGCAGCGGGAAGCCGCGTCGGCCCGCGCCGGCGCGGCTTTTTTGCATGGGATCCGAGCGCCCCCGCCGATGGTCGCCGGTCCTCAGGTCGGGGCGACCCAGCGCGATGCATGAGGCGCTGACCCGTTTCCCATGCCGACCGCTGCCGCTCCGCGCGTCGCGTGTCGTGCCAGCCAGCGACGGATCTCGGCCAGCACTGCCTCCGGCGCCTCCATGTTGGCGTGGTGTCCCGCCCCCTGCACCACCAGCAACTGCGCATGGCGGATGCCATCGGCGAGCCGGGCGGACAATTCCTGCACTTCGGGCTGGTCCTCGCCGCCCACCATCAGCAGGGCCGGCACGGCAAGCTCGTCCAGGCGATCCAGCGCGGAAGGCTGCGGTGTGCGCTGGTCCTGCGCGGCATGGCGCCAGTAATTGGGTTCGAGGCGGAACTGCAGCGCGGTCATCGCCTCGGTGCGGCGGCGGACACCGGGGTCGACATCCGCCGATGCGCGAAGCGGCCCATCGGTGAAGGCACGCAAAGAGCTGTCGATCATGCCCGGCACGTCGTAGGTGCCGAGTGCCTGGAGGAAGGCACGCGCGGCCGGCGTGCGGTCGGCGAACCTGCCCCAGTAGCCGGCGCCGACGAAGATCAGGGCGCTGACACGTTCGGGATACGCGAGCGTGAAATCCAGCGCGGTGGCAGCACCGCCGGAACAGGCCAGCAAGGCCGTGCGTTCGACGCCGCAGGCATCCAGCACCGCGGCAAGATCCTCGTGGTGCGCATACGCGCGACCTGGCACGATCCCCGACTGGCCAAAACCGCGCGCGTCGTAGCGCAGCACGCGATGGTCGTGCGCCAGCGCGGCGAACTCGTGATCCCACTGCCGGCTGTCGACCAGGAAGCCGTGCAGCATGGTCACCGCCTCGCCATGGCCCGCCGCTTCGACGTGCAGGCGGGCGCCGTCCGCTTCGACCGATGATGTCGTCACTGTCATGGGGAATCTCCTCGGTTTCCGTTATGTGCGATCAACGCGGATTCGCTGCCACCAAGCCCTGCGTGGCGCTGGTTTCGGAAGCTGCCACACGCACCGGCGCACGGTAGCCGTCCGGCTTGTCGCCGACCGCTGCGCCGCTATGGATGCGTTCCTGCTGCGCCTGCTCGAAGAAGCTGTACGGGAACTGCTGCGGCAGTGCGGAAACGTCGTCCAGCAGGCGCAACGCCTCGTCGGGCAGCGGGCGATCCAGCGCGGCGAGGTTGTCCTCGAACTGCGCCATCGTACGCGCGCCGAGTATCACCGAGCCGATCGCGGGACGGCGCACCGCCCACTGGATCGCCACCCGTGCCATCGACAGGCCGTGCTCGCGCGCCACCTGCTCCACGGCGCGGACGATGGCCCAGTTGCGTGGCGTGAACTTGTCCTGCAACGACACCAGCCCGCTGCCCTTCAGCGCCTGGATGCGGCCGTCGCCATCGCCATCGTGGCCGGATTCGCTGGGCTTGTACTTGCCCGAAAGCATGCCCATGCCAAGCGGGCTCCACGCCGTGATGCCGTAGCCGAGTTCCTGCGCGAGCGGCGCGTATTCGCGCTCGATGTTGCGTTCCACCAGCGAATACTGCAGTTGCAGGTTGACCAGGGGCTGCAGGTGATGCGCATGCGCCAGGGTCTGGATTTGCGCGGCGTACCAGGCCGGCACATCGGACAGGCCCGCGTAGCGGATCTTGCCGGCGCGCACCAGGTCGTCCAGCGTGCGCAGCACTTCCTCCGCCGGCGTGAGGCGGTCCCAGATGTGCAGCAGGTAGAGGTCGATGTAGTCGGTCCGCAGGCGGCGCAGCGACCCTTCTACGGCGCGCAGGATGTTCTTGCGCCCGTTGCCGCCGGCATTGGGATTGCCCGGCTCGGCGTTGTAGCTGAACTTGGTGCTCAGCACGACGCGGTCGCGGCTGCCGCTGTCGGCGATGAACCGGCCCAGCAGGGTCTCGCTCTGGCCCTCGGTGTACAGGTCGGCGGTGTCGACGAAGTTGCCGCCGGCGGCCAGGTAGCGGTCGAACATCGCACGCGCGGTGGCTTCGTCCGAACCCCAGCCCCAGCTTTCGCCGAAGGTCATCGTGCCCAGTGCAAGGCGGCTGACGCGCAGGCCGGAACGGCCGAGGGTGTAGTAGTCCAGCGACATGGCGGATCTCCGGTGGGTGAGTGGAACGGACGCCAGTCTGCGCCTTGCGATTGCACCGAAAAACCGACAGCATGTTGATGCTTTATGAAGTCATGCTAATCAATCATGGAGCCTTGCCCATGCGTGACGACTACGCCCTGCGCGCGTTCCGCGCCATCGCCGAACACGGCAGCTTCACCCGTGCCGCGGCGGCGCTGGACGTCACCGCCTCGGCACTGAGCCAGACATTGCGGCAACTGGAAACGCAGGTGGGCACGCGCCTGCTCCATCGCACCACGCGCCGCGTGGGCCTCTCCGAGGCAGGTCACGAACTGCTGCAGCGGATCACCCCGGCGCTGAAGGAACTGGATGCGGCGATGGATGCGCTGCGCCAGCACGGCGACCGCCCTGCCGGCCTGCTGCGCCTCACCGTGCCGGACGTGGTGGCGATCGCCCTGCTCGACCCGCTGCTGGGCGAATTCATGGCGCGCTGGCCGGAGGTGAAGCTGGACATCCACGTCGACAACGGCCTCAGCGACCTGATCGCCGAGGGCTTCGATGCCGGCATCCGCCTCGGCGAGCGCCTGCAGCGCGACATGGTGGCGCTGCCGGTGGGCGGGCCGATGCGCTCGGTGGTGGTGGGCTCGCCGGCCTACTTCGCGCGCCACGGCCGGCCGACACAGCCGCGCGAGCTGGAAGCGCACGACTGCATCAACTTCCGCCAGATCAGCAGCCGCGCGCTGTACCGCTGGGAATTCGCGCACAAGGGCGGTCCGCGCAAGGGCCAGTGGTTCGAGATCCCGGTGGATGGCCGGCTCACCGTCAACCATGTGCCGCTGGCGGTGCGCGCCGCGACCGCGGGCGCAGGGCTGGCCTGCGTGCTGGAACCGTTCGCGCGCGAGACACTGGCCGACGGCCGGCTGGAAAGCGTGCTGGACGACTGGTTGCCGCCGTTCGCCGGCTTCCACCTCTACTACCCCAGCCGCTTCCAGGTGCCGCCGAAGCTGCGCGTGTTCATCGACTTCCTGCGCGAACACCGGTCAATGGCCGGGACGGCGCAGGCCGCGCGCCATCCCGGCCGCAAACGGCCCGGGCCTCAGCGATAACGCCAGTGACCGCCGACCCAGACATGGCCCGGGCCCCAGTAGCCCGGCACCCACACATGGACGGGGCGCGGCGCCACCATCACGCATCCGGTGAGCACACAGCTGCCACCCAACAAGGCGGCGGAGATCAGGCAGGCAGACAGGAAACGACGCATGGCGCACTCCTCGTGGGGGATGTGCTGCATGAAACGCCATGCATCCGTGGCGCGATGACTGCCGGCCCGGCGCTTTCCGGAAAAGGTTCAGCCGGCCCTTATCCACCTGACCGGAACCCAACTCAGTTTCCTGCGGCACGTCCTATCGCATGCGTGGCGCGATGGATCAGGCGTGCGGCGACACGGGCCGTGACACGGTCGCGGTCGAACGGCGGCGACAGCTCGGCCACGTCCAGCACCTTCACCTTGCCGGTAGCGGCGATCGCGTCGAGCAAGGGCTCGACCACCTCCAGCGGCACGCCGCGCGCGCTGGGCGCGCTGACGCCGGGCGCCATCGCATGCGGCAATGCATCGAGGCAGATGGTCTGGTAGATCACGTCGACGTTCGCCAGCTTCGCCTGCAGCTCCGCGATGCGCGCGGGCAGGTCGAGCAGGCCCAGCTCGTCGTCGCGCACGTAATGCACGCCGAGCTCGGCGGCGGTGTCGAACAGCACGCGCGTATTGGCCGAGGCGCTGATGCCGTACACGCAGTAGTCCAGCGGCAGACCGTGCGCCGCCGCGTGCTCGATGGCCTGCAGGAACGGCGTGCCGGAACTGCCGCGATCCTGCCGGCGCAGGTCGAAATGGGCGTCGATGTTGACGATGGCCACGCGCGGGCGCCGCTCGCCCAGATGCCGGGCCAGGCCCTGGTACGTGGCGAACGCGATCTCGTGGCCGCCGCCGAGGCCTACCGGCAGGTGGCCGGCGTCGAGCAGCGCAGACAGCTTTTCGGCGTAGCGTTGCTGCGCGCCTTCGAGGTCGCCGTCGACCACGTCCACCGTGCCTGCGTCATACAGCGGCGTGTCGTCGAGCAGCGGCAGGCTGGAGAGCATCGCGCGCAATGCCGCGGGGCCCTCGGCCGCACCCACCCGGCCGCCGTTGCGGCGCACGCCCTCGTCGCTGGCAAAGCCCAGTACCGCCACGCCAGGCGCGGCACCGGCCACGGGCTCGCGCACCCACTGGTGCCAGCGCCGCGTGGCGGGACCTTCCGGCAGGTCGACCCGGCCACTCCAGCCGCTCACGACGGCACTCATGGCGACACCTGTCGCAGGAAACACATGCAGATGGCCTGGTTCATGGATGACTCCCGTATGTGATGCGCGCATTGTAATCGTCGCGCTCGCATCCGCTTCACCCACGCCACCGCAGCATGCGTGCATGGCAAAGAAAAACGGCGAACGCATCCCCAAGTTGCGCCTGCGACTGGCCGCGCCCGACGACGTGCCGGCGCTGGTCGAGCTCACCGCACGCGTCTACACGCCCGAAAACGGCTACTCGGCAGAAATGCTGCGCTCCCAGCAGACGCACTTCCCGCAGGGCCAGTTCGTGGTGGAATACGAAGGCAAGGTGGTGGGCTACTGCGCCACCTTCCGCATCGACGAGGCCGCCGCGCTGGCGCCGCATACCTGGGTCCAGATCACCGCCGGCGGCATGGCCTCGCGCCACAAGCCGGACGGCAACTGGCTGTACGGCATCGAGGTGGTGGTGCACCCGGACTATCGCCGCATGCGCATCGGCCAGCGCCTGTACCTGGCGCGCAAGCGGCTGTGCATGGACCTGAAGCTGCGCGGCATCGTGTTCGGCGGGCGCATTCCGGGGCTGGCGCGCAACATCCAGCGCTACGGCAGCGCCGAGGGCTACGTGCAGGCAGTGCAGGAAGGCCGCCGCCGCGACCTCACGCTGAGCTTCCAGCTGGCCAACGATTTCGAGGTGATCGGCCTGCTGCGCAACTATGTACCCTCGGACCACGATTCGCTGGGCTATGCGGTGCACCTGGCATGGCGCAATCCGCTGCTGCTCGACCAGCCGGACATTCCCTCGACCTCCTCTCCGCGCCTGCTGCCCAGCACGGTGCGCGTCGCCTCGGTGCAATACCTGCAGCGGCGCATCGCCTCGTTCGAGGAATTCGCCACCCAGGTCGAGTATTTCACCGACATCGCCGCCGACTACAACGCGGACTTCGTGGTTTTCCCCGAGATGATCACGCTGCAGCTGCTGTCGATCGAGAACACCGAGCTGCCGGCCACCGAAACGATCCGCAAGCTCAGCCAGTACACGCCGCAGGTGAAGGAGCTGTTCGGCCGGCTGGCCGTGCACTACAACATCAACATCATCGCCGGCACCCACCCCACCGAGCAGGCCAACGGCGACATCCACAACGTCTGCTACGTGTGCCTGCGCGACGGCTCGATCCACGAACGCGAGAAGCTGCACCCCACGCCCAGCGAGCGCATCACCTGGAACATCTCGGGCGGTGACGGCGCCGCCACGGTGCTGACCGACTGCGGCCCTGTCGGCGTGATGATCTGCTACGACAGCGAATTCCCCGAAGTGGCGCGCCACCTGGTGGACCAGGGCGCGCTGATCCTGTTCGTGCCGTTCTGCACCGACGTGCGCGAAGGCTACCTGCGCGTGCGCTACTGCGCGCAGGCCCGCGCGGTGGAGAACCAGTGCTACGTGGTGCTCTCCGGCAACGTGGGCAACCTGCCCGGCGTCAACAATTTCGACATCCAGTACGGCCAGAGCTGCATCCTCACCCCCAGCGACTTCCCGTTCGCGCGCGACGGCATCGCCGCCGACTCCACCCCGAACAGCGAGACCGTGCTGTTCGCCGACCTGCACCTGGAGAGCCTGGCCAGCGCCCGCAACGCCGGCGCCGTGCAGAACCTCAAGGACCGTCGCTTCGATCTGTACGAGACGCGCTGGCTGCCGAAGCCGCCCGCTCTGCGATAATCGGCGGATGTCCGAGCCATCCGCACCGCCGAAATCGTCCAACCCGCGCCTGCAGGCCGTGCTTGGCCACGAGTTCTTCGCGCCGCACCAGTGGAAACGCCGCATCGCGCTGTGGAGCGGCGCGGTGCTGGTGGCGCTGGCGGCGATCCTGTTCGCCAAGGCCAGCACCTGGTCGTACGACTTGTTCCTGCGCATCCTGGCGCACGGCACGTGGATACCGCTGATCCTCACCCCGCTGGCGTTCGGCCTGTTGTCGTGGGTCACCGAGGGCCAGCTGCGCGCGGCGCGCGGCAGCGGCATCCCGCAGGCGATCGCGACTCTGCATGTGGAGGACGAGGGCTTCCGTGCACGGATGCTGGCCTTGCCGATAGCGGCCAGCAAGATGGCGCTGACCCTGATCGCCCTGGCGGTGGGCGCCTCGATCGGCCGCGAAGGGCCTACCGTGCACGTGGGTGCGGGATTGTTCTATTCGCTGGGCCGGCGCTTCGGTTTCACCGACGCCAAGGCGATCTCGCGCTTCATCCTCGCCGGCGGCGCCTGCGGCATCGCGGCCGCGTTCAACACGCCGCTGGCCGGCGTGATCTTCGCCATCGAGGAACTGGCCGGCACCTTCGAGCACCGCTTCAGCGGCCTGCTGCTCACCGCGGTGTTCGTGGGTGGCGTGGTATCGCTGGGCATCATGGGCAACTACTCGTACTTCGGCACCGTGCAGACCGACCTGCCGCTGGGCCATGCGTGGCTGGCGGTGTTGCTGTGCGGGGTGATCTGCGGGCTGCTGGGCGGGCTGTTCGCGCGGCTGATCCTGCTCGGCAGGCGCGGCCCGCTGGCGCTGGTCGGCCGCCTGCGCTCGCGCAACCCCGTGCTGTTTGCCACCGCCTGCGGCCTCGCGCTGGCAGTGATCGGCGTGCTCTCGCATGGCAGCGTGTACGGCACCGGCTACGACCAGGCGCGTGCCTTCGTGCAGGAGGCGGCGCAAACGCCCGGCGAGGGTTTCGGCATCGCCAAGCTGCTGGCGAACGTGGTGTCGTACTGGGCCGGCATCCCGGGCGGCATCTTCTCGCCGGCGCTCGCCGTGGGCGCGGGCCTCGGCCACAACATCGCGCACTTCCTGCCGCACGCGCCGGCCGCCGCGGTGGTGCTGTTGGGCATGAGCGCCTATTTGTCCGGCGTCACCGGCGCCCCGCTCACCTCGGCGGTGATCGCGATGGAACTGACCGACAACCAGGCGATGGTGATCCCGATCATGGCCGCCTGCCTGCTTGCCCGCGCGGCGGCGTCGATCTTCTCCCCCACGCCGGTGTACAAGGACTTCGCCGAACGCATGGTGCGTGATTTCGAGCAACAACAGGCAGCGCACGCTGCCCCGCCGCCCGCCACCGGCGGTACCAGCGCCTATGAGGAACCGGCCGCAGAGCCTGCCGACGCCCTCACCGACGATTCCGACAACGGACACCACCAGGCATGACCGCCAACCGCTGGGACCTGCTGCTTACCCATGCCAGCTTGGCGGGCTTCGCCGTCGACGCGCCGTTCGGCCTGATCGAAGACGGCGCACTGGCCTGCGTCGACGGCCACATCGCCTGGATCGGCCCGATGCGCGAGCTTCCGCCTGGCGCGAGCGCCAGGCACGTCGAAGACCTTGGCGGCGCCCTGCTCACGCCAGGACTGGTGGACTGCCACACCCACCTCGTGTTCGGCGACAACCGCGCCCACGAATTCGACATGCGCCTCAATGGTGCCAGCTACGAGGAGATCGCCCGCGCCGGTGGCGGCATCGTCTCCAGCGTGCGCGCCACCCGCGCCGCGAGCGAGGACGAACTGTTCGCGCAATCGCTGCCGCGCGCCCGCGCCCTGCTCGCCGACGGCGTGACCACGCTGGAGATCAAATCCGGCTACGGACTGGAACCGGAAGCCGAGCGGCGCATGCTGCGCGTGGCGCGGCGCATCGGCGCCGAGCTGGGCATCACGGTGCGCACCAGCTTCCTCGGCCTGCACGCACTGCCGCCGGAATACAGGGAACGCCGCGACGACTACGTGGCGCTGGTGTGCGACGACATGCTCCCCACGCTGGCGGCCGAAGGCCTGGTCGATGCAGTGGATGCGTTCTGCGAACGCATCGCCTTCACGCCCGCCGAGACGCGCCGCCTGTTCGAACGCGCACGGCAACTCGGCCTGCCGGTGAAGCTGCACGCCGAACAGCTGTCCGACCAGGGCGGTGCCGCGCTGGTGGCCGGTTTCGATGGCCTGTCCGCCGACCATCTGGAACACCTGGGCGAAGCGGGCATCGCCGCGATGGCGGCAGCCGGCACCGTGGCCGTGCTGCTGCCCGGCGCGTTCTACGCGCTGCGCGAAACCCGCCTGCCGCCGGTGGCGGCGCTGCGCGAGCACGGTGTGCCGATCGCCATCGCCACCGACTGCAACCCCGGCACCTCGCCCCTGCTCTCGCTGCGGCTGGCCGCGAACATGGCCTGCACGCTGTTCCGCCTCACACCCGAGGAAGCCCTGCGCGGCGTCACGGTCAACGCGGCCCGCGCGCTGGGCCTGCCGGACCGCGGCACGCTCGCCGTAGGCCAGCGCGCGGACCTGGTGGCGTGGAACGCGAAGCAACCCGCCGAGCTGTGCTACTGGATCGGCGGCCAGCTGGTGCGACAGATCTGGCTGAACGGCCAGCCCGTGTAGGCGCGGCTTCAGCCGCGATTCCGCAGCACGCACGTGGCAAAGGCATCGCGGCTGAAGCCGCTCCTACGCGCGCGCAGGCAGGCGTGCGATCAGTGCCTCGACAAAGGCCGGCGGCAATTCGGCACGCACCGGCACGCGCCACCAGTGCGGCTGGGCGAAGCCACGGCATTTCACCGCGTCCTTGTCGGTCATCAGCACCGCCAGGCCGTCGCCGAAGGCAAGCTCGCCGGCGACGAAAGCATGGTGATCGGGAAACGCATGCTCGATCACTTCGACGCCTGCATTGCGCAAGCCGGAGAAGAAGCGTTCCGGATTGCCGATGGCGGCCACCGCGTGCACACGCCGGCCCGCGAAGCCCGAAAGCGGCTGCCGCTGCGCGCCATCGAGCGTCACCGCATCACCACCCGCAAGCTGCATGGGATATTCGCCGGCCTGCGGCATAGCACCGTTGCACACGCGAAAATCCACGCGCGCCAGCCGTCGCAATGGTTCGCGCAGCGGACCGGCCGGCAGCAGGTGGCCGTTGCCGAAACGGCGCGCGCCGTCGATCACGCAGATCTCCACGTCGCGGGCGAGGCGATAATGCTGCAGGCCATCGTCGGCGATCACCACATCGCAGCCGTCCTCCACCAGCAATTGCGCCGCCGCGGGGCGGTCGCGCCCCACCGCCACCGGCACGCCGCTGGCGCGGATCAGGCAAGGCTCGTCGCCCACCGCGGCGGGATCGGGCGCCCCGTCCAGCAGCATCGGCTCGCGCTGGCGGCCGCCATGGCCGCGGCTGACCACGCCGGGGCGGAAGCCGCGCGCATGCAAGGCTTCCGCCAGCGCGATAGTCAACGGCGTCTTGCCGGTACCGCCCGCGGTGAGGTTGCCGATCACGATCACCGGTACCTGCAGACGCGCATGGCGCAGCGCACCGGAGCGATACAGCACGCGGCGCAAGGCGGTGAGTGCGCCGTACAGGACGGCCAACGGCCAGGTCCACCATGGGCTGCGACCGGTGCCGTACCACGCGAGCTGGAGTCTGTCGGCAAGCGCCATGAGCGCCTCAGTCGCCGCCCTGGCCTGCGTCGTGGAACTGCATGCGGTGCAAGGCGGCGTAGTGGCCGTTCTGCGCCAGCAACTCGGCGTGGGTGCCGCGTTCCACGATGCGGCCCTGCTCCATCACGGCGATCTGGTCGGCGCCCTCGATGGTGGAGAGGCGGTGCGCGATCACCAGGGTGGTGCGGTCGCGCATCAGCTGCTGCAGCGCCTGCTGGATCAGCCGCTCCGATTCGGTGTCCAGCGCGCTGGTGGCCTCGTCCAGCACCAGGATCGGCGCGTTCTTGAGGATCGCGCGGGCGATCGCAATGCGCTGGCGCTGGCCGCCGGACAGCATGTTGCCGCTTTCGCCGATATGGCTGCGGATGCCCTTGGGCAGGCGCGCGATGAATTCCATCGCGTTGGCCGCCTCGGCCGCGGCCACGATCTCGGCCTCGCTGGCGCCGGCCAGCTCGCCGTAGGCGATGTTGTTGGCCACGGTGTCGTCGAACAGCACCACGCTCTGCCCCACCCAGGCGATCTGCCGGCGCAGCGAGGCCAGTGTGTAGTCCTCGTAGTTCTCGCCGTCCAGCACGATGCGGCCCGCGCTTGGTTCGTTGAAGCGTGGCAGCAGGCTGACCAAGCTGCTCTTGCCGCTGCCGGAACGGCCGACCAGCGCGGTGACCGTGCCCGGCGCGCAATGCAGATCCACCCCGCGCAGCGCGGGAAAATCGTTGCGCGAATAGACCAGTCGCACGTCCTCGAAACGCAGGTCGCCGCGCGTGCGCACCAGCTCGCGCGTGCCGCGGTCGACCTCGGGCGGCAGGTCCATGATATCGAACAGATCCTCCGCCGCCGACACGCCGCGCTGGATGTTCGCCTGCACGTTGGTGAGCCGTTTCAACGACGGCAGCATGCCACCCATCGCGACCAGCACAGTGATGAAGGTGCCTGACGAGATGCTGTTGATCTCCCACGACCGGGTGCCCAGATACACCAGCAACGCCAATGCCATCGCGGCAACCGTCTGGATCGAGGAGCTCGACGTCGCACTGGTGGCGGCAATCTTCAGATTCAGACGACGCGTGCGGCTGATCACTTCGTCGAAACTCGCGGCAGCCTGCTTCTGGCCGCCATAAACACGTACTTCACGATGCGCACCGACCGATTCGTCCACCACGCCGACGACCGACCCCATCATGCTCTGGATACGCCGACTGATGAGCCGATAGCGCCGGCTCACCGCCGTGGCGATCAGCACGATGGGCGGAATCATCACGAACAGCGCCAGGGTGAGGTACGCGCTGGTGCTGAGCATCACGTACATCATGCCGACCACCATGGCGGTCTCGGTGATCACTGTCCTCACCGCATCCGTAGAGGCCGAAGCTACCTGCTCACAGGTATAGGTGACGCGGGAAATCTGGTGCCCCGACGCCTCGCCCCCGAAAAAGGTCGCCGGTAACCGGAGGTAGGCGGCGAATACATCACTCTGGATGGACTGCACCACGTTGCGACTGATGTAGGAAATGCCGTAGTTGCCGATGAAGATGGCCACGCCACGCGCAAGGAAGATGCCGATGATCCAGAGCGGCATCCAGAAAATCAGGTAAGGATCCTTCTTCGCAAACAGCTGATCGATGATCGGCTTGATCAGCTTTGTGAAGACCGTCAGGCTGCCGCTGTCCAATGCCATGCAAACCATCGTGATCACGCCGATGGCCCAGTAGCGCCGTGTATACCCCAGCAGACGCTTATAGACACGCCAGGTCTGTGCGTCCCAGATCACAGTCTTGCCGCCGCTCATTGCGCCCCGCCCGGCTGCGTCGGCGTGGTGGCGATCGACAGGCGGGTGAAGCCGAGCTGGCCCAGCGCGTCCATCGCGGTCACCACGCTCTGGTGCGAGGACAGCGCATCGGCGCGGATCGTCACCGGGCGGTCATGGTCGCCGTTCGCGTTGCGCTCGATCACCTGCTTCAGCGCATCGATGCCCTCGCCCGGCACCGCGTCGCTGCCCACCCAGTAGCGGCCATCGCGGTCGACCGTGATGGTGAGCGCGGGCGCGTTCATGTCGCGGTCCTGCACGCTGGCGTCGGGCAGGGTGACCTGCATGCGCGAGTGCTGGATGAAGGTGCTGGTGAGCACGAAGAACATCAGCAGGGTGAGCAGCACGTCGATCAACGGCACCACGTTGATCTCGAAGTCGTCCCCGCGGCGGTCGTTGCCGATGCGCATGCGCTTCAGCCCGCGCCCGGAGCGGTGGCGGCAGTCGCCGACGTGCGGCGTGGGCGCGCCGCGACCGGCGCATGGAGAGTGAGTTCGTCCAGCAGCGCGGTGGCCTGCTTCTCCATCTGCACACAGTAGCCGGCCACGCGCGAGCGGAAGTAGCGGTGCAGCACGTAGGCGGGGATCGCCACGGTGAGACCGGAGGCAGTGCAGATCAGCGCCTCGCCGATGCCGCCGGCCATCTTCGCCGGATCGCCGATGCCGCCGGCCATCACCTGCATGAACATGCGGATCAGGCCGATCACCGTGCCGAACAGGCCCAGCAGCGGGCCGATCAGCGCGATCGTGCCCAGCGTGTTGAGGTAGCGCTCCATCTCGTGCACCACATGCCGGCCGGTGTCCTCGATGCGCTCCTTGATCAGCTCGCGCGACTGGCCGCGTATCGCCAGCGCGGCGGCCAGCAGCTCGCCCAATGGCGAACCGTTCGACAACGCCTCCAGGTGATTCGGGTCGAGCTGGCCGGCGCGCGCCCACTGGCGCACTTCCTCGCCCAGCCCCGGCGGCAGCACGGCCTTGCGCCGCAGCGTCCAGCAGCGCTCCAGCACGATCGCCAGCGCCACCAGCGAACACACCAGGATGGGCAGCATCGCCCAACCGCCAGCCATCAGGATATCGAGCACGTTCGTCCCCACCGGGCGTTCAAAACGAAGAGGCCGCATCATAGCAGCCGGGCCGGCCGGTTCCGTGGCGGGAGTGGCAGTCTCCGCGCGCAGCGGAAATCAGGGTCTGGCCACGGTCTCAGGGCATCTCGCGCCAGTAGCGCGGATCGCGCAGCCGCCAGCGCCCGGTGACGTCCGCCGGTGCTCCGGCCGGGAAATCGATGCCGATCGCGCCGCTGTCGGCGGTGTTCAGCACCGGCACGCCGGCCTCGGCATAGCGCGCCATCACCTCGGGCTTCGGATGCCCGAAACGGTTGTGCCAACCGGCCGAGACGATGGCGAACGGCGGATCCACCGCGTCGATGAAATCCGCGCCGGACGAAGTCTTGCTGCCGTGGTGGGGCACCATCAACACCGGCGCCACGCCCTTGCCCAGCGCTGCCGCCACCTGCGGTTCGATCTTCGCCGTAATGTCGCCGGTGAGCAGCAGGCTGCCGCCTGCACCCTCCACCAGCAATACGCAGGAACGGTCATTGCCCTTGCCACCGGCATCCGGGGTGGGACTCAGCACGCGGAAGCGCACGCCGTCCCAGGACCATGCCTGCCCGCTCGCGCAGGACGACATCGGCAACGGCATGCGTTCCGGCTCGCCCGCATAACGAAGCGCCGCGGGAAAGGCAGCGGCCACGGCCAGCGTGCCGCCGGCATGGTCGTTGTCGGCATGGCTCACCATCAGCATGTCCAGCCGCGCGATGCCAAGCGCATGGACTGCAGGCAGTACCGCCGCTTCGCCCAGGTCGAAACCCGAGGGATAACGCGCCCCCGTGTCGTAGAGCAACGTATGGCCGCGGGTGCGCAGCAGCACCGACAGGCCCTGCCCCACGTCCAGCACCCAGACCTCGAACGCTCCCGCTGCCGGCCGCGCCAACCGCGGCCACAGCAGCGGCAGGAACAGCAGCAGGCCCAGCGCACGCAACGGCAAGCCGCGCGGCAGGAACATCCACAACGCACCCAGCGTGGCCAGCAGCAGCGCCCACGGCGCCAGCTGCGGCAGATACCAGTGCGCACCCGGCCAGGTCGCCATGCGTTCCAGCAACCACCACTGCGCATGCGCCAGTTGCGCCGCCAGCCACAGTACCGGCGTGGCCAGCGGCGGGCACAGTCCGAGACACAGCATGCCCAGCAAGGCGCAGGGCACGATCACGAAGCTCACGAACGGCACCGCGATCAGGTTGGACAACGCCCCTACCAGCGAAGCTTCGCCAAAGAACCACAAGGTCAGGGGCAGCAGCGACACCGTCATCAGGAGCTGCCCGGCGGTGAGCTCGTGCAGGAAAGCGCGCAGGCCGCGCCCGCGCGACTGCAGGCACAACATCAGCAGCGCCACGCCGGTGAACGACAACCAGAATCCCGCGGCCAGCACTGCCAGCGGATCGACGGCAAGGATCGCGATCAACGCCAGTGCCAACGACTGCGCGCCATGGCCACCACGCCGGCTGCAACACGTCAGCGCCACCACCGCGATCATCAGCAGGGTACGCACGGTGGGCAAGCCGAAGCCAGCCAGTGCGCTGTAGACACCCGCCGCCAGCAACGCGCCCGCTGCCTGCGCCTGCACCCGTGGCAGGCGTAGCGCCAATCCCGGCCACAACAGGTACAAGGCTCCGAGCAGCCAGACGCCAAACACCGCCGACACGCCCACGTGGAAACCGGAGATCGCGATCAGATGCGGGATGCCGTTGGCACGCGCCACTTCCCAGTCGTGCTGACTCAGGCCCCGTGTATCGCCCACCGAGAAGGCCTGCAGCAGGGCCGCATCGTGCGGGTCGCGCACCCGCCCGGCGATCTCCCGCGCGATCGCATCGCGCACCCCGTCCACACACCAGGTGCCGGTCAGCAGCGCGTTTCCTGGATCCTCGCGCACATAGCCGGTGGCCACGATGCGGCGCTGCAAGGCCACGCGCTCGCCGTCCGCCGTGCCGGGATTGAGCAACCCGCGCGGCCGCTTCAAGCGCAACAGCAGGCGCCTGCTCTCACAGGGTCGGAGCGGGGGCGCCTCGTCGTACCAGGACACCATCATCCGGCCATGCAAGGGCATGGGCTCGCCATCCAGCATGGCGTGTTCGGCGACGAAGGCAAAGCGTGTGGCGTCTTCACGCTTCAGGGGCAGCTCGTCGACGTGCCCGGTCACCACGAAGTCGCGGCCTTCCAGCGCACGCGGCAGGCGCGCCTCCATCGCATTGGCGCCGACGTGCATGGCCCACAGCGCCCCGGCACAGACGCATAACGGAAGACGCCAGTGCGGCCGGCGCCAGAACGCCACTGCGCCGGGCAGCAACAGCGGGATTGACAGCCATGCCGGTGGCAATGCCGGCAGCCATTGCACTGCGAGCACGCCAACCAGCAGCGCGGGCGCCGCCAGTGTCGCGGTGAGTGGCCTGTTGCGCATTTGCGCCACGCCCTGCCTCCCTGGGTATCGGGTCGAGGCTAGCGCGACGATGCCGCGGAAACGGACGAAAAGTACGTAGGCAAAAGCCTTTGTTGATCTCGCCAAACCGCCATCTTGGCGATTTGGCGAGTCAGTGGGCCCGGTCAAAACCGGGCCGGCTTCCGCCATTCAAGCGTCGGCGCGGCGGGCCATCCGCGGCGGCCCTTCAGTCGCGCGGCTTCTCGCGCAGCACGCCGCCGTGCAGCACCAGGGTGCGATCCATGCGCGCCGCCAGCCGATGGTCGTGGGTGACCAGGATGAAGCTGGTGCCGATCTCGCGATTGAGCTCCAGCATCAGCGCGTAGACCTGGGCGGCGTTGCCCTCGTCGAGGTTGCCGGTGGGCTCGTCGCCCAGCACGCAGGCGGGCCGGGTGACCAGCGCGCGCGCCACCGCGCAGCGCTGGCGTTCGCCGCCGGAGAGCTCGGCCGGCTTGTGATGGATGCGCGCAGCCAGTCCCACCCGCTCCAGCAAGGCCGTGGCCTGCTTCTGCGCCTCGGCGATCGCCGTGCCGCGGATCAGCAGCGGCATGCACACGTTCTCCAGCGCGGTGAATTCGGGCAGCAGGTGGTGGAACTGGTAGACGAAGCCCAGCGAGCGGTTGCGCACCCGGCCACGCTCGGCGTCGGAGAGCTTCGAAAGCTGGCGTCCGTCCACCTCCACCTCACCCGCGCTGAGCGTATCCAGCCCGCCCAGGATGTGCAGAAGCGTGCTCTTGCCGGTGCCGGAGGCGCCCACGATGGCCATGGTCTCGCCGCGTTTCAGCTCGAAGCTGACGTCGGTGAGCACTTCGGTGCGCAGGCCGCCCTCGGCGTAGGTCTTGGCCACACGGTGGGCGCGCAGCACGTGTGCGTTCGGCGACATCGGATGCTTCTCACTCATAGCGCAGCGCCTGCGCCGGCTGCGTGCGCGAGGCGCGCCACGCGGGATACAGGGTGGCCAGCAGCGAGAACGCGAAGGTGACCGCTGCCACCCAGCCCACGTCGTGCCATTCCAGCCGGCTGGGCACCTCGGTGATGTAGTACACGTCCGGCGACAGGAACTGCACGTGGAAGACGTGCTCGACCCACTTCACGATGCCCGGCAACCGCCACGACAGCAGCGAGCCCAGGCTCACGCCGAAGCCGATGCCCACCAGGCCGACCAGCAGGCCCTGCACCATGAACATGCCCATCACGCTGCGCGGCGTGGCGCCCAGCGTGCGCAGGATCGCGATGTCCGCCTGCTTGTCGGTGACCAGCATCATCAGCATCGAGACCAGGTTGATCACCGCCACCAGGATGATCAGCGACAGGATGATGCCCATCACCTTCTTCTCCATCGAGATCGCGGAGAACAGGTTGGCATTGGTCTGTTCCCAGGTCTGCACCTGGTAGATCTGGCCCAGCTTGTCGGCCAGTTCGCGCGCCACCGGGCGAGCATTGAGAAGATCGTCCAGCTTCAGGCGGATGCCGCTGGGGCCGCTCTGGCTGTTGAGCTTCTCGGCGTCCTGGATGTTGATCAGGGCGAGGCCGGAATCGAACTGCTCCATGCCCATCGAGAATGTGCCCACCACGTGGAAGCCGCGCATGCGCGGCATGCCACCGAACGGGGTGGCGCGGAACTCGGGGACGGCCATCACTACCTGGTCGCCCACGCTCACGCCGAGCTGGGTGGCCAGGTCCTGGCCCAGCACGATGTTCCAGTTACCCGGCGTCAGCTCATCGAGCTTGCCATGCACCATGTGCTGGCCGATGTCGACCACCGAGGGTTCCAGCCTGGGGTCGATGCCGCGCGCCATCGCCGCAGCGGGTGCGCGCCCTTGCAGCAACGCCTGGATTTCCACGTAAGGCGCGGCACCCCGCACGTGCGGGTTCGCCTTGGCGATCTGCAATGCGCGCGGCCAGTCCTCGATGCTCTGGCCGATGCCGGAGATGGTGGCGTGCGAGATCGCGCCGAGGATGCGCGTCTTCATCTGGTAGTCGAAGCCGTTCATCACCGACATCACCGTGATCAGCGCGATCACGCTGATCGAGATGCAGACGATCGAGACCGCGGAAATGAAGGAGATGAACTGGTTGCGTCGCTTGGCGCGGGTATAACGCAGGCCGATGTAAAGCTCTAGCGGTCGGAACATGGGCGGTCGCAGATGGGGTCGGAGGGCGGCTCGCCCGGTAGAGCCGGCATTATCCGGCATTCGCTCGGACAACGCAGGGGGAGCAAAGTGCCGGCGGAAGCCGGAGGTTCAGATGCGCGCCACGGCTTCGCCCGGCTGCACCGTGGCCAGTCGCATGCGCAGGCGGCGCCGGATGTCCGCGTCGCTGTTGTCCGGCGCCAGCAACAGCACCTGTTCGCCCAGCGAAGCTGCGTGCAACCGCAACAGGATGCAGGCACCCAGCACGCGGAACGAAGCCAGGGTGGCTGGCGCGTCGCCATGGTCGGCGAGGCGCAGGCTCCAGCCGCCTTCGCCGCTCCAGCCTGCCGCCCGCACGGGCGAAGCCGACCAGCGTCGCACGGCGCGGAACACCAGCAAGGCGACCAGCGCAGCCAGCAGCAACTTCAAGCCACCCGGCAATCCGGACAGCACGATGGCGAGGATCGCCAAGGTCGCCGCCATCCACAGCAGGCGCGGCAGCCAGCGCGAGGGACGGTATTCAAAGCCGATGGCGGGCGCGGATGTCATCGATGATCGCCTGCCAGTCCGCGCGCGGTGCCTTGGCGTGGCCCATCACCCAGTCCCACAGGTCAGGATCCTGCACGTCGAGCAGTTCGTCGAAGGCTTGCTGCTGCGCTTCGCCGGCGTGCGGGAAGGCCTCGTCCAGCCAACCGCCGAACAGCGCGTCCAGTTCGCGGGTGCCGCGGCGGGTGCGCCAACGCAGGCGGCCCTTATCCATGAAGATTGGCGCGTAGCGCCGCCTTCGCCTCCTCTCCCCTTCGGGGAGAGGATTGAGGTGAGGGGCCAATCTTGCGTCGAGCCATCATCGGAAGCTTTCCTCGATCAACTTTCCCGCGAGCACCCGCCCCTCACCCTGCCCTCTCCCCGGCGGGGAGAGGGAAAACATCAGGCGCGGCGCTCCACCATCAGCTTCTTGATCTCCGCGATCGCCTTGGCCGGGTTGAGGCCCTTCGGGCAGGTGCGCGCGCAGTTCATGATGGTGTGGCAGCGGTACAGCTTGAACGGATCTTCCAGGTCGTCCAGGCGGGCGCCGGTGTCTTCATCGCGGCTGTCGACGATCCAACGGTAGGCCTGCAGCAGGATCGCCGGACCGAGGTAGCGGTCGCCGTTCCACCAGTAGCTGGGGCACGAGGTGGAGCAGCAGGCGCACAGGATGCACTCGTACAGGCCGTCGAGCTTCTTGCGGTCTTCCGGCGACTGCAGGCGCTCGCGGTCCGGCGCAGCGCTCTGCGTGCGCAACCACGGCTTGATCGAGGCGAACTGGGCGTAGAAGTGCGTGAGGTCGGGCACCAGGTCCTTCACCACCGGCATGTGCGGCAGCGGATAGATCTTCACGTCGCCCGCGGCCACCTTGTCGATCGCGCAGATGCAGGCCAGCGTGTTGGTGCCGTCGATGTTCATCGCGCACGAACCGCAGATGCCCTCGCGGCAGGAGCGGCGCAGCGTGAGCGTGGGGTCGATCTCGTTCTTGATCTTCAGCAGCGCGTCCAGAACCATCGGGCCGCACGCGGCCAGGTCCACCTCGTAGGTGTCGATGCGCGGATTCTGGCCGTCATCCGGGTTCCAGCGGTAGACACGGAAGATGCGCGGCTTCTTCGCGTCTTTCGCCGGGAAATGCTTGCCGGGCTGGATCTTGGAATTCTTGGGTAGCGAAAACTCTGCCATATGCTGAACCCTTCAATCTTGCATGTAGGAGGGGCTTCAGCCCCGATCACTGCCTGATGCGGATACCGGTCGCGGCTGAAGCCGCTCCTACGGACGATCAATAGACGCGCTTCTTCGGCGGCACCACCTCGACCTCGTCGGTCAGGGTGTACATGTGCACCGGGCGGAAGTCGAAGCTGGCCTTGCCGTTCTCGTCCACCTTGACCAGGGTGTGCTTCATCCACTCGGCGTCGTTGCGATCCGGGAAGTCCTCGCGCGCATGGGCGCCACGGCTTTCCGGGCGCTGCTCGGCCGAATGCATGGTGCCCACCGCCTGGTCGAGCAGGTTGGCCAGCTCCAGCGTCTCGATCAGGTCGGAGTTCCACACCAACGAACGGTCGCTGGTGCGCACGTGCTTGAACGAGGCATGCACCGCGTCGATCTTGCTGCAGCCTTCCTTGAGGCTCTCGCCGGTGCGGAACACCGCGGCATCCGTCTGCATGGTGCGCTGCATGTCGAGGCGGATCTTCGCCGTGGGCAGCTCACCGTCGGCGTGGCGCAGGCCGTCGAAGCGGGCCAGCGCCTTGTCCAGCGCGCTGGCCGGCAGATCCTTGTGCGCCGCGCCCGGCTTGATGACCTCCGCGCAGCGGTGCGACACCGCGCGGCCGAACACCACCAGGTCGAGCAGCGAGTTGGAACCCAAGCGGTTGGCGCCGTGCACCGACACGCAGGCCGCCTCGCCGATGGCGAACAGGCCCGGCACCACG
Organism: Rhodanobacter lycopersici; assembly: GCF_040812335.1. Lineage (NCBI taxonomy): Bacteria > Pseudomonadati > Pseudomonadota > Gammaproteobacteria > Lysobacterales > Rhodanobacteraceae > Rhodanobacter > Rhodanobacter lycopersici. Next base: position 343,316 of record NZ_JBFOHK010000003.1, read on the forward strand.
GCGTCGACGTCGTCGCCCTTCTTCTGCACCACTTCGCCGTGGTAGTTGGTCGGGATGCCGCCCATGTTGTAGTGCACGGTGGGCAGGATCGGGATCGGCTCCTTGGTCACGTCGACACCGGCGAAGATGCGCGCCGACTCGGCGATGCCCGGCAGGCGTTCGTGAATCACCTCGGGGCCGAGGTGCATCAGGTTGAGGAAGGCGTGGTCCTTGTGCTCGCCCACGCCGCGGCCTTCGCGCACTTCGATGGTGATGGCGCGGCTGACCACGTCGCGCGAGGCCAGGTCCTTCGCGCTCGGCGCGTAGCGCTCCATGAAGCGCTCGCCCTCGGAATTGGTGAGGTAACCGCCCTCGCCGCGCACGCCCTCGGTGATCAGGCAGCCCGCGCCATAGATGCCGGTGGGATGGAACTGCACGAATTCCAGGTCCTGCAGCGCCAAGCCTGCGCGCAGCACCATGCCGCCGCCGTCGCCGGTGCAGGTATGCGCCGAGGTGGCGCTGAAGTAGGCACGGCCGTAGCCGCCGGTGGCCAGCACCACGGCCTGGCCGCGGAACAGGTGCAGCGTGCCTTCGTTCATGTCGAGCGCGAGCACGCCGCGGCAGACGCCTTCGTCGTCGAAGATCAGGTCGATCGCGAAGTATTCGATGAAGAATGTGGCGTCATGCGCCAGCGCCTGCTGGTACAGCGTGTGCAGGATGGCGTGGCCGGTGCGGTCGGCCGCGGCGCAGGTGCGCTGCGCGGTGCCCTTACCGTAATGCGTGGTCATGCCGCCGAACGGGCGCTGGTAGATGCGGCCTTCGTCCGTGCGCGAGAACGGCACGCCGTAGTGTTCCAGTTCGTAGATCGAGGGGATGGCCTCGCGGCACATGTACTCGATCGCATCCTGGTCGCCGAGCCAGTCCGAACCCTTGATGGTGTCGTAGAAGTGGAAGCGCCAGTCGTCCTCGCCCATGTTGCCGAGCGCGGCGGCGATGCCGCCCTGCGCCGCCACGGTGTGCGAACGGGTCGGGAACACCTTGGTGATGCACGCGGTCTTGAGGCCCTTCTCGGCCAGGCCGAAGGTGGCGCGCAGGCCCGCGCCGCCGGCGCCAACCACGATCACGTCGAACTTGTGCTGCTGGATCTTGTAGCTTTCCACGGTCTCAAACTCCCAATGCGATGCGCAGCACGGCCAGCACGCCCGCGAGCGCGCCCAGCACCGCGAGGAACTTGATCGCCACCAGCAGGAGCACTTCCTTCCAGCGGGTATGCACGTAGTCTTCGATCACCACCTGCAGGCCAAGCACGGCGTGCCAGAACATGGTGATCACGAACAGGATCAGCAGCAGCGCATTCCACGGCTTCGCCACCGCGGCCTTCGCCGTGGCGTAGTCGGCGTGCAGCAGGCAGAGCACGGTGGCCACGAACCACAGGCCGAGCAGAACCAAGGCGGCAGCGGTGACACGCTGCGTCCACCAGTGGCCCACGCCCGACTGCGCCGAGCCGAGCCCGCGCGCGCGCTTCAGCGGGTTGCGCAGGTCCTTCGCGTTCGCGCTCATGCGGCACCTCCGGCGGACAGCACATAGGCCCAGACCAGGATCACCAGTACCAGGCTGACGATCACCGACAGCCAGCTCGAACGCACGAACTGCGGAATGGCATAGCCCGCGCCAGTGTCCTGCACCAGGTGACGGATGCCGTTGCACAGGTGATAGAACAGCGACCAGCTCCAGCCGACCAGCAGGATAATGCCCAGCGGGCTGCCCATGCAGGTCTTGAACTGGTCGAAGGCGGCCTCGCCCGCAGCCAGCGAGAGCAGGCCCCAGACCACGAGCAGCGTGCCCACGGCCAGCGCGATGCCGGTGGCGCGATGCAGGATGGAGGTCATCATCTGCACTTGCCACTTGTAGATCTGTAGATGCGGAGAGAGCGGTCGTCGCGTGTCTGCCATGGCGGCTATCCTGGGTGGAATCGCTGATCTGTCTGCCAAACCGAACCGCACGCGCACGTGACGACGAATGCCGCCACGCAACGCATCAGAAATCGATGCAGCGCCCGTTCTTCTCCCAGTCGCCGTAGCGGGTGGGATCGGGCGCCGGTCGCTCCGCCGCCGCCTTCTCCCCCGCCGGTTGCACGGGCACGGCCGCCGGTTCCGCCGGAGCGGGAGCGGGCCTGGATTCGGTTGGGCGGGAAGTGTCGGACATGGTCGTTAACAAGCGGCGGAAGGTTAATACTTGCCGCAATGCCGCACAACCTTGACGAACGTCGCGGACGTTGGCGGCGTCCCATGTCGCGACGACTTGCGTTGCACCATCATCACCCGCATCTTGGCTGACCTATGTCGACTCCCAGCCATGCCGAAACCCTGCTGATCGAAGGCCCCGACGCGCTCGCTTTCGCGCAGGCGCAATTCAGCAGCAACGTCCAGTCGCTCGCCGTCGGCGCGTGGCAATTCAGTGCGTGGCTGAACGCGCAGGGCCGCGTGCGTGCGCTGTTCCACCTGGCGCGACTGGATGAGCAACGCCTGCTGCTGCTGTTGCGCGGCGGCGAGGCAAAGGCACTGGGCGAGGCGCTGCGTCGCTACGTATTTCGCAACCGGCTCACGCTGCAGGCGTCACCATGGCAAGTGCCGGGCACCGCCGCTGCGCTGCCGCTGCACGCCTTGCACATCGAAACCGACGGCATCGTGCTCGGCTGCGGAACGCACAGCCTGCGCCTCGACACCAACGGCGAAGGCGACGAGGCGTGGCGACGACCGCAACTGCAACTGGGCTGGCCCTGGTTGCCCTCCTCCACGTTCGATCACTTGCTGCCACCGGCACTGTCACTGCACCGCCTGCAGGCAGTCGCAATCGACAAGGGTTGCTATCCCGGGCAGGAAATCGTCGCACGCCTGCACTGGCGCGGCGGCCACAAACGACATCTGTGCAATGTGCGCCTGACGCGCAGCGCAATATCAGGCGACATCCTGCATCACGAGAGCGACGAGATCGGCGTGCTGCTCGATGTCATCGATGACGGCAACGGTATCGATGCACTCGCCGTATTGAGTGACGAAGCCACATCAACGATGACGGAGAACACCATCTTGCATCTCGACGATGAGCTGGCGTTGTGCATGCAACATCGCTGGGAAAACTGAAGCGCTTGCATCGCCACACTTTCGTGAACAATCGTTCATCTTTGTCGACGTTTTGCATGGGTTCGCGTTGAAACCGGAGTACCCCGGCACTTGCCGCGAGGAAAATCCACCGTTAGGCTCCGCCCACCCTTTCATTGCGGCACCCGTCATCCACGGCTGCCGAAGCACGCGACGAACCGGAAGATTCCGTATCGGCGCGACCCGGCGAAGACCGCCGGATGGAGCACCCGCCTGAGTGCGGAATCCGTTGCAGGCTACACGACAACAGACGTCGCCAAGCGCCTCGGCAACACCTCTCGATCGGCACAGATGCCGCCGCTCGAACGCCACAATCCCGTGGCATTCGCCCAGCCACAAGTTTCGGCTGCGCGATCAATCCAGGTGGAACGGCCTGCCCGCCCGTCCACCGCAACGGCGCGTCAGACAGCTCATTCGTCTGCGCGTACAGCACGTTGGAGGCAGACAATGAAACTTTCCATGTTGTTGTGGCTGACCACCCTGATGCCACAACCCGTCGCAAACCAGGCCTGCCTGGCAACGACGGTGTACCTGGAGGCACGCAGCCAGCCCACCATCGGCCAGATGGCCGTCGCCGAGGTGGCAATGCGCCGCCGCGAGCGCGGCCAATGGGGCAGCACGGTGTGTCAGGTCGTGACGGCGCCGCACCAGTTCGCCACCACCACCACGCCCGGTTCGTTCGAGATCGACAACGCCGAGGCCTTCCACAAGGCGTGGGAAATCGCCGGCCGCACGATCCACGACTGGCAGCTGCCGGCGAACAAGCGCCGCATGCTGGTGCCACGCGCCGATCACTTTGCCACCGCGGCGGTGGCGCCTGCATGGTCGCGCAACAAGCCGGCAATCACCATCGGCGACCACACCTTCTACGCCGTGAACTGAGCAGGCGACATCGCAAAAAGAAAAAAGCCCTCTTGCGAGGGCTTTTTCATTTGGACGTCTAGACGCCCATAAAACAATCACGACACCGGTCACATCGGATAAACCTGGCCGTTGTTGATCTGCACGTAATCCCCGTTGCGGACGTTCGGGTTGTCGCGCTGGGTCACCGTGGCGTACTGGCCGTTGTCCAGTCGCACCACGATACGCCAGGCATTGCCGCCACCACCGGAGTTCTTGCCGATCTGGTTGCCGACGGCGCCACCAGCCACCGCGCCGACCACCGTAGCGGCGGTGCGGCCATCGCCCTTGCCGATGGTGCTTCCCAGCACGCCACCGGCCACGGCGCCGATCACCGCGCCCAGCACGCCGCCGTTGGGGTTGCCGCTGTCGACGTACACCGGCCGCACGTCCTGCACCACGCCGCACCCCTGCTGGCAACGACCGTAACCCTGGCCGTAGGCGGGACCCTGGGCCGGCGTGGTGACGCAACCACCCAGCACCAGCCCCGCCGCAAGCACGATTGCCGGAGCAATGCCCCGCGTCAGGATGTTCATCACGCAGCTCCTTCGAGGTTCACGGAATCGGGAGATCAACGAGCGTCCGAAACAGCCATCGCGCCTTCCTGCACCTGCACGCGATCGCCTGGGTCGTGATCCATGCGCGTGGTGCGGGTGACGCCGTTGTACACGTACTGCACGTCGTAGCCGATGATCTTGCCGCCGCCGTTGGCCACCGTGCTGCAGCGACGCTCGACCGTGGAAGTCACCTGCGGCTTGTGGTGTGCATTCTCGATGCGGTTGCCGGCGTAGCCGCCACCCACTGCCCCTGCCACCGTAGCCAGGGTATTGCCCTTGCCGCTACCGACCATGTGGCCAAGCAGGCCACCGGCCACGGCGCCGATCGCGGTGCCGGCGATATTGTGCTGATCCTTCGGCGGCGCCGTGTGGTTCACCACTTCGTCACGGCAAACCTGATGCGGCGTGTCTGTCGAACGCACCGGCGTCACGCTGACCACCTGGGCGTACTGCGGACCCGCCGGCTGCACGGGCGCGGGTGTCGCCTGCTGCGCGGGCACAGGCGCCGAGGCCGCTGCCTGCGCCCCCTGGGTACCGGCATCGGCACTGCGGTTGCAGGCCGACAAGCCGACGGCCAGCGCGGCAGCAATCCCCACATTGAGTGCATTGACCATCAACCTGTTCATAACCATCCTCCTCTGTCAGTTTTCCGTCCGCGACACAATGTGACATGCAGCTGCGCGCGATCTGCGGCGCCATTGAACCTTCACAAGTCTGAATACCGCCTAGACCATCGCCATTACACTAGCCTCACGCCGGGATCACTTCAGCCGGCGATGACGTCCGGTATCAGGAAACGAGAGACACATCACACCCGTGCTCGCCGACAGCCATGTCCATCTTGACGACCGCGCCTTCGATGCCGATCGCACACAGGTGCTGCAGCGCGCGCGCGACGCCGGTATCGACCGGATGGTGGTGCCGGCCGTGGATGCGGCCAGTTGGCCGCGCATTCGCGACCTTTGCGCGGAGCATCCGCGCATGCTGTTCCCCGCCTACGGCCTGCACCCGCTGTATCTGCGTCAGCATGCACCCGGTGATGTCGACGCATTGTTGTCGTGGTGCAACGCGAACACTGCCGTCGCGATCGGCGAGATCGGGCTGGATTTCCACGCCGCCGACCTGGATCCTGCGCTGCAGCGCAGCTACTTCACGCGGCAACTGGCGCTGGCCCGCGAACTCGACCTGCCGGTGATCGTGCATGCACGGCAGGCGCTGGAGGAAGTGATCCTCACCCTGCGCCACCATCCCGGCGTGCGCGGCGTGGTGCACAGCTTCTCCGGCAGCGAGGAACAGGCACGCCGGCTGTGGCAGCTCGGCTTCCTGACCGGCATCGGCGGGCCAGTGACCTACGAGCGCGCGCAGCGCCTGCGCCGTATCGTGGCAAGCATGCCGATCGAATTCCTACTGCTGGAAAGCGACGCTCCCGACCAGCCCGACGCAAACCATCGCGGTCGGCGCAACGAGCCGGCGCGCGTCGCCGAGGTGTTGCGCTGCGTGGCGGCGCTGCGCGGCGAACCGGAGCATGACGTGGCCGCCGCCACCGCCATGAACACCTGCCAGCTGTTCCGCCTGCCCGATCCCTTCACCACCTGATCACGACACGGCACTTGCATCACGCTCCCGCATGCGTCAGTATTTATTTCACCAGTGAAATATAAGCCAATGAAATGTCTCGTCTCGGCAACTGCATCGCGATGATGGACGAAGGCATCGAGCGCATGCTCGAGGCCATCCCGGACCTTCCCGTCGAACAGGCCCGGCTGTGCCGGCTGATGCTGATGGTGGGCGGGCGCATGGACGAGGCGCTGGACGAGAAGCTCAAGTCGCAGCAGCTCATCGACAGTGAATTCCTCACTTTGCTGATCCTGTACAGCAGCCCGGACGGCAGTTCCACCCCGGGCGAGCTGTGCGAGTTCACCTCGCAGGGCAGCACCAACATGACCCGCATCGGCAATACGCTGGTGAAGCGCGGCCTGATCTCGCGCGGCGCCAGCGCCGAGGATCGCCGCCGCGTGGTGATCCGCATCACCGCCGCCGGACGCCGCTTCGTGCTGAAGATGCTGCCGCCGATGTTCCCCCGCGTGGAGGCGATGTTCGCCGGCTTCAGCGCCACCGAACGCAGCCAGCTCAGCCGCCTGCTGCGCAAGCTCGCCAAGAACCTCGACCAGCTCGACGCGGAGGACGCGTCGTGAAGGAGTCCCCGATGACCTTCGTCCCGCCTCGCCCGCGCGCGGCACTGGCCCTTGCCATCCTGCTGTCGCTCGCCGGCTGCGCGTTCGCGCCGCCGAAACTGCAGCATCCCGCGCTGCGCGACGACGTGCCGCTGGCCGGGCTGTCCGTACCCACCCGCGCCGGCTGGCCGGCCAGCGACTGGTGGCGCGGCTACGGCGATCCGCAACTCGACGAATTGATGGCCACGGCGCTGAGCCAGTCGCCCGATCTCATGCAAGCGCAGGGCCGCGTGCACACCGCCGAACAGTCGGTGAAACTCGCCGCCGCCCAGGCCGGGCTCAGCATCAACGGCAACGCGCAGGTGAGCCGGCAACGCATGAGCGAGCACGGCCTGATACCGCCGCAGCTGCTCGGCTTCACCTGGTACAACCAGGCCGACCTCGGCCTGCAGTTCGAGTACGACTTCGACTGGTGGGGCAAGAAGCGCGCCGCGATCGAAAGCGCGCTGGACCAGGCGCATGCCGCCGAGGCGCAACGCAGCGCCGCGGCGCTGACGATCCAGAACTCAGTGGCCGATACCTATTTCGGCTGGCTGGCCGACGAGGCGCGGCTGGCGCTGGCCCGGCAATCGCTGGCCGTGCAGCAGCGCATGCTCGCGATCGCCGAACTGCGCGTGCGGCAGGGCGTGGACATGCCCGACACCGTGCAGGAGGCCCGTTCGCGCGTGGTCGCCGTCGAGCAGGCGCAAACCGCGCTGGAAAGCTCGGCGCAGATCCGCAAGGTGGCGCTGGCCGCCCTGCTCGGCGTTGCACCTGCGCAATTGCCGGCGCTGACGCCGCGGCCGTTGCCCGCCACCAGCGGGGCCCTGCCCGCCGACGCGAAGCTCGACCTGATCGCCCGTCGTCCCGACATCGCCGCCAGTCGCTGGCAGGTGGAAGCGGCCCTGAAACAGACCGACGTGGCGCGTGCGCAGTTCTTCCCCGACTTCAGCATCACCGCGCTGGCGGGACTGTCGAGCACCAACCAGGGTACGCCCGCCCTGTTCGGTGGCGGCAGCCCGGGCAACCTGGGCAACGTGTTCAGCGCCGGCAGCCGCGTGTTCGGTCTCACCCCCGCACTGCATCTGCCGATCTTCGAAGGCGGCCGGCTAAAGGCCGCGTACGGCATCAGCCGCGCCCAGCTCGACGACGCGGTGGCGCAGTACAACGCCGCCGTCTTCCATGCCACGCGCGAGGTCGCCAGCCAGGCCCTGGCCGCCGAGCAGTTGGCGACGAGCCGCCAGCAGCAGCAACAACAGGTCGGCACCGATGAGCGCCTCGTGGCCAGCGCACAGGCCCGCCTGCGCCGCGGCGTGCGCGACGCCCGCGAGGGTCTCGCGGCACAGGCCCAGTTGCTGCAGCAGCAAGACCAGGCCATCGCCCTGCACGCGCAGGCGCTGACCACCGACCTTGCCCTGATCAAGGCACTGGGTGGCGGCTACCGCATGCCTGCCGACACCGCCAGCACGACGCCGCCTTCGCCGATTTCACCTTCCGAAACTTCATCTTCCAAGAACACCAGCCGGAGCCCCCGCCCATGAGCGCCACCGAGCCCGCCCTGCCGCAGGACCGCAACGACAGCGGTTTCGCCGCCAAGGATCCGCCCAAGCGCCGGCGTGCGCTGTTGATCGTGACGTCGGTGTTCATCCTCGCCGCACTGGCCTGGTTCCTGCTCTGGTTCTTCGTGTTCTCCATCCGCGAGAACACCGACAACGCCTATGTCGGCGGCAACCTGGTGGGCATCTCCGCCCAGGTGCCCGGTACCGTGGTCGCGGTGCTGGCCGACGACACCGAGCACGTCGATGCCGGCCAGGTGCTGGTGCGCCTCGATCCCACCGACGCCGACGTGCGCCTGCGCCAGGCACGCAGCGCACTGGCGCTCGCGGTGCGCCAGGTGCGCGGGCAGACCGACAGCGCCGGCGGCGCCGATGCTGCGGTGGCCGCGCGCAAGGTGGATCTGCAGAAGGCCGAAGCCGATCTCAGGCGCCATCTGCCGCTGGTGGCCGCACAGGCCGAATCGCCCGAGATCGTGCAGCACCTGCGCGATGCCGTGGCCGGCGCGCAGGCCGCACTGGATGCGGCCCAGGCCCAGGCCAGGGCCGCGCACGCCGCCATTGCCGGTACTGACATCGCGGGCAATCCGGCCGTGCAGCAGGCGCGCGCGAACTTCCGCGCCGCCTGGGTGGCCGCCCAGCGCAACACCATCGTGGCGCCGGTGTCCGGCTACGTGGCCGAGCGCAGCGTGCAGCTGGGCAACAGCGTGGCGCCCGGCCAGTCGCTGATGAGCGTGGTGCCGCTGCACGACCTGTGGGTGGATGCCAACTTCAAGGAGAACCAGCTGCGCCACATCCGCATCGGCCAGCCGGCAAAGATCACCACCGATCTCTACGGCGATAAGGTGGAATATCACGGCAAGGTGATCGGCCTGGGCGCCGGCACCGGCAGCGTGTTCTCGCTGCTGCCCGCGCAGAACGCCACCGGCAATTGGATCAAGGTAGTGCAACGCGTGCCGGTGCGCATCGCACTGGACGACAAGGAGCTGGATGAGCATCCGCTGCGCGTCGGCCTGTCCGCCGACGTCACCGTGGACATCAGCCACGACCAGGGCAAGGTGCTGGCCGCCGGCCCCGCCCTGCCGGCCGCCGAGACCACGGTGTACGACCGTATTGCCAGCCAGGCCGACGCCGAGGCCGAGAAGGTGATCGAGGCGAACCTCGGCAAATAAGCATCGCGGCTGAAGCCGCTCCTACAACGCAGATGCCCGTAGGAGCGGCTTCAGCCGCGATGGCTGCAGGATCGCGGCTGAAGCCGCTCCTACAACCACCCCGCGCCGCGCCCACAGGTGATTATTTGGCGGCGGCCACGGCTTTCTGCGCCGCGTCGTTGAGATCGTCGGCCGGCGTGATCGCCAGGCCGGAGTTGGCCAGCAGCGCACGGCCCTGTTCCACGTTGGTGCCCTGCAGGCGCACCACCACTGGGATCTTCAGGCCCACTTCCTTCACCGCGGCGATGATGCCCTCGGCGATCAAGTCGCAGCGCACGATGCCGCCGAAGATGTTGACCAGGATGGCCTTCACCTTGTCGGAGGAGAGGATCAGCTTGAATGCCTCGGTAACACGCTCCTTGGTGGCGCCGCCGCCCACGTCGAGGAAGTTGGCCGGCTCACCGCCCGCCAGCTTGATCACGTCCATAGTGGCCATGGCCAGGCCAGCGCCGTTGACCATGCAGCCGATGCTGCCGTCCATCGTCACGTAGTTGAGGTTGTTCTGCACCGCGGCCGCTTCAGCGGCGTCTTCCTGCGTGAGGTCGCGCATCGCGGCGAGGTCAGCGTGGCGGAACTCGGCGTTGTCGTCGGAGTTCACCTTGCCGTCCAGCGCGGCGAGGTTGCCGTCGGCGAGGATGGCGAGCGGGTTCAGCTCGACCAGCGAGAGATCCTTCTCGTTGAACAGCTTGTACAGGCCCAGCATGATCTTGGTCAGCTGGCCGACCTGCTTGGCGTTGAGGTCCATCGCGAAGCCGAGCTGGCGGCACTGGTAGGGCTGCAGGCCTTCGACGAAGTCCACCACGATGGTGTGGATGTCCTCGGGGGTGTCCTTGGCGACCTGCTCGATGTCCACGCCGCCGTGCTTGGAGGCGATGAAGGAGACGGACTTGGAGTCGCGGTCGACCAGGATCGACAGGTACAGCTCCTTGGCGATGTCGGTGGCGTCGGTGACCAGCACCAGGTTCACCGGCAGGGCGCGGCCGGCGGACTGGTAGGTTTCCATCCGGGTGCCCAGCATGCCCTTGGCGGCGGCGCGCACGTCGTCCAGGCTGCGGCAGAACTTCACGCCGCCGGCCTTGCCGCGGCCACCTGCGTGGATCTGCGCCTTGACCATCCATTGGGTACCGCCCAGCGCCTTGGCGGCGTCGACGGCGGCATCGGGGGAGTTGGCGACCTTGCCCGGCGGTACGGTGATGCCGTACTGCGCGAACAGTTCTTTGGCCTGGTATTCGTGGAAATTCATTCGATAGCCTCGAGCGAACGGGGAAAACGGCCTCGCGCGGAAGGGACGCGGCGCGGGCTTGCGGGGGTCGGACGGCGTTGCGATGCGCTGCCGGCATGCGGTGCGCGCGCCATGCCCGATCAGGGCAAAACCGCGCAACACGGCCGCCTATTTTCGCGGAAGCGCCCCCCGATGGAAAGGGGCGCCCCGGAAACGGCTCCGGGCCTGGCTTGCCGCCGGGCCACCGGGCACCGTACAGCTCCCGCGAGACGCTGCCTGCGGACCGGAGCCGGATCGCTCGCCGGGCTACCGGGGCCGGCCCGGCGGCTCGAAGTTTCCCGGGGGGCAACCCTATACTCCGCCGTGACCGCCCCGGAGTGCCGTACACCGTGTCCAGCACCGCCTTGCCGCAGCTCAACGCCCCGCGCGCCATTCCGGCGGCGATCCGCCATGAAATGCTGTTCCTCAACACCTTCCGGCTGATCCAGGCGCTGGTGTACATCGGCCTGGCGTTCGCGCCGATGCAGATCGGCGGCGCGTCGCTGGGTTCGCCACAGCTCGCCTTGCTTGTCACCCTGCCCTACCTGCTGTTCGCGGTGGCGGCGCTGGCGCTGACCGGGCGCTGCGTACCCTACGCGAAGGCGACCGTATCGACCTGGCTGGTGGTGGACATCGCCGCCGCCGTGCTGGCGCTCAGCGTGATCGATTACGCCCGCATCGGCATCGCCATGATGCTGGCGGTGAACCTCGGCGTGGGCGCGCTGATCCTGTCGCTGCGACTGTCCAGCTTCTTCGCCGCGCTGGCCACGCTGGGCCTGCTCACCCACGCCCTGCTGGCCCAGCCCGGGAGTGCCTATGGCGAGCGCAACCTGCTGGAATCGGCGCTGTTCGGCCTCGCCTATTTCTCGATCACCACGCTGTGCCATGTGCTGGGCCGGCAATTGCGCGCCAGCGAGGCGCTGGCCGAGCAACGCAGCACCGACCTGGCCAATCTCTCGCAGGTCAACGAGCTGATCATCCGCCGCATGAAGACCGGCGTGCTGCTGGTGGACGACGCCAACCGCATCCACCAGATCAACGAGTCGGCCTGGATGCTGCTGGGCAACCCCAGCGCCGAGCAGCGCGACCTGGGCCGGCTGGCGCCGGAGCTGTCGCGCCGGCTGTACCACTGGATGACCTCGGGCAAGCTGGACGAGACCGCCACCCAGCTCGCCGACGGCGTGCCCGAAGTGGTGCCGCGCTTCTCCCGCCTCGCGCCGAACGACGATTCGCTGGTGCTGATCTTCCTCGACGACACCTCGCTGCTGTCGCGCCGCGCCGAGGAACTCACGCTCAGCTCGCTGGGCCGGCTGTCCGCCTCGATCGCGCACGAGATCAGGAACCCCCTGGCGGCGATCCGCTACTCGGCCCAGTTGCTCGCCGAGTCGGAAAAGATGGACACCGCCGACCAGCGCATGGTGGAGATCATCAACAACCACTGCGTGCGGCTCAACGAGATCATCGAGAACATCCTGCAGCTGTCGCGGCGCGAACGCTCGCGGCCGGAAACGCTGGACCTGGGTCGCTGGGCGCAGGGCTTCGTGGACGAATACAAGCTCGGCAACGACATCGGCAACGACACCCTGCGGGTGGTCGTGGGCGGCGCCACCGCGGTGGCCGCGATGGCCGATCCGCAGCAGCTGCAGCAGGTGATGTGGAACCTGGTGCAGAACGCACTGCGCTACGGCCGCCTGCCCGGCGAGCCGGCGCGGGTGATGGTGATCGCGCGCAGCGGCGAGCACGGCGAGCCGATCCTGGAAGTGACCGACCGCGGCCCCGGCATCGCGCCCAAGGTGGCCGCGCAGATCTTCGAGCCGTTCTACACCACCCACGAATACGGCACCGGGCTCGGGCTGTACCTGGCACGGCAGATGGCCGAGGCGAACCAGGCCTCGCTGGAATACGTGCGCGTGGCCGGCGGCGGCAGCTGCTTCCGGCTGCTGCTCACGCCGCCGCAGATGAACCGCCTGGCGGGCGAGGCGGCAGTGGGCTGAGAGCCTGTTCAAATCTCCACCTGGCCCGCGCCGGAAGCTGTTTGCGCGCAGGCCAGGGAAGAACGAAGGCACGCGGGGGGAGTCCATGGGTGGACTCGGCCTTGAGGAGTTGAGGAGTGGACGTCCGTCCACGACTGAGTGATGACGCCGGCATGCGGGCAAACTGACCCGGCCCTCCGGGTTGCCTTGCCGTGGCCGCCATGCGGCAGCCCGCGGCCTGACCCCTGCCTTCGCAGGGGCAGGCTCTGCCAGCCAGGCGTTGCGCCACGCGCCACCACCTGACGGCCACGGCAACGCAACGCGGGCCACGTGGAGATTTGAACAGGCTCTACCCCGGCTCAGGTCGCCCGCACGATCAGGCTGGTCGGCAGCATCTGCGAGGCCACCGGCTGGCCGTCGATCAGTGCCAGTACCTTGCGCGCCAGCAGTACGCCGCCCTCCTGCCAGTTCTGCCGCACCGTCGACAACGGCGGCAGGAAGCTGGCGCCGTGCGGTGTGTCGTCGTAACCCACCACCGAGACGTCGTTCGGCACGGAAAGGCCCAGTTCCACCAGCGCGCGGATCGCGCCCATCGCCAGCAGGTCGCTGCAGGCGAAGATCGCATCGAAGTGCACCTTGCGGCTGGCCAGCGAGCGCACCGCGTCGACGCCCGACTCCAGCGTCCAGTCCACCCGCTGCAGCAGCAACGGCTTGATGCCGTGGCCGGCCAGCTCGTCGACGAAGCCGTGCAGGCGCTGGGCCATCTCCGGATGGTCGGAGTTGCCGATGAACACCGGGTGGCGCCGTCCGATCGACAGGAAGCGCTCGGCCACGCTGACCCCGCTGTGGCGATTGTCGCTGCCCACCACGATGTGGCTGTCCTGCGCCGACTCGGCGCCCCACACCACCATCGGCAGTCCCATGCGGTCGTACAGCTTCACCGCATCCTGGTGCACGCCCTGGCCCAGCAGGATCAGGCCGTCGGCGGCCTGTACCGCGGCGTTCGCCGCGTCATGACGCGTGGTCAGCAGCACGCTGTAGCCGGCCGAGGTCAGCTCCTGCGAGATGCCGCCCAGCAGCGACAGCGGGTAGGGATCCCACATGGTGCGGCCGGACGAGGGCCTCATCTCCACGATCACCGCCACCGTGTGGCTGCGCCGGAGGCGCAGGTTGCGCGCGCTGACATTGAGCTTGTAGCCGTGCTTGCGCGCCAGCGCCTGGATGCGTTCGCGCGTCTCCGGGGTCACCAGCGGGCTTTCGCCCAGTGCCCGCGACACGGTGATCTTGGACACCCCCGCCAGCTTCGCCAGGTCCGCCATGGTCAGGCCGGGTTGCGCCGCAGCGGGTTGCTTCTTCTTGGCGGAACTCAAGCGACGACCCTCCGGGCGGCGATGGACCCGGGCGCAAACGCCCGGCCTCAGCGGAGGCCTAGTGTCGCCCGCGATGGCGGCATGTTCAATGCGCCAAGGTCGTTCCACAGGCCTGTCCACGCCTGTTTCACCGGCAATGATATCGATATCTTGATATCGATATCATTGCCCCGTATGCTCCTTCCGTGACACGCGTCGGCATCGCTCCGGCGCCCACTGCAACCATGTGAGGGGAGTCATCACGTGCAGACTCATGATGCGGCTCCGCCCGCCCTGCCCGCCGATGCGGGCGCGGCGCCGCATGCCTCTGACGCAGCCGATCCCTGGCAGCTCGTCCGTCATGGCCACCAGCGCACGGGCTTCGCCCAGGATGAAAGCCTGTTCGCCCTCGCCAACGGCTCGCTCGGCGTGCGCGGCGGACTGGAGGAGGACGACAGCCCCAGCCAGGGTTGCTTCCTCGCCGGGGTCTGGGAGCGCTCGCCGATCGCCTACCACGAGCGCTTCACCGGCTTTGCCCGCCACACCGACACGCGCCTGCCGGTGGCCGACGCCAGCCGCATCCGGCTGCGGCTGGGCGATGCACCGGTGCAGCTGGATGAAGGCGAATGGCTGGCGCTGGAGCGCCGGCTTGACCTGCATGACGGCTGCTACCGCCGCACGCTGCGCTGGCGCGCGCCGGGCGGCGGCACGCTGGAGATCGTCGCCGAACGGCTGGTGCCACTGGACCGGCCCGGCCTGCTGGCGATCCGCTACCGAGTGCGCTCGATCGATTACCAGGGCCCGATCGCGTTGGAATCGGCGATCGACACCGTGCGCACGGCCACCGGCCAGGGCGACGACCCGCGCATCGGCGCGCACCTCAGCGGCGGCCTGCAATTGCACGACGCCCATGCCGACGCGGCACTCGCCTGGGTGGGCCAGCACACCACCCACAGCGGCATCCGGCTGGTCTGCGCACAGGCGCATCGCCTGACCGACCCCGCGCTTTCCTTCCACGGCGCGACGCGCACGCCGCATGGCGTGGTGCAGACCTTCGCCGGCACGCTTGCTCCCGGCGGCGAGGTGGCGCTGGAGAAATTCGCGGCGTGGACCTGGTCCACGCCGGGCGCCTCGGCCAGCGTCGATCCTGTCCTGCTGTCCAGTGCCACGGAAGCGCTGGATTCGGCCGGCCAAGCAGGCTTCCCCTCCCTGCTGGCCGGCCAGGCGGGACAGCTCGGGGCACTCTGGCACGCGGCCGACCTCGCCATCGACGGTGCACCGGAGGTGGAGCGGGCGCTGCGCTTCAACCTGTTCCAGCTGTTCCAGTCCGGCAATCGCGACGACCACGGCAGCGTCGCCGCCAAGGGCCTCACCGGCGAGGGCTACGAAGGCCACTGCTTCTGGGACGCCGAGGCCTTCATGCTGCCGGTACT
This sequence comes from Rhodanobacter lycopersici, assembly GCF_040812335.1. NCBI lineage: Bacteria > Pseudomonadati > Pseudomonadota > Gammaproteobacteria > Lysobacterales > Rhodanobacteraceae > Rhodanobacter > Rhodanobacter lycopersici. The sequence continues at coordinate 358,906 of NZ_JBFOHK010000003.1, forward strand.
GGCCACGACAGCGCCGCAGCTGGCGCGACACATGCTGGCGTGGCGTCATGCCACGCTGGATCGCGCCCGCGCCCATGCCCGCGAGCTGAACCACGAACGCGGCGCGCTGTACCCCTGGCGCACGATCGGCGGCGACGAGTGCTCGGCCTACTTCCCCGGCGGCTCGGCGCAGTACCACATCAACGCGGCGGTGGCGTGGGCGATCCGGCTGTACGTGGACGCCAGCGGCGACGAAACCTTCCTGCGCGACATGGGCGCCGAGATGCTGTGCGAGACCGCGCGCATCTGGCTGGAGATCGGCCACTGCAACCCGCGTCGCGGCGGCGCCTTCTGCATCCACGAAGTGACCGGGCCCGACGAATACTCCACCCTGGTCGACAACAACCACTACACCAACCGCATGGCGCAGCGGCACCTGCGCGATGCCGCCGCCACCGTCGAGTGGCTGCTCGCCACGCACCCGGCCGACCACGCCGCACTGGTGCAGCGCATCGGGCTGGGTGTGGACGAAGCCGCGCAATGGCGGCGCGCCGCCGAGGCGATGCATCTGCCGGTCGACCCCGAGCTGGGCATCTTCCCGCAGGACGACAGCTTCCTCGACAAGCCGCGGCTGACGCCCGAACAGATGCGCGCCCCATCGCTGCGGCCGCTGCTGCTGCACTGGCACCCGCTCAGCATCTACCGCCACCAGGTGTGCAAGCAGGCCGACACCCTGCTGGCACTGATGCTGGCCGGCGAGGGCGTGGACACAGCCGCCAAGCGACGCAACTTCGACTACTACGAAGGCGTCACCGTGCACGACTCCACGCTGTCCGCCTCCACCTTCGCGGTGATCGCCGCCGAGGTGGGCCGCGAGGCGCGGGCCTACCAGTACTTCCTCGACACCCTGCGGGTGGACCTGGACGACTCGCATGGCAACGCGGGGCACGGCCTGCACATGGCGGCGATGGCTGGCAGCTGGCTGGCGCTGACCTGGGGGTTTGGCGGTCTGCGCGCAGCGGGCGGCCAACCTGCACTGGCGCCGCAATTGCCCCGCACCTGGCGCGGTTACCGCTTCGGCCTGCGCTGGCGCGACGCGCAGCTGCGCGTAGAGGTGGACGCCACCGGCGTGCGCTACACGCTGGTCGACGGCGACACGCTGGATTTCCTGCATCGGGGGCAGCCGCAACATCTGCGCCGCGGCGAGTCGCTGCAGCTGCCGCAGCCGGCCGCGGCAACCCATGCGCCCAGGGCGGTGATCTTCGACCTGGACGGCGTGCTCGCCGATACCGCAGTGCTGCACCGCGCGGCATGGCAACAGCTGGCCGCCGAGATCGACGCGCCGTTCGACGAGGCGATTGCCGAACGCATGAAGGGCGTGGATCGCATGGGCTCGCTGGAGATCCTGCTCGAGCGCGCGCCACGCCGCTACAGCGACGAGGAAAAGGCCGGCCTGGCGGCGCGCAAGAACGCCCGCTACGTCGAACTGATCGACCGCCTCGACCCGCGGCACCTGTTGCCCGGCGCGCGCGCCGCGGTGGAGTCGGTGCGCGACGCGGGGCTGAAGACCGCGCTGGCATCGGCCAGCCGCAACGCGCCGCAGCTGCTCGAGCGGCTGGGCATCGCCGGGCTGTTCGACTACGTGGTCGACGCCGGCCGCATCGCACGCTCCAAGCCCGATCCGGAAATCTTCCTCGCCGCCGCCGCCGGTCTCGGCCTGGCGCCGACCGACTGCCTCGGCGTGGAAGACGCCGCGGCGGGCATCGCCAGCATTCACGCCGCTGGGATGGCGGCGATAGGCATTGGCCAGGCGGAGGCCCTGGCCGAGGCAGATGTGCTGCTGTCGAACATCGCCGCGTTCGACATCGGCCGAATCACAACGACAAGCGGCCCATCGGCTAGGCCTCCCGCCGACGCCGCACCACCACGCAATCCGAACTGATGGGGAGTCAGAACATGAGCGCTCGGTTACTTACAAGCTTGACCCTGTCCGCGGCGATCGCGGCCGCCCTCGCGACCGGCACGGCCCATGCCCAGGACGCCACGCAACCACCACCGCAGGCGCCCGCCGCGAAACGGGCATCGCAGCAGGCCAACCCCAAGAACGCGCAATCGCTGCAGACCGTCGTCGTCACCGGCGTCGCCGCTGCCGGCGGCGTGAAGAAGATCGACGCCAGCTACTCGATCACCACCGCGACGCGGCAGCAGATCAAGGAAGCGAACCCGATCAGCGTAGCCGACCTGCTGAAGATCTCGCCCGGCGTGTTCCCCGAATCCTCCGGCGGCCAGACCGGCGCCAACATCGAGGTGGCCGGCTTCCCGGGCGGCGGCGACGCGCCCTACGTCACCCTGCAGCTCAACGGCTCGCCGCTGTACCCGATGTCCTCGCTGTCGTTCTTCGAGCAATCCTCGATCTTCCGCCTGGACGACACCATCGACCGCCTGGAAGCCGTGCAGGGCGGCCCGTCGGTGCTGTACGGCAACGGCCAGCCCGGTTTCGTCGGCAACTTCATCCTGCGCGAAGGCACCTCGACGCCCTCCGGCGACATCGGCGTCACCTACGGCTCGGAAGGCATGGAGCGGCTGGACGGTTTCTACGGCTTCCCGATCGGGCAGTCCTGGTACGGCAGCATCGGCGGCTTCTGGCGGAAGTCCAGCGGCGTGCGCGACCCGCAGTTCCCGGCTGACAACGGCGGCCAGCTGACCGCCACGCTGAGCCACGACCTGGACAACGGTTCGCTGATGTTCTACGCCCGCGCCGTGCGCGACCACAACCAGTTCGTCACCGACACGCCGATCCTGAATCCCAGCAAGGGCAATTTCTCCGACTACCCCGGTTTCAGCCCGCTCACCGGCACCTTCGGCAGCAAGGCCGACCAGTACGAGTTCCTCCAGACCACGCCCTGCACCACCGCCGGCTGCGCGCCGGGCGGCCTTGACGTAAACCTGGCCGACGGACGCGGTTCGGCCATGCGCACGTTCGGCGCCAACCTCGACCTGGACTTCGGCGATGGCTGGTCGCTGTCGGACAAGCTCAACTTCACCGCCGGCCAGATGAACACCATCTCGTACTTCAGCACCGGGCAGAACCCGACCACGCTGGCCGACTACATCGCCGGCGCCGAGACCGGCGCCGACGTCGGCCTGGGCGCCACCGCCACCTACACCGACGGCAGCGGCGCGGCCGGCATGAACCAGAACGTCACCACGCAAGGCCTGTGGTATGTGCACAAGCGCCTGCAGGGCGCCACCAACGAGTTCCACATCAGCAAGGAGCTGTTCGACGGCAATACGCTGACCCTGGGCAACTACAGCGCCGTCTACAACGACCACGACACCTGGTTCCTCGGCAACAACCAACTGCTGCAGGCCAAGAACAACCCGACCCCGATCTCGGTGGTGCTGAGCAACGGCGACGTGCTGGCCAACTCGCAGGGCTTCGTCGGCGGCCCGAACTCGATCGGCGAGGCATGGAACGCCTTCAACACCGCGTTCTTCCTCACCGACTCGTGGAAAGTCGGCTCCTGGCTGTTCGACGGCGGCGTGCGCGTAGAGCAGCAGAAGGCCGACGGCCGCATCCAGAACACCGCCACCGGCGACCTGGACGACAACCCGGCCACGCTCTACAACAACAGCTCCACCTACTTCGTCCCCGGCTACAGCACCATCGACTACAAGAAGACCGCGCCGTCCTGGACGCTGGGCGCGAACTACGAGTTCAACGACAACATGAGCGCCTACGTGCGCGTGAACGACGGCGTGCACTTCCCGGGCTTCGACGACCTGCGCGGGCTGCCCAGCACGCCGGTGCAGAAGGTCCACAACATGGAAGTGGGCTTCAAGTACCAGGCCGACTGGATCTACGCCGACATCAGCGCCTACCGCAAGCTGTTCTACAACGTGCCGTACACCATCACCTACGGCGACGGCTCGCAGTTCTCCTTCGACTACGCCTCGGCGACCAAGGGCATCAACTTCACCACCGTGGTCAAGCCGTTCGCGCATGCCTCGATCGCCTTCACCGGCGACTACATGGATGGCCACTACACGCACAGCGCGGCCTGCACGCCCTACACGCAGCAGGACGGCTCGCCGGGCTGCGCCAGCCTCAACGACATGCAACTGCAGCGCCAGCCGAAGTTCCAGTTCCGCCTGACGCCTTCCTACGACATGCCGGCCGCCTGGGGCGACCTGAGGTTCTGGATCACCTACGAGTACGTGGGCAACCGCTACGGCGACCTGATCGAGCAGCAGCCGCTGGGCAACTACTATGACCTCAGCTTCGGCGTCAACGCGAACGTGGGGCCGCACTGGCAGTACAGCCTGCAGGGCACCAACATGACCAACCAGATCGGCATCACCGAGGGCAACTCGCGCCTGTTCGGCTTCGCCAGCTCGGGCGGCGTGATCCTCGCCCGCTCGATCGAGGGCCGCGAGGTCAACCTGCAGGTGAAGTACAAGTTCTGACGAGGGCTTGAAAACCCGCTCCTGCCGCCGTTCCCGCGCAAACGGAGACGGCGGCGGAGTCGGCGCTTGGCCGAGCAGTACGCTCCCCCGTAGCGGCCCGAATTGCGCGATGGCGGTTCGGGCCGCCTTTTTCTCCGGCACGAGGTGCGCATGAACCGATTCCGCATGATCGCCGCGCTGGCCCTGATCTACATCGTCTTCGCGATCCTGCTCAACAGCGTGGGCACGGTGATCCTGCAATCCATCGCCAGCTTCGGCGTCGACAAGCCGGCGGCCAGCGCGCTGGAGCGCTATAAGGACCTCACCATCGCCATCGCCTCGTTCGCGGTGGCTTCGTTCCTGCCGCTGCTCGGCTACCGGCGTTCGATGATGCTGGCCCTGGTGATCGTCGGCGCGGCCTGCATGCTGATGCCGCTGTACCCGGGTTTCGTCACCACGCGGCTGCTGTTCGCCTGCGTGGGCTTCGCGTTCGCGCTGACCAAGGTCGGCGTGTATTCCTCGATCGGCCTGCTCACTGCCGACAAGGCCGCGCATGGCCGGCTCACCAACACCATCGAGGGCCTGTTCATGGTGGGCGTGCTGGGCGGCAACTGGCTGTTCAGCCTGTACGTCGATCCCGCCAACCCAGGCGATCCGGCCTGGCTCAACGTGTACTGGACGCTGGCCGGGCTGTGCGCGCTCAGCCTGCTGCTGATCGCCACCGCGCAGCTCGACGAGAGCGCGGCGCACCAGCACGGGCACAACCGCTCGACCACCGATGCGATGCTGGAGATGGCGCGGCTGCTGGCGCGCCCGCTGGTCTACGTGTTCCTGTTCTCGGTGTTCCTGTACCCGATGATCGAGCAGAGCTTCGGCACCTGGCTGCCCACCTTCAACAACGAGGTGCTGAAGCTGCCGAATGCGATGAGCATCCAGTTCGCCAGCGTGCTCGCCGGCATGATCGGGCTGGGCCGCTTCCTCGCCGTGCTGGCGCTGCGCCGGGTGCGCTGGTACGTGCTGCTGAACGCCTGCGTGGTCGGCATGGGCGCGCTGGTGATCGTGGCGCTGCCGCTGGCACACGGCGTGGTGGCGCGGCCGGGCATCGACTGGTTCCACGCGCCGCTGGCCGCCTACCTGATCCCCCTGCTCGGCTTGCTGATGGGGCCGATCTACCCGGTCATCAATTCGGTCTCGCTGAGCTCGCTGCCCAAGCCCATGCATGCGGCGATGACCGGCCTGATCGTGGTGGTCTCGGCACTGGGCGGCACCACCGGCTCCTACGTCACCGCGCGCGTGTTCGCCGGCTTCGGCGGCATCCACGCGTTCTACTTCTCGCTGCTGCCGATCTCGCTGATGCTGGTGAGCCTGTTCTTCTTCAAGCGGAAGATCGACCGCCTGCCGTCGCCCGCCGCGATCGCCGGAGAAACCGCATGACCGCCGCCCCGCGCAACGTGCTGCTGATGGTGGCCGACGACCACGGTTACGACCTGGGCTGCGCCGGTGGCGCGGTGCACACGCCCGCGCTCGACCGGCTGGCCGCCGAGGGCACGCTGTTCACCGACGCCTACGCCGCGGTCTCCTCCTGCAGTTCCAGCCGCGCCACGCTGTACACCGGCCTCTACGCGCACACCAACGGCATGTACGGGCTGTCGCACGACGTGCACAACTTCTCGCTGCGCGACGACGTGAAGACGCTGCCGTGGATGCTCAAGCAGGCCGGCTACGCCACCGCCATCGTCGGCAAGCTGCACGTGAAGCCCGAGATCCTGCTCGACTACGACGCCTGGCTGCTGCCGGAACAGCCGGGCATCCGCGACGTCGCCGCGATGGCGCACGAGGCCGGCGACTGGATCCGCGCGCAGGGCGAACGCCCGTTCTTCCTCACCGTGGGCTACAGCGACCCGCACCGCGCCGGCGATGCCACGCAGTTCGCCAACACCCGCGACTGGCCGCAGGTACCGCGCCACCGCTACGCGCCCGCCGACGTGCGCATCCCCTCGCACCTGCCCGACCTGCCCGCGGTGCGCGAAGACCTCGCGCAGTACTGCGAAGCAGTGAGCCGGCTGGACAGCGGCGTCGGCCTGATGCTCGCCGAACTCGCCGCCGCCGGCCATGCCGACGACACCCTGGTGATCTACCTCAGCGACCACGGCCGCGCCTTCCCCGCCGCCAAGGACAACCTCTACCGCGCAGGCATCCACCTGCCGCTGATCGTGCGCTCGCCACGGCGGAACAGCGGCAACCTGCGCTGCCGCGCAATGGTGAGCTGGGTGGATATCGCACCCACCATCCTCGACTGGGCCGGCGTGGCCGCGCCCGCCGACTACCGCTACGCGCCGCTGCCCGGGCGCTCGCTGCTGCCCATCCTCGAAACACCCAACCCGGCCGGCTGGGGCCGCGTGTTCGCCACGCGCAGCTTCCACGAGATCAACCAGTACTACCCGGTGCGCTCGGTGCGCACGCGCCGCCACAGCTACTTCCTCAACCTGGAACCGTCCCTCACCGTGCCGGTGGCGGGCGACGTGGCGCGCTCGCCGAGCTGGCAGGCGATCCTCGCCACGCCGGGCGCGCGCCTGGGCAAACGCACGCTGGACGCGTTCCTGCATCGTCCCGCCGAGGAGCTGTACGACCTCGCCGCCGATCCGGACGAAGTGGTCAACCTCGCCGCCGATCCCGCGCACGCCGGCACGTTGGACGAGCTGCGTGCGCAACTGGCCGCATGGCGCATCGCCAGCCACGATCCCTGGATGGACGGCGTCACCGACCCGTTCGGACCCGCGCACTGAACATGCCGCTGCAGACTGCAACTACCGGGAAACACGCCATGCCGATCCGCCGCCGATTGCTTCCCGTCTTCGCGCTCGCCCTGCTGCTGCCGCTCGGCCACGCCTTCGCCAGCGGCACCGACCCCAGCTTCCTGCTGACCGGCACCAGCGAAAACTTTGGCAGCTATTTCCCCGGCTACCTGGCGAACGGCTACTTCTCCGTGATGACCTCGCCGCGCGGCACCGAGCCGGACCGCAGCTACATGGTCGCGTTCATGGATTACGACAAGAGCGACATTTCCCGTCCCGCGGCGATCCCGGGCTGGAACGAGATCGACTACAACCCCGGCGGCGGCTGGCTCAACTCGACGCGGCTGGATCCGAAGATCTTCGCCGGCTACGCGCAGACGCTGGACATGCACGACGCCACGCTCACCACGCGCTACCGCTTCGACTACGCGAACAAGTCCACCGGCGTGGAAGTGCAGAGCTTCGTCAGCCAGGCCGACCCGCACCTTGCCGCAGTCCGTTTCACGATCACTCCGCAGTTCGACGGCGACGTGCAGCTCAGCTTCCCGATCCGGCTGTGGTCGGAACACCAGCCGCGCTTCCCGATCGGCAGCATGAGCGGCGACCAGATGATCGCCGCGGTGATCGCCAGCGGGCAGAACCTCGACAACAAGCCCGTGCCCACGCCGGACCGCGCGGCGGTGTGGTATCCCGGCTACACGCAGGTGCTGTCGAATGACGGCGACGCGAAAACGCTGACGCTGTGGCTGGACGGCCGCGCCAGGCAGGGCCTTGCCATGGCCGAGGCCGCCGCGCTGCAATTGCCGGACGGCATCGCGGTGAAGAGCGCGCAGCTGTCGAAGGGGCCGTACAAGCTCTCGCTCGACCTCACCGTGCATGTCGAGCGCGGCAAGAGCTACGCGTTCACCAAGTACGTCGCCATCTCGCGCGAGGACTGGGGCGGCGACGCGAAGGCCGATCTCGCCCTCGCCACGCAGGCGCGTGCGACCGGTTTCGACAAGCTGCTCGCGCGCCACCGCGACGCATGGCACCAGCTGTGGCAGTCCGACATCGTGGTGGATGGCGACCTGCAGGTACAGAAGGCCGTGCATTCGGACCTGTACTACCTGCTGTCGAACACCACGGTGGGCACCGCCTGGCCGATGGGCGCCTGCGCGCTCACCCCCAACTACGCCGGCCACGCGTTCTGGGACAGCGACTCGTGGGTGTTCCCCGCGCTGCTGCTGCTACACCCCGAGCGCACCAAGCCCATCGTGATGTTCCGCCACCGCACCATGCAGCCCGCGCTGGCGCGCGCGAAGCAGTACGGCGCGAAGGGCCTGATGTACCCGTGGGAGTCCGATCCGCAGACCGGCATCGACAACACACCCCACTTTGCCTACGACGTGTATCGCGAGATCCACGTCAACGCCGACGTCGCCATCGCGCAATGGCAGTACTGGCTCGCCAGCGGCGACCGGGACTGGCTGAAGCAGTACGGCTGGCCGGTGATCCATGGCGTGGCCGAGTTCTGGGCCAGCCGCGTCACCTGGGACAAGGCGCACGACCGCTACGGGATCCTGCACGTCACCTCGCCCGACGAGGCCTACAACGACGTGCCCAACGACGCGTTCACCAACGCCGCCGCGCAGAAGGCGCTGCGCATCGCCGTCGAAGCGGCGAAACTGGTGGGCGCCACGCCCGACCCGCAGTGGTCGCGCATCGCCGACAGGATGTACATCCCGTTCGACGACGCCGCGCAACGCCACTACGACTTCGACCCCTCGGTGCCGCACGACAAGATCACCTGGATGGGCTCCTCGCTGGCCTGGCTGATGTATCCCAACCTCGACCTGCCGATGAGCGACGCCGTGCGCCGCAACGACTTCGACTTCCAGCTGCACGAGCTGAAGACCCACGGCGACGACCCGAACGAGATGATGATGGTGATGCTCGCCGTGGGCGAGGCGGAGCTGGGCGACGGCAAGGCCGCCGGCGACTGGCTGCAGCGCAACCTCGTCGGCTTCCTCAAGCCGCCGTTCAACGTGCGCACCGAGACCGTGGCCAACAATGCCGGCTACATCCTCGCCACCTCGGCCGGCTACATCCAGAGCCTGGTCTACGGCCTCACCGGCCTGCGCATCGACGACAAGGGGCTCGATCCCGCCTACGCGCCGGTGCTGCCTCCCGACTGGAAATCGCTCACGCTCAAAGGGGTGAGCTTCCGTGGCAAACGCTACGACATCAGCGTCGAGCGCGATGCGGCGGGCAAGGCGAAGCTGGTACAGCGGGGGCTGTGATGAACGCCGTTCATCACTCGCGGTGCCGTCATCCCGGCGATGGGCCACCGGATGGGCACGCATCCCGACAAGGCCGTCGCCCATGAGCGACATCCCTCTCCCGCTGCCTGATGCCATGCGCCAGGTCGGCGCGCTGCTGCAAGCCGGCGACCTGCACGACGCGCACGACAAACTGCAAGCCATCGTTGCCGGGCATCCGGACTGCGTGGAAGCGTTGCGCCTGCTCGGCGGTCTGCGCCTGGGTTTCGGCGACGGCGAAGGTGGCGAGGCCTTGCTGCGCCGGGCGCTGGCGCTCGACCCGGGCTGGGCCCCCACGCTCGCCACGCTGGGAGAGTTGTTGCTCAACAGCGGCCGCGCGGAAGAGGCCGAACCGCTGCTGCGCCGCGCCGCCACGAAGCTGCCGCAGGCCGCGCTGCTGCTGGCGCGCCACTGCAACGACCGCCAGCGCCCAGCCGAGGCGCTGGCCATCGCCGAACCGCTGTGCGCCACCGGCCGTGCGCCGGCCGAACTGGTCGCGCAGCACGTGAATGCGCTCGCCGCGCTGGGTCGCCGCGATGACGCAGTCGCGTTTTACCAACGCTTCGCCGAGGCCGCGCCCACGCACCCGGGCGCAGCCCACGCGCTCGCCATTGCCCTCGCTGCCGCCGACCGGCACCGCGACGCCGAACGCATGGCGAGCCACGCGCTGGCGCACGGGCATCGCGCCGCCGGCGTGCACTTCACGCACGCGCGCAGCCTGGTGGCGCTCGGCGAATTCGCACGCGCCGAGGCCGCCCTGCGCGACGGCCTGCTGCAGGAGCCGGGCAACGTCGAGGCGCACGACCACCTGGCGCGGCTGGTGTGGATGCGCACCGGCGACCGCACGCAGTCCACCGCGCTGCTCGACCAGGCACTGCAGCGCTTCGCCGGCAACGAGGCCCTGCTCGCCGCCAAGGCCGCGATCCTGCAGGGCGCGGGCGACGCGCGCGGTGCGCTGGCCTGCCTCGCCGGCGCGGCCGAACATCCGCATGCCTCGCCGACCCTGCTGGTGCGCGCGGGGCTCGCCGCCCTCGACGTCGACCCGGCCATGGCACGCAGGCTGGCCGGGCGCGCGCTGGCCCGCTCGCCCACGGGCACCGCGCGCAACCTGCTCGCCGCTGCCCTGCTCGGCACCGGCGAGCCGGAACAGGCCCTGGCCCACTGCGAAGCCCTGCTCGCCGACACGCCCGACGACCAGTACCTGATCGCGCTGCAGACCACCGCATGGCGGCTGCTCGGCGATGCGCGCCACGACGCGTATTGCGACTACGCGCAGCTGGTGAAGACGTACCACCTGCAAACGCCAGATGGCTGGCCGGATCTCGACGGCTTCCTGGCCGACCTCAGGCGCAGCCTGGAACGCCTGCACGATCCGCACGGCCACCCGCTGCTGTTCCAGTCGCTGCGCCACGGCACCGAGACCACCGAGGACCTGGCCCGCCATGCCGACCCGGCAATCCAGGCGCTGTTCAAGGCCTTCGACGCGCCCATCCGCGACTACCTCGCGCACATCGGCCCCGGCGGCGATCCCCTGCGCCGCCGCAACCACGGCAACTACCGCTACAACGGCAGCTGGTCGGTGCGGCTGCGCGACGCCGGCTACCACACCAGCCACGTGCATCCGCGCGGCTGGATCTCCTCGGCTTTCTACGTCGACCTGCCCGACGGCATGGCTGCGGCCACCGCGCCGGACGGCTGCCTCGCCTTCGGCGAGCCCGGCATCGCCACCGCGCCGCCGCTGTCCGCGCTGCACGCGGTACGCCCCGAACCCGGCATGCTGGCACTGTTCCCCTCCTACGTCTGGCACGGCACCGTGCCGTTCCGCAGCGAACAGGCGCGGCTGACCGTGGCCTTCGACGCGGTGCCGGGAACGCCCGCATGAAACGCGTCGCCACCGCCGCGGCCTTGTGCGCGCTGGCGGTGTCGCCCGCTTTTGCCGCCACCGACGCCAGCTTCGTGCTGCAGGCCAGCGCCGCGGACTGGCTGCATTATTTTCCCGGGCAACTGGGCAACGGCCATGCTTCCACGCTGACCGCGCCGCGTGGCACCGAGGACGCGCCGGCTTATCTCGTCGCCTTCATGGACCGCACGCCCGGCGATATGGCGCGCCCGGCCGTCGTACCCGCGTGGAGCGGCATCGACTATCGTGCCGAGGGGGGCGCCTGGCTCAACGCCGCACCGCTGGATGCCGCGCATTTCCAGGACTACGCGCAGACCCTGGACATGCACGACGGCACGCTGGCCACGCGTTACGCCTATCGCGACGGCGAACACGCGACCGACGTCGAAGTCCTCTCGCTGGTGAGCCAGGCATCACCGCACCTCGCCGGCAGCCAGCTCACCCTCACGCCGCATTTCGACGGCCGCGTGGAACTGTCGTTCGCGCTGGACGCCTGGGCGCCGCACCAGCCGCGCTTCGCGCTGGCCCACATCACCGATGCGGAAATGCTCAGGGAGCTGGACAAGTACCACCTGAAGCTGGAGCCCGTCGCGCCCGCCACGCCGGATCGCGCCGCGCTGTGGTATCCCGGCACCACCGAAGTGCTGGCCCGCGGCGGCGACGGCGCGCGACTCATGCTGTGGCTCGATGGCCGCGCCGCGGGTGGCGCGGCGATGGCGGAAGCCGCGGCCGTATCGTTGCCGCCAGGCATGCGACCCGTTTCGGCCAGGGTAGTGCGCGACGGGCTGAGGCTCACGCTTGATGTAGTGGTGGATGTGCGCAAGAACCGCCGCTACCGCTTCGCCAAGTTCGCCGCCGTCTCGCGTGCAGGCTGGGGCGGCGACGCGCGGGCCGATCTCGCGCTGGCCATGCAGGCACGCGAACGGGGCTTCGACGCGCTGCTGCGCGCGCAACAGGAGGCCTGGCACGCGCTGTGGAAGTCCGACATCGTGATCGACGGCGATCCCGCCGCGCAGCGCATCGTGCATGCGGACCTCTACTACCTGCTGTCCAACGTGGCACCCGACACCACATGGGGCACCGGCGCCTGCGGCATGACGCCGGGCTACGCCGGGCACGTGTTCTGGGACAGCGACACGTGGGTGTTCCCCGCCCTGCTCCTGCTGCACCCGGAACACGCGAAGTCGCTGGTGGCGTTCCGCGCGCGCACGCTGCCGGCCGCCGAGGCGCGCGCCAATGCCCGCGGCCTGCGCGGTGCGATGTATCCATGGGAGGCCGATCCCGAGAACGGCAGCTCGCAGACGCCGCACCCGGCCCAGGTGCTCGACGAGCGGGAGATCCACGTCAACGCGGATGTCGCCATCGCGCAGTGGCAGTACTGGCTCGCCAGCGGCGACAAGGCATGGTTGAAGCAGCACGGCTGGCCGGTGATCCGCGCCGTCGCCGACTACTGGGCCAGCCGTGCCACCTGGGACGCGGCGAAACGGCGCTGGGAAATCGAGCACGTCACCTCGGTGGACGAGGACTACAGCGACGTGCCGAACGATACCTACACCAATGCCGTGGCACGCAAGGCGCTGCGCATCGCCACTGCCGCCGCGACCGCGATCGGCGCGTCGCCCGATCCGCGCTGGACGGCCGTGGCGGACGGCTTGTACCTGCCGTTCTCCGACCAGGACGGCCGCTACCTCGACTTCGACCCGTCCGTGCCGCACGACCGCGATACCTGGGGCGGAAGCTCGCTGCCGATGCTCGCGCTGCCCGCGCTGGACCTGCCGATGAGCGAAGCCGTGCGCCGCCGCGACTACGCCTACGCATTGGGCCCGATCGGGCATTCGCACCACGACCCGAACAGCATGGGCCTCGCCCCGCTGTCGATCGCCGCCGCCACCGCCGGCGACAGCGCGGATGCCGACAGGTGGTTCGAGCGCAACCTCCGCGCGCACGTGGTGAAGCCGCCGTTCGACGTGCGCACCGAGACCGCCAACAACAACACCGGCTACTTCCTCACCGCCAGCGGCGGCATGCTGCAGAACATCCTCTACGGCTTCACCGGCCTGCGCATCGGGCCCAAGGGACTGGTACCGGCGTATCCGCCGATGCTGCCCGCGCGCTGGACTGCGCTGATGCTGCGCAACCTTGCCTTCCGTGGCCGGCTCTATGACATCAGCGTACGACGCGGCGCCGATGGCAAGCCCGTGCTGTCGATGACCGCCGCGCCCACCAGCGGGAGTCCGCAACCATGAAAATCCACGCTCGCCTCGCCGCCGTCCTGCTCGCGGTGCTGTCCGCGCCCGTCGTCTCCGCGGCCACGCCGGATGCCGCGAAGACGCTGGACTACATCCACCACGCCTGGCCCACGCTCACGCGCCAGATGGCCGACTGCTCCGCCTTCGGCAAGGGGCCGGGCGACATGCAGCTCGCGATCTACCTGCCGCAGCAGTTGCCGATGCCGGACGATCTCCCGCGCATCGCCGAGGCCTGCCATGTCGAAGTGCGCCGGCTGCCGCAGACGATCCACCAGCTCGGCGATTTCGATGCCGCAAGCTTGCCGGTGCAAGGTCTGCTCTACCTGCCGCATCCCTACGTGGTGCCCGGCGGTTTCTTCAACGAGATGTACGGCTGGGACAGCTACTTCATCGAGCTGGGCCTGCTGGCCGATCACCAGGAAGCGCTGGCACGCGACATGGTGGACAACGCGCTGTTCGAAGTGCAGCACTACGGCGGCGTGCTCAACGCCAACCGCAGCTACTACCTCAGCCGTTCGCAGCCGCCCTTCCTCGGCGCGATGATGGCCGCGCTGCTGGTCGATCCCGCCAGCTTCCGCGACGACGCCGACAAGCGCGCCTGGCTGGCGCAGGCCTATCCGCTGGCGGTACGCAACCACGACCTGTGGATGCGCCCCGGGCACCGCGCTGGCGACACCGGCCTGGCGCGCTACTTCGACTACGGCCACGGCCCGGTGCTGGAAGCGCAGGACGCCAGCTATTACCAGGGCGTGATCCGCTGGCTGCTGGCGCATCGCGCGGAAGACCCCGGCTATCTCCTCAAGGCACCGCAACACCCCGACACTGCCGAAGCGAAACGGCTGAAAACCGAAAGCTGCGATATCGCGGCCTCGAAAGCCTGCGCCGGTGCGTGGGTCGACGGCTACCGCCTGACCGCCGGCTACTACCTCGGCGACCGTGCGATGCGCGAATCGGGTTTCGACGTGAACTTCCACTTCGGCCCGTTCGCCGGCTCCACCCACCACTACGCACCGGTCGGGTTGAACAGCCTGCTCTATCGCTACGAACGCGACCTGCACGACTTCGCCACCGCACTCGGCAAGACGGCCGATGCCGCGCGCTGGCAACAGGCGGCGGCGGCTCGCAAGGCGGCGATGGACAAGTACCTGTGGCAGCCCGCGCAGGGCAGGTACATGGACTACGACTTCGTCGCCGGCAAGCCTTCCACCGATCCTTACCTCACCATGTTCTACCCGCTGTGGGCCGGCGCAGCCTCCGCCGGACAGGCGCAGGCACTGCACGGCAAGCTGGCGCTGTTCGAACAGCGCGGCGGCCTGGCCATGAGCACGCGCGCCACCGGCGTCCAATGGGACGCACCCTTTGGCTGGGCGCCGACGAACTGGCTCGCCATCGCCGGCCTGGACGCCTACGGCTTCCATGACGACGCCCGCCGCCTCGCCGACAAGTTCCTGTCCACCGTGGACCGCGGCTTCGCCAGCGACGGCACGATCCGCGAGAAATACAACATGGCGCTTGGCAACGCCGACGTGAAGGTGAGCGCGGGCTATACCACCAACGTCATCGGCTTCGGCTGGACCAACGGCGTGTACCTGAAGCTGCACCAGTTGCTCGAAGGAACCGCGAACGGAAAGCCCCCGGAGCACTGACAGCACTCGCCACACGGATCGCTTCCCGGCACACAATCCCATCGACGCCAGGCGAGGAACCGCGATGAACCGTCCACGCTTTTCACGCCTTGTCCCGGCGCTGCTGCTCTGCGGCGGCCTGGTCGCCACCGGCATCGCCGCGCAGGACAGCCCGCCGGGCGTGCGGCCCGACGGCACCATCACCACGCCTTCCGCCAGCGTGCCTTACTCCGCATTCGCCTCGCCGCAGGCGCGCGCCTTCTTCCCGAAGATGCTTGCCGAGGGCGGCAAGGCACCGCCGCTCTCCGCGCCGATCGGCGAGAGCCGCGCCTTCTACGACCGCATGAACAGCGACCGTGTCGCGCGCATGGAGAAGCTCTATCCGGTGCGGACCCACCGCGACACGATCGCCGGTGTCGGCGTCGACGTGGTGCTGCCTGCACAGGGCGTGGCACCGGGGAACCGCCATCGCGTGCTGCTCAATCTGCACGGCGGCGCCTTCCTGTGGGGCGCCCACAGCGGCGCGCTGGTCGAGGCCATCCCGATCGCCAGCCTCGGCCGCATCGAGGTGATCGGGGTGGACTACCGGCTGGGTCCCGAGCACGTCTTCCCCGCCGCCAGCGTGGACGTCGAGAAGGTCTACCGCGAGCTGCTGAAGACCCACCGGCCGGAGCAGATCGGCATCTACGGCTGCTCGGCGGGCGGCATTCTCACCGGCGAAGCAGTGGCGCGTTTCATCACCGACAAACTGCCGGTGCCCGGCGCCATCGGCATGTTCTGCGGCGCGCTGACCGATATCGCTGGCGATTCGTCCTTCGTCGCGCCACTGCTCAACGGCCAGGGCGTACCGGCGCACCCGCTGGACCTGCAGGCGATCCCCTACTTCCGCGGCGCCGACCCGCGCGATCCGCTGGTGCAGCCGGGCCTGTCGCCCACGCTGCTGGCGAAATTCCCGCCCACGCTGCTGATCACCGGTACGCGCGACATGGCGCTGAGCTCGGTAGTGCACAGCAACGAACTGCTCCGCCAGGCCGGCGTGCCCGCCGAGTTGCGCGTGTGGGAAGGCATGTGGCACTCGTTCTTCTCCGATCCGGAACTGCCGGAGTCGCGGCAGGCCTACGCCGCCATCGCCGCCTTCTTCGATCGCCGGCTGGCCCACTAAGGCAGGTCATGGCCACCGGGCGATGCTTTGCCCCCTGTCGGTGCCGCTGTATCCTCAGTGGCACCGCCGCAACCACTGCCACAGCCCATGAGCCAGCAGACCGTCCTGGTCATCGACGACGAACGCGACATCCGCGAACTGCTCACCATCACGCTGGGGCGGATGGACCTGCAGGTCGACGCCGTGGGCACCGTCGCCGAGGCGCGCCGCGCGCTGGCCGACAAGACCTACGACCTCTGCTTCACCGACATGCGCCTGCCCGACGGCACCGGCCACGAGATCGTCGAGCACATCGCCGCCAACCACCCCGAGATGCCGGTGGCGATGATCACCGCCTACGGCAACGTGGACGCCGCGGTGAACGCGCTGAAGGCCGGCGCGTTCGACTTCGTCTCCAAGCCGGTGGACATCCAGATGCTGCGCCAGCTGGTGCGCACCGCGCTGCGGCTGGCCGAGGAAAAGCGCAACGGCAAGTCCGCGGCCAAGGCTGGCGGCGCCGGCGAACGGCTGGTCGGCGACTCGTCGGCCATGCAGCTGGTGCGCTCGACCATCGCCAAGCTCGCGCGCAACCAGGCGCCGGTGTACATCGCCGGCGAATCCGGCGTGGGCAAGGAGCTGGTGGCGCGGCTGATCCACGAGCAGGGTCCCCGCGCGACGGGGCCGTTCGTGCCGGTGAACTGCGGCGCGATCCCGTCCGAGCTGATGGAAAGCGAATTCTTCGGCCACAAGAAGGGCAGCTTCACCGGCGCGGCGACCGACAAGGAAGGCCTGTTCCAGGCCGCGCACGGCGGCACGCTGTTCCTCGACGAGGTGGCCGAGCTGCCGCTGCACATGCAGGTGAAGCTGCTGCGCGCGATCCAGGAAAAGGCCGTGCGCCCGATCGGCGCGCGCGAGGAAGTGCCGGTGGACGTGCGCATCCTCTCCGCCACGCACAAGAACCTCGCCGCCCTGGTCGAGCAGGGCCAGTTCCGCCAGGACCTGTTCTATCGCATCAACGTGATCGAGCTGCGCGTGCCGCCGCTGCGCGAGCGTCGCGGCGACGTGCCGCTGCTGGCCGACTTCATACTGCAAGGCCTCGCCCGCAAGGGCGGCGGCCAGCCGAGCCGCCTGCTGCCCGAGGCGCGGCAGGCGCTGGAAAGCTACGACTTCCCCGGCAACGTGCGCGAGCTGGAAAACATCCTCGAACGCGCCACCGCGATGTGCGACGGCGAACACATCGACGCCAGCGACCTGATGCTGCCGCAACGCATGCCGCGCACGGAGGCCGCACCCGCCCCTTCCGGCCAGCAGGCCACGGCCGCAGCCCCCTCCCCGGCCAGCGCCACCGGCGACGGCGGGCTGGACGACTACATCAGCAACCTCGAGCGCGGTGCGATCGTGAAGGCGCTGGAGGAGTCGCGCTACAACAAGACCGCGGCGGCGAAGAAACTCGGCATCACGTTCCGGGCGCTGCGCTACAAGCTCAAGAAACTCGGCATCGACTGATGCCCACCTTTAGCCCCTCGCCCGCTTGCGGGAGAGGGGTTGGGGAGAGGGGCTCTACCCTCCGCTCATGCAAAAACAATGCGGTTTCGTGCGCCTGCCGGCGCCCGAGCTACTTCTCTTTTGCTTGTCCAAAAGAGAAGTAGCCAAGAGAAAATGACACCCCGGTTGGTGTTTTCCGTCCATCCATGGACGGAAAGTCCGCGAGGCGGCCGGGCTTTTCGAGCGGGCATCCTGCCCGCACGAAAAGGCATCGCCGTCCCTGGCGATGCCCGCTGCGCGGCCTGATCGTCCCCGCCTCACCGCTGCCCAGGGGCCCCGGAAAGACAGGCGCGCATCCTGCACGCCAGAAGCAATGTGCGTACGCTCGCCGCCACGGCGTGCATATCGGAACTTTTGAGGCGATAAAACATATCTACCTCGTTTCGCGCGATACGCACGCCAGCACACCCACGACTTCCAGCCGGAGGAGCCGACCAACTCTTTGTCAGTGCACAGGATTTTCTCGCTTGACGGTAGGAAGGCGTTGGCGGAGCATCGCTGCATATGCCCCGATCTGGGGTCTACTAAGCGTTAGGCATCATGATGAAACCTCATCGCCAATCCGACGCAAGATCATTTCTCGGTGCTGGCTTGGTGGTTCTCAGCTACATCGGGTTCTTCGGAAGCTTTCTCGCTCTCGGGAATGATGCGACGAGCTTACCAGAGCTGGTTCTATTGCGCGCCGGGATCGGGCTTGCTCTTTCATCCGTCGTCTTGGCCACTGCAAGCGTGGCATTGCACGCTAAGTCGGTGCTCTGGCAAATACCTCTGAACTGCTTTGCATTGTCCACGTTGGTTGTCGGCATCCGCATCCTCATTACGGCGCTTTTTACGCACTGGCAATTGCTGCTGGGCCAGATCGGACTCATGGGCATCGCTTTTGTGTCAGTAGGGGCTGCGGCGGCGTGGCTGATAAAAGTGTTGCAGGCTCGCCTGCTCCCCGAGCAAGATGCCTAACAACTCGTTCAAGGCGGACGGCTCCGCCGCCGCTTAACTCAGGCGTTAGGCTTCAGTCGCACATGTCCAGTCATGGAGGCTGCATTGAGCACTCTTGGTGTTTTACTGCTAGTTGCAGGAGGCTTCCTGTGGGTCGTAGGCGGCAATATTGTTCTAGCAAGAGCGGGCAAACGTCTTGGCTTGCGCTGGCCGACCCTACCTCCGTTGGGTAAGCTCACTCGCTCTGAGGCTACCAAGCTGGTCAGCTTTCTCGTCATATTCGTAGCAAGCTACTTCGCATTCGTTCTATTGACCGCTAAGTAGCCTAACAATTCGTTCAAGGCGGACGGCTCCGCCGCCGCTTAACTCCAGCGTTAGTCGGTTGCTAGTGTGGTTTTTTCGTGTGGTGTGTTTCGCCCAGCATCACGCTGGCTTGATGTCCGTCGCCGCAGCAGCTTTTCGTGCGGCATCGTCGCAAGCCTGAGCATCACAGCTGGTAGTTTTGGGGCAGTCGGTTGCTCAAGCTGTGCGGTCGTTTCGGTGGTCGTCGTCGCACGAGCATGCGGCGTCGCAACCGTCTAACATCTCATCCAAGCGGACAGCTTCGCCGCCGCTTAATTCCAGCGTTAGAGTGTAAGGAAACGGTATGGATCTTTTTGGAGGGATCGAGAAGCTTATTACTGAGCATGGCTCTGCGGCGATCTTGCGCGAGCGAATTGGATTGGCGGCGCAACAGTACGCCATCCTAGAAAAAGAGAATGCGTCGCTTAAAGTGCGCATAACAACCCTTGAGGCAGAGAACAGTCGACTTCAAGAGCAAGCCCGTAGCGTCAGTAGTTCTAGCAACCCTTCTGGTTACGTGTGCGACCATTGTGGTAGCCCCGACCTCAAACGTACCGGAAGCCGAGCAGACCCAACGTTTGGCGACCTCGGCATCAAACAAGCTCTCTTCTCCTGCAATTCTTGCGGCAAGCAAAGTGCGTTTACACCCTAACAGTTCGTTCAAGGCGGACGGCTACGCCGCCGCTTAACTCCAGCGTTAGGCTTCCAAGCGCATGATCAAACGCATCCTCTTAGCTTTCGCAATTGGTGTGCTGGCAACAGCCGCATTATTCGCGCTTTCATTTGCCGCCGACTCCTTTGGCTTCACCTCTCTCGCCAACGGCTTTCTCTGGCAAAACACACTGCTACAAAGCTTTGCACCGCTCGGCAACATGGGCACTCCGGAGCGTCCCGTTTACGAGGGCACGCCGCTCAACTTCCTCGCGTTCCTCGCTAGCGTTCCGCTGGGCATCGTCATCTACAGTGTCATGGCGTACGCAGTGCTATCCATGGTGCGGCGTCGCGCCTAACATCTCGTTCAAGGCGGACGGCTTCGCCGCCGCTTAACTCAAGCGTTAGGCATCACGAGGAGAGAAATGGCAGACCCAGTAACAATCACGACCATCCTTGGGAACCTAAAGGTCGCCATCGATATCGCCAAAGCGATCCGGGAATCGGATGTCTCAATCGAGCGGGCTGAGTTGAAGCTGCGCCTTGCAGAAATGATCGGCGCGCTCGCGGATGCCAAGTTGGAAGTCATTGAAGTTCAGGAACTGCTTGCGGAGAAGGACAAGCAGCTTTCCGAGCTTGAGCAAGCGTTCCAGAGCAAAGATGCCTTGGTCAAGCACTACGATGCGTATTACGAAGTTGGCCCCAACGGCGGCGCTGTAGGTGAGCCCCTTTGCGCACACTGCTGGCAGGTCAGGCACCGCAAGTATCATTTGGCCAGCGAGCCGCGAGACAATTTTGTGCGCGTCTGCATTAGCTGTGGTCACAAGTATTCATCACGCCATGTCCCAAAGCTTACAGCCGAGGCGTCTGCAGGCGATGCCTAACAATTCATTCGAGGCGGACGGCTACGCCGCCGCTCAATTCCAGCGTTAGGCGCATTCATGGGGAAAATGAGCAGTGGGTGAGCTCGTCAAAGTTCTAAGCCGCGTCAGGAACGGCGAATATTCATTTGAGCCTTCCAGCCAAATGCCAGATGCGTTGCTCAAATTTCAGCCCACCGCCAGGGCTCTGGCACACGCCATGAAAGAGGGGTACCTGGAACGTTGCGAATTCAAACGGGAGAGCTACAAAGGCACTCTCCTCTACAGCGGCGCATACGTTGTTCGGGGCCTTTCGTATGCCGGTGATGAGTTCTTGGAGCGTGAAGCCACCATCAAAGGCAGGATATCCAAGTACGCGCCATCCGCATTAAAGTGGGCACTGGGCATCGTAGCGGGCGTCGTGCTGGCTGCACTCGTTCGCTGGCTCATCGGATAATCATGCGGCGTGCGCCTAACAATTCGTTCAAGGCGGACGCCTCCGGCGCCGCTTAACTCCAGCGTAAGGCATCTACCAAGCGTATGGCAATAGTTGCAATCGACCACGTACAACTGGCCATGCCTTCCGGTATGGAGCAAAGCGCACGTGAGTTTTATCACGGGCTTCTAGGTATTCCCGAGGTAGCCAAGCCACCCAAACTCGCGAAACGTGGTGGTGTGTGGTTTGAGCGAGGTGGTCTGAAAATTCACCTCGGCGTCGAAGCAGATTTTCGTCCTGCGCGTAAAGCACATCTTGCACTCCTCGTCAGCGGTCTAGAGGCGCTGGCGTCACTGCTCAAGTCACAAAATGTGCAAGTCATTGAGGATGACCCACTTGAGGGTTATTTACGCGTGTATGTAACCGACCCCTTCGGCAACCGCATCGAACTCATGGAGCCGTATGATGATCACTAGCCAATCTGTCATGCCTAACTATTCGTTCAAGGCGGACGCCTCCGGCGCCGCTTAACTCCAGCGTTAGATGCCAGAAGGAGTAGTCGTATGGTTGAGAAGAAGTCGCTAACAGAGATTCTAAAGCAGCTTACTCACTTGCCTAATCGAACGCCTGAGATGGTATTCACTGGAGAGGCCGACTTGGCATTCACGGATATCGCGCCGTATCGTGACGGAGTGATCTCTGTTGGCTATTACTCAGGCAACAGCGAGTGGGAGCGCCATCCAAACGGGGACGAAATCGTTATGGCCATTGAAGGAAACACGACCCTCGTGCTGCTTGTGAAAGGTGAACAACATAGTGTCACTCTCGATCCGGGTGAACTCGTGGTGGTGCCCCAAGGCCACTGGCATCGCTTTGAAGCCTCCGCGCGACTCAAGGTCATGAGCGTCACGCCGCAACCGACCGAACACAGTCTTGAAGTACCTGGTACCTAGCAGTTCATTCCAGCGGACGCGCTGCGCGCGCCGCTAAATTCGGGCGTTAGGAGTCTAGACGGCGCAATGAAATTTCTGTGGACTCTCCTGCTCGTACTACCACTTTCCACGGCACGGGCGGCATGTTTGCACCATGGTCCGCCAAACGTAACGGTTACTGGCCATATCGTCCGTGGGCACTTACAAACCGCACCTTGGTACCATGCTCAACACCACATCAACAGCGATTACTATTGGTCCATAAAAACAACCACACCGTTTTGCCTGCCTGCGAGTGAGGTCGGCGATACGGTTGTCAGTGATGGGCACGAGGCTCAAGTTTGGCCAGCCTCGTCGGCACTCATGGACCACCTCGATCAGTTCGAGGGCAAGACGGTTCAAGTTACTGGGCACTTCATGCACACAGAGCTTTCACATCAGCACTCATATTCAATCTTCGCTATTTCGGCAATACGCGTAGTTCATCACGTAAACCCCTAACAGTTCGTTCAAGGCGGACGGCTTCGCCGCCGCTTAACTCAGGCGTTAGGCGGTTGCTCGGGTTGGTTCTTCGTGTAGTGTGTTTCGCCCAGCTTCGCGCTGGCTTGTCGTCCGTCGCCGCAGCAGCTTTTCGCGCAGCGTCGCCGCAAGCCTGAGCTTTCAGAGTTGGCAATTTTGGGTTGGGGTAGTCGGTTGCTCAAGCTTCGCGTTTGTCGTGCGCCAACATCATCGCCCGAGCGTGCTGCGTCGCAACCGTCTAACTCCTCGTCCAAGCGGACGGCTTCGCCGCCGCTTAACTCAGGCGTTAGGTGCTAATGGACGCGCAGCGCGTAATTGAAGAATCAATCCCCATGCTCAACGATGTCCTTGGTCGCATTGGCCTGCATCAAAGCGGCACGCCGCTCGACTTCGCAAAGCTTCGTGAGCCGTTTAGCTCATGGCTTCAGCTACAAGTTGTGGCACAAGGAGATTTCGCTTTTCTTGTGTCTCTTGTCGCTGCCTTCATTTCCGAATACCTCATCAATCAAGCAGGCGCGCAACGCTACGTGGCCGGCCAGCAAATTCGCCTCAGGCTACCCATTCAGTCAGGTGTGGCAAGCGAGTTCGATCCTTACGCCACCGCCGTCGGCCTAGTGCGCGAGCGCCACAGTTTGGCCAATTTTTTAGCTACAGTTGGCACCTAACATCTCGTTCAAGGCGGACGGCTTCGCCGCCGCTTAACTCAAGCGTTAGGCATCATGAGAACTCTCCCGCGCATAGCACTCACTGCAGCCACCCTCTGTGCCTCCGTGGCCGCTCTCGGCAGCGAGCTCTCTGGCAAGTGGGTTCTGTACATCGAGAATCCGGAGCATCAGGTAGTTACAACTGCCAAGGTGGCATTCACCGATAAACCCGCCGCTTCTTGCATGAGCGGAGAATGGAAAGTGGTCGAGGTGGTTTCGACAAAAACCAAGAACAAAGAATTCTTTCCGGTAGCGGAGCCTCTGTCGTATCGGATCGAGAATGGCCAACTCACAATCGGTCGTAACGAAGTATGCGATGCCTACCTCTGGCTGCAAGGCAAGCTCGGTAGCACTACGGTACAAGGCAGCTACTTCAGTCTTTGGCTCGGGGGCAGCTCACCACGCGGCTACTTCAAGTTGAGCCAAGCCAAGTGATCGCACCGCCTAACATCTCGTTCAAGGCGGACGGCTTCGCCGCCGCTTAACTCCAGCGTTAGGGCTTATGCGTCAAATTGTCGGCGTAATCGGAGCAGTCCTCGTCGCAGCATTTGTGCCAGCGATCTACTTTGGTGTTCCCGATCAGTCTTTCAGGGGTGGCGTGATCGCCTTCGTTCTTGCTCTTCTGTGGATTGTCCTGCTTGGCCTTCCAGCTTTTTTACTTTTAAAGCACCGCGGCCTCGTTCGTTGGTGGTCTGCGACCATCTCTGGTTTCTTTCTGGCAGCATTGCCCATGGCGTTTATCTCATGGCCCTATCATCCAAGTGTCGACTCCGGCTACAGCGCATGGGACGGCCATAAAATGGTCAACTATGTGGTTCATGGCGTACCCACCCACGACGGTTGGGTTCAGTACTTTTATAGTTCTTGTGGCATTGGACTCATGGGGGCGGCATCTGCAGTCGCGTTTTGGGTGGTTTGGCGGCTCGCTGCAGGCCCTAACCAGTCGTCCAAGCGGACGCGCGTACCGCGCGCCACTTAACTCCAGCGTTAGGCGGTTGCTCGTGTTGGTTCTTCGTGTCGTGTGTTTCAGCCAGCTTCGCGGCAGCTTGCAGTGCTTCGCTTCGGCAACATTTTCCCGTCGCGCTGCGGCAAGTCTTCCGCTTTCAGAGCTGGTAGTTTTGGGGTAGTCGGTTGCTCATGCTCTGCGCTCACCTTGGTCACAAGCCATCGCTCAAGCGCATCGTGCCGCACCCGTCTAACATTTCGTTCAAGGCGGACGGCTACGCCGCCGCTTAACTCCAGCGTTAGGCCTTCTATGAACATCACCGGAGTTTCTATGAGGCGTGCAGGAATTTTGGCTTTCCTAGCGATTACTACCATTTGTAGTTCGTCGTCCGGCAATTCGATGGGCGTCGATCCCGGCGCTCAATCCGCGATGCAAGACCAATCCGAAATTTACAAAAGTTTTCTCACTCAATGGGTCGGCACAGACCAAAAGCCGATTAACGTGTCACGTAGGGCAGAAACCCTTTCGGCTGCCGACATGAAAGATTTCACGGAGTGTGCAGCCACTGGCACTCAGTGGGAGACTCCCGCGCCTACAAGCGACATTGCCGGCCAAATCAGTCAACTCCCCTTCGTCCGCCCGACTGCCCCGGAAACCTGGAAGCCGCAGGATCCACAGAACCTTATGGCTCATGGCCAGTCAGTCGGGTCCGCCGTAGATAGCGGCGTTTCCCACGGGCTTATGACTCTTTCCGCGGTGGTATTTGACCGCACACACCATATCGCCGCGCTCAAATACTCTTTCGTGTGCGGCGGGCTCTGCGGCAACGGCGGCACTGTCATATTTATAAAGACGGCTCAAGGCTGGGCTCGCAGCAAGAAGGAGTGCGGGACTTGGATGTCGTGATGTGCAGTGGCTGGCCTAACAACTTGTTCAAGGCGGACGCCTCCGGCGCCGCTTAACTCAAGCGTTAGGCGTTTACTGGGGAAATTGCACGTGTTCAAAGCTACGTTACGCTGGCTCTTTAGACCCCGCTACGTATGGGTTTGCTTCGCCGTCGTTATGGCTGCGCTGGTCGTATGCCTATGTCTCGGCACGCCAGAGCCAACAATCCGGCTTACCGGACTTTTTCTGCAGCTCCTTGGCGTTTTCACCGTAGCGTGGGGCATCATCGAAACTCGTCGCCTTTTCGGGCGCCCTTCAATTAGGTCAAATATTCGAGCTTGGCTAGCAACAGTCCCCTTCCGTCGTCCGCACGTTGGCTCCGCCATTGGCCACGTTAGCCTCGGACCCCTCACATGCAAGGGTCGCGGATATGGAACGTACGGTGTGGGCGAAAACCCTACCGTCGAAAGTCGGATTGAGGCGCTTGAAAAGAATTTAAAGGGCGTCCATCAACGCATTACCGGCCTAGAGCAAGAGTACGACCAAGAGCTTAGAAAATTAGGCGTATATATCCGCTCCGGGAACAGCTTTCTCAAAGCTGAGATCGGCCAAGTTAACGGTCGCCTCGAAGCTTTCGGCGCCGGCGGCGTTCACATCTCCGCAATGGGTGCCGTCTGGCTATTTTTCGGCCTCATTCTCAGCACGGCAAGCGTCGAGATAGCCGGCGCGCTGGGTGGCGCCTAACAATTCATTCAAGCGGACGGCTTCGCCGCCGCTTAACTCAGGCGTTAGACCTTATGAAAAACATTTTCGCAGAGTTATTTGCAAAAAAAAAGAAAACCCAAGACGCTGCACAACAACCCAAAGACGTTTCTGCGGGCCTTCGCTCGATGGTTCTTGGCCTGTCGCCAGCCGAAATCGGCATAACACCAAACAGTTTTCCGCATCAAGTGTGGGGCATCGTCATGGAGACTGGCATGAGGGATGGCTACTACACGCTCGCAGTCTTGGCCGACGGTACAGCCAGTCTCTATTTCAGTAACGGCGGAGGCATCATCGGGTCAGGTGAAAAACTCGAGGTGCGTCAGGTAAGCCAGCAGTTCATTGGCTCGGCAAATCGTTTTGTTGGCTCCTCAAAACCGGCTGCATCGCTCGAACCACCCTCGCAAGGCAACACGGAGTTCTTTTTTCTTACCTTCCAAGGCGTTCAAACGTATGCGGCTCCGGAAGTTGAGCTTGGCGAAAAGCGAGATAGCCTTGCACCACTTTTTCATGCGGGCCACGCGGTCATCGCGGCTGTTCGTCAATCGCAGTCTAAAGTCTAACTATTCATTCCAGCGGCCGCGGCGCCACTTAACTCCAGCGTTAGCCTATATGACTAGAATTCTTGCGACAGGATTACTGATCATTGCCAGTGGTGCAGCCAATGCGGGTGGCCGCTTGGATCGCCCCATCCTTTCTTGTGACAAGGCACCACTTCTGGCTGTTTTTCAAAGACAACTCCCGGATCATATCTTGGGCACAGCTGCTGACAAGCAGCCGAAAATTCTCTCATCGCTTCAGATGAGAGCCGCTGGATCGCTCAGCCGCCGAGCAAAGTCAAGTCTCGTATGCGTTGTGATCGCACTCGACGCCACGGGAAAAGCGGAGGCAGCCGAGGTTTCTTATCCCGTTGGGATAAAGCTCAATCCCCAAGAGCGACAGGAAATACTCGAAACGAAATGGTCCCCTGCAGAGCGGCAAGGGAGGGCTAGCCCATCGCTCGTAAGCGTGACTTTTCAGTACAATTAGATAGCAAGCGGAAGCGAGCTAACATCTCGTTCAAGGCGGATGGCTACACCGCCGCTTAACTCAGGCGTTAGTGCCCATGAGAACTCTTCTACTCGCCCTCACAATCGTTGCTTTGGCTTTGCCGAGCTATGTGTTGGCATGTAGTTCAGCTTATCCGGACGAGTCGATGGCACGCGAATCAAAGGGCCTTTTCGTTGGCACAGCTGTCAGCTCTCGCTGGTCTGATGAGCGCCCGCACCTAAATGTGAGGGTCAAAGTCACTAAGGTTCTTCGCGGAAAAGCTTCTGGTGAGATTTTCGCCATCTCGCCCTGTGCTCTTCCTATCAACGATGGCGAGCGAGTCGTTGTCGTTCAATATGAGGACGGCAAATATGACTACGATCAAGTGGTGTATCCTGCTGACATGGCCGAAAAAGTATTCCGGGCGGCCCTGCGCGCTGGGCACTAACCACTCGTTCAAGGCGGACGGCTTCGCCGCCGCTTAACTCAAGCGTTAGCGGTCATGAAATTTTCGCCATCGAACTTAGGGGTCATCGTCTGCTGCCACATCTTCGACAAGTCGAGGCCAATCTTGCTCGTGGCACACGATGAGGGTTACTGGAATTTTTCCTGTGGGCAGCACGACCACGGTGGAACCGAGGATTTCCACAATGTCGGTATTGGGCATTTAACCAGTCACGACCCTTCAATCAACGCCTGTGCCGATATGCAAGATGGCTACATTGCCGAGAGACAAGATCAAGATCATCCTTGGGTCAAAGTAGCGTTGCTTTCGGGCGGCCGCTAACAACTCGTTCAAGGCGGACGGGATAGTTCCTCCGCTTTAGTGGACACCCTGAACTAACTTTTCAGGAGTGTCCCATGCCCAAGCCAGGCCCCCGAACTACCGCGCGATACAGTCACGACTTCAAGGCCACGGCCGTGCGCTTGAGCCAGCTGCCCGGCGTGCGCGTGCAGGACGTCGCCGCGTCGCTTTACATCCATCCCTTCATGCTGTCTCGTTGGCGCAAACAGGCGCGCGAGGGTTTGATCATGACGAAGGGTGCGGCAGTCGATCCGGCGGTGCCCGCCGAGCTGAAGGAGTTGCGCCGGGTGAAGAAGGCCTACGAGCAACTGAAGATCGAGCATGACCTTTTAAAAAAAGCGATCGCGTTCACTTCCGCTCGAAAAGCGAACGCTTCGCCTTCATCGAGCAACAGCAAGCGCACTACCCGGTGAGGTGTCTGTGCCGGTTGTTCGGCGTCAGTGCCAGCGGCTATTACGCCTGGCGGAATCGGCCCGCCAGCGAACGCACGCTGGAGGATGCGCGCCTGATCGACCGCGTGCGGCGGGTGCATCGCGACAGCCGGGAAACCTATGGCAGTCCACGCGTCCATGCCGCGCTGCGCCGGCTGGGCGAATCGGTCGGTCGGCGTCGCGCGAACGGCTGAGGCAAGCACCCACCCCTCACCCCAACCCTCTCCCCGAAGGGGAGAGGGCATTGAGACACGTCAGCCTGCGGCGCTTACCAGCGCCAACCTCAGCGTGCGCAGGAGCTTCCGCGTGGTGACCGGCTTGTCGAGCACGTGCAGGCGCGGCAGCGGCGGCAGCTCGTCGAGCTGCGGCGGCGCGTCCGGGCGTACCAGCATCACCACCGCGCCTGCGTAGCCCTGCTCGATCAGCGCGCCTAGCGTGCGCACGCCGGTGAACAGGTTCATGTCGGCGTCCATCAGCACCAGGTCGGGCAGTCCGTGTGCGCCGATCCACTGCAGAGCGGCGGTGCCGCTCTGGCTGGCGCTGGCCTGGTAGCCCCAAGCGTCCAGCGTGTCGCTGAGCAGGGACAGCTCGCTGGCCACCTCGGCCACCACCAGTACCCGCTCGGCGGCGCCTTCGAGGCTGTCGCTGTCGTCGCCATTCGCATCGGCTGCATCCGCGGCCGCTTCCTGCAGCGGGATGTACAGGTCGAAGCGGGTGCCGCGGCCCGGCTCGCTGTCCACCCGCATCACGCCGCCATGGCTGGCCACGATGCGTCGGCACGACAACAGACCCAGCCCGGTGCCGTGCTCCTTGGTGGTGAAGAACGGCTCGAACAGCCGCGCCTGCACCTCGCGGCTCATGCCGGGGCCGTTGTCGACCACGCTGAGGCGCAGATACCGGCCGGGGTGCGGCTGCTCCCCGGCCAGGAAGAAATCCGCGTCGAGCCGCAGTTGTGCTGTCTCGATGCGCAGCTCGCCGCCCTCCGGCATCGCCTGGATCGCGTTGAGACAGAGATTGAGCAGGCATTGCTGCAACTCGGTGTGGTTGCCGGCGAACGCGAGGTCCCGCGCATCGACCGCCATCTCCATGCGGATCGCGCGTGGCACGCTGCCCTGCAGCAGCAGGCCCAGTGCATCCATCAACCCGCCCAGGCTCACCTCTTCGGCGCGCCGCGCGCCGCGGGCGAAGGACAGCATCGACTGCACCATGTCCAGCCCGCGCTTGCCGCAGTCGCGCACCAGCGCGCCCAGCCGCGCCAGTTGCGGATCGTCGGCGTGGTCGCGCAGGCTCTCGCCCGCCAGCAGCAGCGGCTGCAGCAGGTTGCGCAGGTCGTGGCTGAGGCCGCCGGCCAGCATCGCCAGGCTCTCGAAGCGCTGCGCGCGGATCAGCTCGGTCTGGGCGCGATGGCTGGCACGCCGCTCGGCGGCCTCGGTCAACGCACGGCGCACCGCGCTGGCGAGGCGCGCGGGGTTCTGCTTGAGGATGTAATCGGTGGCGCCGTTGTGCAGCGCCTCGATCGCGGCCTCTTCGCCCAAGGTGGCGGAGACGTAGATGAAAGGCAGGTCCGCGTCGCGCTGGCGCAGCAGCTCCAGCGCGCGCTGCCCGGAGAAGCCCGGCAGGCTGAGGTCGGACAGCACGATGTCGGGCATGAACTCGCGCAGCGCAACGAGGTACGCCTCCTCGTTGTCGACTACCCGCGCCTCATGGACGATCCCGTCGTCGTCGAGCTCGGCCAGCGCCAGCTCGGCGTCGTTGCGGTTGTCCTCCACCAGCAGCACCCGGATCAGGCGTGTATCGCCAGCGTGCGAGCCATGCATGTACCTTTCCCCTTGTCTCGTGGCCGCCACGTCAGTCCTGTTCCGGCGCCTGGTTCAGCACTGCCCAGAACTGCCCCAGCGTGCGCACCGCGGTGAAGAACTGGTCCACGTCCACCGGTTTGATCACGTAGGCGTTGACGCCGAGGTCCCAGCTGCGCGCCAGGTCGCTCTCCTCGCGCGAGGAGGACAGTATCACCACCGGGATGCGCCGCAGCCTCGCGTCGGCGCGCATCCGGGTGAGCACTTCCAGGCCGTCCATGCGCGGCATCTTGATGTCCAGCAGCACCACCGCCGGATTGCCGGGCTCGCGCGTGGCCCATGCGCCGCGGCACTGCAGCCAGTCCATGCACTCCACGCCGTCCTGCAGATGCACCACCGGGTTGGCCAGGTTGGCCTCACGCAACGCGTCCAGCGACATTTCGGCGTCGGCCATGCTGTCCTCGACCAGCAGGATGGTGCGGATGTAGCGATTGATCATGGGGTCCTCTCAGATGATGTGCCGGACAGATCCCGTGCCGGCAGTGAAAAGTGGAAGCGCGCGCCGCGATCCGGCTCGGCCTCGGCCCAGACCCGACCGCCGTGGCGGGCAAGGATGCGCCGCACATTCGCCAGGCCGATGCCGTTGCCCGGGAAATCCGAGGCGTGATGCAGGCGCTGGAACACGCCGAACAGCTTGTCGGCATACTGCATGTCGAAGCCGGCACCGTCGTCGCTCACCGTGAACTCGTAGTCGCCGTTGCGGCTGCGCTGCACGTCCACCGCGATGTGCGCCAGCTCACGCTGGCCGGTGTACTTCACCGCGTTGCCGATCAGGTTCTGCCATACCGTGCGCAGCATGTTCTCGTCGCCCACCACGAT
Organism: Rhodanobacter lycopersici; assembly: GCF_040812335.1. NCBI lineage: Bacteria > Pseudomonadati > Pseudomonadota > Gammaproteobacteria > Lysobacterales > Rhodanobacteraceae > Rhodanobacter > Rhodanobacter lycopersici. Next base: position 389,796 of record NZ_JBFOHK010000003.1, read on the forward strand.
CGGCAGCGGCGCGATCGACCACGCGAGGCGCCGGCCCGGCGCCTCCGCCTCGCACAGCGCGCGCGCCTCCTCGGCCAGCGACTGCATGTCCACCGGCTGCAACCGCAGCGCGCCGCGGCCCAGGCGCGAGAACACCAGCAGGTCGTCGATCAGCTGCGCCATGCGCTGCGCCGAGTTGCTGATCACGTCGAGGTAGTGGCTGCCGGTCTCGTCCACCCGCTCGCCCAGGTGCTGGCGCAGCTTGCGCGCGAAGCCGGCGATGTGGCGCAGCGGCGCGCGCAGGTCGTGCGAGACGGAGTAGCTGAACGCCTCCAGCTCGCGGTTGACGTCGGAGATCTGCACCACCTTGCCTTCCAGCTGGTGGTTCAGCTCGTTGACCTTCTGCTCGGCCAGCGCGCGCGCGGTGACGTCGCTCACCGTGAGCAGCAGCGCCTGCGCGTCGCTGTCCTGCTGCTGGATGCGCCGCGCGTTGATCACCACGTGGCGGTCCACGCCGTCGGCGGTGCGCTGCACCTGTTCGTAATCCCACAGTTCGCGGTTGCGCAGCAGCACGTCGTTGAGCCGCTGCTGCAGCGCGCTGTCGCTCCAGGCGCCGTCGCCGATCTGCGGCAGCGGCAGCGCGCGGTGGTGCTTCGGGTCCATCCCGTACAGCTCGCTGAAGGCGGCATTCACCAGCAGGCTGCGCAGCTGCTCGTCGAACAGCGCGATCGGCTCGCGCACCGCCTGCACGATCATCTGCGAACGCAGCACCGCGCGGCCCTCGCGGGTTTCCGCCAGCTGGCGCTTGCCGATCTGCCGCTCGGACGAGATCACCACCACGATCAGCAGCACCAGCTGCGCCAGCGCGGTGAGCCCGAGCACGAACTGGCTGCGGGCCACCTGCTGCGCGACGTCGCGGGTGCGCTCGGCCAGCAGGCGGTCCTCGGTCTGCGCGATGCCGTCGATCAGCACGTGCATGTGGAACAGGTCGCCGGTGTCGCGCAGCGACTGCCGCGCGCCGGCGGCATCGCCCTTGTGCAGCCGCGCCAGCGCCTGGTCCACCAGGGTGATGCGGCCGTTGGTGACACTCTCCAGCGCACCGATGCGCGCCTGCTGGTCGGGGTTGTCGCGGGTCAGGTTGCGCAACTGCGCCAGCAGTGCCGGCACCTGCTCCTTGGCGCCACTGGCACGCAGCTCGGCCGGCTCGTCGCCATCGCCGGCGAGGATGCGGTAGCTCGCCGCCTCGCTGTCGCGGATCAGGTAGGCGATGCGGTAGGTGAGCGCCTTGACCGTGCTGGCGTGGTTGAGCCAGAGATTGGCCTGCTGCGTCTCGTCGGCCATCACCCGCGTGGCGAGGTACGGCAGCGCCACGATGACGACCATCGCAAGCAGCAAGCCGGCGACGCGCCAGCGCAGCAGACCCCTGACTTTCATTGGACGGTCGTCATCGGAGGCTCTCGCCCGGGCCGTTCCGGGCACCGGGCTATTCTGCGCAGGTTTTGTCGCCAGCCACCAGCCTGGCGAAGCGGCCTGGCGAAGCGGCCGCTCACGGTCCGTAGGCGCTCATCGACGTCGGCCGCGCCGTCACCGCCGTGCCCCACTGCCGGTTCGGTTCCGCCTGCATCACGAAGCGCAGCTCGCCGCCGGCAAGGATGTCGCCATGGCGCAGGTAGACCCGGTCCAGCGGCTTGCCGTTCAGCGTGATCTGGCCGACATACGGATGCGCGTCGTCCAGATGCTCGGCCACGATGGTGAACGTGTGGCCGTTCGGCAGGTGCAGCACCGCCTTGGGCACGAACGGCCGGCCGATCGCGTACTCGACGCTGGCCGGCGTCACCGGATAGAAGCCCAGCGCGGTGAAGATGTACCAGGCCGACATCTGGCCGAGATCGTCATTGCCCACCAGGCCGTTCGGGCCGTCGTGGTACTGGCTGTCCATGATCTGCTTCAGGCGCTGCTGCGTCTTCCAGGGCGCGCCGGCATAGTCGTACAGGTAGGCGATGTGGTGGCTGGGCTCGTTGCCGTGCGCGTACCAGCCGATCAGGCCGGTGATGTCCTCCACGTTCTTGAAGATGGCCGGATCGACCTTGGCGTCGAACATCTGGTCGAGCTTGCTGACGAATTTCTGGTCGCCGCCATAGGCGGCGACCAGTCCGGCCACGTCCTGCGGCACGTACCACGAGTACTGCCAGGCATTCGCCTCGGTGTAGTCGCTGCCGTACGCGGCGGAGGTGGGGTCGAACGGGGTGCGGAACTGGCCGTTGCTCAACTTGGCGCGCATGAAGTCGGTCTTCGGATCCCACACGTTGCGCCAGTTGGCCGCGCGTTTCTCGAAGGTCGCGTAGATGCCGTGCTTGCCCAGGGCCTTGGCCATCTGCGCGACCGCCCAGTCGTCGTAGGCGTATTCCTGGGTCTTGGAACCGGCTTCCGTTTCCTTGTCGATCGGCACGTAGCCGAGCTTCATGTAGTCGGCCAGGTCGCCGTAGGGGCCGTAGGTGGCGGTGGACACCATCGCCTTCAGCGCCTGGTCGGCATCGAAGCCGCGCACGCCCTTGATGTAGGCGTCGGCGATGATCGCTACCGCGTGATAGCCGGTCATGCACCAGGTCTCCAGGCCCTGGTACGCCCATACCGGCAGCATGCCGAACGGGCTGTCCTGCTGCGCGGCGATCAGCGAGCGGATGAACTGCGTGCTGAGGTCAGGCCACAGCAGCACCATCAGTGGCTCCTCGGCGCGGTAGACGTCCCACATCGACCAGCTGGAATAGAAGTCGAAAGTCCCTTCCTTGTCCTGGGCCTTGTGCACCTGATGGTCGGGGCCGCGGTATTCGCCGTTGACGTCCATGCTCAGCGTGGGTGCGAGCATCGCGTGGTAGAGCGAGGTGTAGAAGCCGGTGCGCTGCGCCGGCGTGCCCTCCACGTCAATGACGGACAGCGCCTTGTTCCATGCCGCGGTGGCGTCGGCGCGGCGAGCGTCGAAATCCCAGCCCTTGCCGTCCTGGTCGAGGTTGGCGATGGCGTTGGCTTCGCTCACCGACGAGATCGCCACCTTCACCAGCAGCGGCTTGTCGAGCTTGCCGAAGTCGAACACGCCCTCCAGCGCGCGGCCGTTCTCGGCGTCATGGTCCTCGGGCTGGTTGCCCGGCCCCGCGAAACCCTTGTAGAGCACGTCCGTCTCGCGGTCGTACAGCGTGCGCGAGACCATGGTCTGGTTGAAGCGCATCGCGAAGCACAGCTCGCGTCCCGGCGCCCAGCCGCGCGTGGTGCGGCAGCCGCTGACGGTGCCATCGCTGCGCACGCGCAGGCGCGACCACAGCACCTTGCCCGGGTAGTCGTAGATGCTGGGACGCAGGTCCAGCAGCAGGTGCGCGGGCTGGTTCTTCGGGAAGGTATAGCGGTGCCAGCCGATGCGGCGGCTTGCAGTCAGTTCCGCGCGGACGCCGTAGTCGGTAAGCGTCACCGCGTAGTAACCGGCCTGCTCCACTTCGCTGGCGTGGCTGAAGCGCGAACGGTAGCCGCTGCCCGGCTTGGTAGGATCGCCCGGGTCCAGTTTCACCTCGCCGGCGATCGGCATCACCAGCACGTCGCCCAGGTCCGAATGGCCGGAACCGGAAAAGTGGGTGTGCGAGAAGCCCATGATGGTGGGGTCGCCGTACTGGTAGCCGGCGGCCCACTTGTAGGCGTGCTTGAAATCGGGCATCGCGGTGTCGGGCGAGAGCTGGATCATCCCGAACGGCACGGTGGCACCGGGAAAGGTGTGGCCGTCACCGCCGGTACCGATGCGCGGATCGACCGCGGCCGCATGGCCATTCGCCGCCGCGGCACCGGTGGACAACAGGACCAAGGATGTCGCCATCGCGACCGTCAGCCAGGCATGTGGACCATGCAGTTTCATGAGTCTCCCCTTGCATCGAAATTTGGATCGTTCCAAGCTGCAGACGCTAACATCGGGCCACGCACCGATGCATGTTGCATCGCGGAACCATCTGTGTTCAGGTTCCGGTACATTTTGATCGTTCCAATCGACCACGACGACGAGCATGGCCACGGACAGCACGCCTCACGCCAACCGCAAGGTTACCCTCACCGACATCGCCGCAGGCTGCGACGTGTCGCGTGCCACGGTGTCGCTGGTGCTGCGCGGCAGCCCATTGGTCAACAAGCTCACCCGCGCGCGGGTCGAAGAGGAACTGCGCCGGCAAGGTTACGTGTACAACCGCGCCGCGGCCAACCTGCGCCGGCGCACCTCGTCCAGCATCGCGCTGGTGCTGAACGATCTCGCCAACCCTTTCTTCGCCGAGTTCGCCACCGGCGTGGACGAAGCGCTGGGCGGCGGCGGCTACGTCACCCTGCTGGGCAGCACCGGTGAATCGATCGCGCGCGAGCAAGCGGTGCTCGGCTCGCTGCTCGAGCACGACCCGGCCGGCATCATCCTCTCGCCCGCCGAAGGCAGCGCTGCCGCACGGGTGCTGGCCACCGTGGGTATGCACACGCCGCTGCTGCTGTTCAACCGCGAACTCACCGGCGAAGCTTCGCCCGATGCGCCCTGGGACCGGCTGATGCTGGACAACCAGCGCGGTGCGCGGCTCGCCACCGAGCACCTGATCGCGCTGGGCCAGAAACGCATCGCGTTCTTCGGCGGCCATGCCAGCTCCAGTTCCTGCCAGCAGCGCCACGCGGGTTACGTCGAGGCGATGCAGGCGGCCGGGCTGCCGATCGAGCCGCACTGGCGCATCGAGTGTGCGCCGAACCGCGTGGATGCCGCGGCGCAATGCGGCGCGCTGTTCTTCGACACGCCCGCGCCCACCGCGGCGGTCTGCTACAACGACGCGGTAGCGCTGGGCCTGATGCTGGGCCTGTATCAGCGCGGCGTGCAGCCGGGCCGCGACTTCGCCGTCACCGGCTTCGACGACATCGCCGAGGCCGCGCTGAGCGCGCCACCACTCACCACACTCGCCTCCAAGCCGCGCGCGCGCGGACGCCAGGCGGCCGAACTGCTGCTGCAACGCCTGCGCGACCCGCAGGCAACGCCGCAGCGCACTGTCGTCCCGGTGCAGCTGGTGGTGCGCGGCAGCAGCTGCCCGCCGCCCGCCGCCTGATTCCGCCCCAGGGGAAACGAATGGCCTTCGCCTCCGCACCGCAATCTTCGCCTGCCGCCGGCCGCGGCACCGACAGCGGCCATTTCACCGATTACCCGGCGGCGATGGCGTCCTGCACGGTGATCTTCTTCATGTGGGGCTTCCTGACCAGCCTCAACGACGTGCTGATCCCGCACCTGAAGGCGCTGTTCACGCTCGACTATTCCCAGGCGATGCTGGTCCAGTTCGTCTTCTTCGGCGCCTACTTCCTGATGTCGCTGCCAGCCGGCAGGCTGGTGGAACGGATCGGCTTCAAGTTCGGCATGGTGACCGGCCTGCTGATCGCCGGCGTCGGCGCGGCGATGTTCTGGCCGGCCGCGCAGTGGCGGAACTACGACCTGTTTCTGGCTGCCTTCTTCGTGCTCGCCACCGGCATCACCGTGCTGCAGGTGGCGGCCAATCCCTACGTCGGCCTGCTCGGGCCGGAGCGCACCGCGTCCAGCCGGCTGACGCTGGCGCAGACGCTCAACTCGCTCGGCACCACGCTGGGTCCGAAGCTGGGCGGCATGGTGATACTCGGCACCATCCTCGGCGCGGACCAGCTCGGCAAGCTGACCGACGCGCAGCTCGCCGCCTACCACGTGCAACAGGCGCAGCTGGTGCAGGTGCCTTATCTGGTGCTGGCCGCGCTGCTGGTGCTGCTGGCGCTGTTCGTCTGGTGGGTGCGCCTGCCTACGCGGCTGGACCAGGCGGCCGCCGACGACGGCGGCCATTCGCTGTGGGATGCGCTGCGCATTCCGCACGTCGCCTACGCGGTGCTTGCGATCTTCTGCTACGTCGGCGCCGAGGTGTCCATCGGCAGCTTCCTGATCAGCTACCTGTCGCAGCCGGAAATCGGCAACATCAGCGAAGCCCACGCGGCCGACTACGTCGCCTATTACTGGGGCGGCGCGATGCTCGGCCGTTTCATCGGCACCTTCCTGCTGGCCCGCTTCAATCCGCGCCAGCTGCTGGCGCTGTTCGCCGCCATCGCCGGCGCGCTGGTGCTGACCAGCATGCTCAGCCACCACGGCTTGGCGATGTACACCATCGTGGCGGTGGGCCTGTTCAACTCGATCATGTTCCCGACCATCTTCGCGCTCGGCATCGAGCGCCTCGGCCCGCTGACCGACAAGGCCTCCAGCCTGCTGGTGATGGCCATCGTCGGCGGCGCGGTGATCCCGAAGCTGCAAGGCATGCTGGCTGACCACATCGGCATCCACCCGGCCTTCGTGCTGCCGCTGCTGTGCTACGCCTACATCATCTTCTACGGCCGTCGCGGATCGAAGATCCGCGGCCTCGCCACCAGCCCGAAGTGATCCCGCCCCATGCATTCCGTACTCTGCTTCGGTGAAGCACTGATCGATTTCCATGCCGAGGGCCGCGACCCGCACGGTTATCCACGCGCCTTCGTGCCCTTCGCCGGCGGCGCGCCCGCCAACGTGGCGGTGGCAGTCGCCAAGCTCGGCGGCGCGGCGCGCTTCGCCGGCATGCTGGGTACCGACCTGTTCGGCGACATGCTGCTGGACAGCCTGCACCACGCCGGCGTGGACACCCGCGACGTGGCGCGCACCGGCGAAGCGAACACTGCGCTCGCCTTCGTGGCGCTGGACGCGCACGGCGAACGCAGCTTCAGCTTCTACCGGCCACCTTCAGCCGACCTGCTGTTCCGGCCGCTGCATTTTCGCACCGATGCCTTCAACGACACCGCGGTGTTTCACGTCTGCTCCAACAGCATGACCGAACCCCTGGCTGCGGAAACCACCCGCGAAGGCATGCGCCGCGCCCGCGCCGCCGGTGCGCTGGTGAGTTTCGACCTCAACCTGCGTCCCGCGCTGTGGCCGCAAGACGCCGACGCGCGCGCGCAGGTATGGCCGGCACTGGAGCTGGCCGATCTGGTGAAGCTCAGCGCAGAAGAATTCACCTGGCTCGCGGTGGACGGCGAGGCCAACATGCTGGAGCGCCTGTGGCAGGGCAACACGCGCCTGCTGGTGGTCACCGACGGCCCGAACCCGTTGCGCTGGTTCCATCCCGACGCCGAGGGCGAGCTGCCTGCCTACCGCGTGCCCGCGGTGGACAGCACCGCCGCGGGCGATGCGTTCGTCGGCGGCCTGCTGCAGCAACTGACCGAACAGCAGGTCGGCCCGCACGACCTCGACGCGCTGGTCGCCACCCTGCCGCGCCTGCACGCGCTGCTGCGCTACGCCGCCGCTGCCGGAGCGCTGGCGGTGACGCGGCAGGGCTCGTTCGCCTCGCTGCCGACCACCGACGAAGTCCACGCCTTCATGGCATCACACTCCTGAGTCCGCCACGCATGCATTCCGTCCTGCCCGCCACGCCGCTGCCCGATTTCCGTTCGCCCGCCTTCCTGCGCCGACACATCGCCGACACCATGGCGTTCTACCACCCGCACGCGATCGACCCGGCCGGCGGCTTCTTCCAGTACTTCAAGGACGATGGCACGATCTACGACCGCAGCCACCGCCACCTGGTGAGCAGCACGCGCTTCGTCTTCAACTACGCGATGGCGGCGATCGAGTTCGCCGACGATGCCAAGCTCGCCGCCGAATACCACGACGCCGTGCGTCATGGCCTGCGCTACCTGCGCGAGGTGCACCGCAATGCACAGACCGGCGGCTATACCTGGACGATCCGCGACGGCAAGCCGGAAGACCGCACCAACCACGCCTACGGCGTCGCCTTCGTGCTGCTGGCCTACTCCAGCGCGGTCAAGGCCGGCATCACCGAAGCCTCCGCGTGGATGGACGAGACCTGGGAGTTGCTGGAACGGCGGTTCTGGGATGCCGAGGCCGGCCTGTACCGCGACGAGGCCGACGCCGACTGGCACTTCAGCAGCTACCGCGGCCAGAACGCCAACATGCACATGTGCGAGGCAATGCTCGCCGCGTACCAGGCCAGCGACGACGTGCGCTATCTCGACCGCGCGCTCATGCTCGCCGACCACATGACACGCCGCCAGGCCGCGCTGGCCGACGGCCTGGTGTGGGAGCACTACGACACGCAGTGGCGCATCGACTGGGATTACAACAAAGACAACCCCAAGCACCTGTTCCGCCCCTGGGGCTTCCAGCCCGGCCACCAGACCGAATGGGCCAAGCTGCTGCTGATCCTCGAGCCGCTGCTGCTGGAACGCAACCGCGAGGAACGCTGGCTGCTGCCGACCGCCCGCCACCTGTTCGACACCGCGGTGAAGCATGCGTGGGACGACACGCACGGTGGCCTGTGCTACGGCTTCGCGCCCGACGGCAGCGTGTGCGACGACGACAAGTATTTCTGGGTGCAGGCCGAATCGCTCGCCGCCGCCGCCCTGCTGCACGCGCGTACCGGCGATGCCGGCTACGCCGCGTGGCACGACAAGCTGTGGGCGTATTCGTGGCAGCACTTCGTCGACCACGAATACGGTGCGTGGTACCGCATCCTCGCCCGCGACAACCGCAAGTACAGCGACGAGAAGAGCCCCGCCGGCAAGGTCGATTACCACACCATGGGCGCGTGCTACGAGCTGCTCAACGTGCCCGCACCGGCCGGCGGCGGCTGACTCCCGCGCCACCATCCCGGAGGGCATCCGCATGTTCAAGATCTCGAGCCTGATCGGCAGCGCGGCCCTGCTCGGTGCGCTGGCCTTGCCGTTCTCCGCCATCGCCGACACGCCCGCTGCCGCACCTGCGGCGCTGGACCATGCCGCCATGGCGGCACAGGTCAAGACCGAATTCCTGCACGCCTGGGACAACTACGAGCGCTATGCGTGGGGGCATGACGAGCTGATGCCGCTCAGCCGCAAGCCGCACGACTGGTACGGCCAGTCGCTGCTGATGACGCCCGTGGACAGCCTCGACACGCTGATCCTGATGGGCCTGAACAAGCAAGCCGACAAGACCCGCCGGCTGATCGACACGCAGCTGTCCTTCGACAAGGACATCTACGTCAAGAATTTCGAGATCACCATCCGCCTGCTCGGCGGCCTGCTGTCCAGCTACGAGCTGACCGGCGACAAGCGCCTGCTGGCACTCGCCGACGACCTCGGCCACCGCCTGCTGCCGGTGTTCGACTCGCCGACCGGCCTGCCGTACGTCGAGGTCAACCTGCGCACCGGCAAGGTGCGCGGTACGACCAGCAACCCGGCCGAGACCGGTTCGCTGCTGTTCGAGTTCGGCACGCTGTCCCGGCTCACCGGCAACCCGGTGTACTACGCCAAGGCCAAGCGCGCAGTGGTCGAGACCTACAGGCGCCGCTCGAAGCTCGGCCTGGTCGGCTCGGCCATCAACATCGAGACCGGGCAATGGCTCGACAGCACGTCGCATGTCGGTGGCGGCATCGATTCCTACATCGAATACCTGTGGAAATGCTGGCTGCTGTTCGGCGACAAGGATTGCCTGGCGATGTGGCGCACCAGCATCGCCGCGATAAACCGCTATGTCGCCGACGACCGCGACGGCCAGCTCTGGTACGGCCATGTCGACATGAATACCGGCAGGCGCACCGCGACGGAATGGGGCGCGCTGGACGCGTTCTTCCCGGGCCTGCTGGCGCTGTCGGGCGATCTCGATCGCGCGAAGCGCCTGCAGGATTCCTCGTTCCGCATGTGGAACCTGCACGGCATCGAGCCGGAACTGCTCGACTATCGCGCGATGAAGGTGCTCGACCCGGCCTATCCGCTGCGTCCGGAAATCGTCGAATCCACCTACTACCTCTACCACTACACCCACGACCCCAAATACCTGGCGATGGGGCGCACGATGTTCGAGGACTTCGTGAAGTACTGCCGCACCGACGGCGGTTACGCCGCGCTGAAGAGCGTGGTCACCAAGCAGAAGGACGACGACATGGAGAGCTTCGTGTTCGCCGAGACCTTCAAGTACTACTACCTGCTGTTCGCCCCGGCGAAGACCCTGGACCTGGATCGCGTGGTGCTGAACACCGAGGCCCATCCATTGCAGCGCCAGCCGCTGGCCAGCCCGCACTGAAATGCATCCGTGGCTGCGGCGCCGCATTCGTCGAACGCGACAGCCGCCTGCGCAATTGCCCATTGCCATGGGAACCGGGCGGCCTTTTCCCTCACGGTGCCGGGACGTTCTCCTCGGTGGTGAAGGGGGAAGCCGGCAGGCCGGCGTGGTTGTAGAGATTCAGCACTGGAGCGTTGGCCCACCCGTAGCGGACGTAGGCGGGGTGCGGGACGACCGGACTGGACACCAGCACGGTTTCGCCGTCGATCCGTGCCGTTGCGGGAACGAACCTGTGATCGGATCCGGCGACCTCGAAGCCAGTCAACGTCCCGCCCTTGGCCACCAGCCCGCCAGCGACGTGATCGAACCAGACCCGCATCGCCGGCCCTTCCGGGCTGCCCACCGGATTGGCTTGCCGGTATAGCGGCCCGGAGTACTCGACCTTCGCGCCATAGGAAAGGGCCAGCGCGGCGAGCGCCAGGCGATGCCCCACATCCTGCTTGTCCGCGTAGTGCACGTTGTCCGGGTCGCCGATATCGGCGGTCACGGCCATGGCGGTATTGGCAAGGCCCAGGGTACGTCGCTGTGCTTCGCGGACGACGGCCCAGTTTTCGGCCGGCACGGAGGTGAAATTGGCCAATTGCACGAACAGGAACGGAAAGTCGCCCTCGCGCCAGTGCTTGCGCCAATCGTGGATCAGCGCCGGAAAGATGCGCTGGTACATCGCCGCGCGTTCCACCGGGGTGTTCTGCGCGCCCTGGTACCAGATGACCCCGCGAATGGGGAAGTTGACCGCCGGTGCCACCATGCCGTTATACAGCCATGACGGCGCCCACGATTCCAGATCATCGGGTTGCCACGGATGCCAGGGCAATGGCTTGCCCGCAGCGCGCGCGGCATCGTCCTTGCGTTTCCACATGGCGTCGATCGCCGGGCGGTCCATGTTGTCGTCAGAGATGCGCGCCCACTCGGCGAAGACCGGCATGAGTCCGGCGTTCGCGCCAAGCGTGTCCATGCTTACCCAGGCTTCTCCCGGGGTTCCGCCCCAGCTCGAATCGACGATGCCGACCGTGACGTGTTCGCGCTGCGCGATCTCCCTGGCAAAGAAGTAAGCCACGGCCGAGAAGGTCGACGCGGTCGCCGGCGTGCACAACGTCCACGTAGCGCCTTGATCCGGCTGCGGATAAGGGGAAGCCTGGTCGGGAAAATGCAGCAGGCGCACGTTGGCGTGGGTGGCATTGGCGATCTCCTTGGCGCCGTCGCGTACCACGGCCGAACCCGGGAAGCCCATCAACGGAAGCTGCATGTTCGACTGGCCCGCAGCAAACCACACATCGCCAACCATCACGTCCGTCAGCGTGATCCGGTTGGCTCCACTCACCGTCAGCGAGTACGGCCCGCCGGCCTGTTCCGGCGGCAGATGGATGCTCCAACGGCCCAGATCGTCGGCTTCGGTCCGGGCCTTGACGCCGTGGAACGCCACGGCAACCTTCTCGCCCGGCGTGGCCCATCCCCAGACATGAAGAGGCTGGCCACGCTGTAGCACCATGTGGCTGGAAAGGATATGCGGCAACCGGACTTCAGCGCGGATCGGCGTCGTGGCAAAGGCCAGGGCGAGGCTGGTGACCAGCGCGAATACGTTTTTCTTCATGACGGCGTGTTCCTGGCGTTCGTGTACGGCGCACCAATCTTCGCCACGTGGCGCATCCATTCGGCTGGCGCACGTAAAAAAACCCCAGCCGGAGCTGGGGCTCGGGGAAAATCCAGGTCGAGAGACGACGACAATGGGGCTGGAATCATCACCGGTATCCGGCTGGTGCGATTTGAACTCGATGGCATGGCGAAGGAGGCTGCAGAGCAAGCGCCCGGCAGCCTCCTTCAGTGGACGTCGCCTGCGCTCGCGACATGGACGACCGCCTGCAGTGGGAGATGGGCCGACGAATCGCCCACCAGGACCCGGTAATCGCCCGCCGCCACGTGCCAAGCATGCCTGGCCGAATCCCATGTCGCGAACGCGCGCGCCGGGATCCGGAGGCTCACCTGTTGCCTGGCGCCCGGTTGCAACGTCACCTTCGCGAATGCCCTGAGCTGTCGCGGCGGCTCGCCGGCGCCGACCGGAAACGCGAGATAAAGCTGCGCCACTTCCGCGCACGCGCGCTTCCCGGTATTGGCCACGTCGACCGTGGCGGCAACCTCGGCCGCCGCGTTCAGCGTGGCGGGCGCAACTGCCAGGTGGCTGAACGCAAACGTCGTGTAGGACAACCCGAAGCCGAACGGGAACAGTGGCGCGAGCTTGCGGGCGGCGTACCCGCGGTAGCCCACGTCGAGCCCTTCGGCGTAGTGGACCTTGCCATCGACGCCACCCCACTCGGCCGGGGTGGCCGCCGGCACCTGCGCCAGCGTCCGCGGGAACGTGACCGGCAGCTTGCCCGACGGGTCCACGTCGCCATACAGCAGCGCCGCGATGGCATTCCCCGCCTGCTGGCCCGGATACCAGGCCTCGATGACGCCCGCGACCTTGTCGAGCCACGGCATGGCCACCGCGGAGCCGGTGTTCAGCACCACGATCGTGCGCGGGTTCGCCGCGGCCACGGCCTCGATCAAGGCGTTCTGGTCGCCCGGCAGGTCGATGCCGGATTCGTCGAACGCCTCGGACTCGAACTTGTTGGCGTAGACGATCGCGACGTTGGCCTGCGCCGCCGCGTGCGCGGCCGCCGCGATCGTCGCCTGCTCGCCCGGCAGCAACCAGCCCAGATTGACGAACGCGTCCGCCAGATGGACACCCCCCATGCCCACCCACCACTCGGCCTTCTGCGTGCCGGGCGTGAACGCATAGTCGACCTCGATCGACACCGGCTTGCCGGCGGTGAGCCGTACCGTTCCCGTGCGCGTCTCGCCCACCGACAGGGCCTCGCCGGCGACGACCCGGGCCTCGGCCGCCTGCTGGGTCAGCGTCGGCGCGCGCACCGCCGAGTGGGCGTCGATCACCGGCTTGCCGGCGATCACCAGCCGGGTGCTGCCGTGCCCAGTCAGGCCAAACGTGTACAGCCCCGACGCCGGCGGCGTCAGGCTGCCCTTCCAACGTACCGAAAACGCATGACCCGCCACGACGCCGGGCACCGGGGCGCCACTCCACACCGCGGCAACGTCAGGTACCGTCCGCGTCGCCACCGGGGCACCCGCGAAATGGGCGTTGGCAAAATATTCGATCTGCAGGCCCTCGCCGCCACTGCCCGCAAAATGCGTCCCCGTGATGGTGGGATACGCCTCACCGGGGCCGATGACGCCCGGCGCATAGATGGTCTTGGCGCCCGCCCTGGCCGCTCGCTCGCGAATGCCCGCGAGCGGGGTGACGACGCCGGTACCCGGCACCGAGGCGCTGCCGCCGCCGTGGGTCAAGGTATCGAACCCGGCGCCGGTGCCGATGACCGCGATGGTTTCGTCCGCGCTGCCGAGCGGCAGCAGGCCGTGTGCGTTCTGCAGCAGCACCGCGCCGTCCTCGGCCACCTTCAAGGCCACCTGCACGTGCGCTGGCGTGGAAGCCACGGCATCGGCGTGGCCGCGCGCGGTGCGATCGAACAGTCCGAACCGGAACTCCTGTGTCAGGATCCGACGCGCCATTTCATCCAGCCTCGCCTGAGGCACCTTGCCAGCCTCGATCGCGGCCGCCAGCGCCTTGCCGAAGTACTGGTCGCCCGGCATCTCCATGTCGAGGCCGCCGTTGGCCGCGGCAACGGTGCTGTGCGTGCCGCCCCAGTCGGACGTGATGAAGCCGGTAAACCCGAAGTCCCGGCGCAGGATGGCGTCGAGGTAGGGATCCTCGCAGGCGTTGGTGCCGTTGATCCACGCGTACGAGCACATCACCGAGGAAGGATCGGCCGCACGGATCGCCGCGTCGAACGCCGGTGCGTAGAGCTCGTGCACCGCACGGTCGCTCACCACGGCGTTGTCCTGCGGCGCGTTGCGATACGTCTCCTGGTTGTAGACGGCCCAGTGCTTGACCTGCGCCATCACACCTTGCGACTGGACGCCGGCAATGGTGCCGGCCGCAACCTGGCCGGTCAGGTAGGGATCCTCGCTGTAGCTCTCGAACGCCCGGCCCCAGCGCGGGTCGCGCACGATGTTTATGGTGGGCCCGAGGTCGACGTCGACGCCCTTGGCCTTGTCCTCGGCGCCGATCACCTGCCCGTACTCGCGCGCCAACGCCGGGTCGAAGCTCGCCGCGAGAGCGGTGGCCGATGGCAACTGGGTCGTGTCCGGCAGGCGCACCCCGACGGGGCCGTCGTGCAGGGTGAGCTCGGGGATGCACAGCGCGGGGATGCCGGCAACCCGCCCGGCGTAGGGATCAGGCACAGCCACGCCATGTACGAGATCCAGCTTGTCGGCCTGCGACATGCGCGCCAGGAGTTGCGTCACGCGATCCGCGATGGGGGCCTGCGAACCCACCCAGGGACAGGCCGGGTGCGCAGGCATCGCGCCAGCCGCGTGCTGCGTGGCCGGAAGCCCAGCGGGTGATCCGGCGGCCATGGCCATTCCCGGCGCCATGACGACCACCACGGCCAGCGAGTACGCCCGCAGCCATCGATGCCATTGCTCGAATCTGTTCACCATCGTCCCTCCGCATTCATTGCTGTCCGCACCCGCACGGGATTCCGAGCGTCGCGACAAGTGTCCCCGGCCGAATACCTACGGCACGCGGAACGTCGCCTTGAGCGGCGTATCCGCGGACGAGGAACCGGCCAGGATCGTGTAGGTCCCCGGCAGCCGCACGAAAGCATGCTTGCCGGTGTCGTAGATCGACTCGCAAAGATCGTTCAGCGCAACGGCCACGCTTTTTGCCTCACCGGGAGCGAGCGTCACGCGGGTGAACCCCACCATGCGCTTGTAACTTTCACCGGCGGCGCTGGGCAACACCGCGTACACCTCGGCGATCTCGGTGCCTGCGCGCTTGCCGGTATTGCGCACGGTGAGGCTGGCGCTCTTGCCATCGGCGGCCACGTTCAGGCCCGAATACGCATACGTGGTGTAGGACAGCCCGAAGCCGAACGGAAACAGCGGCGCGAGATGCTGCTGCTCGAACCACTTGTAGCCGACTGCGGCCCCCGCCTTGTCGTAATTCACGGTGAACTGCGCAGTCGGCACCTGCGCATCGGTCTTCGCGGCCGCAAACACGGCGGGCGTGAGCCCGGTCACCTGCGGATACGGCAACTGGTCATCGCTGCGCGGAAACGTCACCGGCAGCTTGGCCGAAAAATCGACGTCGCCAAACAGCAGGTTGGCCAGCGCCTGCGCGCCGCCGATGCCGGGATACCAGGCCTCGACGATGCCCGCCACCTGGTCGGCCCACGGCATCAGCACCGGGCCGCCGGTTTCCAGTACCACCACGGTGTGCGGGTTGGCCGCGGCAACCGCCTCGATCAACGCGTCCTGGCCATCCGGCAGCGCCAACGTCGGGCGATCCATGCCTTCAAGCATGTGCTGCTGGGCAAACACGATCACCACCTGTGAGTTGCGCGCGAGCGCTGCAGCAGCAGCCGGATCGGTGCCCGGGTCGAACGTGACCTTCGCATCCGGCGCATGCCGGCGGACGGCCCGCAGCGGCGACGACGGGAAATACACGGCCTCGCCCCATTTGGCGCCGCCCGTGTGCGGATCCGCCGCATTGCCTCCGGGCGCATCCACCTGGGCCGAGCCGCCGCCCGACAGCACACCGACGTCCGCATGGGCGCCGATGATGGCGATCGACTGGACGGACTTCGCGTCGAGCGGCAGCAGCTGGCGCTGGTTGCGCAGCAGCACCATGCTTTGCTCGGCGATGCGCCGGGCATCGTCGCGCCCCTCGAACGGGTCGATGACATCGCGCGGCTCGACCGGATGGTCGACGACGCCGGCTGCGAACATGCTGCGCAGGATGCGCTGATCCATCGCGTCCAGCGTCGCCATCGGCACCTGGCCATGTTCGACGGCCTGCTGCAGCGGTGTCCCGAAATAGCTCTTGCCATCGAGGCTGCTTGGCATTTCCATGTCCAGCCCGGCCAGTGCGGAGGCCACGGTGGAATGGGTTCCGCCCCAGTCCGACACCACGAACCCCTTGAAGCCGATGTCCTTGCGCAGCACCCGCGTCAACAGCCACGGATTCTCGCAGGCATACACGCCGTTGACCTGGTTGTAGGAACACATGACGCCGGCCGGCTGCCCGATGTCGATGCCGATGCGAAACGCCAGCAGGTCGCTTTCCTGCGCCGCCCGATCGCCGATGACCGCGTTGTAGTAGGAGCGTCCGGTCTCCTGGTCGTTGAACGCGTAATGCTTGATGTCGCCCATCACATGCTGCGATTGCACGCCACGGATGAGGTTGCCGGTCATGGTGCCGGCCAGCAGCGGATCCTCACCCGCGTATTCGAACGTGCGCCCGTTGCGCGGCTCGCGCGTGATATCGACGCCGCCGCCGATCGACATGTTGAAACCCTGTGCGCGCAGCTCGCGCCCGATGACGCTGCCGTAGAGGAACGCCGCCTGCGGATCGAAGCTGGCCGCGGCGCCCACCGTGGAAGGCAGCAGCGTGGCGTAGCGGCTGAGGTACGCGGCGCCGCGCACGCCCACCGCCGAATCGTCCATGTGGATGCCGGGGATGCCGAGGCGCGCGATGGCGGGCACGTAGCCCGCGCCGTAGTTCCAGCCTTCGGGGATGGGGTTGCCCGGGATCAGCGAGGCCCAGCCGGTGCCATGCACGAGCTGGATCTTCTCGGCCAACGTCAGTTGCTTGACCACCAGCTCGGCGCGCGTGTCGGGCGACAGCGCCGTATTCATCCAGGGCCGCGCGGCGGATGACGACGAGGCAGGTGGAAGCGCCTCGGCTTCCTCGGCCCACGCCGCCCCCGCAACCGCGAGCAGCATGGATGACGCCAACATCGTGCCCAGCACCCTCGTCATCGACATGTCTCATCCTCCAGTCAATCAACCATCGGCCTGTCCCGCGCATGCCCCCGGCGGGGAGGCGGCGGAACCCGTACCAACACCACCGGGTCGCGCTTCTGCGCCCATGCGCATCCAAGCGATGAAAACCGCACCGCGCAGCGGGCTTCGCCACCCGGCTTCTTTCCATCGCTCGGACTTCCAGGAATATGAGGTGCCTGCATGGCCCAAGGGGGAGGGGGAAAATCGTCGGGCCATGCAAGCACAGTTGCCGTGGAGCCGCGGCAATCCCGCCACGGCTTCACAACCAACCCGTTGCCGCGCCAGCCATCCGTGGGGGCGCCTGCCGCTTACAGCTTGAACCTCACGCCAGCCATGACGTAGCGCTCGGAGAGGCTCGAGTAGTACTTCTCGCTCGGCCAAACGAGATAGAACTGCTGGCGCTCGTTGGTCAGGTTTTCACCCTGCAGGAATACCTGGAAGTTGCGATTGACCTGATAGCTCACACTCGCATCCAGGTAGTGCGTTTGCGTCTGGTACACCTCGAATCCATCCACGCCTGCGTAATTCGACTGCACCGCCCGCTTGCTGCGATAGTTCTCGGCAAGGCGGATCTGCAGGCGATCATCCTGGTACCACAGAACGAGGTTGCCCGATTTCTTCGAGTTGTCCTGGAACGGTATCGCATGGCCGGCAAGGTCGTTCTGCCCCCCGACGGCGCTCGGTGAATACGTCGCATTGACCTCGGCACCCAGGTGCGACAAGACCCCAGGCAGGAACGTGAACGCCTGGCGGTAATCTCCTTCGTATCCATGAAGGATCGCGCCAGCTCCCTGCACCGGTTCGGTGACGGCAACGCACCGCCGGACGACGCCATCCTGATCCGGGAGTGCACAATCCTCGACGCTGCTGTTGGAAATGAAACTCGCCACGTTGATGTGGAAGTAGTCAAAACTCAATATGCTGCTCGGGTTGATGTACCACTCCAGCGAAACATCGGTGTTGGTGGATCGCCACGGGTTGAGGTTGGGGTTGCCGGTGGAGGACGCACCCGTAACCGCCTCAACCGATTGCCCATTGGGCAAGGTCGTGATCTGGTAGGTCGGGCTGAGTCCGCCGCCCCACTGATCCAGAGTCAGCGGCATCATGTTCTTTGCAACCGCCACACGAGCGATCAGGCTCGGGGTGAGGTCGAGCGCCAGATTGAATGCGGGCAACAAGTCGTTGTACGACCGGCTCGTACCCAGGGTGCCAATGGCAGGGGCATTCAGCCCGTATGGAAGACTTCCCCCCGATATGAACTGCGTCACATCGAGATCCGTGTGGATGTACTTCAGGCCGAAATTGCCGCTGAACGTCATGCCGCCCACGTCGCCATTGAAGTTCAACTGGCCGTACGCGGTACGCTCTTTCAGCAGCACGTTCCAACTGTCTCCCGGGAAGAAATCCAACGCCGCGTTGCCGTCCTCGACCGTGTTGTACCACTGGTACGGATTCCGCATGGAGGACGGGTTCACTGCCCAGCCAGTCAGCCCCTGCACCTGGCCCGGGTTGACCAGTCTCTCGATGTTGCCGCTGAGAATGCCGGGTAGCTGGGTGAGCGGCCCGGTCTGCAGGTTGCCACGGTAGGCTTCGCCGGCGGCGTTGCCCGCGGTGCATGCGCCCGCCACGCCGCCGCCATTCGCCTGCAGGTCGGATGTCGTCCATCGCATCTGGCAACCCTGCGGATCGGAAGCGCCATTGCCCGCATACTGGAAGGCCGTGTAATCGTAGGTATTCAGATAGGCCGAACGGATGCTGCTGCGCAGGCCAAAATCCACGTTGAGGTTGTCGTTGAACCGGAAGTTTCCGTCGGCACGCACGATGTTCATGCCCGAATGCGCTGCGCTGCTGTTCCCGTAGATGCTCTTGGCGACGTAGCTGTTCTCGTTGGCAAGCTGCTGCCGCAAGGCAGCCGGAAGGCTCACCGCCGGGTTTTCGCCGGTCAGGTTGTAGCTGATGGGATACGCGTAGGCCGGCAATCCATTCGGGTTGAACGCATAGTTGCCGTTCGGGCCGGCGTACTCGGTGGGCGGCAAGGGTGCCAACGCGCCGGTGCCCACCATGGTGGTAGGCCACTGCGAGCCGTCACCATTCGACAAGTCGATGGTGGCGTTGTTCATGACCTGGCTGGCGGTTGCGTTGACGTAGCGCACGCTGCCGGTGAACGCGCCACCGTTGTCGTAGTCGAGCTTGAGGTTCCAGTTCCGCGCGATCGACTGCACCAGATTGCCGGTCGACTCGGGCTCCACGTCACCGGGCCAGAGGTTGTAGCTCTGCACGGTGTAGAACCGCTGGCCGGTCGCTGCACCGCTGGTCAGGATGGCGTTGGTGGGAGTCGATTGCGCCGGCAGGCTGGTCGGCGCCTGCTGGCTGACCGGCAGCGCGTAGATGCTGGCAATCAGGGTGGTCTGATCTTCCTTGTTGTAGAACCCGTCGGCAGTCAGGGTGAAGCCGCTGCCGAAGTCGTACTGGAAGGAGCTGTTGAGGCCGGTGCGCTTGGGCTGGATCAACTGATTGGCCGCATAGAGCCGCGGCGGGCTGTAGAACGCGCCATCGGACTTGCCATCACCATTCACGTCCACCGAACCGTCCGCCAACCTCACGATCTGTGACGGCATCGTCTTGTTGTCCCAGGTACCCGCCTCATCCAGGTAACCCAAGGGGCCACCCGCGGAGGCCGCGTTCTCGCCGGCAATCACACCCGTCTGGTTCGGCTGCCAGCCCTGGGTGCCCCAGTTGTGGACGAAGTCCGAATACGAGGCACCAACCAGGATGCCCCACTTGCCGTTGTCGTTGTACCCGAGCTCCAGGTTGCCAGACGGCTTGGTCTTGTCCGTGACGCTGCCACGACCGCCTTCGACGGTGCCGGCAACCGTCCACCCGGACGGCAAATCCCAGGGACGCTGTGTCCGCAGGTTCACGGTGCCCGAGATACCGGACGTCAGGTTGTTTGCGGTGGCGGACTTCAGGACGTCGACGCCCGAGAACAGCTCCGAGGGCAGCGTCTCGTAGTTCGGCTGGTTGCTGTCGATGTTGTCCGCGCTGAGGAAGGACTCGCCGTTGATGAGCGTCTGCACCTCGGGCAGGCCACGGATGTTGATTTGCGAACCCTCACCCGCAGTCTGGTCGACCTGCACGCCGGTCACGCGCTGCAGCGAGTCGGCGATCGTGATGTCGGGCAACTGGCCAATGCTCACCGAGGTGATGCTGTCCTGGATGTCAGGCGCAGTCCGCTTCAGGTCGATGGATTGCATCTGCGACCGGAGCAGGCCAGCCTGCACCTGAACCCCCTGCAGGGTCTTGGCCTCCTTGTCGGATGCGGTCTTGCCACCGTTGCCCTTCCCGGCATCCGGCGTACCCGTCGTCTGATTGGCCGTGGCGGTCTGTGGTGCGGCCGCGGATGCGTTCTCTCCGTTCGGTGACTGGCCGGTTGCCGCCGGTTGTCCCCCCATAGCGAAAGCGGCTGGTGCAAGCGCCATCGCCACGGCGCTTGCCAGCGCAAGTCTTGCCATCTGCTGTTTCATTGTTGAGTTGCTCCCTCTCGTGAATTTCGGATACCTAACCGCGGGCGAACCCGGGCCAGCACTTCATCGACGTGTTGCTGCTTGCGATACTCGAAAACGCGCCCATCCGAAGGCGCAAAATGCTGGACGGCCGCAGGCCGATTGGCCGTGAGATGCCTCTGGATGCGTCCGCTGGACGGCACCGACGCGCAACGAAGCCGCGTCGCATTACCCGACAAACGGATCAGACACAGCCACACCCACCAGCCTCACCATGGAATGCCATCGACTGGAATATCCCCAAACCACCTGCCGGCATCGGCGATGGATTCCGCTGCGACCCTGTTGCCTGAACTACGTAGCCGCCTATGCCACCTGGAAACCAGGAAACCGGATATCCGCCTTACTTCCCCATCACCGCAGCGGTTATCCGGCTTGCATTCACTGACATCGGCAGCGCCCTCCCCCTGTGACAACGCTTGAAAAACTATCATTGATCTGAAAGGGAAGTCAAAACGCAATGCAATATTTCACCAACAATTGCATGTTAAATAACTTTAGTAGAAATTTCATCAACTTACATGTATTAGTCGCATTATATTTCGAAAAAGAATCACGGTTTCGCAATTTATTTCGACAATGACAATATGTCATATGCGGTCATCATCAAACCAAAATGACATATCCTCGATATGTCCATGCAACCGCTGTCATCCGCATGCCGCGCACCTGGAAGCGTGGCCGGCGAACAGGGACGCACCTGCTCGCGGGCGACAGGGCTTTTGACGAAAGGCCCATCGCCTGCAAGCGAGCCACCGGATTGGGGATGTCGCCGTGGGCAGCAGTCGATATCCTTCGTGCCGCTCCCATCCACGCCGCCCGATGGCACCGGCTGCTACGACATGCCGCAGGGGCGATCCCGTCACTGGCTTCACCAGCCAACTGAGGAGTGTGTGTTGACAGTTCCAACCCTGCAGGACGTCGCCATGCATGCCGGCGTCTCGGCGAGCACGGTCTCGCGTGTGGTCAGCGGCAAAGCCGTGGTGAGCCAGCAAACGCGCGAACGCGTCCTGCGCGCGGTCAAGCAGCTCGACTATCGCCCCAACCTGTTTGCCCGCGGCCTGGGCGGCGCGCGCTCCCACACGATCGGGCTGGTGTACAACAACCCGAACGCTTACCTGGTGGTCGCCGCGCTGCAGGGCGCCATCACGGCGTGCGACAACCTCGCCTTCGCACTGCAGGCGCATCCATTCGATTCGATGGAGCCGAGCCTGCCGGACAAGCTGATCGGCTTCGCCACCAGCCATGGGCTCGCCGGGCTGGTACTGACGCCGCCGATTTCCGAACGCGCCGCCGCCATTGCGGCGCTGGTCGAACATCACGTGCCCTATGTCCCCGTGCTGTCCACCACCGTCGATCCGGGCGGCTCGATGCCTTACGTATACATCGACGACCGCAGCGCGGCCTATTCCATCACCGAGCACCTCATTCACCTGGGGCACCGGCGTATCGGGTTTCTCAAGGGCGGCCCCAACCACCACGCCAGCAGCGAACGCTTCGATGGCTATTGCAAGGCCCTGGAGGAATACGGCATCCCGTTGCAGACCGAGCTCGTCATAGACGGCGATTACGTGTTCAGCGACGGCTTCCGCGGCGCCTGCCGCCTGCTCAGCCTCGATGTTCCGCCCACCGCGATTTTCGGCTCCAACGACGAGATCGCGGCGGGCGCGCTGGCCGCGGCGAGTTCGAGCGGCCTGCAGATTCCGTACGACATCTCGATCGCCGGTTTCGAGGACAGCCCGTTCTCGCGCCATTCGTGGCCACCACTCACCACGGCACGCCAGCCCGCCGAATTGATCGTCGAACGTGCCACGCGGCTCTTGATTGCCCAGATCTGCGACGGCAAGGTCGAGAGCGTGCAATTCAAGCCGGAACTGGTGGTGCGCGGATCGACCGCGCCGCCGCGGCGCAAACCCTGACGAGCGTCGATTGCATTTCCCTTGCCCATCCACCACGACACCTCCATCCGCAATCTATGGCACCCTGCCCGTGGCAGACACAACGTTCCAACCGCGCAGTTGCACCTGCGCTCCTGCAAGGCTGCCCCCCGCGTCGATCGATATCTCGATTTCGCGCGTGCCACCCGGCACCAGGTCGATGTAGTTGTCCGAGTAATACGCCGGCAGGATGCGCTTGCCCTGCGCATCGACCAGGGTGAGCTTGGCGCCCAATACGACCTGCCGGCCCGGATTGGCCAGGGACACGCGCAAGCGCCCTGGGCCATCGCCCTGGACGGACCATCGCAGTGCCTGCGCCGGAAGCTGGTCGAGTTGGCGCAAGTCTTCCGGCTTGGCCGCCGTCCAGTAGAAATTGCGTGACAGCAGGTGGCCATCGTCCGCGTGCAGGGCCAGCGCGACGAACACCACGCCATGCGCGTTCACCATGGCATCGAGCGCCGGGCCGCCGTGGACGGGCGTGGTGGCCACCGCAGCCGCCTCCACGGGTCGGGTGGCATGCGCGAGCAGGTGGCCGTCGAGCGCATAGGCGTCGATGTCGAGCTGTGCGCCATGGATAGCCTGGGTGGTGTCGTCCACCACCATGATCTGGCGATCGGGCAGGTTCATCTGCACGTGCACGGGTTCGGACGCATGCTTGACCCCGTAGTACGAGGCCTGGGTGTCATAGTCGTGGCTGTAGACCTGCCAGGTGGTGCTTGGCCACGCCGGGTGGCTCATCCATAGCAGGCGACCACTGTTGCGGGTCCACAGACGGGCGTTCATGCCTTCGAAAATGGCGCGGTAACTGACGTAATTCATCAATTGCGCCTTCCGCTCGAAATCGGCCAGGCTGGTGGGCGCGCCAAACTGGTTTTGCATGGCGGCCATGAAACTGGCCACGTCGCCATTACTTGCCTGGTGCCAATCGTGGTAGGCCCAATCGTCGCTGATCGGCCACTGGTCGGCCGCGGGCATCATCGCCTCGAATGCCTCCAGGGTCGGAAACGAGGGCGTGCCGACCTCGACCGCGAAGCCCTGCGACAACTGGGTGAAATACTGCTCGGGCGGCCGATAGTTGTAAGGCCCGCTATCCCACAGGTTGATGCGGTTGGAGCTGGGCATGTACAGGCGGGTGCCATCGAGTTTGGCAATGGCCTTGTCCAGCAACTGGTTGAGCAAGGGCTGCGGCACGCCTTCGTTGCGCCCAAACCACAAGGCAATGCTCGGATGGTTGCGATAGCGGCGGATCACGTCCTCGGCATTGCGCATGAACAGCGCATCGTCCATCGGCTCCAGGTTGTAATCCTGGGTGGATTGCCAGAAATCGTTGAATACCAGCATGCCGTACCGGTCGGCGAGGTCGTAGAACGCCGGCTCGGTGCTCTGGCCGACCCAGTTGCGGATGACGTTGAAATGCGCCTGTTGCTGCAGCTTGAAATAGGGCTCCAGCCGCGCACGCGAGGCGCGCTTGATGAAGTCGTCGGTGCCCCAGCTACCGCCCTTGACGGCAATGCGCACGCCATTGACGCGGATCGCCAGGTACGGGGACAGGCGATCGTCCTGCAGCGGCTGCACGGCCGGCGACTGTGCGGCGCCGGGCAGCAGGGAGTAGGCCCAGGCCGTGGGCGTGCGGTGGATGCCCTGATGGGTGACGTCGAGGATGCGTTCACCCGGCTCGCGCGTGCGATCGGGCGTGACCAGCACGCGATCCAGGTTGCCGGCCTGGTCGAACAGCGATAGCTCGTAGCTGATCTGGCGGATGCCGAAATCCAGCGCACGCGCATCGGACACCGCGCCATCGGCAGTGAAATCCAGGGAAAGCCGGTACAGGTACGGATCACCGTAGCCATTGGGCCACCACAGGTGCGGATCGTGCACGTCCAGCTGCGGCGCGTTCGACGGCGCGAGATGCACCACCGTTCCGCCTGGCGGCACGGTCACCGCGCGCTCGATGCGGACGTCGCCGAAGGCGGCATGCAGCGTGCCGTTCACCGACTGCGTGCCCGGGTTGTCCAGCGGTACGTCGATATCGACTTCGGCGTGGCTCAGGTCGGGCAGCGGCAAGCGGGTCACCACGTGCGGATCGCCGATGCGGACGGCGCCGGTCGCATGCAGGGTCACGTCCTGCCACAGGCCGGTGTCGCGGTCGCGGATGGCCGGAATCCAGTCCCAGCCTTCGCTGGCAATGAAGGTGGGGCCATCCAGTGCCTGCATGCCGCCGTTCGGGCCGGGACCGGCGGCCAGCGATTGCTCGTGCGCCACGCCGGGATCCGGCGGCGGCGACATGCGCACCGCGATGGCATTGGCCTGCCCCGGCTTCAGCAGGCTGGTGACGTCGAAGCGGCCACGCACGAAGGCGCCACGAATTTCCCCCACGCGCTGGCCGTTGACCCACACCTCGGCGGCGTAGTTGATGCCGTTGAAGGTGAGTTCCAGGTGGCGTCCGGCGAGCTGCGCTGGGGCATCGAAACGGGTGCGGTACCACCAGTCGTGCTGGTGCAGCGATTCCGGGATGGCCATGTTGTTCAGGCCGTACGCGGGGTCGGGGTAGATGCCGCGATCCACCAGCGTGGTCAGCACGGTGCCCGGCACGGTCGCCTGCAGCCAGGCCTTGCCGGAAACCTTTGCCGTAGGCGCCGACAACTGCGCGCCATCGGCATGGCCGAGGTCGGTGGCGGACGCCAGTTGCCAATCGTCCAGCACCCACGTATCCGACCCCTGCGCGCGCAGTGCCGGTTGCGCCGGCGCCGCCACGGCCACCGGCCTGGAGAATGGCGCGCGGCTGTGCGGCAGGGTGCTGGGCTCCTGCGGCACCACCTGGCCGCCCATCTGGCGGGTTTGTATCGGCCAGTCCTCCGCCGCATTCACGAACTGGATGAGCGCTGGATCAGGCGGCGTCTGCGCCTGCCGGCGGATGCTGGCGGCATCCTCGGCGTCGGCGCACAGGCTGAAATCGGCTACCTGGCCACCAAAGTGCGCAGCGGCAGGCCACGGCTGCTGCACCGGGGCGATACCCATCTGCGCCGATACGGTTTCGGCGGGCGCCGATGCCGCATCGACTTCATGCCCATCGAGATACAGATGGAAGCGCCCTTGCCGCACCACGGCGGCAACGAACTGCCATTGACCGGGGCGCAGGGAGGCCGTCGATACCGTGGCGTGGCCGTGCCCCCACCAGAACGCGAGGTGACCGGCATCGGCCATGAAATAGCGCGCCGGTCCATCGACAGCGCCGTAACCGGCAAGCAACTGGCGACCCGCAGGCAGGGCGAGCGGCCGAACCCAGGCCGTGGCCGACCAGTCGGCCTTGGTCGCCAGCACCGGGGCATCCATCGGAAGCTTCTGGCTGAAGCCGACGCTGCCGGCCATGACAGACACGTTCCACGGGCCGTAACGGGTGTCGGCGCGGCCGCAGCCAGGCCAGCACG
Source organism: Rhodanobacter lycopersici (assembly GCF_040812335.1). Lineage (NCBI taxonomy): Bacteria > Pseudomonadati > Pseudomonadota > Gammaproteobacteria > Lysobacterales > Rhodanobacteraceae > Rhodanobacter > Rhodanobacter lycopersici. The sequence goes on from NZ_JBFOHK010000003.1 coordinate 415,741, forward strand.
CCAGCAACAAGGCCACCCATCCACAAGCAAGTGCGCCGGAACGGACATGTCTCGACATCAATCTCCCCTTTTTCGATTGCCAACCCGATCCCACGGTGTCCGGCAATTGCATCCACGGGCATTCGGTGGGACGGGTCGCCGCAAGTGCAACCCGGCCATACCCGGATACCCCTTTCCCCAAGCGACGAATCAGCCAAGCTCACCAGACGGCCAGACTTCCTGTGGAACAAGCCGGAGCCTCCGGACTACCCCCTCCGAACGACCCGTACCACACAGGAATCATCACGATCCAATCGCCCCTTAGTCTCTGAAGGCGAGGACGATGACACATCGGGCTGCACGTCCCAGGCAGGTCGATATCCATGCCGGATTTAGATCGATCCATATCGACGCTACTCTCACTCAACAATCAATACACGTTGCAATGCAACATGAGGCAAGCGCGCGTTCGGCGACGAACCGCGCACGGCGATCCCTGTCGCTCAATTGCGCTCGATCGGCATGGAGCCCGCCGCCGCATGCCCATTGCTTTTGCCGTTGCCGATCACGCGCACATGCAGCACGCGGCTGGAGCCTGTCATCAATTGAAGGGCTCTTCGTGGAAACGTGTGGGTAATTTTGCGGTGCTGAGCCACGCCCAGCCGATGTAGCGCAAGGCTTGGCCGCCCTTCAAGGTGGCGCGGAAATCGGGCACGCTGAGGCGATGGCTACCTCGATGAAGCATCCACGGCGTTTGCTGGACGCCTATCGATTTCCCGGCTTTCGCCCCTTGGTGGGCGTCAAGGGTGTGTTCGGCGACCCGAAGGCGCGTGTCGTCATGCTCGTGCGGCGGGAAACCACAAAAAAGCCCCGGCCGAAGCCGGGGCGCGGGGCAAACCCGACCTGAGAGGGATCAGTCGAGCTTGTAGTCGAACGTGAGGAACCATTCGCGGCCGGTGTATTCGTCGGCGGACTGGTTCGTCGGGACGAACTCGAAGCCACCGGAGTAGTACGGGATACCTGCGATCTTGTTGAACAGGTTGGACACGGTGAGGGTGATCTTGGTCTCCGGGTTGATCTGCCAGCCGATCGCGGTGTTCCAGGTGATCCACACCGGAACACGACCCAAATACGTGGTGTCGACGACGGGCACGCTGTTGCCATCCTGCTGCACCGTACAAACGCCGGTGCTGTAAACGGTGCCGCTAGCCGCCGTGGCCGTGGTCATGCCCGGCTGGACGCCGTTGGGCAGCACATTGCAACCGGCGTAGTTGTTGGCGCGCACGCTGCCGACACGCACACCGGAGAGCGACACGTTCCAGTCACCCTTGTGCCAGTTGCCGATCCACGTGACCCGGCTCGCCGGATTCTGGTAGCGGGTGTTCAACAACGGGTCGGAGGGCAACACGCGCGACTTGTACGAGAGGTTGTCGGTGTAGTTGATGCTGGTGGTGAAGTCGCCGTGATCGTCGGTATGCAGCTTGTAGTCCAGCGAGGCATCCACACCACTCACGTACAACGAAGCCTGGTTGATCGGGTGAACCTGCTCCGCGGTGATCTGGCCGGACGCACTGCGCTGGACCAGGCCGATCACCATCTGGCAATACGCCGAACCCTGCACGTGTGTCGTATACGGCGACAGGCCGGAGGAACCGTTGGGCTGCAAGCCGGTAAGGCAACCAGCCTCGTCGTTCAGCACGGTGGCCGGATCGAGGTACTCGATGGCGTTGTCCACGCCCATGTGCCAGTAGTCGGCGGACACCGACAGGCCCTGCACGCCCGGCACCTGCCACACGAAACCGTAGGTCCAGGAGTGGCCGGTCTGCGGCTGCAGCGTGCGACCGCCCTCCGTGGTCAAGGTGTAGTACTGCGAGACGGGGCGCTGCACGGTGGAGCACCACGTGCTGTTGTTCACGCCAGCCTTGATGGCGTTGATGCACTGCAAGGGGTCGTCATAATCGCCAATCGGCGAGGTGGAGCTTTGCAGGTAGATCGCCTGCATGTCCGGCGCCTTGAAGTTGGTGCCGTAGGTGCCGCGGACCAGCAGGCCGTCATACGGGCGCCATTCGAGGCCGGTCCCCCAGGTGCGCGCGATGTCGGCGCTGCTGGCGTCGTGGTACTTGTCCAGGCGGCCGGAGATGGTCCAGGTCAGCGAATCCAGCACCGGCACGCGGAACTCGGTACCCAGCGAATAGCGCTGGCGGGTGCCGCCGCCGGTGAGGTACGCCCCGAACGGGTTCTGGAAGGTGCTACCGTCGGCGCTGCGCGCGTCGGGCGAGAGCATGAAGCTGTTGTCCGCGGCTTCCAGTACCGCCGCCCAGCCCACCGGCTCGTCCACCCACGGGAACTTGAACAGGTCACCGTTCACGCGGAACTGCGCCTGGTTCAGCGACGACGACGCGGTGTTCTCGCCATTGACCGCGAACTGGCTGTATTGCTGCGGCGTGATGGGGTTCCACCACTGCTGCCAGTTCATGGCGTAAACGGGGATGGTGTTGCCATTGCTGTCAGTGGTGCTGCCCTTTTGCGGACCGAGGAAGAAGTTGTTCATCGCCGCGGGGGCGATGCCCGTGTAGTCCTCGCGCACGATGTACTTCTGGCTGTTGAGGTTCAGATCCCAGTTGAAGTTGCCGCTGAACATGGTGCCGCGCAGGCCGGCCGTGAGGTTCCAGTTCTGCTCGCGGTCGTGGGTGTTCGCCGCGCTGTTCATTTCCTGCGCGGTCAGCTGGCGGACGGCGTTGTTGATGACCTGCCCCGTGGTCTGGTCGTAGAACTCGCCGGTGCCGTAGGCGGGCAACTGGGTATTGGAAATGCCCACCGTGTCATACAGGGCCGCCGAGCCGTAGAGTTGCAGGTCGTCCTTGAAGTCGTATTCGCCGGACACGTAGCCGTTGTTGCTGCGGCTGCCCGGGGTCAGTACCCAGTTCTGGAATATGGCAGGCTGCGAACAGTAGTAACCGTTGTTGGTCACGCCGGTGATCTGGGTGCCATTGGTGTTGACGCTGTGCGACTGGCTCAACTGCGAGTTGGTGAACTTCCCGCAGGTGCCCGCGGGTGGCGTGATGTACTGGCCCGAAGCGTTCTGCGCCATGAGCGCAATGGATCCGGCAGAGTCGTACTGATAGCCGAACATGCGGTCAGCCGGCCCCCAGGCGCCATAGCCTGCATCGGATACCGAGTCCTGGTACGGGCGGTCCATGCCCCACAATGCCGTGCGGTTGGATTTCTCCACGTTGTAGAGGATGTGCCAGTTGTCGCCGGACTTGCCGCCGAAGAAGTTGACGTCGCCATAGGCGCGACCACCGCGCTCGGCGCCACCGCCGGTCACCTGCAGATCGTCACCCTGGTAGTTCTTCTTCAGGATCACGTTGACCACGCCCGCCACCGCGTCCGAGCCGTAGATCGACGAGGCGCCGGAGGCGAGGATTTCGACATGGTCGATCATGCCGGTGGGCAGGTTGTTGTAGTTCTGGAAATTGCTCTGCTTGCTCAACGGCTGCGGGTAATCCACCACGCGATGGCCATCGATCATCAACAGGCTGAAGCCCGGCCCCAGGCCGCGCAGGTTGACCGAACGCGCATTGACCGAGGTGGAGCCCCAGGAAGCCGGGTCCTGCACCTGCGGGCCCACCTGCGGCAGCGAATCCAGGAATTCCCACAGCGTGGTGAAACCCTGCTGCTTGATCTGCGCGCCGGTGATGGTGACCACCGGGGCGGGCCCCTCGACCTCCACGCGCGGGATCATCGAGCCGGTGACGGTGACCGCCTGCAGCTTCACCGCCTTCTTCTGGTCGGGAGCCGTGGACGACTGGGCGCTGGACGATGTCGCCTGGGGTGTGTTGGATTGATTGTCGCCCGATGCGGGCGTGGTCTGCCCGTAGGCGACCAGCGGCGACAGCAGGGCAATGGAAAGCGCACTCACGAGTGCGTTGCGACGCAGTGCGATGGCATGACGCATGGAAACCCCTCCCTCAAACGTGTTTGTTGTATTGGCCGCTGCCGCAGAAGCTGACGGGACACCCCTGCACCCGCCCAGCTCCGGTTGATTCGAATCCGTTGCCTCGACTCGATTGAATCGTGTCAATCCGCAGCGGGATTCCTGCTGCCGTGGCCCGTGGAATCCCGCATACCAGCCTGCCTTCCCCCTGCCTTCCCACGCCGGCTGAAATCCGTGCCGTTATTTAGATCGATTCATATTTGAAACTATCACTCACCCATGAACGATGCAAGCCGCATTGCAATATGGCGACACGGTCGCCCGCGGCACCGCCTCCCTGCCCGCAGGGAGAGGGCGCGTCAGTTGCTCTCGATGGGTTTCACTTCGTCGTGGAAGAGCCTCACCGGTCCATCCAGCGTGAGCGCCAGCACGGTGACCTCGGGGTCCAGCGTGGCGGGCGGCACGGTGATGTAGAGCAGGCCCGGCACCTGGCTCCAGTACGGCTTGCCCACCACCTGCGTGTCCAGCGTGGTGCCGTTGCCGACCACGCGCGCGTGCAGTACGCGGTTCATCAGCCCTTTCACGAGCACCGGGCCGTTTGGCCGGCCGTCGAGGAACAGGTACAGCGTGCTGCCGTCCTTCGACAGCGTGCTGGCGCCGGCGTAGTAGTCGCGCGGGATGCCGGCTTGGGTGCCGTAGATCGCCTCGGCGCTCTTGTGCGTCCAGCGGCCGATTTCCTTCAGCGTGTCGACTTCCTGCCCGGGGATCGTGCCGTCGGCGCGCGGGCCGATGTCCAGCAGCAGGTTGCCGCCCATGCTGATGGTGTCGGCGAGGATGCGGATCAGCTGGTCGGCGCTCTTGAAGTGGTGGTCGTTCGGCTGCCAGCCCCAGGAATTGTTCATGGTCATGCACAACTCCCAGTACTTCTGGGGCGGCGGCGTGATCGGCACGCCCTGCTCCGGCGTGGCGTAATCGCCGTAGCCCGCGAGGCGCGAGTTGATGATGGCCATGGGATTGCGCGCCAGCAGCATCTCGCGCACCTGCTTCGCGTGCCACTCCTCGGCACTGTGCTCCCAGTCGCCGTCGAACCAGTACAGGTCGGGGTTGTAGCGCTGCGACAGGTCCTTCAGCTGGCCCTGGTAGTACTTCACGAAACGGTTCCAGCGCGCGGGATCGGCCTTGGCGTCGTAGCGCGACTCGGTCTTGGTGAAGCCCGGATAATCCGGATACGACCAGTCGATCAGCGAGAAGTACAGGCCCACCTTGACGCCGTCCTTGCGCAGCGCCTGCACGAACGGTCCCACCAGATCACGCTTCGCAGGCGTGTCCTTCACCACGTTGAGGCCCTGCGCGGTGTCCCACAGCGCCACGCCGTCGTGGTGCTTGGTCGTGAGCACCGCATAGCGCGCACCGCTTGCGCGGATCAGGTCGGCCCAGGCCTGCGGGTGGTAGTTCGCCGCGGTAAAGCCCTTGAGCTGCTGCATGTAGTGGTCGTAGCTGACATAGCCGTCGTAGAACGACCACGACTCGTCGATGCCGTCCACCGCGTAGATGCCGAAGTGGATGAAGATGCCGAACTTCGCATCCGCGAACCACTGCATGCGCTGCGCCTCGGTGGGCGTGGTTTCCGCGGGAGTTGCCGCGGCGGCTGGCGCCGTGGCGTGCGCGGCGAGGCTGGTTAGCGCGCAGGCAAGCAGTAAACCGAATCGTTGCATGTTGATCACCAGCTCATCTCCGACACCTCGTTCCTTCGGAAGCGCTCTGCTGCACGGAGTATTTCGCCACTGCCCTTCTCCCCTCTCCCCCCGGGAGAGGGGACGGGGGAGAGGGTTCGGTCTCGCCGCAACGCCTCGCTCCGCCCGAACCCTCTCCCGCCTGTCGGCACCCTCTCCCGAAGGGAGAGGGTCTCACCCGTCGGCATTTGCGCGGATTCGAGTCGCCCGGTTTCGTTGCTCAAGGCCAATGTCCTTGGCCTCAAGCCTTGTCCCCCATGGTGGCCAGATGGCCGAACGAAGGCGGGCGGTCTTCCGCCGCGGCGCCGAACTTCTTGTTCGGCTTGTCGCCCATCTCGAACACCAGCGTGCCGCCGGCGGCGATTTCCGCATGGCTGATCCAGCTCTTCGACCACGGCTTGCCGTTCCACGTCACCGACTGGATGTAGGGCTTTCCCGGGCCATTGCCGCGCGTCTCGACGACGAGCTTCCGGCCTTCGCCCACCGTCACCTCGCCGCGATCCACCAGCGGGCTGCCGAACACCCACTCGGCGCTCACCGGATCCACCGCGTACAGGCCCAGCGCGCTCAGCACGTACCACGCCGCCATCTGGCCGCAGTCGTCGTTGCCGGCGATGCCGTCGGGCAACGGCGGGTACATGGTTTCCAGCAGCATGCGCACGCGCGACTGCGTCTTCCAGTGCGCGCCTGTGTAGGCGTAGAGATAGGCCACGTGGTGGCTGGGCTCGTTGCCGTGCGCGTACTGGCCGACCATGCCGGCGATGTCAGGCGGCGCGTCGGCAGGCAGCTCGGAGCTGGTGGTGAACAGTTCATCCAGCTTGCGTTCGAACGCCGCCACGCTGCCGAACATCGGCATGTAGCCGTACAGGTCGTGCTGGTTGAGGAAGGTGGCTTCCCACGGGTTGGACTCGGTGAAGTCGCGCCACTTCTCGAAGTGCCCCATTTCGCGCGGATCGAACGGCTCGATCCACTTGCCGGCGCTGTCGCGCGGGCGCATGAAGGTGAGCTTGGTGTCGAACACGTGGCGGTAGTTGCGCGAGCGCTTGCGCAGCGTCTCGGCATCCGCGTGCTGCCCCACGGCATCGGCGAGGCGCGCCATCGCCCAGTCGTCGTAGGCGTATTCCAGCGTCTTGCTGACCGCCTCCCCCTCCTTGTCGCTGGGGATGTAGCCGAGCTTGCGGTAGTACGGGAGGCCACGCCAATCGTCGTCGAAGGCGCGCTTGCGGAAGACCGGCCAGGCCTTGTCGAAATCGATCCCGGAATAGCCCTTGGCCTGCGCCTCGGCCAGCAGCACGATGGAGTGGTAACCGATCATGGTGCCGGTCTCCACGCCCTGCAGCGGCCACACCGTGGGGCCCTGCGGACTCTCGTTCGCCTGGCGGATCAGGTCGTTGGCGAAGCCCGGGATGCGCTCCGGCTGGAACAGCGTGTACAGCGGATGCAGCGCGCGGTAGATGTCCCAGAGCGAATACGTGCTGTAGGTGTGTTGCCCCTGCGGCAAGGTGTGCACCTTGAGGTCCATGCCGCGGTAGCGGCCATCGACGTCGCTGAACAGCGTGGGTGCGACCATGGTGTGGTAGAGCGAACTGTAGAACGTCTTCAGCACCACGTCGGACGAACTGTCGATGCGGATGCGCGAGAGCTCCTGTTCCCACTGCTGCGCGGCTGCGCGCTGCACGCGCTCGAAATCCCAGTCGGGCAGTTCCGTTTCGAGGTTGCGCAGGGCGCCGTCGATGTCCACGGCGGAGAGCCCCACCTTGACCAGCAAGGGCGCTTTCGCAGCGTCGTCCAGGTGCAAGGCGACCTTGAGGCTGTTGCCCTTGGCCTCGGTCGCACCGGCAGGCAGCGGTTTGTCATCCGAATACAGCCCGGCATGCGAGAACGGCCGCGACAGCTTCATCGCGAAGTAGATGTAGCGGCCGTCGGCCCATTCGTGCACGCGGCGGCCGCCGACCAGGGTGTCGTTGCCGACCAGGCGCAACTCGGCGTCGGTGACCTTGCACGGCGTGTCCGGCTTGTCCTGGTAGCCGTGCGCGAAATCGACCAGCAGATGGCCGGGGCCATGCTTGTGGAAGGTGTAGCGGTGCAGGCCGGTGCGCAAGGTCGCGGTGAGTTCGGCGAGGATGTCGTGGTCGGTGAGGCGCACGCGGTAATAGCCCGGCACCGCCTGTTCGGAACCCTTGTCGTAACGCGAGCGATAGCCCTTGCCCGGATGCGCCACCACGTCCGCCGTGAGGTGCGGCCCGTGCGCCGCGCCGTCGAACTTGGAGTAATACAGCTCGTCAGGCAGGCCGCGTGCGCCGGCATCGAGCAGTACCTCGCCCTGCGCGGGCATCACCAGCACGTCCAGCATGTCGGCGCCGCCGGTGCCGCTGAGATGGGTGTGCGAAAAACCCATGATCGAACCATCGGCCTGGTGGTAGCCCGAGCAGGCATCCCAGCCGGAGTTGTTGGTGTCGGGCGACAACTGCACCATGCCCCACGGCAGCGTGGGGCCGGGGTAGGTGTGCCCGTGGCCGCCGGTGCCGACGAAGATGTCGACGTACTTCGACACGTTGTTTTTCGGCAGGCTGGACAACGACAGCGCATCCGCACCGCCTTGCCTGTGCGTCGCGGCCAGCGCGCCGCGCGCATCGAGACCACCAAGCAGCGTCAATGCCGTTGTGCCTTGCAGGAATCGTCTACGGGTCACCATGTTCGTGGGCTCCTTCGGGGATAGGGCGATGCGGCGGTTACCGCAACAGCTCGGGGTGATGGTCGGCCAGCCCGGCGATCAGCTCGCCGAACAGGCTGTTGGCCCAGGCGAACCAGGGCCGCGTGAATTTCGCGGGATCGTCCTGATCGAAGGCTTCGTGCATGAAGCCGGTGCCGGCATGGGTGGTCTTGAGCCAGTGCAGGCACTGGCGGATCTCGCCCGCATCGTCGCTGGTGAGCGCGCGCACCATCAGCGACATCGGCCAGATCATGCGCAGGCCCTCGTGCGGCCCGCCGATGCCTTCCGCCGCCTTGCCGCGGAAGAAGTACGGATTGCGTTCGCCCCATGCGCGGGCGCGGGTGCGCCGGTAGCGGGCGTCGTCGCGGGCGCAGAAGCCGAGGTAGGGCAGCGACAGCAGGCTGGGCACGTTGGCATCGTCCATGAACAACTGGTTGCCGTAGCCGTCCACCTCGTAGGCCCAGAAATCCTGGCCGGCCTCGGTCATGACGGCATAGTTTTCCAGGGCGGCCTGCACCTCGGCGGCCAGTGCTTCGCAATCGGCGGCGAACGCGGCATCGCCGTGCAACGCGCGCGACATCCCGGCCAGTTGCCGCAACGACACCACGGCATAGGCATTGGCCGGCACGAACAGCGGATAGATGCAGGCGTCGTCCGAAGGCCGGAACATCGAGCAGATCAGGCCCACCGGCAACGCCGGGTTGCCGTAGCCATCCAGCGGCACGGTATCGGTGGGCACCGCCGATCCGCGCTGGAAGTGGTACGGTCCCTTGCCGTCCTTGCGCTGCTGCGTGCGGAACGTCGCCAGCACCGCGTGCATCGCGGCGCGCCAGTCGTCGTCGAACGGTACGCGGTCGCCGGTGGCTTTCCAGTAGCCGTGCGCGATGCGTATCGTCCAGCACAGCGAGTCGATCTCCCACTTGCGCTCGGCCACACCGGGCTTCATGTCGGTGAGGTCGTGCTGCGCCCAGCTCAAGGTCGTCTTGCCGCGCGGATCGGGCAGGAAGGCGTTGGCATAGGGGTCGATCGTGATGCACGCCGCGTGGCGATGGATCAGGCCGCGATACAGCCGGCGCAGGGCTGCGTCCTTCGCGGCCAGCGGCAGGTAGGGCCACACCTGCGCGGAGGAATCGCGCAGCCACATCGCGTCGATGTCGCCGGTGACGATGAAGGTGTCCGGCTTGCCGCGCAGCGTGCCGGTCTGCACGGTGGTATCCAGCGTGTTCGGGTAGCAGTTGCCGAACAGCCACGCCAGTTCCGGATCGCCGATGCGTGCCTGGATGCGCGCGATCTCGGCCTCTACCGCGGGGCTGGTGAACTTGCGCCTGCCGGGCGGCGGACGGTGGCTGGGGCGCGCCTGCGCCGTGGCCGCCGTGGCGAAGCCGGGCAAGGCCAGCGCCGCGGCGCCGCCGCCGATCAGCTTGAGCAGGTCGCGCCGGGAGAGCGTGTCCATGGTCATGGCGCCAGCACCTCTTTGCCGTTGATGGTGAATGTGGATGCGACACCCGCGGCGTCGCCGGGCTGGCCGCCGCCAATGAACACGCGATAGCGGCCAGGCTCGACGGTACGGACGCCCGCCGCATCCACGCTGCTCACGTCGCGCGCTGAGAGTATGAAGTCCACGCGCCGGCTTTCGCCCGGCGCGAGATGCACGCGCCGGAAACCCGCCAGCGCATGCCGCGGCGCCTGCGGCGACGGTGGCGTGTCCAGGTACACCTGCACCACTTCATCGCCCGCACGCGAGCCGGCATTGCGCAGCTCGGCGCTCACCTGCAGCGTGTCGCCCGCCTTCAGTGTGCTCGCCGACAAGGCCGGCGCGGCGTAGGCAAAACGCGTGTAGCTCAGACCGTAACCGAACGGATACAGCGGCGTGCCGCGGAAATAGCGATAGGTACGCCCCTGCATCGCGTAGCTGGCGAATGGCGGCAGATCCCGCACCGAGCGGTAGAACGTCACCGGCAGGCGGCCGCCGGGATTGGTGTCGCCGGCCAGTGCCTGCGCAATCGCGGTACCGCCGGCCTGCCCGGGATACCACGCGGCGAGGATGGCGGCGGCGTGCTGTTTCGCCCAGTCCAGCGCCACCGCGCCTCCGGACATCAGCACCACGACCAGCGGCTTGCCGGATGCCGCGGCATGTTCCAGCAGCTTGCGTTGCGGTGCCGGCAGGTCCAGCGAGGTGCGGTCGCCGCCCGCGAAACCGGGCACCTCGATCTGCAGCGCCTCGCCTTCGACATCAGGCGACAGGCCCACGAAGGCCACCACGGCATCGGCCTTGCGCAGCGCGCGATCGACCTCGGCGAGCTGTGCCGCGGGTGGCGCCAGCCACTGCAGGCGCACGCCCTGGTCCCGACTCGCGTGCACCAGTTCCAGGCGTACGGCATGCGGTCGTCCGTCGGCGAAATGCAGGTGCGCCTCGAGCCGGCTGTTGTCGCTGCCGCCGTCGGCGATCACCGGCTTGCCGTCGACGAACAGGCGCACGGGATCGTGGCCGGTGCAATCGAAGCAACGGTCCACGTGCACGGCCAGCACGTAGTCGCCCGGCCCCGGGGGCACCAGCTCGCCACGCCAGCGCACCGCGTAATGGGCGGCGTCGAGGCCGGCGACCGGAGCCACGCGATCCCAGTCGAAGTCGATCACGCGATCGGTGCGCATGGCGCTCGGCGCACCGTGGAAGCCGGGGTTCGTGTAGTACTCGCCGACAAGGCCCGCGGCGCCGTCCGCCGTGCGCAACGCGGTCTCCGGCACCGGGACCGGCACGCCGGCCGCCACCGGTGCGCCCTGTGCGTAGCTCACGCGGTCGGCACCGAAGCGTGCGCGCAATCCTTCAAGCGGCGTGACCGGCGCGCGCGCAGTGCCGTGATAGTTCGCTTCCAGCGTTTCCAGCGTGTCGGCGTCGGGGCCGATCACTGCAAGGCGCAGACCGCTGCGCAGCGGCAGCGTGTCGTGCGCGTTCTTCAACAGCACCAGCGACTCCCTCGCGGCCTGCAGCGCCAGCTTGCGATGCGCCCCGCTGTCGATGTCGCTTGCGCCGAGGTGGGCATACGTGTCGTCGCCACCGAGTTCGCCAAGGCGATAGCGTGCGGCGAACAGGCAGACGAGCGACGCGTCCAGCACGGATCCGGCCAGGTCGCCCTGCCGCACGGCCTTGGCCACGCTGGCGTAGGTGTGGCCGCAGTCGAGATCGGTGCCGGCGCGCAACGCCGCAGCCGCGGCCTGCTCGTCGTCGGGCTTGTAGTGGTGGAACGCGGCGATGTCGCCCACCGCGTCGCAGTCGGACACCACGTAGCCCTTGAAACCCCAGTCCTTGCGCAGGCGCGTGTCCAGCAGCGCCGCGTTGGCGCACATCGGCACGCCGTCCAGAGCGTTGTAGGAGCACATCACCGAACCCGCGCCGCCTACGGTGACGGCCGCGCGGAAGGCCGGCAGGTAGGTGTCTTCCAGGTCGTGCGGCGGTACCACGGCATCGAAGCTGTCGCGGCCAGGCTCCGGCCCGCTGTGCGCCACGAAGTGCTTGGGCGTGGCGATGGCACGCGGATGCTGCGGATCATCGCCCTGGATGCCGCGCACGAAGGCCACCGCGAGGCTGCCGGTGAGGAAGGGATCCTCGCCGTAGGTTTCCTGGCCGCGGCCCCAGCGCGGATCGCGGTCGATGTTGATGTTGGGCGACCAGATGGTCAGGCCCTGGTAACGCCCGTGCGCATGGCCTGCGCCAACCGTGTTGAAGCTGGCGCGCGCCTCGACCGACACTGTGGTCCCCACCGCCTGCAGCAAGGATGCATCCCAGCTCGCGGCCAGGCCGATGGCCTGCGGGAACACGGTGGCGTAACCGTTGCGCGCGTAGCCGTGCAGGCCTTCGTTCCACCATTCGTATGCCGGTACGCCGAGGCGCGGAATCGCCGGCGCGTCGTTCTGCAACTGCGACACCTTCTCCGCCAGCGTCATCTTCGCCACCAGCGCCGACGCACGCGCTTCGGCACCTTGCGTCTGTGCCGAAGCGCCCGTCGCCGCCAGCAACAACGCGAAGAGCGCAGTGCTGGCGATGCATTTCGTCACGGCGTGGTTACCGTGGCGCCGTACAGGCTGCGCACGGTCAGCGCGTGCTGCAGCGCGGCTGCGCCAGCGGCGCTGTCGACATGCAGCGTCACCGACTCGCCGGGCAACAGGTCGAAGGCGTTGTCGGACAGGCGTGCGTCGGCATCCGCATCGCCGAAGTCCACCCAGACCTCGCGCGCGAGATGCCGCGCGCTCACCGTGAGGCTGCGGCCATCGGCGGAAAGCGTCGCCTTCAGGCCGGGATCGGGCAGCGCCAGGTTCTTCGCATCATCGAACCAGACCAGGTGGCGTGAAAGCGGCCTGCCGTGATCGAGCAGCTCGAACACCGCTACCGCGTGGCGCGGGTCGCCGCCGTGCAGCAGCTGCGCGTCCGTGTAGTCGCCGGTCGGCGTGCTGGCCAGTGCCGCGACGTGCGCAGGCTGCGTGTGCTCCCACAGCGGCTTGCCGTCCATGTCCAGCACGCGCACGCGGAGTTCGGCATCGAACGGCGCGGTGCGGTCGGAGACCAGCGACACCTGCGTCTTGCCGTCCTTGCGGATCGCCACCACGCGCAGCGGCGCGTAGAAACGCTTCGCGTGGTACTGCAGCGCCTTCCAGCGGCCGTAGTAGTCGACGCTGGACCAAGTGGCGCCAGGCCACACGTCGTCGAGCTGCCAGTACAGCGAACCCATGCTCCGCGGCCGCGAGGCGCGCAGGTGTTCGGCGGCGAGCTGGATGCCCTCGGCCTGCATCACCTGGCTGAGGTAGACCAACGCGGCGAAGTCCTTGGGCTTGCCGTACTCGCGCTCCACGTACATCAGCAGGCGCTGGTTGCCCTTGCCCTTGTCGAACTTCTGGTGCGCGCGCAGCACGGGCGAATCGATGGAGAGGTCGGACGGATCGAGCACGCTGCGCAGCGTCGCCATCGACGGGAACGACTGCAGGCCGTATTCGGACTGGAAGCGTGGCGTGACGTCGAGGTAGGCCGTCGGCGGCAACGCCTTGCCCGACCACACGTTCCAGTAGTGGTAGTCGCCGTTGTCCAGCACGTTGGCCTGCTCGTCGTAGTCGCTGCTGGGCGTGCTCGGCCAGTACGGCACCTCGGGCGACTGCGTGGCCACCACGTCGCGCAACGTGTGGTCGAACAGTTCGCGCATGCCCTGCACGATGCGCCGCACTTCGGCCTTGGGCTGCGTGGCTTCGAGATGCGCGCCGCCGCCCCAGGTCTCCCACGCGGTTTCCACCTCGTTGTTGCCGGCCCACAGCACGATGGAGGGATGGTCGCGCAGGCGGTCCACCTGCTCGACCGCCTCGACGCGCGTGTTGTCGCGGAAGGCCTGGTCGTAGGGCGGGATCGCGCCACCGAACATGAAGTCCTGCCACACCATCAGGCCCAGCCTGTCGGCCTCGGCGTAGAACGCGTCCTCGAGGTAATAGCCGCCGCCCCAGACGCGCAGCATGTTCATGTTGGCGTCGCGCGCGGACTGCAACATCGCATCGATGCGTGCTGTCGTGACGCGGTTCGGGAAGCTGTCCATCGGGATGACGTTCGCGCCCTTGGCGAAGATCGGCACACCGTTCACCACGAAGGCGAAGCTCTTGCCCCACTGGTCCTTCTTGCGCAGCAGCTCCACGCTGCGCAGGCCGGTATGGCGCTCCGCGCTGGCCGCGAGGTCACCATGCAGCATGACGTCGACATGGAAGTCGTACAGGTTCGGCGCGCCGTAGCCGACCGGCCACCAGCGCTGCGGATGGGCGATCTCGAACGGCAGGGACAGCTGGTTGTCGCCGGCCTTGAGCGCCACCTCGCGCACCAGCGATTGCGTGCTGCCGTCCGGCGCGCGCCAGCGCAGCGTCACCTGCGCCTTGCCTGCCGCATCGGCGGCGATGCGCAACTGCGCCTGCAGCTGCGCGACATCCGCATCGACCTTCGGCTGCGCGATGTGGAAATCGGCCAGCCGCAACGCGCTCCAGCTTTCCAGCCGCACGTCCTTCCAGATGCCCTCGGTGACGATGCGCGGGCCCCAGTCCCAGCCGTACTGGTAGGCGGCCTTGCGCACGTAGTTCGCCGTCTGCTTGCCCTCGGGCTCGTCGCCGAAGGCCGAGTCGAACTCGCCCGGCAACGCATACGGCTGCTTCAGCAGCCAGGGTTGCAGCTGCGCGATCGGCGAATGCAGGGTGACTTCCAGCGTGTTCGCGCCCGCGTGCAGCCACGCCTTCGCCGGCACCCGCCAGCGGCGGAACATGTTGTCGGCGGCCAGCAGCTTGTGGCCGTTGAGCGAGACGTCGGCGAAGGTATCCAGCCCGTCGAACACCAGGTCCACGTGCCTGCGCGCCAGCGTGGCGGCATCCACCTTGAACTGCGTGCGGTACTGCCAGTCGGCCAGGCCCACCCACTGGATCTTCGCCTCGTTGTCGCGCCAGTACGGATCGGGCACCAGCTTCGCGGCCAGCAGGTCGGTCTGTACCGTGCCGGGCACCGTCGCGGGCAGCCATTGCGCGGCGCCCGGATGATCGGCGGCATGCTTGTCGCCGGGCGCGAGGCGGAACTGCCAGCCGCCATCGAGCGATTGCACGTTCAGCGTACCGGCGCGGCTCCAGCCCGGCAGCAGCAGGGCGAACACGCAAAGGATCGCCGGCAGCCAGCCCCCCCGACGCGGCATCGACGCCGCACTTATCATGCTCACGCCGCACCACCAGAGCGCGTCGCGCGCGAATCCAGTCGATACCCCACCCCACGGTTCGTCATCGCCCTACCCCTCGCTTCAGTCAGTCGCTGGCGGCAGCCGTGCCGCACCGCGGCAGAACCCTTTGGTCATCACGCGGCAGCCACCCCGCACGCTCCACGGGCCAATCGGGACCAGTGCGCGCAGCCATGGATTTAGATCGATCCATTCGGACGCTATCACCCGCGCTGCCGCGATGCATGCCGCATTGCAAAAATATCGGAGGCACATGGATCATGGGCCGGTCGGCCAAGAGCTTCAACCGATCCAAATCCAGCCCGCTGCCCTGTCCGTGACGAGTAGCGCTTGATCTCCTGCTGGTCGACGCCCTGGTCCACGGCGATCAGTGAGGCCGACTGCGATACATCCCTTCAATACTGGAAATGGGTGTCTTCGGGCCAAGGATCAGGCGCAACGCCTCCTCCAGCACCGGATCCCGGCCGTCGCGGATGGCCGCAATGGTGGGCTCGACGACGACATCCGGAACGATGCCGACACGCTGGGTGGGTCGCTGGTCGGGATAGAACACGCCAATGCCACTGATTACCGTGAACAGGTTGCCGGGCAACGGAATCCGCGACGCATTGCCATCGGCCCCTGCCGTCGTGCTGCCCACGACCAGAGCCCCGGGTGCGGCACGAAATGCCATGGCGGTGTACTCGGCGCTGCTCTGCGTTACCTCGTCCACCAGGATCACGACTTTGCCGTGGTAGTGGGGCGCCTTGGGTTCGAGTATCAGTGGTGGTGTCCAGTGGAACGCACCGGGGTTGGACAAGTCGCCCACCGTGAATCGCGCAAACGGCGTGGGCCGGTCGACCAGCAACGAGCCCAGCGCGAAAACCATGAACTCCGACGGATAGTTTCTCGCATCGATGACCAGTCCCCTGGTACCCGCTGCCTGCCTGATGTCGTCGGCCACCCGACTCGCGCTTGCCGACGACAATTTCAGATAGGCGACCTCGGGCGACAGCAATCGGAACCCGGGGCCGGGCAGATCGTGAAACGCAATGGCGAGATAGTCCCCCGGCAAAAGTACACGCGAAGCTTTGAGCTGCAACTCTTGGCCGCCCCCGCGAACCATCAGGTGGATCTCGTTGCATGACCCGCGAGTCATGTATGTCGCCATGTCGCGCAAACGTGCAGCCTCGTTGGAATCCGCGTAGTAAGGCGACCACTCCTTGACCAGGGCGGATATGGGCCGGTCGTCCAGCCTGGTGATGACGTCGCCGATCTTCAGTACCGCCATGGCCGACCACATGTCCTCGATGCCCGTCACCACCGCCTGGTGTTGCACGAAGCGAAGACGCACGGGCAGATGGCAATGGCCGACAGGCGGCCGCACGTTGAGGGAACTCCACAGGTTGGCGTGGGTGTCGTGGACTTCGGCAATGAGCGCCATCAACTGGAGCTGGTATCCGGTACGGTCCTTGGCCAACGCAAGCTTCGGGATGAACGTCGCCAGCACCTTGTCCCAGTCTTCGCCGATCACGTTCCGGTCGGGGTACCAGTACTCGATGATGTTCCAGTAGCGGAACAGCGCAAGTAGCTGAAAGCCGGAATCGGGAAAGTGGACGTCGCCGTATGACGGTTCGTGCTGGAAGGCCGGGTTACCCACTGCCGGCGCCAGAGCAACGTAGAACTGCGTGCCGGGCCGCCGCTGGTCGCGAATCCACAGCAGTTTTCGACTGAGTGCCTTGCCAAGGAGCCGCGTGTCGGCGATCCAGCCCAGGTCGGGGCCAAACTGAAGGTCGTGCTTGTCCACGGTGGCGCATGCCTGGCAGCGCGCCACCGGACCCAGCCCGTCGATCCATTTGACGATAACGGCATTGGCGCTGGCACGGTCGCCCGCCGCCAGGATCCCGGGCAACACCCGGAACAGCTCGTAGTCCCACTGCCGCTGGCCTGACGTGATCGCAGGGTCGTAGTACTTCAGGAAGCCCCAGACCTTTCCCAGCGTCACCAGGTTTTCCGTCTGCGTCCCATCGAGCTTGTGGATCGCGATTCCCGAGCCTGCGTCGAACTGGTGATCCGCATCGAGGGCGGTCTCGGGCGGATGGCGTCCGGATGCCTTCGCATCTCCCCCGCGCATGGCCTGAAGAATGCCATGGCCGTCGTCGAGCGACAGCACCCTGGACGGTTGCCGGGATTGCGACAGTTGCGCCGTGGCAACCGTTGGCAGCGCCACCATGGCGGCAATCACTGCGCACCTGAAAAATGAGCCCGATCGGCTTCCCACCCCGTGCAGGGCAACCTTGGCCGTCATCGAATCTCCCTTTACATGGACCCAAAGTCGATCGCCGAGAGACGTCCGCGTCAGGCGAGGATCATAGCCGCTGGCTGGACACGCGCGAGGCAGGATGATTCATCCCGGACGCCTGTTCGATGCCACGGCCCAGCGCTCCACACAAGGCGCACCAGCCGGGCAAGGCGTCCGCTTTCGGCCATGGGCACGGGTTCCGGCCCGCGGGCTGACGCCGGTCAGGATGCCGGCGCACTGATCTCGCCCGACTGGTCCGGATGGTCAACTTCATCGATGTGCGCGTGACGGACCGTGAGCGCGGTCCGTTTCAGTAGTCCAGATGCAGGCCCAGCAGGTGCAGGCTGCCGATGAACCACAGCGTGGCGAGGCAGGCCAGGAGCAGGGCCACGCTGTTGAGCTTGCGCCACCAGCCGCCGGGGGCGTGCCATGCGTGCCACGCGTTCATCGCCGCTGCCGCGATACCCGCCACCGCCAGCAGGCCTGCCAGCTGGATCAGTCGCAAGGCAGCGTCGAAGCCGCTGCCCAGGCTGGCGATGTCCGCCTGCAGCCGCAGCAGCACCCAGAGCCAGCCGGCGTAGAACAGCAGTTGGGCGATCGCCGCGACCCGGCTCAACCGGTACCAGAGCCTCGACCGCCCCGCCAGCGCGAACGGCTTGCCGCAAGCGCGTCGCACCAGCGCGGCGACCGGCCACAGCAGCGCCACCAGCGCGAACACCAGCACGATCAGGCCCAGCAGCGGCAGGTTCCACGCCGCCGAATGCCAGCCCGACACCGGCAGGAACACCAGCACCGGCGACACGGCGTCGATCGACAGCCAGCGCACCTGGCCATGCTCCAGCTTGGCGCCGAGCCGTTCGCGGCCGTCCACGTCGCGCCACAAGAACGGCGCCACCTCGCGCCAGTGCCGCGGCGCCCCTGCGAGATTGCGGAAGTCCGGCGTCACCAGGTCGCCGTTGCGGTCCTGCTCGATGCGCACCTGCGAGAACAGGCCCGCCATGGCCATGAAGTTCGACACGGAAGCGCGGCTGCTGGCGTAGCGCCCCGCCAGCAGGGCGCCATCCTTGCGCGCGCTCGCCAGCGCGGGCTGCGGCACTTCCGGCGGCGCGGGGAAATAGCGGTCGGTGAAGCCGTCCAGCAGTTGCCCGCGCAGGCCGCCGTCGTCGCGACCGTCGATGGCGACGAACACGCCCACGCCCTGCTGCGGGTACAAGGCCAGCTCGCTGTGGAACCACTGGGTGTCGCCGGCGTGGCCGATGATGACCTGCCCGTTGCGGTCCATGTGGTACCAGCCCAGCGCCATCGCGCGCAGACCAGGCACCGCGGCGCGGCTGTAATCCTGCATCTGCCGCACCGTCGCGGGCGCGAGGATCTGCGCACCGCCATAGCTGCCGCCCTGCAGCTGGGCGAGCATGAAGCGCGCCATCGCCTCGCCGCTGGCCGACAGCGCGCCGGCCGCCGCCGCGTTCACCAGCTCGAAGCTCCTGGGCGGCGCGCCGGCACGCGCGTATCCCAGTGCCATGTGCGACGCCAGGGCTTTCGGCAGCGGCTGGCGGAAGCTCGCGTACTGCATGCCCAGCGGCGCCAGGATGTGCTGCTCCACGTAGTCGTCGAACGGCTGGCCGGACACGCGTTGCACGATGTAGCCCGCCAGCGCCGCGCCATAGTTCGAATACGCGGGCAGCTTGTCCGGCGCGTACACGCGCTCGGGCACCCACTCTTTCACCCACGCCGCATTGCCGAGGAAGTGCCGGGCGTCGGAGGCAAACAGGTTCCTGATCGTCTCCTCGAAGCCGGCCGTGTGCGTCATCAGCTCGCGCAGCGTCACCGGCTTGCCGTCGCGCGGCGGTATCCTGAAATCGAGGTAGGTGTTCACGTCCGCATCGAGATCGAGCTTGCCCTGCTCCACCAGCTGCATCACCGCGGTCCAGGTGAACAGCTTGGAGATCGAGCCCATCCGGAACAGCGTGGTGGCCGGATCCACCGGCTTGCCCGCCGCCACGTCGGCATGTCCGTAGCCCTTGGCGAGCAGCACCTGGCCATCCTTCACGATCACCACCACCGCGGCGGCGAGGTCGTTCTTCTTCAGCGCATACGGCATCAGGCCGTCCAGCCACGCTTCCGCGTCCTGCGCGTCCAGCTCGCGCGCGCCCAGCGGCACGGGCTTGGGCGGTGCATGTTCCGGCAGCGGGCGGATCTCGATCTGCGCCATCGCCGCCGTCGCCAGCATCGACAGCAGGGCACACAGGAACAGGCGTAGCGGGCGGCTCATGGAGGTATCCGTGGCAAGGGTGGATTCGCGCCGCGCCATCAAAGCATGCCGTTCGTGAAATCCACCCAACGGCACACGGCCGCGTGCCGGAACCACGACCTCGCTCGCAGCTTGCGTGTCCCGCCGGTTACCTATTCGATCGAATGAATACGTATGTGTCCTCTGGTTGCTGCAGTGCGATGCTGCCTAACCTTGCGGGAGTCGCCTCTCGCAGGATCATGTCCTTGACCTCCCCCACCCGACCATCGCGGCCAGGCCCGCGCCCGACCGGCAGCGCGACCGCCCGGCCCGAACTGTCGTTCCGGCAGATCTGGAACATGTGCTTCGGCTTCCTCGGCATCCAGTTCGGCTTCGCGCTGCAGACCGCCGACGTGAGCCGCATCTTCCAGACGCTGGGCGCCTCGCTGGAACAGATCCCGGTGCTGTGGGTGGCCGCGCCGCTGACCGGGCTGATCGTGCAGCCGATCATCGGCCACTGTTCCGACCGCACCTGGACGCGGCTAGGCCGGCGCCGCCCCTATTTCCTGGCCGGCGCACTGCTGGCCACGCTGGCGCTGCTGTGGATGCCGAACGCTGGCGCGCTGTGGATCGCGGCGATCCTGCTGTGGCTGATGGACGCCACCTTCAACGTGGCGATGGAGCCGTTCCGCGCCTTCGTCGCCGATCAGCTGCCGGTGCGCCAGCGACCGCTGGGGTATCTGATGCAGAGCTTCTTCATCGGCACGGGCGCGGTGATCGCCTCGATGCTGCCATGGATCCTGGCGCACCTCGGCGTCAGCAACGTGGCGCCGGACGGCGGCATTCCGGACACGGTGAAGTACTCGTTCTATGCCGGAGGCATGGCGATGCTCGGCGCGGTGCTCTGGACCGTGGCGAGCACGCGCGAGTATCCGCCGGAGCAGTTGCGGGCGTTCGATCCCACGCCAGGCGACGATGCGCTGCCCGACCTGCGCGGCATCTGGCGCAACGGCAGCGGGTGGCTGCTGGCCGGCGTCGCCGTGGCGTTGCTGATCGCGTATTTCGGCCTGCGCCAGGAAATGTACCTCCTCGCCGGCGGCCTGGCCGTCTACGGCCTGCTGCTGATCGGTTACGGGGCGGCCCTGAAGCTGCGCCCGATCCTGGCGCAGAAGCGCGGCTTGCTCGGCCACGTGCTGGGCGACCTGCACGCGATGCCTGCCGCGATGCGCCAGCTCGCCTGGGTGCAATTGTTCTCGTGGTTCGCGATGTTCTCGATGTGGATCTACACCACGGCGACGGTGGCCCAGGTGCAGTACGGCGCCACCGACGCGCACTCGGCGTTGTACAACGAGGCGGCGAACTGGGTCGGCGTGCTGTCCGGCGTCTACAACGGCTGCGCGGCCCTGGCGGCGCTGGTGATCCCGCTGATGGTGCGCCGCTGGGGCCTGCGCGCCAGCCACCTGGTGAACCTGTGGCTGGGCGGCGCGGGGCTGGCGGCGTTCCTGTTCATCCGCGACCCGTACTGGCTGCTGCTGCCGATGGTGGGCGTGGGCTTTGCCTGGGCGTCGATCCTGTCGCTGCCCTACACGATGCTCTCGGACAACCTGCCCGCGGCGAAGATGGGCGTGTACATGGGCATCTTCAATTTCTTCATCGTCATCCCGCAGCTGGTCGCCGCCAGCGTGCTGGGCGAACTGCTGAAACGCTGCTTCCACGGCCAGCCGGCGTGGGCCCTGGCGACGGGCGGCGCCAGCCTGTTCGTGGCCGGACTGTGCACCCTGCGCGTGCGGCTGACGGAGCAGCCGTAGGAGCGCACCCTGTGCGCGAAGGCTTTGGTGTTCGATCGGAGCAAAAGCCTTCGCGCACAGGGTGCGCTCCTACGCCGTGTCTGTGTGGGCACGGCGATGCTTCGCCAAGGTCACGAATCCGACAGTTTCGCGGCTTCATTGAGCATGCCCTGCCGATGCGCAGCCGTCGCCGGCTTCCTAGGATGGCCCCCATCCCTGCAGAAGCATGCCCATGGCCATCGACCTCGACCGCCCCTACCCGCTCACCTCCCGGCAGATCGCCGACTACCGCCGCGACGGCTTCATCAAGCTCAAGCAGGTGTTCAACGCCGACGAACTCGCCCACTATGGTGCGGAGATCACCCGCCTCACCATCGCGCTGAACACGCAGACCCTGCCGCTGGAACAGCGCAGCACCTACGACCGCGCCTTCCTGCAGGTGATGAACCTGTGGGAGGAGAGCGGCACGGCGCGCGAGTTCGTGTTCGGCCGCCGCCTCGCCGGCATCGCCGCCGCGCTGATGGAGGTGGACGGCGTGCGGCTCTACCACGACCAGTCGCTGTACAAGGAGCCGGGCGGCGGCATCACGCCCGCGCACGCCGACCAGTACTACTGGCCGGTGGCGAGCGACCGCACCATCACCGCGTGGGTGCCGCTGCAGGCGGTGCCGCAGGACATGGGCCCGCTGGCCTTCTTCAGCGGCAGCCAGCACGTGGAATTCGGCCGCGACCTGGAGATCTCCGACGCGAGCGAGCGCGCGATCACCGCGAACATGCACGCGCGCGGCTTCCGCGTGCTGGACGAACCGTTCGATCTCGGCGAAGTGAGCTTCCATTCCGGCTGGACCTTCCACCGCGCCGGCCCCAACCGCTCCACGCGGCCGCGTGCGGTGATGACGGTGATCTACATGGATCGCGACATGCGCCTGAAGGCACCGGACAACCACATGCAGCGGGCCGACTGGGAGCGCTGGTGCCCCGGCGCGGCGATCGACGCGGTGATCGACACGCCGAAGAATCCCGTGTTGTTCGAGAGCAGGCTGTTCGAGCCCTCGGCATGAGCAATGGCGTCGTCCGCGGCAGCGCGATCATCGCCGACGGCGAAGGCCGTTTCGTCGTCGACACCGTCGAGGTCGACCCACCCGGGCCGGGCGAGGTGCGCGTGGCGATCGCCGCGGCCGGCGTCTGCCATACCGACCATGCTTCGCTGCGCTGGCCGGGTCCACTGGTGATGGGCCACGAAGGCGCCGGTCATGTCGAAGCCGTCGGCGCAGGCGTGGAAGGCCTGGAGATCGGCCAGCCGGTGCTGCTGAACTGGGCGATCCCCTGCGGCCACTGCTGGCAGTGCGAACACGGCGCCGCGCCGCTGTGCGAGCGCACCCACGAACTCGACGTCCCGCGCCTCGGCAACAGCCGCCCCCATGCCGGCGCCACGCGCTGGCTCGGACAATCCATCGAGCGCGCCTTCCACCTCGGCACCTTTGCGCACCACACGCTGGTACGCGTCGAAGCGGTGACGCCGCTGCCGCCGGGCCTTCCGCTCGATGCGGCCTGCATCCTCGGCTGCGCGGTGATGACCGGGGTGGGCTCGGCGGTGAACGTGGCCGCCGTGGCGCCCGGCGACACCGTGGCGGTGCTCGGCTGCGGCGGCGTGGGCCTGAACGTGATCCAGGGTGCGCGCATCGCCGGCGCGCGCAGCATCATCGCGATCGACCGCGTGCCGACGCGACTGGAACGCGCGTGCGCGCTGGGTGCCACCCACGCGCTGGCACCACACGGTAACGACGGCGACCACGCACAGCTCGTCGCCGAAGTGCGCGCGCTCACCGATGGCCGCGGCGTCGATCACGCCTTCGAGGCCACCGGCGCGCCCGCGCTGGCCTTCCTGCCGCTGCGACTCGCCCGCAACGGCGGCAACGCGCTGCAGGTGAGCGGCGCGCACGGCCCCGCCTCGCTGGAACTCACCGACCTGTTCTGGAACAAGCGCTACCTCGCGCCGTTGTATGGCGGCTGCGTGCCGTCGCGCGACTTCCCGCGCCTGTTCGAATGGATCGCCGACGGCAAGCTGGAGCTTGCCGCGCTGGTCAGCCACCGCTACCCGATGGAGGCGCTGGATCGCGCCTTCGACGACATGCTGGCCGGACGCAGCAGCAAGGGCGTGCTGCGCATCGCATGAACGACGAAACCTTCCGCACCATCGAGGTCTCCGATCCCGCCATCGCGGCGGACGGGCTCACCTTCGTCACCGTGAAAAGCCGTGCGCTGCGCCGGCGCGCCGACGTCACCCTCTACGTGCCGCCCGTGGCGCAAGGCGTGGCGGACCTGCCGATCGTGGTGCTGCTGCACGGCGTGTACGGCTCGCACTGGGCCTGGGCGCTGAAGGGCCGCGCGCACCTCACCACCGCGCGCCTGATCGCGCAAGGCGCGCTGCCGCCGGTGGCGCTGGTGATGCCGTCGGACGGGCTGTGGGGCGACGGCTCCGGCTACGTGGTGCACGCCGACCACGATGTCGAGCGCTGGATCGTCGACGAGATGCCGGCACTGGCGCAGGACATCGTCGCGGGCTGCAGCGCACGCTCGCCACTGCTGTTGGCCGGCCTCAGCATGGGTGGCTTCGGCGCACTGCGGCTGGCCGGCAAATACCCGGAACGCATCGCGGCGGCGGCGGCGCTGTCGGCGGTGACCGACGCCACGCAGTTCGACGCGCTGATCGAGGAAACCCGCGCCGACTGGGGCGAGGCGCCGGACGACCGCAACGTGTTGGCCGCGTTGGCCGCCGCCAGCGATCCGCGGCCGGCGCTGCGCATCGACTGCGGCCTCGACGACCCTTACCTGGAAGGCAACCGCGAACTGCACCACGAACTGCAGCGCGCCGGCATCGCACACCACTATGCCGAAGGCCCCGGCGGCCACGACTGGAACTACTGGTCGGCCACGCTGGAACACACGCTGCGCTTCTTCGGCGAAGTGCTGCACGCAACGGAGAACGACGCATGAAACCCGCACGACCGCTGCTCGCCGCTTTCGCCCTGCTGCTCGCCCTGGCCACCCTATTCGCACAAGCCGCCACGCCACCACCCGCGCAGCCGGCCAGCCAGGTGTTCTACCAGATCTTCTTCCGCGGCTTCCGCGACTCCAATGGCGACCGCATCGGCGACCTCAAGGGACTGACCTCGAAGCTGGATTACATCCGGCGGCTCGGCGCCACCACCATCCTGCTCACCCCGCTGCAGCCCTCGCCGTACTACCACAACTACTTCGCCACCGCGTTCAAGGCCGTCGATCCCGCCTACGGCACGCTGGACGACTACTTCGCCTTCGTCCGCGCCGCGCATGCGCAGGGCCTCAAGGTCTATCTCGACGAGGAATTCCAGTACGTCGCCGAAGGCAACCCGTGGTGGCGCGATTCGATCTGCAAGCCGCACGCGAAGTACGCCGGTTACCTGCTGTGGAAGGACAAGCAGCACTGCGTGGCCGAGCCCTTCCTCGGCAAGGCGAAGTGGCTGGGCTACGACGGTAAGTCCTATGGCATCGCCATGGTGAATCTCGAAAACCCGGCGGTGAAGGCGTACTTCCAGAACCTGCTGCTGTACTGGGCCGACCCGCACGGCGACGGCAGCGGCCGCGACGGCGTCGACGGCTTCCGCATCGACCACATGATGGACGACCTCGACCACAAGGGCCTGGACAAGAACCTGTTCGCCGGCTTCTGGACGCCGATCTTCCGGGCACTGAAGACACGCCGCCCCGGATTGCGCATCCTCGCTGAGCAGGCCGACTGGGGCTACGGCGAGAAGTGGCTGACCGCGGGCCACGTCGACATGGTGTTCGCCTTCCCCCTGCGCGGCGCACTGGTGTCGCTGGACAAGCAGACCATCGTCAGGAACATCCGCGCCACCGACGCCGCCACGCCGGCGGGCAAGATCCAGGTGCTCTTCCTGGAAAACCACGACGTCGACCGCTACATGTCGGAGGTCCACGACGACCCCGCGAAGGCGCGCGCCGGCGCCGCGATCGAGCTGATGCTCAAGGGCGATCCGCTGATCTACTACGGCCAGGAACTCGGCATGCGCGGCATGCAGCCGAAGAACATCGGCAAGTCCGGCGGCATCCCGCTCACCGACGCCGTGGGTATCCCCGTGCGCGAGGCGTTCCGCTGGCAGGCGGACCTCGATGCCGCGGGCTCGGCGATCTGGTACCGCGGCGACCAGTGGTTCTGGAAGGACCGCTACAACCGCTCGCACGACGGCGTTTCGCTGCAGGAAGAAGAAGCCCGGCCCGACTCGCTCTACCACTGGTACCGCAAGCTGCTGGCGCTGCGCCATGCGCGACCGGAAATCGAAGGCGGCAGCCAGCGCATCCTCTGCGACGACGACAGCGCGGTGCTGTGCATCCTGCGCGAACAGGGCGACCGGCGCACGCTGCTGCTGGTCAACCTCGGCAGGACCGACGCGAAACCCCGGCTCGACCCGAAACTCGTTTCAGGCGCTGCCTGGGCCGACCTGCTCGACAACGATGCGCCCACCGTACCCGATGCCGTACTGCACCCGATGCAGGTGCGCATCGTGGGCACGCTCCCGCCACACTGAGAGTGTGCGAAGAAAGCGGCTTCCCGGCCCGGCCATGAATGACCGGCCGTGGGCCGGGCGCGCAAGTGCCTGGACAGCATCGGCTCGCCGGCACCGATGACCGGCATCGCACTTCACTGCGCCCGGGCATCGACACTCCTGCCGCTGGATGCCATCGATTTGCGGCTACGGCTTGGCGGCCGCATTGCCCATCGCCATGATCAGCATGCGCCATTGGCACAACAGGCGCTGCGGGGCTGGCTCGTCTCCTTGACGGGTGTGGTTGCTGCTACCGGCTCAGTGACCGCAACTGCCGTCGAGAGTGCGATGGCACGGGCGGCGCCCTTGCGCTCGCTGTAGCGGTCCACCAGGTAGTTGCTGCGATCGCGTACCAGCAGGGTGAACTTGAACAGCTCTTCCATCACGTCGACTACGCGGTCGTAGAACGGCGAGGGCTTCATGCGGCCGTCCTCGTCGAACTCCTGCCAGGCCTTCGCGACAGACGACTGGTTCGGAATGGTCACCATGCGCATCCAGCGCCCCAGCACGCGCAGCGCGTTCACCACGTTGAACGACTGCGAGCCGCCGCAGACCTGCATCACCGCCAGCGTGCGTCCCTGCGTCGGGCGCACGCTGCCGTCTTCGAGCGGCAGCCAGTCGATCTGGTTCTTGAACACGCCGGTGAGGGTGCCGTGCCGCTCCGGACTGACCCAGACCTGGCCCTCGGACCACAGCGACAGGGCCCGCAGCTCCTGCACTTTGGGGTGGCTGGCCGGCACGCTGTCCAGGATCGGCAGGTCGTGCGGATCGAACACGCGGGTCTCGGCACCGAACCGGCGCAGGATGCGTTCCGCCTCCAGGGCGAGCTTGCGGCTGAACGATTGCGGCCGCAGCGAACCGTACAGGATAAGGATGCGCGGCGGATGGCCGGCACCCGCCGGCAGCGCCAGTTTCGCGAGGCTGGGGGTGTCGAGCAGGGCGGCATCGACGTGCGGGAGTTCTTCGATCACGGGCAGGTCCGGTATTGCATTGATGCAATGATTCTATGAATATAGAAATATCGAAGCAAGGTGGCCACGTGGAAACGATCACCGTGTGCGCTGCCCGTGCTTCCCCTTCCCGATACGCGCATCTGCACAAGAGCCGTCATGAACCCCTGTCGCGTCCTGTTCATCTGCACGGGCAACTCCGCCCGCAGCATCCTGTCCGAAGCCACGCTCAACCACCTGGGCAAGGGCCGTTTCGAGGCGTTCAGTGCCGGCAGCCAACCCACGGGCAAGGTCAACCCCTATGCGCTGGAGGAACTCCAGGCCGCGGGTATTTCTGTTGATGGCCTGGGCAGCAAGTCGTGGGATCGCTTCACGGAAGCCGGCGCCCCGCCGCTCGATATCGTCATCACCGTGTGCGACAACGCAGCCAACGAGGCCTGCCCGGTGCTCTTCGGCGATTTCGTCAAGAGCCACTGGGGCCTACCCGATCCGGCCGCCGCCCATGGCCATGGCGCCCTGCTGGAAGCATTCCGTCGCGCGCACACGCTCATCCTCTACCGGATCGCCGCCCTGGTCGACCTGCCGGTGGAGACGATGGATCGCGGGGCCCTGAAGCAGGCGCTGGATCGCATCGGCGCCCTCGCCGACGAAGACGAGGACGCGGCATGAGCGGGACGTCGCTGCCGGCAGCCGAGGCCGCTGCCATCTCGCCCGTTGCGAAGAGCCCCATCGGTTTCATCGAGCGCTACCTGACCGTCTGGGTGCTGCTGTGCATCGTCGCCGGCACGCTGCTGGGACACCTGCTGCCCGGCTCGTTCGCGAAGCTGGGCAACATGCAGCTGGCGCAGGTCAACCTGCCCGTCGCCGTGCTTATCTGGCTGATGATCATTCCCATGCTGCTGAAGATCGACTTCGCCGCGCTGGGCGGCGTGCGCCGCCAGTGGAAGGGCATCGGCGTCACGCTCTTCATCAACTGGGCCGTGAAGCCCTTCTCGATGGCGCTGCTGGGCTGGATCTTCATCCGCCACGTATTTGCGCCGTGGCTGCCCGCCGACCAGCTGGACTCCTATGTCGCGGGCCTGATCCTGCTGGCGGCCGCGCCCTGCACCGCAATGGTGTTCGTGTGGAGCAACCTGTGCAACGGCGAGCCCAACTTCACGCTGAGCCAGGTGGCCTTGAACGACGCGATCATGGTGGTGGCCTTCGCGCCCATCGTCGGCCTGCTGCTCGGCATCTCGGCGATCACCGTGCCGTGGAACACCCTGATCCTCTCGGTCGTGCTCTACATCGTCGTACCGGTGCTGATCAGTGCGATGCTGCGCCGCGTGGTGCTCGGGCGGGGCGGCCCGTCGGCGCTGCAGCGACTGCTGGGCCGGCTGTCTCCGGTTTCGCTGGGCGCCTTGCTGCTGACCCTGGTGCTGCTGTTCGGCTTCCAGGGACAGCAGATCCTCGCCCAGCCGCTGGTGATCGCCATGCTGGCAGTACCGATCCTGATCCAGGTCTACGGCAATGCAACGCTGGCTTACGTCCTCAACCGCGCGTTCCGCGTCCCGCACTGCGTGGCGGCACCGTCGGCCCTGATCGGTGCCAGCAACTTCTTCGAGCTGGCAGTCGCCACGGCGGTGGGCCTGTTCGGCGTGCACTCGGGCGCGGCGCTCGCCACCGTGGTGGGCGTGCTGATCGAGGTGCCGGTGATGCTGTCCGTGGTCCGCATCGTCACCACCAGCAAGCGCTGGTACGAAGCCCGGACCGCCTGACCGGAGCGCGCCATGCAAGGTCACTACAACGTCCTGTTCGTGTGCACCGGCAACTCCGCACGCAGCCTCCTTGCCGAAGCCATCACGAACCACCGCGGCGCAGAGCGTTTCAGCGGCTACAGCGCCGGCAGCCATCCCAAGGGTTTCATCTACCCGCAGACATTGGAGGTGCTGCACGCCGTCAACCTGCCGACCGATGGCCTGCGCAGCAAGAGCTGGAGCGAATTCCTGCTACCCGGCGCGCCCATCATGGATTTCGTCATCACCGTGTGCGACCAGGTGGCCGGCGAGGCGTGCCCCGCGTGGCCCGGCGCGCCGATCACCGCGCACTGGAACATCCCCGACCCGGCCAAGGCCACGGGCGAGGCGGTCTACAAGGCGTTCCTGCTGGCGCGCAACCTGTTGCAGCAACGGATCAGCCTGCTGATGAACCTGCGCATCGAGGCGCTCGATCGTTTGGCACTCGGCAGCCGCATCGAAGGGCTGGATGCCGAAGCCCGTTCGCAGCCCGCATGACCCGGCCGGCGGCGCATCCCCGTACACTGCCCGGATCCCGGAAGAACTCCCGCATCGCCATGCAGACCAAGCAAGCCATCACGCTCCTTTCCGCGCTGGCCCAGGAATCCCGCCTGGCCATCTATCGCCTGCTGGTCGAGCACGCGCCGGATGGCCTGGTGGCCAGCGCGATTGCCGAACGTCTGGGCGTCGCGAACACCACGCTTTCCTTCCATCTGAAGGAACTGGTGCACGCTGGCCTGATCAGCAGCCGGCAGGAAGGCCGCTTCATCTACTACGCGGCCTCGATGGCAGCCATGGACGACTTGATCGGCTATCTCACCGAGAACTGCTGCTGCGCGACCGGCAAGACCTGCGCGCCCGCCAAGGGTGCGGCGCAAGTGGCGGGCACACGCAAGCGCGCCGCCAAGCCGGCCTGAAAAGCGCCATCGTGAAGGACAAGGCATCGGGCGGGACGTACTGCCGCGCGGGTTGACGATGTCGCGATGGGCATCGCCCGATCGCGGTCGCCTGCGAGGTGGTCAACTTGATCCGGTTGCGCGTTCGCGCATGACTGGTGCACGCAAGAGATCACCGGGCGTGGCTTTTTTCACAGGCCCCGGGTCTTGCCGGCGCCTGAAATCGGCGACAATCCGGCAGCTTGCGGCAACACAGTCAGCGGTCATGACCCTCCCCCATCTCGATCGTCCGATCTGCGAACCGGTGGAATTGCCGCCGGGCGCGCCGCTGCGGGTCGAGCGCATCCGGCAGGACCGCAACGCGGCGCGCAGCGAGCCGTTCGTGCATTTCCACGACGTGCACGAACTGGTGCTGTTCGGCCGCGTGGCCGGACACTTCGACGCGGAGGATCATCGCTACGCGCTGGCGCCCGGCTGCATCGCCTTCATTCCCTCGATGCGCCAGCACGATTTCGCGCTGGACGCCGGGCCGCGCGACTGGGTGCTGCTGCAGGTCGAAGCAGCGGCCGGCGAGTCCTT
The DNA here is from genome assembly GCF_040812335.1 of Rhodanobacter lycopersici. NCBI lineage: Bacteria > Pseudomonadati > Pseudomonadota > Gammaproteobacteria > Lysobacterales > Rhodanobacteraceae > Rhodanobacter > Rhodanobacter lycopersici. Next base: position 445,941 of record NZ_JBFOHK010000003.1, read on the forward strand.
GTCGCGACTGCCCGGACTGGAGCGCCTGCGCGAGCCATTCTGCGCCCGGCCAAGCCAAGGCCTCGGGCTGCGCCTGCGACAGCTCGCCGACTGGCTGGTCGAACTCGGTCCGCTCGATCCGCTGGCCCTGCCGATGGTCGAACTGCTGATGCGTGCGGTCGCGCTGGCGCCGGCGGTCAAGGGCCGCAAGCTGGCCGCCAATGCGCGCGCCCTGCAGCGCCTGCGTCCGGCCATCGATCGCTTGCGCCGTCGTCCCGCGGACGCGCCCGGCGCAGAACAGGCCGCGGCGCTGTGTGCAATGTCGGCCGCCTATTTCAGCCGCCGCTTCAAGCAACAGGTCGGCATGAGCTGGAGCGACTACGTACGTACGCACCGCCTGCACCTGGCCAGCCGCCGCCTGCTCGAAACAGAGCAGAGCATCGCCGCCATCGCCGCGGACCTCGGCTTCGCCACGCCCTCGCACTTCGGCGAGCTGTTCCTGCACCGCTTTGGCATGACGCCGGGCGAGTATCGGCGCACCGGGCACGGCTGATCCATGCCCGATGCAGCAGAGGCGATCAATCGCCCAGTCCGGGCCTTGCTGCAATGGAAGACTTCCGCATAATCTTGCGGCTCGGCAAAAGGGAACGGCATGGATCGCAACGACACGATGTCAGGGCTCACGGAGCGGGATGCCGAATCCTGGCGCACGGTGGTCGCTGATCGTGCCTACCTGCCTCCCCCACCGTCACTGCATTGGGGCTGGGTTTTCCTGCTCAGCGTACTCACGCTTGGCATCTTCGCCATTGTCTGGCCCTTCATCCAGGCCAGTTGGGTGCGCAAGATCGATCCGCTGAGCAGTGCGTCGCTGATGCTCTGGCTGTCGCTGGGCGGCATCATCATTTCGTTTTTCCTGATTCCTGCCTGGACACCGGTGGGCGATGCGGCGCCGCTGACCTCTACGGAGCGCCTCGGCAAGCTGCTGCAATTGGCTTCCGGGATGCTCTTCTATGGCGCTTATTTCGCCATGTCGGCCTCGATCCGCCGGCACATGATCATCTACCGTCTCCCGGTCCGCATCGGCGGCATCACGCTGTTCTTCTTCAACACGCTGTACCTGCAGGGGCAATTGACCTGGCTGGCATGCTGGCAGCAGACCGGGCGGATGCAGCCCAGGGCGGGCAAGGCCGTGTTCTGGGTATTGCTGGGCATACCCCTCATCGGCATTTTCGGCGCCATCGCATTACCCCTGTATCAGACTTATGTGTTGCGGGCTCATGTGGCCAGCGCCCTGATGCAAGCCGAGCCACTGAAAGAGCAGGTCCTGGACGCGATCGATCGCAATCGCGTCTGGCCAAAAAGCAATACTCAAGCCGGTCTGAAAGAAGCCGGGGCGTATGCCAGTGGCGATCTGACTGGCTTCGCCGTGCTGGCCATCGACGAAGGTACCGCCCTGGTGACGGTGTTCGGAGAGGGCGCCCCCGAAGCTTTGCGCGGCAAGAAGCTGGCACTGGTCGCCGAAGGGCGGGATGGCGCCATCGTCTGGACGTGCCAGAGTCCGGACATCGTTCCGTACTATCTGCCAGAGCAATGCCAATAGCCATCCACCCGAGGCACGCACGGGCAGTCATCAAATATCGGCTGATGCGTGGCCCCCACCGATCGGCCTCAAGGGCTTCTGGAGCTACACCAAGAACTGGCTCTATCCCTAGTCAGTAATCCGGCCTTATTGCCCGCGAGCAAGCCGAAGTCCGCGGTCTGCCCCGCGCGATTGCGCCCTATCAGCACCACGCTGGCAGGGCGTCAGGCGGGACAGTCGATCCAGCCAGCGATTCAGTTCGCGGGTACGCATCGGTGGCTCCTGCGCCCGAACCCTTCGGGCTTGCCACCACCATCCACTCAGCCACGCTCACCGCCTGAGACGTCACTACTCAATGCGAACAGCGCCAAAGAAAAAGGACCTGCATCGCTGCAAGCCCTTGATACAACTGGCGCCGATGTTGGACTCGAACCAACATGTGGGTTTCCCCAAAAGCAGCTAGCTCGCGATCAGCAAGGACGGGGGCTGCGGCAAATTTGGGCGCGACAGTTGCTAGCGGACAGCCCTCATAAGGCGCTAGTTTCTTACCGCTCAACACCCAAAAGATGCTAGTTTCGCGATCGGATATTTAATCATTTTAGATCAATTAGTTAGATGGCGCGCCGGCGGCCAAGGTCATGGCCTGCACGACCATCCGCGGCCGGCACGGCGGCCGCTATCGCCGGCGACCCGTCAAGGGTGCACTCCATCGCCACGACCGGGCACCTTCCGGCTGGACGGTATCGCGAGCACTGACCCAGCCCAATGCACACAGGACAGGGGTAGCATGTCGCCAGGCCAAGGACTCAAGGACGCGCGCGTGGCGCAACTCATTCCTCAGACGTGGTACCACGGCACCTTCACACTGCCCCAGGAGGGGCAGCAGTGGCATCCCTTCACGCACCTAGGCACACGCGAAGCCGCCATCGAGGTGCTTACCGACAGGTATTGTCTCGACGGCGCGACCGGCCAGCCCCATCTCGCCTCGTTCACGGTGCCGAAGGACCTGAATCTCCTTGATGTGGCCGATTTCGATTCACCCGACCCTGCAGTCTGGATTAGACGCTTGCGATCAGACAAACGCTTCTTCTCGTCATGGGACCGCGCGATCCCACTATACCGCCAGCTCAAGGGGAACCCCAAGGACAGGCCAGCTCGACTCGCCGTGTTCGGGACCTGGCTGAAGGGCTTTGGCTACGACGGTTTCCAGTACATCAACACTCACGAAGGCGATGGTGCCCTATCCATGGCTCTGGCGGATCTGACCCGGTTGCGTCCGTTGGCAACAGAGGTCGTTGATCTTTCCGAACTGCGGCGGTGCTATGAGGGCATCAGGCACAAGCCAAAGTACAGGACATGGGGCTGCGCGGGCTTTCCTCCTCGCTAGGGCCCGGCCAAGCGACCCGCGGTGCAACTTCGTCTTCCGAGCGCAGTGCTTGTTTTCCTTGGAACTTTGCCAGGCCCTTCGGAGCATTCTCGGTCTCTGCCGTGACCGAGCAAGCGGGAATCGCCTGCACCGATAAAGTTGTTCATTAGAACCAATCTGTCACGATCAGCACACCCACATCCTGATCTGCCAGATGCCCCTGGCCAGGGTGGCCAGGAGTGAATGGTCAGCGTCTGAGTTGAGGCGCGCGTACCGTCGAACGAGAGGCTCGCCTCGATGCATCATTCCTTTACGGTTGGAATAGAAGATGACGTAGTTGGTTGAAGCCGGGTAACCGACTGCGGACTGAGCACGATCTTCCATACACCCACCAACAGTCCAAGGACATCGACAAATAGCGCACCGCCTGCAGAAATAACGACTTCCTTCGGAAAATCCGCATTTTTAAAGAGAATATACGTCGAGACGATCATTACAGCCCCCATGAGAACGATCGAGGCAAACCCCATTGAAAGCCGAAGTACAAACCAAAGATGGTCATGGCGCTTTTGTTGATCGAATGTTTCGCGTTCTTGCCTTAGTTGCTCTGCTGCGCGCTCTACCATGACAGGCGTGATGGATACATTCTTAGTCATCACGCCCCTCCAATTTTGACATATGACTTTCGATATCAGAAATTATCTTTCTTAGACGCTCCTTCTCCGGCAATTCTTTTCGCATATACATGAATGAACCGATCATCGTAAATATGGCACCAAGGAGGGTATAAATAAGCCACCCAAACTCCGAAAATTTGACGCTTGCAAAGGTGTGCAACAAGAAGATGGCCAAGCCAGCCATCGAGAACATCGATGCAACACCAGTCAGTAAAAAGAGTTGTCTAGCCTTGTGCCTCTTAAGCTCCTCGTATTGAAGTTTTCTTGCGAGAAGCAATTGACTCTCGATTTCAATTTCACGCTGACGTTTAATTAGCCGAGATTCTGGGGCGCCTTTAGGTTCATCTACGCTTAAGGATGTCGCCAACATTGAAGCCTTCGCATCAATCTCGGCCTCGGATCTTGACATGGTAAGATCCAAGCATTGAAAATCACTGAGAAAGAACGGAGTTTTTGATTCAGTATCCAATAGTACCGGGATGATTCTGGTCTGACGCCCCGAGTAACGGTTACTAACCGCGATACTGAGCTCCATATTGAACCATTCACTTTGAAGCGCATCTTTTGACACAAAGAAAATAACTGCATCGGCACGGCTTATCCTCTCCTCTATTGAGGAAGCAATTGACGCCCCGACAGGAATACTTTGCGCATCAAAGAATACTTGGAGACCTTGCTTCTGCAATCGCTCCGAAAACTTCTCTACGATCTCTTTATCTTTGCTTGAATAACTGAGAAAAATTCGCATTGACTCCCCTCAAAAGGCATAATCTTCGAGTTAAGCATCGGGGCAGCTCACTAAGCTCGAACGCCTGGCTAGACATGCACTGGCGAAAATGTAACCACGTCATAGCAAATCTCTGACGTCGACGTCTCGCTTGAGTTTCATACCCCCTGAGATTTGCGTCCGGCTAAATTAATGGCTAGGGGTCACTTCCCAGCTTAGTGAGCACCTCACGATCAGATTCTGAAAGTGAACTGAAAGCAGATGGGCACAGTGCATCCGCGGCCTTGAAAGCGACAGCACAGTAGTCTGGTGCTTCACCATGGCCTAGTGACGCAGCTGAGTCGGCCAAAGACAATGTTGGACCATAGTGAATAGCCTTTGCAAGGTCAATGACGGATGCCATTTGATCCGAATTACTTTGTACCATACATGCTTTTATACCAAGACTTTCGATGGCTAGCAGTTTTGGCGATGGGTGCGGGCACCGCAAGTCAGCGTATGCAAAATCGTTTAGTGCGCTTGCATGGGCGCTAGACACTTGCGGATTGAGTCCTCGACTGTACGCGAATACCCCAATAATGCCCACCAAACCGATAGCTGCCGCCCCGACCTTAAACATAGGGCCATCTATTGCTTCGGTGATTCCAATTACTACGCCAAGACACACATAGACGGCAGCCATGGCCAACGCGAGCGCAATGATTGGCTGACCGTGAATAAGCGATACGATCGCAAGACCGAGACCCGCTGCCAAGAGCACGCCAGCGCAGATAAATCGAAATGTCATTAGTAACCTCCAATTACTAAAGTGACGGACCCGTCAGTCCGATTATTCATGTTCAATTACGCCATACGATTCTGGAGCGACACCCTGCCTGCAGCCTCCACTAAAACGCCCTCACGGATCGCTTGTTCGTGTAAAACTCGTCAGCGCTAACTACCGAGCACCGCGGCGAGGCCGCCCTCGCCAAGCTTGCTTGATCAGTTCCTTAGTAGCTGCGCCCCGAAGTTCACCCCGTGGCTCTAACTATTGCACATGCGCATATTTACCCTCATCTAAAGAACACTCAGATGCGCTTGCCCAACTCGACCTACGGGCCTCCGATGGCAACGAAAGGGCGTTTTCTCGTGTAATAATCTCCGCTATCCACGTCATGCACATAACGAATATGGTCGCGAACTCGTTCAAAATCCAGCATCACGTCTGCGGGCCCAGGAACATGACACGCATAGTTCCGGAACGCCGCTAGAACAAAATCGGGCAATGTAATAACCCGCGTATTTGACTTCTCGACTTTTTTCACTTCCGGCAAATTTTTTGGCCGGTGGGAGTCATGCGCCTCGGCTTCTGCATATTCATATTGCACTAGCTCTGCTAGCGCCGGGAGCTTCACTTTGTCATTCCTTTCCATAAGGAATTCCATCTCAACGTCGTCTGCCGTCAAGAACTCTTGCCGTACGATTTCTCGAAAAAGACGCAGATATATCTCTTTGTACTGACTCGATGAGTCCAGCCTTGCAAAGTGAATCCCTGCGCTCCAAGCCAGACAGTCGGTCATCATGTCGAGTGTCTGGGTACGCAAATCAAAGTGCGCGTCTGTGTAGTGGACGCCGACATCCTGAAGTAGATCGAGGTTACCTTTAGCCCCGGGCGTCGTGAGGTAGTCACCTAGTAATAGTTCGATCGCCTTGTCTACCTCTTCATAGTCCGTGATGCGCACTACGCAGACAGCCAAAAAGCGGGACCCACCAACCTCGAATTCCGTTTCGTCTCCAATAAGGTAGCGCTTTCCTATGTCTTGCCCATGGATGCTGGCATACGAGGTTGGCCCAATAAATTTCTGCGCAATCCGCTTCCATTGATCGCGAATCTCGATCGCCTTCCTGCGTTCAATGAACGTCACATACTTGACCAATCCACTCAATCTTAGGTACGTACTTCTTGGGTCCTCGTTCCGCTCAGCCGCATGCGCGTCGAGCCCAAGCTTCTCGCACCAATGAAGTTCCAGTCGAAGATTCCTCTTTGTCTTGCGTGGCACATGAGGATAATCATGCTCGGACACGCTGAGACCTGTAACAAAATGCGATTGCCCGCGCTTAGACTTCTTGAACTTGTGCTCAGATAACTTAAAGCCGTGCCGGATTAGAATGTCGCAGATGTCCTCGCGAGTTGGAAGGTTGCTGTTTCCAGAAAATGTGATGTCATCGGCGTAACGCGTGTACTTGGCACCATGAGCATCCGCCAGCGCTTGTAGCTCTGCATCCAAGCCCAAGCAGATAAGGTTGGAGATGACTGGGCTCTCGGGAAGGCCTAAGGGCAGCGCGTCCTCTATCGTCACGAATTTGGCCAGAAGTCTAGCTGGCTCCGCGCGCATACCCATTGAGCCTAGCGCTTGCTCGATTCGTTCCTTCGTGATGGTCGGGAAGAAATCTTGAATGTCGGCGCGGATGATCACCCTGGCGCCGCAGTGAGGCAACGCATTGCTCCTCGTTGACCCACCACGAACGTAGCCATGAGCTGCCGGGTGTGGATAGCCGATGCCTTGCCTTCTCGCAAAGTCATCAATGCGTCGTGCTGTCGCCTTATGGGAGCGGGCGACAGCTTCAAGGCGCGTCTCCCACACGACGCGGAATGGCGTGCTACTACGGCGATTTCGCTTGGGAATTTGGTGCTTGCAATAGAGCTTTTCTGGGTCATTGTTGGCTACGACGACCTCAAGTACAGCTCTAGGTAGCCCGAGGGCGCGCGCCAGTTGATTGGCAGTTTGGACATCTGCCAATCGGTACAAGGTTCTGGAAACCGGTTGTGCTGTGGCCATGTCGGGAGGGAGGGCGGGCTAGTTCAGAAGCAAGTGGTCACTTAATAGCGGACGCGGAATCACGCCCCAAAACCATGAACAGACTCCGCCCTCCCTGACCTATAGTAAATAAGGCTTATCGGCCCTTGGCAAGACTTTCGATAGCGCCGACGACGTTCCCTGGAGCCCAAACGGGGCCAAGCCCGGCCCCTAGCCGCGTTGAGCCAGGCGCCCTTGGGCAGCAACAACTCAGGTGTCGCTATCCCAGGCTACTTCTTTGCAACTTTCTTGGCCGGAGCCTTCTTCGGCGCCTTCTTGACCGGCGCAGCCTTCGCAGGTGTGCTGGCGATCATCAGGCTCTCCGCTGTCACACCCCTCTTCTTCAACGCCTCGTTGAACCAGAGGGGTCGTTTGCCACGCCCTGACCACGTCTGAGATGCGTTGTCGGGATTGCGGTATTTGGGGGCTACGGCGGCTTTCGGTCCCTTCGCAGACTTACCTCCACGTGTCGGATATACATCCCCAATGGCCAGTCCGGCGCCAGCAAGGATGCTATCAATCTTGGCCCGCACTTCCTTGACGTGATTTTTCCGCGCGGATTCCATCTGCGCTTCTGCGCTCTTGATGAGCGCCTGGAGTTCAGCCGGGGAGAGCGAATCAATATTTATAGCCATGGTGGTCTTTTGGTTGGATGGGAGGCCCTAGCGTACGAGAAAATGCAGCCCCGGGTGGATTAGTGTGAGCATTTCATGGGATGCACACCTATAGCTCGCTTGAGAGTCATGAGTCGCGTAGCGCGCGTACCTTCTGCAGCCACTGCTCGAACTCTTCGCGGCTAAGATCGGTAAGCACTTCACGATAGCCACACCCGGCCAAGCACTCGACTTCCAATCCTGTTGGGCAGTCTCGCGACCGAAACTGCCTTCCTCCACACTGTGGGCAGCTCTCAACAGGGGCGATGGTCCGCCAGTCGGAATAGGACCCAAGGCGATGTGTCATGACATATCTCTTTCGTTGGAGTGGCTATCCGTCCGCATCAAGACTCCTCCACAGAGGAAGCTGTCCTTGATTTTGCCTGATCGCAACGTAAGCGAGGAGCATTTCGCAGCCTGAACGACGGCATCAAGATCCTCTCGCGCAATGTCTATCGGCCGCCTATCTCCCAGGTCTGGGTGTGGCGTCGCGAGCCACCTCATCTGCGTCCAGCCGTGCGTATCTTTCGGCAGCAGGCCAAGGAGTTCTCGCAGCCCTCTCTTCACCAAGAGCCCTTCGAACTGAAACAGTGGGTACACGCGAACACCGTAGATCGGTAGCCACACGCCAAGCAACTCACCTGCCTGCTCGAGCTTCTTGGCATCCTGCTCTTGAAAGCTCCTCAGATACTTCCTCATGTTTCGATCCCACACCCACTCCGGTATCAGTCCTCGCATCTCCTCTTCCACTTGTTCGAGCCGGCGCCATTCGCTCTTCCAATGCGTTAAAAATTCTCGCCGCACCTCTTCGCTTATCGCGCCCCTACCCTTGGTCGCCAGAAGGATGTCCTTCTCACCTACACCTTGGGCAACCAGTAGATCGACCATCTCGCCGACGCCGTTTGCATGCACTGGGCTAGGCCAACGGGACAGGACCGAGAACTCATGGTCCTTCGCCCCTCCGCCGACCTCCTCACCATACCCCACGACCACGGGGCGATGCCCATAGACTTCGACCTCCACCGGTGCGTCAACTCGTGTCGCTGGATCCTCGACAGGCTGCCAAATCCCTGGATGGCGCCCTTGGAGGTTTCGCAACAAGTTGATCCGCCGCGTGATGCTTTTAGTGGACCGTAGGTTCGCCTCGCCATCCGTGATTCCACCAGGCGTCCCGTCTATCGAGTATTGCTTCGCCAGCTTCGTCAGAATCGCTGAAAAGCGACTGACATCCTCTTCGGAGAAGCCTGCAATTTTTCGAGCGTGGTATTGAGACTCGTAGATGCCAGCCTTTCTCGCCGCGCGAAGGAGAGCCACTGAGATCCCGATGGTCTCCGCAGCGTCTCGCACATGTACTGAGGCGTACCTGGAGACCTTCCAACGCCGCAGCCACTCCATGTCGATCAGAAGATTTCTGTTTCTTCGGCGGCTGTCCGCCTCGATTGCCGGGATTTCACCTGACTTCACGCGCTTAGCCAACGTCCTCGGATCCATTCCTATTTCGGCCGCGGCCTCAAGAAGAGTCGCCCACGAAAAGGTAATCGGGCCTTGAGCCTTGCTCCCGCGGACGAGACGCTCACGGGGCAGGTATTTGGCGCCGAACTGGTACACCTGCTCGCGCAGAAAAGCGAACTCGGATGTTGCCGTGGTCTTCTTGACATTGCTCAACATCACCAACGCCCAGTAGAACGCGTTGCGGAACCCGTCGCCGAACAAGTCCGCTTGCACTTCGGCGGCATAACGCTCGTTGAGGTAGCGCTGAAACGCATGGGGCCAATCATCGAGGATGCGTGCTACCGTCTCCAGTTGGTCCACGGTGACGACGCTGTCCCTTAGCCGTCCTTGCACCAGTGGCACTCCGGTCGTAGGTACTTGCTCAACCAGGACGAAGATAAGCCGGCTCAGCCCATAGATAGTCAGATGTACCAGATGGGACATCTGCGCCGGAACACGGCGAACCTTAGGTTGGCTGTAGAGCGCCGCTTCAAATACCTCCGTCAACCGTGCCAATGCATCCGAGCATTGCGGTGCTTCGACTCGCTGAGTCGTTAGGTCCGCACCGCATTGGCACTCGCCCAAGCCGGGTCGGTTCCACTCAAGCACGTGGCCGCAGCAGGAACACGACTCCAGAAGCCTGAGGCGGTGTATTGCGCACCAGTTGACCATCTTGAGGTGCCATGCCGCTTCGTGACGACCTCCCTCGGCGACACACATAGGGCATATCCTGAACACATCCATGCGTAGCTCGGAGGTATGCACCATTTGCCCAAGCAACTGCACGGTACTTCGCGAACCCTGCCTCGAAGGGGCCAGGCACACACGGCGTGCTGCGGCCTTGCTGATCCCCGTCATCGAGCGCAAGAGGTCGGGGGTAACCAACCGATATCCGTTCTTGTTCGAACGCTCAAGTAGTCCAGTCAACATGAACGATGGCCTCGGATATCCGTTGGCATCGCATAGCGTATGCAGGTATCCCGTCACGCACTCGGTAGGCAGAGGCTTAGGCGTCACCACCAGCCTGCACACCCGGTTATCACCGCTAGATTCGCGAGAACTCTGCCCGCCCGATGGCCGATGAGGAGAGAGGGCCTGCGCCACGACCTTGGACTTTCGTGCACGTGGAATTTTCATAGCGCGCGCTCCAGCTCTTCTCTGACATAGCGCTTTTCCGACTTTTTGTTCGCGTTCTTTGGCCTCTGCTCATCCTCTCCTGACTGCTGGACGCGCACAGTCGCGCTCGTGTCTGCATAGCTGTCATGAGCGGCTAGATGCATCACACTCGTTAGCAGCGCGGCGTTTTGGCACAGACTGATGTCTCCTCGGAAGGGGCCGCCGGGGAGAGGAAAGTCCTGCGCGAACCAGATGGATCGCTCGAAGGCGGCGGCGAGATCCTCCATCCTTATCCTCAGATCCCCCTTGCGGATCGCCGTCTTCACTGCCCTATCCATCAATTTTCCCAAAAGGCCGATACGCCCGCTGGTCGCCAAGTACGTGCGCAGCGCCAACTCATGGTCACCAAGGTCAGGGAGCTCGAACGGCGAAAGCGCCCCGACAAACGACTTGAGGATCGCCTTGAATTGCGCTCGCGACTGATCGTCGTTCCAATCAAACAGCGGCATCACCAGCGTTTGATCGAAACGCGTTATGAGCTGCGGGTTGGCATTGATCACGGATCGGGCTTCTGGGAGCCCAATCGCGACTAACGCCCATTCCTTGCCCTCGACCAGGTTCTTCAGCCAGTCCGCCGTCAGGGCAAGCAGCTTCCGCTGCCCCTTATCGCTGAGATGCTGGAACTCATCGATGATGATCATCCGACAGCCGACGCCTCGTAGCAGCGTCAACAGGCGTTGCGTCATGGCGCTCTCGCTCCCCCTGGCCCAATGGGGATCGCCCAAGGCCTTCAAAAGCTGCTCGAGAATAGCTTTGACGGTTCCCTTGGGCGGAGCAGCGGCATACACGATGGACTGACGAACGCCTTCCGAACTTCGCGTCGGTGCGAAGCGCGCCATGACATCCCGTGCAACGGTGGACTTTCCGGTACGCGTTTCACCCACGATAAGTACGCACGATGGGACCGCAGCCTCGCACGCTATAAGCGGCTCTTCGCTTACGTCCTCCAGAGTCTCGATGACCACATCAAGAATTTGCTCATAGGCGTAGTGGTCGATCCGAATCGACCCCACGAGGTCTTTGTATACGGTCAGATCCTGGCCCCTGGTCATGCCTGCCCTCCCGCGAGCGAATTGATGCGTCGACTGGCAAAGACGGGAACGGCATCCTCCTGAGGCAGGTAGTCGCTTGCCCGAATGGCGTCCTCTTGTGCAGTGGATGCTGCAGGCATAGACGGCGCCATGCCCATACGCCCTTCCGATGATCTGGCAGCTTCTGGCGCTTCGATGAAGCGCGCTTGTCGCTTGCGGGAATCACGCTTTGTAAGTTGCATGTCCTTGCTGATGAGCTCGCGGATCTTTTCCCTGGCAACGAACAGGCTGATGTCTCGCGACTCGTCGTCTTGAATTCGTCGCTTGTAGCGCTTGCATACCTTGTGCTGCCAACGCGTCATGCCCTCTGCGTATTCGCGCTCCAGAGCGGGCACCTTGACTAGTTGCCTCCCGCCAGGCGCGACGACGACGATGCTGCCGATGTCGTCATCCGCCACGCGCACCTCTACGTCGATTTCAGCACCGTGGAACTCACGTATTCGCGCAAGTTCAGGCGAGTTGTAAAACAGGCAGTCGAACTCAATACCCTTGTGGGTAAGGCACCTGGTTTCTTTCCGACTGAACGCGCTATCCGTCTCCAGAGCGGACGCCGGGAGCCACCGATCCACGCCATGAATTTCTTCCTCCCACACCTCTGCCGGTGAGCGGCCCAATGCACGGTGATTCTTTTGGTGATAGATGTCGACGATCCAGATCAGAGTGATCTCGCGAAGAGTTGAGAGCGTGACGACCGCATGCTTGGATGGGTTGTAGTCGCCCTTATCCATGACGCTCGAGAATGTCTTGCCGGGTATCCCATCCAATAGCCTGTTGTTGAAAGTGCGGAAGAATCGCTCCAGCTTGCCCTTGTACCAAGGCTTCTTCCGCGGACAGAACTGAAGCTTGATGCCGAAACGCTCGATCGCATGCTCAAGCGCCGTACCGTGAAGTTCGAGTCCGTTATCTGCCACGAGGGTAGAAAAGATGCCCCAGGCGTCCCACGCGTTGACGACTTGCGGATGGGCGGTAAGCAGCTCCGTCTTGGGCATCAGGGCTTGAGAAACAGCTCGCCCGACGCTGACCGCACTGGGCTCTTCGAAACCGATGTAAAAGCCAAGGACGTACCGGCTTCTCTCATCCAGGATCAGCGTGAGCCACGGTCGGCCCAAGGGCAGCCGACTTTCCTCATCCACCACCATGAGATCGAGGCGGCAATGATCGATGCTTGCGCGGGCCAGTAGCTTCTCTGCAGGCATGCCCAGACCCGCGGCACGAAACTTGATATCCGCGAGGCGCTTCCCATAGCGCGCCACGCATCTGTCATAGACTGGAATCTCGCTGATGCGACGCTTAACGTAATTGAAGCTGGGCCGGGGTAGCTTCTCCGAGGCCAGCCGCCCCAGGTTCTGCTGAGCCACTCTCCCCCTCAGCGTCTCCAGCACTTCCTGAGCGGTTCGCCGCTCGAGCGTCATGTAGACGGTTTCGATCACGTCATCGGCGATCGTCTCCATCAACTCGCCAAGCCGGCTTTCTCGATTTCCCTTGTCCGTGTGCCGATCGATGAGGGCTCTGATGTCTTCGCCTGCTTTACGGTAATCGCGTATCCATCGGGCAACAGTGGTGAAGTGCGGCGGCCGCACCATAGGCCAGTCGGGTAACTTCACCGCTTGCTGCCAACTTTCCTCAATAAGCGGGCTCATCGCCGTTTCGGAAGAAGGAACTGCGGCCAGCTTTCTTACGAAGAAGAGCTTGGCCACCGCCCTCTTCCAGAGCGCATCGGGATAGCTTTGGCGGTATGCATCCTCAACGGCACTCGCCAGTGCCACGGACTTCGCCGACGGACGTGGAGCGATATCGGCGCCTTCATAGAATCGCAGTTCACCGCAACTCCATCGATGCAGGAGGCTTGCCTGGTCTTCTTCGCGGAAAGACCCTGTTCCGAGATCCTCCACGACCCAGGCACCGTCACCCACAGGGCGATACAAACGGAACGAAGTCTCACCACAAACGAATCGCTGACCTACTTGGAAGCTGCCGGTAGCCATAGCCGGTTCTCCTGATTGAGATCTTTGGCCCGATAAACCAGTGTCGAGGAAGTGATCTGTCTCGACATGTCGACATGCAGGTGGCCGTCGATGATCAGCCTGGCTACGCCAGCAGCTTCGACACTTCCGCTCACCGACCAGGAGAACTCGGACAGTGGTATGGCTCCGCGGCGCCGGATGGCATCGCAGGTTTGGATGACCCAGAGTTCTGAAGGAACAGCCCGGCCGCGCATAAGCAACATCTCCGCGTTGGCCAGTGCACAGCCCGCACGAATCGCTCCTTGGGTGACGAGCCGGTAGTTGATGCGGAAGGGGCGCAAGAGCTCCTGCAGCAACTGGGTCCTATTTCGAATCTCGCGATTCAGGTCGCGGGCGAATTTGACCTCGACAAACTCCACGTCATCGCCTGTTCTGACAACGAAGTCAGGGATATGCCATTTCACGTTGCCGTCGTGCCAGTAACGCAACTCGGCGGCCTGCTCTGCGAATGCTGTAACGCCTGGGCAAGCGTCGAGAATGGACGCAAGGTCAGCCTCCAGTACAGATTCGCATTGCACGATGCGGCCTAGGGTGACAGACGGCACCTTGGTCACAGGGCGCGGCGCGCCCCGATAAACCAAGTGGTGAACGCGTACTTCGCCGGGAGCCGGAAGCCTGATTGAGATGCCCGCCGCTGAGTCGGTACCGTCAACTGGTATGCGTGACAGCGCCGCGACGAGCGACGTCCACCCGGCACTCTCAGGAAATGCCCTGGAATAGGTTTTCATGGATTGGTCCGTTCAATTCGGCGTGTGCCAGACGCACACGCCGTAGGAGGGACCGGGCAACACCTGCCCGTCGAGCCCGGTCTGGCTCGTTGAAAAAGCCGGACGGACTCGTTGACAGAAGACGCAGGTGGGGCGCACCATTACGACAAAGCGGACGAAGCTCTATCGCTTTTAGGCCCAGCGCTCCTGGCAGAGCGCTGGGCTTTGTGCTTTCTGGACCCGGCATCAGCAAGAAACTCAGAAGCCGTGTTTAGGTCATAGGGGCGCTCCTCTTCCGTAGGGCAGTCGACTGAGCCGCTTCAATTCTCTTGGGGCGGCGTCCAGGCGCCGTGGGCTCGGATGCTGCGCTCGGCGAGCGCAAGCTATCCAAGTAGCGGGCCACATCGTGGGGCGTTGTCCACCAACCACGCCGGTGGGGGATGCGCATCATCGGTAAGGCAAGAGCGCCTCGCGACCGGGCTTTGATCAGCGCTTCGGCGGAGGGATAGCCGAGAACCTTGGCGGCCGTCGCCGAGTCGAGGAGTCCTCCGTACCGCTGGAAGAGGCTCGACTCGATGTGCTGTGCAGTTTCGAGCAAGACGGGGGTATCCGGCGCAAGACTGACCCGGACAGTAGCGGACCGCAAGAAGTCCGTCAACACGTTGATTTTACTGCATTTTCGTTAGAGTAAAAGGACCGCCTTTACCCCAACGATAGTCGACATGATGAGTGTCGCGATCGCGCGATGCGCCCTCAGCCACTGCAGTGCCTCGGTTTGAGCATCTGCTGAACTTCGATTGCTAGATGCCCCCAGGGGAACCCGCGCAGCGCGTAGTGCTTTGGCGTCTACAAGTGCGTGGTGGCAGCTTCGTGCATCCTGGGGATGCCCCCTCTCCCAACATTCCACGACCCTACTCAATACAGTCGCCAACGGCTCAATCCGCACGGCTATCGCACAAGAACGGCTGCGCTACGCCGCATAGTGTTCCGACTGAACGTTACGCGCTACAAGCCGAGCAGCGTTATCGGAGAGGCGCGATGGCAGGGTCGATCTCGCCGAAGCGAATTTCGACCCAATCGTCGTTATCGTCCTCGTCTGTCTTGATGATTTCGATTGACGCCGGCAAGCGGCCGTCCCTCAAGTTGCGCAACACGATGGCCTGCAACTGGCTCGGTTCCTGAGGCAATTTCCTCGCCGCTTCGATGTTTTTGGCGCCATTGTCCTGGAGTGTCCGTAGCCCCGCGAAGATCTCTGTAAATTCGCGTAAGCCGAGGCGCACCACACCTGAACCCGTCATAGAAAAGCCTCCGTGGTGACCTAGATCGTAACCTTCTTCGCAAGCCCGAAACGCACCGTTAACTGGCATCATCGCAGGCTTTGGGAAGTGCTCGAGCATCGCCTGGAACAGAGTGCTCAACTCGGAACGGGCGTCACAACCGTCGCGAACAAACAGGCGTGCATCGTTCTGCAGCACTGGTGGTGGGTAAGATGACCAGCCATGTCGACTTTCACGGACGCACAGGAGCAGGACGAAACCGACCGACGAGAATTGCCGGAAGAACTCCGCAACGATCTGCTCGGTCGACACCTCGTCCCAGTTCGCCGATCGGTCCGAAAGTGCAGCGCAATTGCCGTCGCCAACGATGATTCCGGTGGTACCTTCTGCACCACGAAGCTGCTCAGCTTTGGCCTTGAGAGCGTTATAGAGAGGATTTCGGTCCCTGATCTTGGGCGCGTCATAAGTGGCAAAGCCGGCCGAGCTGTAGGGTGACCTAATCGGATCGATAGTGATGTCGAGGCTGACATCAGCCTCATCGATCGCAATGCGCAGCGGAGATGCTCCGGCAGTCATCTGCTCGCGCAACTGCGGCAGAATCAACTGGTTAACGAACTCCTGCAGCTTCCCCCGAGGTGGCAGCAGCAGCACTGTACGGTTCCCACGCTTCGTACTCTCGTGCTTAGCCCGGATACGCAAGTCGACGCCGCCGATAGGTAGCTTGAGCTTGCACTTGGCGGCTTCGATCAGTTGACTTAGCTCGCGGTAGGGATTGTTGTTGTTGAGACCTTCGTCCGAAACCGCCGTCACGTCAGCGGTCAGCCGCAAAGCATCCCGTTCGAACAGGATGTCAGGCCGCCGCATGGAAGCTAGGGCTACCTCGTTCTGCAGGGAGCCGCAATTCGAAAGGCCGTGCATCACGACTACTTCCCACATGGCCGCGACTCGATCTTTGCCGGGCCGGTTGAGGCGTTCCGCCAATTTTTCGACCGCCTCATCGCCCAACACGTCGCGAAGATCGTTAAGGCGGCGCTGAAGGGCTCGTCTTCGGTAGATCATGTCGAGGGCTCCAAACACATTGCGTAATGCTCGGTTAGCTCGCATACGCCACGCACCACCTCATGCGGAGATGCAGCCACTGCAGCGCTCTGGTTTTGAGCACCTGCGATCTAGGAAGGCGTCGGCGATCGTCGGCCCGCCAAGGCGGCATCTTTTACCTCAGCAGGTCGAGTCGGTCAGAAACACGCTCAACAAGTCCCACGAGGTTGGAGTCCATCGGGTCACAGGTCTGATCCACGCGCCTGAGCTCGCCCCGATGATGTCGTGGAACCCGGAGACCGTACTTGTCGCTGACATAGACGCACCTCTTGCGCTTGCCGCGGATCGCCGCAAAGGCTGGGTCTTTCATCAGCTCTTCGGCCAGTTCATCTAGGGTTTCTTCATCCAGCTGGAGTTGTGCATCCTTCGCCTCTGCACGCCGATCTTCAGCGTTCTCGCAGAACGCCTGCAGCGCAGCCAGCAAGTCTTCATAGGCCTGGGCTAGCACCCCAGCTAGGACAAACCCGCCCTGGTGGAGCACATTGAGTTCAGCGTAGAAGTGAGAAGAACACGCGGCCTTGGCACGCTTCACCAGCAACGCATGCTGGGTTTCGAAAGCGCGCACCATCAAAGCGGGATCCTCGCCCTCCTCGCACACGTCTTCGATCCTGGAACTAATGCGCACCGAGACGTCGCAATCGCCCCGATACAGAAACACCATGGGCTGAGCGGTCGCCTTGATGAAATCGCGGAAACCCTCAGTGGGCAGGATGACGCAGTTGGCGTGCTCCTGAATGAGGTCGGTACACTCCACAATCACTATGCCGGCGGCCTTTAAGGCCTGAGTTTCCTCATCCACCCACTCCTGCACGTCGCCGTTGTATCGCTCATGCGAATCGAGGTCCATCAGGATTCCCCTTGTCGAGCTGGAAGTCGGGCGGTGTGCTTCCGATGGTGTGTCAGGTGTTCCGCGTGCGGCTGCACCGCAGGATCCGCCGGCGCGCGGAGCTTATGCCCCCGTAGTGGCCCGTACTCGCTTCCGGACAACTTCTCATCGAGCTGCACGAAGCCTTCGGCATCGACCCAGATCAGGCCCTTGTCGAAGAGGGTGTGGATGTCAGCACGGAGCAACAGGCCATTGTCCGTGCGATGGGTGTACTCGCCACGGTATGGCCGGATGTGTGCGGCCTCCAGGATTTCCACGACGCCGCAGCCGGTGATCGCGCATTTACGGTCATAGGCATCCAGGAGCGCCGCGCGGAAGTCGCTCTGACCCTCACGCAAGGCCACGGCACGGAGTTCGTACACACGCGCATCGTGGTCATTGCCGATGGGAGGTACTGGTTCGGACGCGACGAGTACGCGTGCTTCGCGCAGCGCATGATCCACGGGACTCACCGGACCTTCCAACTGCTTGGCCACCCACTTTCCATCCTCTTCCAGGATGTCCCAGAAGCCATGGACCGAAGGGTCATAGAGCTCGTAGCTCACATCACGATGACGACCCACGCGGTACAGGGCATCCTTGGGGTTGCCCTGATCCGTTCGGAAGTCTTTCCGACCGTGATCGTGATGGCGACGATTGGCGTCGTTCACCGACAGCAAGCACGCATTGTCGCGCGCGTCGCTGCTATCTTCGTGGGGGTAATTCTCTCCCAGCCAGGTGGTGATTTCCTTGACTGATACGGAGCCACCCAGAGCGCGTACAGCTTCAAGAACGTGCCAATACTTCCAATCGCCCAAGGCTGGTAACGGCTCGTTCGCTTCGAGTGCGGCGCGCTCTGCCAGCAAGACGATCACCGTTTCTCCAACGGCTGGGTCGATGTGCTCCTTCGTTTGCCTCGGCGGGTGCGTGCCTACCTTGGCCGCCCGAATGCCATGGGACACATCCCGGACGAAAGGACCCCACTGAACCTTACGCTCATGCTGATGCGAGGACAGAGAACCCTCGGGAACATCCTTGTGGAGCTGGTAGCTGCCGGTACCGAGCACTCGGCCGGCGCCAACAAATCCAGGACCATTACAGTAAGCAAGAACCCAATCGCCCTCTTCGAGCTGATTGAGTACCTGATCGCCACGATCACCGGCCTCTCCATCCCAACCAGCGGTGATGACGCCACGCGCCAAATTTTCTTGCCACCACGCGGTCGTTGGCGGATGACCAATGTTGAAAGTGTAGTAGGCCATTCCGTGGGCTCCCCCAATGCTGAGCCGTCAGTTTACTGGGGGAGTGGTCTCATGGATGGAGATCGGAGCTGGACGACGGGCACCACTGGCTACATGCGCATTATCCGGGTGTCGGTGACCTTGCCTACGACGCGGAGCGTGGCCCACATTGCGGGAAGCGGTGGGCCCACACGCAGGCCCAGAAGCGACCGACTGCATCCTCGATACCCTGACGCGCCGCGACTATCTCGACGCAGCAATAAGTGAATGATCAATGCATCCGCCTGCAAGATTCGCAGAGGGTGGAGCACCATCCCTTCGCTACAAGGGTTCCAGGCGCACCGCAAAGCTCGCAGATCGTTGCTGACTCTTGCTCAGCCGCCGCGATTAGCCCAAAAACCTCCTTGTCTCCGCCATCGATATAGAATCGCAACGTGCCGAACTTCTCCTTCACCTGCGTCGCAACGATGTTCAGCCCGGTGGATTCGATGTGCTTGGAGATAGCCTGGCTAAGGCGATAGACCAAGTCCATCCAGCCATCACCGCACTCGAAACCCCAGAGCGCGAGTACGGTAGGTTGATCTTGGCGAAGAGGATCAAGTCTTTGTGATCGGTACAGCAGCGGAAAGTCCGACTGCAGTCGTCGAGAATTTTCAGGATTCATATGGGCACCTTGAATTGGTGCCCCCGGCAGGACTCGAACCTGCATGGGTGGCTTATCTGGCCACTGCCTTTATCCGGATATAAGCCGGACGCCTAACCTCTCGGCCACGGGGGCGAACAACACGCGAGCATGCTTCAGCTGCTCGTCGGTATTCGCTCGCGGTGGAAGGCAAGACGGATCATGTTGCGAGCCTACCAGATCGCGCAACGACATGGGTGTACGTTTATGGGATGCGCACGGACAGGGACTTGAGCCTCACGAACGACGCTCGGAACGTATGCGCTCCATCCGCAACAATTCTGATTGCCTTGCCGACATACCGATCATTGCCAGGGTCGGCTGATTTCGACCTAAAACGACCGGCTTGTCCCCAAGCGGTCGCTAGGCATCAACCCTCATTATCCGAGGGTCGCTTCGCCTTCGAACGCTAAGCGAATTGATTCGAAGATTGACACCATCGGCTCGCGATATTCTTCGCGCAGGTCTCTGGCGTTTTCGAGCAAGCCGGTTACCGCGTGGCGTGCGATGACAGCATCTTTGTCACGCACGTCCTTGGCTGGGATCGAGAAGAACTTGTAGTTCGGGAAATCCTGTTCGAGCTTGGGCAAGGTCGCCGCCTGGTCATTGTCCAGAAGCCCAGCCACCTTCTTGTAGCCCATGTCCTGCAGAAGACGGCAGAGGTGCTGCATGTTCCCGGCACCGCCGACGCCCCAGCCGAAGAGGTGGCCCGGCACACGACCGATCGGAAGCTGACGCGCCACGATCGGGTACAGCATCACGTCGTCCTGGCCCTCGGTGAGCACGATGCCGTCATCCTGGAAGAACAGCTCACGGGCATCCAAACCAAATGTGTGTGGTGCCTTGGTGTTCGGGCTCTCTGGATCATGGATTTTCTTGAGCGCCATCCGGCCTTGGTCGCTGAGCTGGTAGACGTTCGAGCCAGCACCCTCGGAGGTAACCCGGACGAGTGCAGCACCTCGTGCGATCGCTGCGGGGTCGACAAAGTACGGGGAATGCGTCGCGACGATGATCTGCCTTTCGGCGGACAACCGGACGATGGCGCGCACAAGACGTCGAATGATCGCCGGGTGCAGGGACAGTTCGGGCTCGTCAATGGCGACGATGCCGCCGGGAGGGGTGCTCGTGAGCGCATCGGCGATGGAGAACAGGCTGACAATTCCTTCGCCCGCACCATCACTGGAGTGGCTCGCATCCCCATTGCGTAGACGAATGTAATAGTTGCCCTCCGATGACTGGTCGATGGTCCACTTGGGGGTGTACCCCAGCAGCTCACCGAGCAATGCGTTGAACTTGCTCGGCTCTTTCTCGATCTCGAAGAGCCGCATCTCAAACGAGGACAGCTCCGCCATCCGGCGAGCTGGTAGGCCACTCTGTCGTTGATAGTCCTGCAATGTTCCCAGCGAACGCTGGAAATACGGCTGGAAGCCCCGGCGCGAGGGAACCACGCGGATTGGATCTGATTCACGCTCGCTCCAATTCGTGATCTCGACGCCCGCTTTTTTATGAACCGATTGGCTGCTGCCCGCTGCCTTACTCTCGATCACCTCAGTCAGACTTTCGAGAAGGACGGGCTGATCGCCCTCTGCCTTGGACCGTTTCTCGAATTCGAATCCTATCCGCACGAAATCCGCCCGCTTATTGCGAATCCCCTCGGAGAAGCTTGGCGTCTGGTGGCCTGATCGTGCACGTAGCGCCTCGATCACCGTGGACTTGCCCGAGTTGTTGGCGCCGGTAATGACCGTCAGGCCACTGCCTTCGTGCTGATCCTTGGGCACGGCCAGATGAATCACTCGGAGCTCGTTGAAACCGCGGTACCCGGCGATCGAGAGTGACTTCAAAAAGCTCAAGGGGAACTCCGAGGTTAGCTGGGGGCAGTTTGGTTATGTTGTCGACGCGCCCTAAGCGCGGCTTGATATATGCATTACGCATGCGCAGAGGCTTCAGTGAGTTCTATCGCAAGGCAAACGTTGAATTCGGGAAAGTCGCCTATAGAGCCTTTCAGTGTGCCGTGCCTCATTGAACCCCATGCGATCGTCCACACGATGCCGCTGCCGAGATGCCCAACGGATCAAACGAACTGCTCTCGGCAGTGCTTGAGATAACCTGTGACACCTATCTATCGCGTCCCTGCAGATAACAAATACATCGCCCGCGAAATCTGACCTCAGCGCAGGCGCCTACGCAGAGTCGACGCGGTGTCTTCGTCACTGGCCTCGCGCTCGTAAGTTCTGACCATGCCCATGAGCAACTTTGAGGATACAAACGGATGTGAGATCTGCAGCGCCTTGGCCCAACCCCGGTACTTCTCCGCCAAGCCCCGTTCCTGGTCACCACCTTCACCCCGCCAGTGGACACCCCGCAAGTTGTACAGGCCCGTATGTGCGCCATGCATCATGTCCTCGAGTTGCAGTTCTTCCATGACATCGCGGACTGGCTTGCAAGGCCACACCCCGTCCTCTCCGGCTGGAGCGTGTGCCAAGAGCTTGCCAATCGATACATCGGCGATTTCCGTCCGATCGAGTTCAGCGGCCATTTTTCGAACCGTCGCGATCCACCTTGAAAGCCGGGATGCGTCTAGGTTGCCTAGATCATCATGGCCAGGGATACGACGGATTGCCTCCAACAGATGATGGCCGCGTTTCGCCATCTCTCTCACTCGATCGGGCGCGATTCGAAACGGTTCGGGGTCAGTTTGCTTGTCTCCTCGCCGGTAAGCCCAAACAAGAGCATGCACGTACATTTCCGGATTGGCCTCGATATGCCGCTCTAGATTGGGAATGCCATAGCCACTGCCCCCACCTCCAAGTTCTCTGAGGCCTTCCATGTAGGCGAATTCCAAGGACGCCATCTGGTCGATGGTAAATCGCCCGCTTGAATCAAGGCGTTTGAAGGCCTCTGCAATATGGTAGGTGTCGAGCTGGTACTCGCCCGCCTTATCGTTTCCGTCTTTGGCGATCGCCGACATCAGGCTGAAGAGCAACTCCGCATCGAGAATCTCCAGGTCGTACTTGACACTGTAAAACCCAGCACGCGGACGACGAGCGTTGATCAGCCTCATCACTCCCTCTTGCTCTTCGTCTGCCTCTCCCCGCTTAAAGTTCGGCCTGACCTCTTCCCAATACTTACTCGCAGCTTCCTTTCCGAGGCCGTCAACTAGCTTCCATGTGCTTCTTACAAATGGCGCCAGCATCAGCAACCGTGCCCTTTCAAATTCGGAGCGTGTGGCAGAAACAGCCTCAATCACAGCCTCGCGCCTCGCATCGTCTGCAATTGCATGGAGCGCCCCTTCAATTAAGTTGGCATACGATGCTATCTCCGACGCACCTTGCACCACTGCATCAAATGCTGCCGTCAGGAGCGATTTCAGGTCACTCTCCATCCCTATCGCTTCGGGAGCCAGTACTCCGACGACCCATGACGCACGGCCGCGACTCGCCAGCTCCAGCAACCCCGTAGCTCCCACAGACCTATAAACCTCTCGCAGCGCACTCATGCGCAGGGCGCTAAGCCTCTTCTCGCGCTCCTGATAGTCGATCTTTTCGACATCTTCCAATTCATCGACAGATTCATCGACCCAGTGATCCTTGAACAGCCACAGGTGCTTGTTGACGATCCCTGTGGGCTCGAGCGCCTGGAACGCTGCCTTAGCTGCGGTCACCAGCGCCTTGTCGCCACCCTTCCTTTTTCCTTGCAAAGCTGCGCGTCTTGATAACGCAGACGTGCGAATTTTTTCGCGCAATAAGGCTTTGTCTGAGTCACTCGCTGAGCCGACTCCCCAAGCAGCAACCAAGTCCCACACCCTGACTTGGTGCTCCGGCGACAAGAGCTGCATGCGCTCCACCAGATCAGAAAGTGTCTCGAGCGAGTGCTCCTCCCGCGAAAGTGCGAGTTCCACCATGTCGCGCTGAAAAGCGTGGATAGGGCCCCACGTCGGAAACGGCTCTCCAAATCCATAACCATCTGGGCGCCATCGAGGTTTGTGGCTGTAGTGCCCGGATCCGTGATGCACTAACTGGCCCATGCAGATCTCCCAGCCAATGCGAGGAAATTTCTGCGCCAGCATCTTCACCACGTTGACACGCGTGCTGTGGTCAGCCGCGGTTTGCGGCATCCATGCACGAAAGATTGACTGCAACGAATTGATCGGCTTATTGGTCCAGTTGTCGTTGATTTCGACACTAGCCAGCAGTGCAAGCACCAAAGCAGTTCGCGGCAGTAGATCCGGATTCCATGCCAGCCCTTCCAAAGCCCACAGCAATCCGGTCCGGACTGGGCTGCTGAAGAAGTCCCCACCTACTGGCCTCATCAATCCCAGCGATGCCGCTGAGTCGGTTCGGAGATCGCGTTCGATGATCCCCAGGAACTCCTCGGGCGCCGCTTCTGCGTAAAGGGGCAAGTCGCGATCATTCGCTTCGAGGGCGCGAGTCGTCAGCGGGTCGGGGAGTAGCTCGCGCACCACCCTTACCGCTTCCAACTCAGTATCCACCCCAAGTCGATGTTTGAAGAGTTGGGGGCCTTGCACTGCGAGCAA
Organism: Rhodanobacter lycopersici; assembly: GCF_040812335.1. Classification (NCBI taxonomy): domain Bacteria; kingdom Pseudomonadati; phylum Pseudomonadota; class Gammaproteobacteria; order Lysobacterales; family Rhodanobacteraceae; genus Rhodanobacter; species Rhodanobacter lycopersici. The sequence goes on from NZ_JBFOHK010000003.1 coordinate 469,945, forward strand.
GACCAGCGTCTCCGAGATGCCTTCACGGAAGGCGCTGGAGAACTGGCGTGTTTTCCCGTGTATAGAAGCCGCCCAACGCTCGTTCTCTTCGAGGTCAAGTGAAGGATCGTCTTCCCCCAAAACTCGCCGCGCCACTTGGAAAAAGGCATTTAGGTCGTCTTGGGTTACGACACCGGCGATCGCGTGCAGAAGGTCAAGCTTAGACACAACGCCGCGAAACGTACCGATTGACCAAGTCGGCGCATCGTCCAGCAAGACCAGACCCTGACAATCTTTTTCTAGTTCCACGTAGCTCTTGCCACCAGCGACAAGAGACAGGGCGCTCTTATCCGCTTCATTGGTGCTATCCCACGCACCGACGAGCAGGAAGGGAACCAGCTTCCTTGCCAACTGAAGATCGCCTGCCCATTGCGGCACTTTAATGGCAGGCACCATTGAAAGCTGACGTCGCAGCACCGTCAGCGAACGACCTGAATCGGACGAAAGCCTGCCGATTTCATCGCGCTGCTTGCCCATCGCTTCCAATGCAGCTTCGAAAACCTCGTGGCTTGCAGGTTCGAGAACCACATCAGGCTTTCCCGGGGCTGCATTGCGGGGGTAGATCGCGATCGTGTGCAGGTTCTTGGCATAGGGAGCGAACTCTCGCTCCACATCACGCGAGTGAGTAACCGCAATAAACCCTTGCGCGGAGGCAGCCAAACCAGGAAAAACTCCCGGCTTGTCAAAGACCAAGACACGATCGCGAAAGGAGTGAAGCTCCTCGTCGCCAGTCAGCAGCTGCGCAAGGAAGGCCGTAGCCTCTTCGTGCGAGTCTGCCGCCAGCAAAATCGGACCTTCGCTTGGCTTGGAGAGTCGCGACCTGATTGTTCGATTGCTCGCCTCGATCGCGGACTTGAACAGCATTCCGGACAAAGGTGGCGATGACACATTCGCCCAATCGGCCCAGCAACTGTCGAGCGTACGGACATCGCGCGACAGACGATTAGTTTCGTTGGCAAACCAAGCTTGACCTTGTAGGGACTGTTCGAGCCACTGCTCCAGATCACTGGCGTCGTAGACCAGAACGTCTTTCCACTGGCCAAGCTGCTTCTTTTCCTTGCGCCACGCATCCTTTGCCGTCCAGCGACGTGGAGAAACGAACACGAAGGTCATCTCGGCGCGCTCGCCTGCCTCCATCCCATCGACACTCTTGTCGAAGTCGTGGTCAGCCTTGCGCTTCACGTTCTCGTCAGTTCCGAATTCCCACGCAGACCGTCCGCTTGGAACCCACGGGCTACCTTCATTTGCTTCCACCTGACCATCACAGCCTTTTCGCTGGGAATCGTCATTGCCCGGAAAATCGACCTTCGTAAGGCCCCTTCCGGTGGAATGCACCAGTGTCCGAAGTAGCACGGCCAATCGAGCGCGTGCTTGGAGGTTGTTTGTTGCCCAGGCCTCGATGTCGTTGGCTTTGATCTGCAGGAAGGGAGGCACGTACGCTGCAATATTGGCGGGAGCGGTGCGACTTCGTGCTTGGGCCGCGCCAAAGCGCGCCTGCATTTCCATCAAATCGGCCCTAGGCACTTGGAAAGCTTTCTCCAGGCGCGAGGCCATCTCTGGCGAGAGGGAGGCGTTGCCGTTGAGGAGGTTTGAAAGCGCCGGGCGCCCCACCCCCATGAGCTTGGCGGCCTTGGTAACCGACATGCCACGTGGAATTACTTCGGCCCGAATCCGGCTTCCGGGATGGGCTGCGTCATCTTGGGGTGCCATGGCTGCCTCCTTGAAAGGCCGACATGGAAACTGTAGCGTGTTACGCTACACAATACAAACAACGTCACCGAACCGACTACGGGCTGTCGAAGGTGGCTATTCGACGAAAAAGGGCCCGCTTGGGCCCTCTAGGTGCTCGGTATGTCCACTAGCACTTTATGGCGTCAGCGCTAGCGACTTATGGGGCCCCAACTAGCGCCTTTTGGCATTCCCCACACAACACCCCCTGATCAACAGTCAGCGGGGCTCACCCGCACTTCGAATACCCGCAATTCAAGCAAGTCTGGCACCCGTCCATCAGCACCAGCGCCTGGGTATTGCACTTGTGGCAGAGCGTGGCGCCCGGCGGGAAGCTCCCGGCTCCGGCTTCAGCCTGCGTGGTCGCGGCTGAAGCCGCTCCTACGGGAGAGGTGGTGCCGTCGTCAGAGTTTTTTTTTGCGCTGGCCGCCTCGTAGGCGGCACGCTTCTCGGCGATCAGCGCACGCTGGCTGTCGCTCATCTCGGGATCATGGATCAGCCCGATGTTCTTCATGTGCTGCTCGATCACCGCGCCGATCTCGGCGACGATGCTGGGCATGTAGACGCCGCCGGCCTTGAAGTAGCCGCCGCGCGGGTCGAACACGGCCTTCAGCTCTTCCACGATGAAGGTGACGTCGCCGCCCTTGCGGAACACGGCGGAGAGGATGCGGGTGAGTGCCACGATCCACTGGAAGTGGTCCATGTTCTTCGAGTTGATGAAGATCTCGAAGGGGCGGCGCTGCTCGTGTTTGGTGCCGGCGTTGAGCACGATGTCGTTGATGGTGACGTACAGCGCGTGCTCGAACAGCGGCGACTTGATCTTGAAGGTGGAGCCGACCAGTGTCTCGGGACGCTCCAGGCTCTCGTGCATCTGGATGACTTCGGCCTGCTTGGGCTCGGCGGCCTTGGCCTTGGTTTCGGGTGCGGCGGCCGGCGCGGCCTTGTCCTCGGGCTTGACGACGTTGTAGCCCTTGATCTTCTTTTCGATCTTGATCGCCATGGGGTGTTCTTTCCTGATGTGGATGGCGGCGCGCGGCGCGTGGAAAACGGACTTGCGGACTTCCAAAGCTTGTCATTCCGACGCACGCCGGAAGCACTTCAAAACAGCGAAGCTGGTCATCCAGTGTCTCCGGAGCATGACGAAAACACTGGACCCCGGCCTTCGCCGGGATGACGAGCCTCAAGCCCGGGGCATTGAGAAAGCACGGCCGGCCCAGCGCGAAGCCGGGCCGGCCGTGTCGGGACTTACTTCTTGCGGGCGGCCTTCTTGGCGGGCTTCTTTGCCGCCTTGACGCTCGCCTTCTTGCTGGCAGTGGACCTCTTGACCGCCTTGGCGGCCTTCTTCACGGCAGCCTTCTTGGCTGTCTTCTTGGGAGCGGCTTTCTTTGCCGTCTTCTTGCTGCTGACCTTCTTCTTTGCGGCCTTGGCGACCTTCTTCGCCTTGCCGGCAACCTTCTTCGCGGCCTTCTTCACCGCTTTCTTGGCGGCGGCCTTCTTCGCGACTTTCTTCTTGGCGACTTTCTTGGCAGCTTTCTTGACTGCCTTCTTCGCCGTCTTCTTGGCAGCGGCCTTCTTCACGGCCTTCTTCGCCGTCTTCTTGGCGGCCGCCTTCTTCACGGCTTTCTTGGCCACCTTCTTCGCGGCAGCCTTCTTGGCCGGAGCCTTCTTCGCGGCGGCCTTCTTCGGCGCAGCCTTCTTCTTGGCCGGCTTCTTCACGGCCTTCTTCGGCGCTGCTGCCGGGGCGGCCGGCGCAGGCGCGGCGGCGACCGGAGCGGCGACCACCGGTGCCGCGGGGGCGTCCGGCGTGACGGCGTCTTTCACTTCGAATTCGTTATCGATGGACATACGGGTGTTCCCCTCGGGCGGTGATCGTTGCGTCGTGGATACGGGTCAGAATTTGCCGTAATACCCTTCCTTCAAGGCATCGAACAGGTTGGCTGCGGTGTGCAGTTCGCCGTCGTATTCCACTTCCTCATTGCCTCGAAGTTCGATAACGCTACCGTCTTCCAGTTCGAAGTGGTAGAGGGTGTTGGCAAGGTCGGCCTCCTTCACCAGCACGCCCTGGAAGGCGGCGGGGTTGAAGCGGAAGGTGGTGCAGCCTTTCAGGCCCTGCTTGTAGGCGTAGAAGTAGATGTCCTTGAAGTCTTCGTAGGGGTAGTCGGTGGGCACGTTCGCGGTCTTGGAGATCGACGAATCGACCCACTTCTGCGCGGCGGCCTGGATGTCCACGTGCTGCTTCGGGCCGATGTCGTCGGCGGCCACGAAGTAGTCGGGCAGCCTGGCCTGCGGATCGTCGGAGAACGGCATCGCGTTCGCGTTGATCAGGGCGCGGTAGGCCAGCAGCTCGTAGCTGTAGACCTCGACTTTTTCCTTCGATTTCTTGCCTTCGCGGATCACGTTGCGCGAGTAGTGGTGGGCGAAGCTGGGCTCGATGCCGTTGGAGGCATTGTTGGCCAGCGACAGCGAGATGGTGCCGGTGGGCGCGATCGAGCTGTGGTGGGTGAAGCGCGCGCCGGTCTCGGCGAGCTGCGCCACCAGGTTCGGCGCCACTTCGGCCACGCGCTGCATGTAGCGGCTGTACTTCGCGTGCAGCACGCGGCCGGGGATGGCGTCGCCCACCTTCCAGCCGTCGGTCGCCATTTCCGGACGGCGGCGCAGCATGTCGCCGGTGACGGTGTAGTCCTTGGCGAGGATCGGCGCGATGCCCTTCTCCTTCGCCAGGTCCAGCGCCACTTCCCAGCCGGCCACCGCCATCTCGCGCGAGACGTCTTCGGTGAAGGCCACCGCCTCGGCGCTGCCGTAGCGGTGCTTGAGCATGGTGATGGTGGAACCGAGGCCGAGGTAGCCCATGCCGTGGCGGCGCTTGCCCATGATCTCGTCGCGCTGCTGCTGCAGCGGCAGGCCGTTGATCTCCACCACATTGTCGAGCATGCGGGTGAAGATCTTCACCACCTCGCGGTACTCGTCCCAGTCGAAGCGTGCCTTCGGTCCGAACGGGTCGCGCACGAAGGTGGTGAGGTTGATCGAGCCGAGCAGGCAGGAGCCGTAGGGCGGCAAGGGCTGCTCGCCGCAGGGGTTGGTGGCGCGGATGTGTTCGCACCACCAGTTGTTGTTCATCTCGTTGACCTTGTCGATCAGGATGAAGCCGGGCTCCGCGTAGTCGTACGTGGAGACCATGATCATGTCCCACAGGTGCCGCGCGCGGATGTGGCCGTAGATCTTGCAGGCCACGAGACCGTCTTCGCGGTCGACGTAGTTCTCGTGGGTGGGCCACTCGCGCCACACCACCTTGGCCGGATCGTCGAGGTCGACCTCGTCACGTTCCTTGACGTGCACCGGGAACACCAGCGGCCAGTCGTGATCGTGCTCCACCGCCTGCATGAAGCCGTCGGTGACCAGCAGCGAGAGGTTGAACTGGCGCAGGCGGCCGTCCTCGCGCTTGGCGCGGATGAATTCCTTCACGTCCGGATGGCTGACGTCGAACGTGCCCATCTGCGCGCCGCGGCGGCCGCCGGCGGACGAGACGGTGAAGCACATCTTGTCGTAGATATCCATGAAGGACAGCGGGCCGGAGGTGTACGCACCCGCGCCCGACACGTACGCGCCGCGCGGGCGCAGCGTGCTGAACTCGTAACCGATGCCGCAGCCGGCCTTCAGCGTGAGGCCCGCCTCGTGCACCTTCTCCAGGATGTCGTCCATCGAGTCGCGGATGGTGCCGGACACGGTGCAGTTGATGGTGGAGGTGGCGGGCTTGTGCTCCAGCGCGCCGGCGTTGGAGGTGATGCGGCCGGCGGGAATCGCGCCGCGGCGCAACGCCCACAGGAAGCGCTCGTTCCAGTGCTCGCGCAGTTCGGGCGTGGCCTCCACCTCGGACAGGGCACGCGCCACGCGTCGCCAGGTGCCGTCGATGTCGGCGTCGACCGGCTCGCCGGCCTTGGTACGCAGGCGGTATTTCTTGTCCCAGATGTCCTGCGAGGCGGGCTGCAGCGGGATCGCCGTGGCGGCGTCGCGTTGCAATTCCGAACCCGTGACTGGCGCACGCGCTGTGCTCATCGGCTTCCTGACCTCCCAGTGCGGCCTCGCGGCCGTTCTTGCCTTGTTGATGTCGATCCACGCCATCTGCAGTGACGCGGCAACGGGCGGATGCCGCGGCGACGCCATGCTGATCGACTGCCGGACCCGCCCCCGAATGCGATCCACCCCACCAGTGCTTGTCCGATCGTTTGCGAGCAGACACAAGATGTTGTGGTTGCGACCAGGTGGCAAGTTACCCCCGGGAAAGCCCGATGTAAAGTGGCGCGAGCGCCCGATGGAATGCACCGGCCGCGGGGAACCACGGCAAGCCGCCAGCAGTCGAAGGCGCGCCGTTCTTGATTCGACAGGAGTGAGTCCGATGTCATCCCGTCATCCGCGTTTTCCGCACTGGCTGACCGGCGCGCTGGCGCTGCTGCTCGGCGTCGCCTTGCCCGGCTTGAGCCGCGCCGCGATGCCGCCGGCGGTGGACGGCCAGGCAATGCCTTCGCTGGCGCCGATGCTGGAGCACGTGACGCCGGCGGTGGTGAACATCTCCAGCAAGACCCGGGTGCAGGTGCGCAACGCGTATTTCGACGATCCGATCTTCCGCCAGTTCTTCGGACTGCCCGCGGTGCCGCGCGAGCGGGTGGAGCAGAGCCTGGGCTCGGGCGTGATCGTCGACGCGGCGAAGGGCTATATCCTCACCAACAACCATGTGGTGGGCGGCGCCGACGACATCACGGTGACCCTGCAGGGCGGCCGCACGTACAAGGCCACCCTGGTCGGCACCGACCCCGACACCGACGTGGCGGTGGTGCAGATCCACGCGCCGGACCTGCAGGCGCTGCCGCTGGCCGATTCCTCGAAGCTGCGCGTGGGCGACTTCGTGGTGGCGGTGGGTGAGCCGTTCGGGCTGAGCGAGACGGTCACCTCCGGCATCGTCTCCGCGCTGGGGCGCTCGGGGCTGGGTGGTTCCGGCTACCAGAACTTCATCCAGACCGACGCCTCGATCAACCCGGGCAATTCCGGCGGCGCGCTGGTGAACCTGCGCGGCGAACTGGTGGGCATCAACACCATGATCTTCTCGCCGTCAGGCGGCAACGTGGGCATCGGCTTCGCGATCCCCAGCGACCTCGCCGCCGAGGTGATGCAGCAGCTGATCGCGCACGGCAAGGTGCAGCGCGGCACGCTGGGCCTGCAGTCGCAGGACATCACCCCGCGCATCGCGCGCCTGCTGAACCTGGCGCAGGACAAGGGCGTGGTGGTCACCGGCGTCAACGCGGGTTCGCCCGCCGAACAGGCCGGCCTGCAACCCGGCGACGTGCTCACTACGATCGACGGCAAGCCGCTGCACGACGTGAACGAACTGCGCAACACCGAGGGCCTGCTGCCGGTGGGCAGCACGGTGCGACTGGGCGTACTGCACGACGGCAAGGCGCGCGAGGTCAGCGCCGTGCTGCGCCCGGAGAAGATCGCCAGCCTCGACGGCGCCAGGCTCGATCCGCGCCTGGCCGGCGTCACCTTCAGCGAACTGGGCCAGACCGAGCGCAGCCAGGGCATGTACGGCGTGGCAGTGAGCACGGTGCAGCCGAGCAGCCGGGCAGCGGCCGCCGGCCTCAGCGTGGGCGACATCGTGATCGGCGTGGGCAACATGCGCATCACCGGCCTGCGCATGTTGCGCGAACTGGCTGGCGCGCGGCCGCGCCAGCTGGTGCTGGTGGTGGCCGACACCGACGGCACGCATTACGTATTAATCCAGTAGGAGCGGCTTCAGCCGCGACTAGGACTGAGGAATCGCGGCTGAAGCCGCTCCTACAGTCGCTCCGCCTGGCAGCGGCTCGCCCACCGCAGCCCCCATGCGCCGACGCATGGGGCTTGCATGACGGAACGCACCCGTACGGGTGCGTCTGCGTCGCACAAGCGCATGGGCACGCTTGATGTTTTCTGTTCAGGCCGATGAAATATCCTGCGAGCATCCACCGTCGTGCGTCGGCCGGGATCACGCGCCGCCACCCTCACCACTTCCACCCACCCATCCTTTGTCGGGGTTCTCCGTCATCATGTCCGTTCGTGCTGTTCGCCTGTTGCCCGCCCTTCTGCTCGGCGCCTGCCTCGTCGCACCCGCCGTCGCCAAGACGACCCATCACCCCGTCCACCACAAGACCACCAAGAGCAAGGCGCCCGCGCTGATCTGGCGCGGCGACGTCACCACCGCGCACGGCGTGGTCACGGAGATGGCCAAGCTGTGGGAGCAGGAAGGCCACGGCCGCGTCGAGCTGCAGCCGTTCAACACCGCTTCGGGCATCGATGCGGTGGCCAGCGGCGCGGCCGACATCGCCGGCAGCGCGCGCCCCAGCGACGGCAGCCCCGAGGACAGCCACCTCACCTTCACCCCGGTGGCCTGGGACGGCCTGGCGATGATCACCAATCCGGCCAACCCGGTGCGCAGCCTCACCCTGCGCCAGCTGCACGAGATCTATTTCGGCAAGATCACCAACTGGAAGGACGTGGGCGGCAAGGACGCGCCGATCGACCTGTACGCGGTGATCAGCCCCAACGACGGCGTGGAATACAGCCTGCGCAGCCTGCTGTTCGGCCGCGGTGACCAGCAGATCTCCGCCCCGCGCCTGTACCTCAACACCAAGGCGCTGGAGGAAGGCATCGCGCTGAACCCGAACGGTCTGGGCCTGTCCACGCTGAGCAACGTGGTCGGCAACCCGAAGCTGCGCACGATCCCGATCGACGGCGTGGCGCCCACCGTGGCGAACATCGCCGACGGCAGCTACCCGCTGTACATCCCGCTGTTCCTGGTGACCAACCCGAACAGCCCGAAGGCAGCGCAGACCCAGGCTTTCCTCGACTTCCTGCAGACCGACAAGGCCAAGACCGTGCTGCGCGACCACTCGGTGCTGCCGTACCAGGACGGTGCCGCGCTGGTGTCGATGAACGAGGCGCGCCGCGACAAGGTCTACGCCGAGTCGACCGCCTCCTCGGCCAAGCCGCCGCTCGCCGCACCGGGCGCCAGCTATGCCGCGGCCGCCGCCGTGGCGCCGACCTCGGAGCGCACGCTGGCCGCGCGCAGCGCGATGGAAAAGCGTGATGCCGATGCCACGGCCGCCGCTTCCACTGGCGGCACGGGCAAGACCTACACCGTGGTCAAGGGCGACACCTTGTCCGGCATCGCCAAGAAGCAGGGCGTGACCGTGACCGACCTGCGCGACTGGAACCACCTGAAGAACGACAACATCAGGCTCGGCCAGTCGCTGCAGGTCAGCCGCAACTGACATCGTGCCGATCCGCGCCGTCACGCTCGATCTCGACGACACCCTGTGGCCGGTGCTGCCGGCCCTGGAGCTGGCGGACCGGGCGGTGGACGACTATCTGCGCGAGCACTGGCCCGAGGTGGCTCGCGCGTGGCCGATCCCGGCCATGCGCGAGCTGCGCGCCCAGGTGGCGGCGGAACGACCCGATCTCGCCCACGACTTCACCACCCAGCGCCGACTCACCCAGCAGCAGGCCTTCGCCGCCTGCGGCATCGCCGACGCGCCGCTGGACACGCTGTGGGAGATCTACTTCGCCGCGCGCAACGCGGTGGAGCCCTGGCCCGACAGCCTGCCCGCGCTGGAGCGCCTCGCCGCACGCTGGCCGCTGGCCAGCCTCACCAACGGCAACGCCGACCTTGCGCGCACCGGCGTGCAGGCGCATTTCGCCCATCATGTCTGCTCGCGCGACGTGGGTGCGGCCAAACCCGATCCACGCATCTTCCTCGCCGCCGTGGCGCAGTTCGGCGTGACGCCGGACGAAGTGCTGCACGTGGGCGACGACCCCGAACTGGACGTGATCGGCGCACGCAGCGCCGGACTGCGCGCGGTCTGGATCAACCGCCACGGCGAAACCTGGCCCGCCGTACTGGGGCCGGCACCCGAACTCGAACTGCGCGACCTTGGCGAGCTGGCCGACTGGCTGGAATCCCACGCCACAGCGTGACACCGACAGCGTGACCCCTTGGCGGCATCGGCGCATCATTGGTGTTTGCGCGCCCGTCCGCTGAAGGAAAGTCATGTCCGCCCTGATCGACCGTTCGTCCGCTCCCCGTCACCTCGTCACCATCGAGGCCACCGACGCCCGTCACCTGCCCGCCGCGAGAAAGCGGCTGGACACCGCGCAGCGTCGCTGGCTGGACACGAACGGCTTCGACGCCAAGCCGGGCAGCGCGATCCTGCTCGCCGATGCGCAGGGCAAGCCGGCGCGCGTGCTCGCGGGTGTGGACGCCGCCGACCCGCTGGCCGCGCTCGCCGCGCTGCCGATGACGCTGCCCGAAGGCGCCTACCAGCTCGCCACCGAGGGCGTGGCGCTCGATCCCGTGCAGGCTGCGCTGGGCTGGGCGCTGGGCGCCTACCAGTTCACCCGCTACCGCAAGGCGAAGCGCGCGCCGGCCACGCTGGCGGTGGACGCCGCCACGCTCGCCGCCGTGCAGCCGCTGGTCGAAGCCACCGCGCTGGTGCGCGACCTGGTCAACACGCCCACCGAGGACATGGGCCCTGAACAACTCGGCAAGGCGATCAAGCACCTCGGCAAGACACACAAGGCCAAGGTGCGCGACTGGGTCGGCGACGAACTGCTGCAGGCGAACTTCCCCACCATCCATGCCGTGGGCCGCGCCAGCCATCGCGAGCCGCGGCTGGTGGAGCTGAGCTGGGGCAAGGCGGACCACCCGAAGCTGGTGATCGTGGGCAAGGGCGTGTGCTTCGACACCGGCGGCCTCGACCTCAAGCCCTCCGACGGCATGCGCTGGATGAAGAAGGACATGGGCGGCGCCGCGCACGCGATCGCGCTGGCCGGCCTGGTGATGCAGGCCAAGCTGCCGGTGCGGCTCACCCTGCTGGTGCCCGCGGTGGAGAACGCGGTGAGCGGCAACGCGTTGCGCCCCGGCGAAGTGGTGGTCACCCGCGCCGGCCACAGCGTGGAGATCGACAACACCGACGCCGAGGGCCGGCTGGTGCTGTGCGACGCGCTGGCCTACGGCGCCGAGCAGCAGCCCGAACTGATGATCGACTTCGCCACGCTCACCGGCGCCGCGCGCGTGGCGCTGGGTCCGGACCTGCCCGCGCTGTTCGGCAACGACGACGCGTTGGCGGAAGCCGCGCTGGCCGCGGGCAGGATGGTGGCCGATCCGCTGTGGCGACTGCCGTTGTGGCGCCCGTACCGCAAGATGCTCGATTCCTACCTCGCCGACTTCGCCAATGCCGGCCCCTCGCGCCATGCCGGCGCGATCACCGCCGCGCTGTACCTGGAACGCTTCGTGCCCGACGGCCTGCCCTGGCTGCACCTGGACACCTACGCCTGGAACGACGCCGACCGTCCCGGCCGCCCGCGCGGCGGCGAGGCGATGGGTCTGCGCGCACTGTTCGCGCTGCTGGAGCAGCGCTACCGCAAGGGTTGATCCTCCCAAGCCCCGCTCCAGCCCGCCGGATGCTGGGCAAAGGGATTGGAGTGAGGGTTCGGTAACACCGCGACGCCGCGCTCCGACCGGACCCTCACCCGGCTGCCGCCACCCTCTCCCAAAGGGAGAGGGATTCACCCGGCGGCGGAACAGCCATGCATGACTTCCGGCGATGTCGTGCCGGCACGCGAAGTGGCATGGTGCGGGGCTGGCCCTTCCGCGGAGAATCCCCCCATGCGCCACCACCTGCTCGCGCTCAGTCTCGCCATCGGCCTCGGCATCGCCGGCCCGGCACTGGCCCAGACCGCCACGCCCAGCCAGCCGCCGCTTACCGCGCTGACCAAGGATTCCGGCACGCCGGAACCGGCCGAGCAGAAGCGTGTGCATTTCGACCACGCCGAGCTGCACATCGCGGTCAAGCCCGCCACGCAGAGCATAGCCGCCAGTGCCACGCTCACGTTCAGCGCGCTGGCGCCCACCGACGTGCTGCTGGTAGACCTGGATCGCAACCTGCCGGTCAGCGCGATCAGCGTGGACGGCAAGGCGCTGCCCGCCAGCGCTTGGAGCAACCCCGAGGGTCGCCTGCGCATCCAGTTGCCGCACGCCGTGGCCAAGGGCGGCAAGGTCAACGCCACCATCGCCTACGGCGGCAAGCCGCACGTGGCGAAGAAGGCGCCGTGGGACGGCGGCTTCGTGTGGAGCCACACCAAGGATGGCCAGCCCTGGGTGGGCAGCGCGGTGGAAGGCGAAGGCTGCGACCTGTTCTGGCCCTGCGTCGACCAGCCCGACGGCAAGCCCGACCTGGTGGATCTCTACGTCACCGTGCCCAAGCCGCTGGTGGCGCCGGGCAACGGCGTACTGGTCGGCGTGACCGAGCAGGGCGACACGCGCACCTACCACTGGCGCGCCAAGCACCCGACCACCTACGCCATCTCGATCAACGTGGGGCCGTACCAGGAACTGAAGGGCGAGTACCACAGCCGCTACGGCAACACGATCCCGCTGTACTACTGGTACCTGCCCGGCGAGGAAACGCAGGCGAAGGCGCTGTTCGCCGAGTTCCCGCACATGCTGGATTTCTTCGAGGCGAAGATCGGCCCCTACCCCTGGGGCGACGAGAAGATGGGCGTGGTGGAAACCCCTTACGAGGGCATGGAACACCAGACCATCAACGCCTACGGCAACCACTACGCGAAGGACGGCAACGGTTTCGACTGGCTGCTGCAGCACGAGTTCTCGCACGAGTGGTTCGGCAACCAGATGACCAATGCGAACTGGGACGACATGTGGTTGCACGAGGGCTTCGCCACCCTGATGCAGCCGCTGTACGCGCGCTACCTTGACGGCGATGCGGCGTACTACGCCTGGCTCAACCGCCTGCGCATGATGGTCGGGAACCGCCACCCGGTGGTGTCTGGCCAGCCGCGCACCGAGGAAGAAGTCTACGACGACAGCCGCGGCGGCCCCGGCCAGGACATCTACAACAAGGGCGCGCTGATGCTGCAGACCCTGCACCACCTGATCGGCGACAAGGCGTTCTACGACAGCATCCGCGAACTGGTCTACGGCCGGCCCGACCCGAAGCCCGGCAACTTCCAGCCGCAATACCGCACCACCGCCGACTACATGCGCATCGTGGACCAGGTGACGGGCAAGGATTACGACTGGTTCTTCAAGGTCTACCTGTACCAGGCCGCGCTGCCCAGGCTCGACGTGCAGCGCCACAACGGCACGCTGGACCTGCGCTGGCAGGCGCCCGCCAACCTGCCGTTCCCGATGCCGGTGGAGGTGCAGGTGGATGACGCCGTGCACACCGTGCCGATGACCGACGGCCACGGCAGCCTTGCGGTACCGGCCGGCGCGCTGGTAACGATCGACCCGCACTCGGTGCTGCTGCGCGACGAGCCGCGCATCACCGAGTTCCAGCAGTGGATGCGGCAGCATCGCAAGGCGGCGAAACCGTAGGGTTCCACCCGCTGGAACGGCGCAAGAGCGGCCGTAGGAGCGGCTTCAGCCGCGATGCTTCTCGGCTTTTTCGAGCATCCCGCCCGAGGCATCGCGGCTGAAGCCGCTCCTACGGCAGCGAGATCGCCGCGTACGACCGTCAGGACAAGAAACCGCCGATCTGGCGCAGCCGCTGCCCCAGCGTGCGCAGGCCACGCACCAGCTTTGGCAGCAGCCAGCACAGCAGCAGCACGAACAACGCCAGCAGCACCAGCAGCACCAGCGGATGCCGCCACATCAGGTAGAGCCCGCCCAGCCAGGTGAGGTCCTCGCCGGCGCTGGCGGCCCAGTTGCTCACGGGCTCGGGCGAGGTGTTGATCAGCGCGCGACCACCGCTCTTGGCCAGATGCGTGCCGGCAGTGAGCGCGCCGCCGAGCAGGGCCGCCGCCACCTGCGTGCCCGCGCCCGAGTCCCGGAACACGCCCCACGCCAGCAGCATGCCCACCGGGATGCGGACGAAGGTGTGCAGCGCGTCCCACACGCTGTCGAAGGCGGGAATCTTGTCGGCGAGAAATTCGCCAAGCGCCAGCACGCCGGACACCACCAGCACCCAGCTGTCCGTGAGCAAGGCCAGGCCCGGCGGCAGATGCACCCAGCCCAGCCGCCCCAGCAGGCCGGCGACGAACACCGTGGCGTACAGGCGGAAACCGCTGGCCCAGGCCAGGCCACCGGCCAGCGCGACGTTCGACAGCGGATCCATGGCGACGCTCCCGGCAATCGGCAACCCGTGCCTGGCGACACGCTCGCGCGCGACCGCCGCAGCGTCAAGCCTCCGGTGCAGGGTCGGCCGTACCGCCTGAAACGACAAGGGGCGCCGCGGCGCCCCTTGCGTTGACCGGCGATGGACGCTTCAGTGCGTCGCGGCGGTAGCGGCCGAGGCCGCGGCGGCAGGCTTGTCCGTGCCCGCCAGCACCGTGGCGAGATAGTCGCTGCCGGGCGGCAGGATGTCGGCGGCCAACTTGGGATTGGCCTTGAGCATGCCCACCTCGTCGGCCACGATGTGCGCGGCCTCGCGCAGCTGCGCATCGGGCGCCTTCTTGGCGTCCTGCTCCTGCTTCAGCTCGCTCTTCAGGCTGCGCTCGCCGGGGTCGAGGCCGTCGTCGAGCGCGCTGTCCTCGTCCTTCAGGAAGGCATCGCCGCCATCGATCGCCTTCTGCCGCGCACGGAAGCTGGCCTGGGTGGCATCCAGCTGCTTGCGCTCGGCTTCGCGCTGGGCGAAGTTCAGCGACACCGTGGTCTTGGCGCGCATCTCCTTGTACTGCGCCAGCTCGTCCAGCATCAGCTTCCACGACGGCGACTTCAGCACGCGCGCGTCATGCAGGCTCTCCAGCTGCGGCAGGTAACCCTTCAGGTCGCCCTCCGGCTTGTAGTCGGCAGGCGGGATGTGCGTCCACGGCAGCGCGTTGTCGTAGGTGGACTCGCCGAAGTCCTTGTCGTCGCCGTTGTTCGGGAACGCAAGGTCCGGCGTGACGCCCTTGATCTGGGTGGAGCCGCCGTTGATGCGGAAGAACTCCTGCACCGTCATCTTCAGCTCGCCGTACTGCGGCTTGCCGTCGGGGTTCTGGCTGAAGCGGTCGAGGTCGATCAGGGTCTGCACGGTGCCCTTGCCGAAGGTGGGCGTGCCGATGACCAGGCCGCGGCCGTAGTCCTGAATCGCGGCGGAGAAGATCTCCGAGGCCGAGGCCGTGCCGCGGTTCACCAGCACCGCCAGCGGGCCGTCCCACACCGGGTCGGCATTGTCCGCGCCCTGCACGTCGACCTGGCCGCGCGCGTCGCGCACCTGCACCACCGGGCCCTTGCCGGTGAACAGGCCGGTCATCGAGTCGGCTTCGGCCAGCGAGCCGCCACCGTTGTTGCGCAGGTCCACGATCACGCCCTGCACGCCGGCCGCCTTCAGCTCGCCGAGCAGCTTGGCCACGTCGCGGGTGGCGCTGCGGTAGTCCTTGTCGCCTTCGCTGCGCGCACCGAAGTCGGAGTAGAAGCTCGGCAGGTCGATCACGCCGATCTTGTGCACCACATCGCCATCCTTGATGTCGATGATCTTCTTCTTGGCCGCGCTTTCCTCGATGTTGACCTTCTTGCGCACCAGGCTGATCAGCTCGTGCTTGCCGTCCGGGCCGGCGTCGGCGGGCAGGATCTCCAGCCGCACGGTGGTGTCCTTCTTGCCGCGGATCAGGTTGACCACGTCGTCGAGGCGCCAGCCGATCACATCGGTTATCGGGCCGCTGTCGCCCTGCCCCACGCCCACGATGCGGTCGCCGGGCTTGAGCTTGCCGGACTTCTCCGCCGGGCCGCCGGGCACCAGGCTGAAGATCATGGTGTAGTCGTCGCGCGCCTGCAGCTGGGCGCCGATGCCCTCCAGCGAGAGCTTCATCTGGATCGCGAAGTTCTCCGCCTGGCGCGGGCTGAGGTAGTCGGTGTGCGGATCGGTAGTCTCGGCATACGCGGTCATGAAAGTCTGGAACGCGTCTTCGCCGTCCAGCTGCTTCAGCCTCTCGATGTAGTTGGTGTAGCGCTTGGTCAGCGTCTTGCGGATCTCGTCGTCGCCCTTGCCGGCGAGCTTGAGCCGCAGCCAGTCGTTCATGGTGCGCTTGCGCCACAGGTCGTTCAGCGCCGCGTCGTCCTTCGCCCAGCTGGCGTCCTTGCGGTCGTAGTTGTAGCTCTCGTTGCCGTTGAAGTCGAAGCCGTCCTTGAGCAGCCCGCGCGCGTAGGTCATCCGCTCGACCGCGCGCTGCAGGAACTTGTTGTAGATGGCGAACGGCGCGCCGAGATCCTGGTTCCAGATCGCGTCGTCGAGCTTGGTCTTGTACTGGTCGAACTGGTCGATGTCCTGCTGGGTGAAGAACACCTTGTCGCTGTCGAGCAGCTTCAGGTAGTCCTTGTAGATCTTCGCCGACATCGTGTCGTCGAGCGGCTGCGCGTCGTAGTGGAAGCGGGTGAGGAAGCGCGCCGAAAGCTGCGCCGCCTGCGCCTGGGTGGCGGTGGGCTGGAGCGGCCACACGGCAGCCTTGCGGTTGCCGCCGGCGCCGAGGTCGGCGGCCGATTGCGCGTACGTGCAGGTGACGGTCAAGGCCAGCAGCAGGGCCAACGCGGGACGGAAGGTCATGGGAATGGCGACTCTCGACGAGTTAGGCGACGCCGGCCGCATGGGCCTGCAGGTCGGCATGGTAGGAGGAACGCACCAGCGGGCCGGACGCGACGTGATGGAAGCCCATCGCCTCGCCTTCCTTGCGCAGGTCGTCGAATTCTTCGGGCGTCCAGTAGCGCACCACCGGGTGATGATGCGGCGTGGGCTGCAGGTACTGGCCGATGGTGATCATCTCGACGTCGTGCGCGCGCAGGTCGCGCATCGTCTCGAGTACCTGCTCCATCGTCTCGCCCAGGCCCAGCATGATGCCGGACTTGGTCGGCACGTCCGCATGCTGCGCCTTGAAGCGCTTGAGCAGGTCCAGCGACCACTGGTAGTCGGCGCCCGGGCGCACTTCGCGGTACAGGTGCGGCACGGTTTCCAGGTTGTGGTTGAACACGTCCGGCGGGAAGTCCCTGAGCACTTCCAGCGCGCGTTCCATGCGGCCCTTGCCGCGGAAGTCGGGCGTGAGGATCTCGATGCGGATATTCGGGCTGGCGTGGCGCACCGCGCGGATGCACGCGGCGAAGTGCTCGGCGCCGCCGTCGCGCAGGTCGTCGCGGTCCACCGAGGTGATCACCACGTACTTCAGGCGCATGTCGCGGATGGTCTCGGCCAGGCGCGCCGGCTCCAGCGGATCGGGCGGCTGCGGGCGGCCATGCGCCACGTCGCAGAACGAGCAGCGCCGCGTGCACACCTCGCCGAGGATCATGAAGGTGGCGGTGCCCTTGCTGAAGCACTCGTGGATGTTCGGGCAGCTGGCCTCCTCGCACACCGTGACCAGCGCGTTCTCGCGCAGGCGCGCCTTCAGCTGCTGCACGGCATTGCCCTGCGGCAGCCGCACGCGGATCCAGCTCGGCTTGCGCAACACGGGCACCGCGGTGTCGAAGCCGGCGCGGTTCAGCGCGATCTTGTCGTTGCCCAGCTGCTTGTCGACCGCGGGGGCTCCGCTGACGACGCTGATCGGAATGGTCTTGTTCGGGGAAACGGAGATATCGCTCATGTACTCGGCTCAGACCGCCACGCGCGCGGGGAGTTCGGGGATCACGGGGGCGGCCGGCTCGGCGCGGAAACCGAACTGGCGGCAGAACTCCTCCACCAGCACGTCTTCCACGTCCGCCAACCGCGACGGGCCGCCCAAGTCTAGCACCTGGGTCACCGCCAAACCCTTGTAGCCACAAGGGTTGATGCGATGAAAGGGTTCCAGGTTCATGTTCACGTTGAAGGCCAGGCCATGGAAGCTGCAGCCGCGGCGCACGCGCAGACCCAGCGCGGCCACCTTGGCCTCGGCCACGTAGACGCCGGGCGCGCCCTCCCGGCGCTCGGCGACGATGTTCCAGTGCGCCAGCGTATCGATGATGGCCTGCTCGATCTTGTTGACCAGCTCGCGCACGCCCACGCCGGCGCGGCGCAGGTCGATCAGCGGGTAACCCACGATCTGGCCGGGGCCGTGGTAGGTCACCTGGCCGCCCCGGTCCACCGGGACCACCGGAATCCCGCCGGGCGCCAGCACGTGCTCCATCTTGCCGGCCTGGCCCAAGGTGAACACCGGGTCGTGCTCCAGCAGCCAGAACTCGTCCACCGTGTCGGCGGTGCGGTGGTCGGTGAACGCGCTCATCGCCTTCCACGTCGTCTCGTAGGGCTGGCGGCCGAGACGACGGATCTGGAGCGGCAGGGACATGGCGAAACCCGGCAAAACAGGAAATGGAAGAGATGCGGCCGGTCGACGGAAAGCCAAGGGCGGTGCGGCAGCCGGTTACAGCGTGTAGCGGACGTCAGGATCGGCGCGCAGCACGCCGTGCGCGCTGTCGTACTGCTCGCGGTTGTCGCAGCGGAAGCTCACCGTGACCGAAACGTAGTTGCCGCCGCCGGAGTGGCGATGCCGCACCGTTTCGTGCAGCACGTGCAGGCCGGCGCGCTCGAGCAGCTGCGGCACGCGGGTGGGCAGGCCGGCGCTGGCCTTGCCCACCGCGGTGATCTCGAACTCGCCGGGAAACTGGAAGCCCTTGCCTTCCCGCTTCGCCTGGCTGAAGTCGATCTCGTGCATCACTTCGCGCCCGTCGCCGCGGCCGGCGCGGGCGCGTCGACCTTCTTGCTGCCGTGGAACCACAGCAGGATCGAATCCCACAGCCGCGAGAAGAAGCCGCCCTGCGGCGCGTCGTTCAGCGCGATCAACGGCACGCTCTGGATCGGCTGGCCGTCTAGCGTGACGCGCAGCGTGCCCACCTGCTGGCCCTTCTTGAACGGGGCGATCAAGGTGGCCGGAATGTCCATGGTGGCCTTGAGCCTGTCGTACTGGCCGGTCTTCACGGTCACCATCACGTTCTCGGCCACGCCGATCGGCAGCTGATCGGCTTCGCCCTTCCACAGCTTCGGCGTGGCCAGCGGCTTGCTGGCGTCGTACAGCTTGTGGGTCTCGTAGAAGCGGAAGCCGTAGTTGAGCAGGGCCATCGCCGCGTCGGCGCGGCCCTTGTCGGTGCTGGAGCCCATCACCACTGCGATCATGCGCTCGTCGCCGCGCTGGGCCGAGGCGTCGAGGCAGAAGCCGGCGGCGGCGGTGTGGCCGGTCTTGATGCCGTCCACGGCCGGGTCGCGCCACAACAGCGCATTGCGGTTCTGCTGCTTGATGCCGTTCCACTCGAACTCCTTGATCTTGGAGATCGCATAGTCCACCGGGAAGTCGTGGATCAGCGCGCGCGACAGGATCGCGATGTCGCGCGCAGTGGAGTAGTGGTCGCTCACCGGGTAGCCTGACGCGTTGGAGAAGTGCGAGTTGGTCATGCCCAGCTGCTTGGCATAGGCATTCATCAGGTTCGCGAACGCGTCCTCGGAGCCGGCGGTGTGCTCGGCCAGCGCGATCGCCGCGTCGTTGCCGGACTGGATGATCATGCCCTTCAGCAGGTCGTCCAGCTCCACCTGGCTGCCCAGCTTGAGGAAGCTGGTGGAACCGTCGGTGCCGCCGCCGCCGCTGCGCCAGGCATGCTCGCTGATGGTGACCTGGTCGTTCGCGTGGATGCGGCCGTTGGCGATCTCGGCGGAGACCACGTAGTCGGTCATCACCTTGGTCAGCGAGGCCGGCTCACGGCGCTCGTCGGGGTTCTTCGAGGCGAGGATCTGGCCGGTGGCGTAATCCATCAGCACCCAGCTCTGGCCGTCCACTTCCGGCGGCGGCGGCACCGGCATCGCCGGCACTACCGGGCGCGGCACCGCCGAGGGATGCGGCGGCGCTGGCGGCGTCTGGGCAGCGGCGGTAGCCGCCACCAGCGCGGCGACGGCGAACGGAGTCAGGATGCGACGGAGAAAGCTCATCGTGGTATTCGGTCCGATTGGGTTGCAACACGGCGCCAGCGGACGCCGTTGGTGGAAAAACATCGCTCAGTCTACCGCGACCTGCGGCCGCGGCAGACCCATGCCCTCGATGCGGGCAGTCACCTGGTCGGCGCGATCCACGCCATCCAGCGGACCCACCCGCACCCGGCGGATGGTGCGGCCGTTGACCTGAACCTGCTCCACCTGCACCGGCGCGAAGTTGGCCTGGCGCAGCTGCGCGGCCACCCGTTCGGCGTTGGCCGGATCGGAGAACGCGCCCACCTGCAGGTAGATGCCCGGCGAGCCGGTGCCGGCTATGACCGTATGCGGCGCCGGCGGTTCCCCGCCCGGCGCCGACGGATCGATACCCTGCACCTCGACCAGGCCGGTGCCCTTGGGCCAGATGCCGATGCGTACCGCGGCGGCATAGGACAGGTCGATGATGCGGTTCTCGTGGAACGGCCCGCGGTCGTTGACGCGCACGACCACGCTCTTGCCGTTCGTCAGATTGGTCACCCGCGCGTAGCTCGGCAGCGGCAGCACCTTGCTGGCGGCGGTGAACTTGTACATGTCGTAGTCCTCGAGGCTCGAGGTCTTGTAGCCGTGGAACTTGTTGCCGTAGAACGAGGCGATGCCGCGTTCGTCGTAGCCGCGCGCGCTGGACAGCACGCTGTAGGTCTGGCCCAGCACGCTGTACGGCGACTTGTTGCCGTACAGCGAGCGCGGCTCCGCCTTCGGCACCGGCTCGGGCAGGCTGTAGATGAAGGACGGCGGCGCGCCGGTCGGCGAGCTGTCGCTCTTGTCGCCGTAGCGGCGGTCCTGCGACAGGCTGGTGTCGTCGCGCTGAAACCCGCCGCGTTGCGTCCCGCTTCCCGCGGCCGCCGTTGCGGGCCCGGCGGGCCGCGTGGCATGGCGGCCGCCGCAGGCGGTCAGCGCCAGTGCCACCGCCAGCAGCGCCAGGCCGCGTCGGAACCTCATTGTGCGCTGTCCGCGCTGCCCACGCCGTCGACGATCGCCTGCGCGAGCTGGTGCACCGCCATCGCGTACATCGGGCTGCGGTTGTAGCGGGTGATCACGTAGAAGTTGTTGAAGGTGAACCACTGCTCCGGCCCGCTCGCGCCAGCCAGCGTCAGCAGGCTGGTCGGCTCGCCTGGGTTCATGTGCTGGAATGGCGCATAGCCCCAGGCCTCCAACTGCTCAAGCGGCCACTGCGGCTGCGCCTGCCAGGCCAGCGGCTTGGCCGCGCCATCCGGCTGCGCGCGCGCCGCCACCGGACCGCCGTCGACCCAGCCATGCTTCGCGAAGTAGTTCGCCACGCTGGCGAGGATGTCGGGCAGCGAGTTCTGCAGATCGATGCGGCCGTCGCCGTCCGCGTCCACCGCGTAGTCGCGGATGCTGTCCGGCATGAACTGACCCCAGCCCTGGGCACCGGCGTAGGAGCCGGTGAGCGTGGCCAGCGGGCCGGCGAGCTGGTTGTCCGGCAGTTCCAGCAAGGTCTTCAGCTGCTGGCGGAAATAGGGCGCGCGCGGCGGGTAGTAGAAGCCCAGTGTCACCAGCGCATCGAGCACCTTGTACTTGCCGGTGATCCGCCCGTAGAACGTCTCCACGCCGATGATCGCCACGATGTACTGCGGCGCCACTCCATATTGTTTGCCGATGCTCTCCAGCAGCGCGCGATGCTCGCGGTAGAACGCCACGCCATCGTCGATACGCTTCTCGGTGAGGAAGATCGGCCGGTACGCGCTCCACGGCTTCGCCTCGGCCGGGCGGCTGATCGCGTCGAGGATGCCCTGCTGCACCTTCGCCTGGTCGAGCAGCGCGTTCAGCACCTGCGGGTTCTTGCCGGTGTCGCGGGCCACCTCGCTCACCAGCGCGGCCTGGCCGGGGTGGGTGTCGGCCAGCGCCGGAAAGCACGGCATGCAAGCCAGGACAAGAAAAAGCAATCGGAACCGGGAAAGAGAGAGCATGCCTTGCTGATGGAATTCTTGTATTGAGGCAAGCCTAGCATGCCCGTTCGCAACGGCTGCCATTGGCACAAACCCGCCGGCACCCACGGTGCCGGACACGCCAGTTCGACCTCATTTCAAGGGCGTGCGCACATTCTTCAGCACGGACTCGAAGCTTGCGATGGCCTTGGCCTGCTGGGGGTCGTCACGATCCGCCACGGCAAGGAAGCGCTTGATATCCTCCGAGGAAATGCCTTGGCCCAGCCGAGCCACACAGTCGAAGTGGTAGAGCCAACCCCTGCCATCCGTGGGGTACTCGCTCAGCAACCGGTCCACATGCGGTCTGGCCTTGATGGCCCCCGCCTTC
Source organism: Rhodanobacter lycopersici (assembly GCF_040812335.1). Lineage (NCBI taxonomy): Bacteria > Pseudomonadati > Pseudomonadota > Gammaproteobacteria > Lysobacterales > Rhodanobacteraceae > Rhodanobacter > Rhodanobacter lycopersici. The sequence goes on from NZ_JBFOHK010000003.1 coordinate 491,922, forward strand.
CGATCCAATCCTGCATCGTAAAGCCACATCGCGCTCAGCTCGCGCAGCGAGGCCTGGCGATAATCCGGATCCTTGATCGCTGCGGCGTAATAGCGCTGCGCCTCCGCATAGCGATGCGTGTTGTAGTGCGCCGCACCCAGCAGGTATTGCAGCATCCCGCTATCCGGCGCGAGCTTCTGCGCACGCGCGAGGTACTGCATCGCCCACTCGGGCTCGTACCGCACCAGATACTTTGCAATAACACGATCCGCCCAGGCATCACCATGCCTGAAACGAGCCTCCTGCAATAGCAGCGCCAACCCACGCCAAGTGTCGACAGGCGCATCGATCCGGTTGAGCGCGACCTCTCCCGTCTCGTGCAAGGACTGGTCGTGGGAACCCACGTCAACGGCATGGTCCAGCAGAGCCGCGGCCTGCGATTTGTAGAATTCATCACCCTCGAACTCACTGGCGCGATCCTCATACGGCCAAGGGAGATAGATCGCAATGGCCGGGTGCTCCTGCAGGCGCAGCGTCAACGTCTCCATGTACGCCGCAAGCTGCTCGTAAGAACCACCCCAACGTGGCCGCAGGGATTGCATGCGTTGCCGGATCAGGTACAAACAAGCCGGATCCTGTTTCTCCGCAGCAGCGAATGCCGCCTCGCCGAGCTCGTCGCGCCCGGTCAGCATGGCCGCCTCCATCAGCCCGACATAGGCAGGTAGCAGGCGAGGCTCGAGCTTGCTGGCCTTGTCGAACAACGGGATGGCCTGATCCACCTGCGCCTGCATGTTCTCCAGATTGCCCACCGAGGTGTCAGCGACATATTGCTTGCCGCGCGCCTTCCAGGCCCTTTGCAGCAGGTAGTCGGCCCGCGCCAGGTTGGCATAGGGATCGTTCGGCGCCGATTGCAGCCAACTGCGGGAAAGGTTGTCGCTGCGCTCGCTCGCGTCGAACTGCTCGAACACCACGTCGATGTCCTCGCCCAGCGCACCCTTGGCATAGTGCCGCGCGAGGTAACCATCCAGCCTGACGCGCAGACCCTTGGTATCGCCGCGCGCAAGATAGCCGTCCAACTCATCCAGCTTGATGGCCGGCGCATCCTGCATGGCGTGGAAAGCGCAATGGGCTACCGCATGGCCCTCGGGCCAGTGGTTGCCGGGCAGATCAGGGAACGCCAGGCAGCGCTGCAGCGGATCGGCGATGCGCTCGGCGGCGCGCGCCTTGGCCAGGTAATCCCGCCACGGCTCGGGCGCATCGGGGAACACCTTGGCTGCATCTTTCGCCGGGATGGGCGGCACCCGCAGATCCGTCGCCCCGGCCGCCACGCACACCGCGACACCGACAAGCGCCGCCCAAGCCCTGTTCCTGGCCTTCATATCTTCCCCGGATGGATTCCCCTCGTCGACACATCTTGCGATGCATGCAGGCCGGACGACAAGCGCGTGCCTGGCCGTGTCACTTGCGGTGCACTTGGACAGGAAGTCCGACCGCGACCGCGAGCTGCGCATCCAGTCCTTGCCGAATCCGAGCCTACCGGGATCTGCGGCTGGACGATGCGCCGACCGCAGCCCCACGTACCAGGCCTTGGAGCAGGGTTCCATGCAGACCAATAAGCCTTCCGCGTCACCAAAAGCGTACGCAGACGGCAACGCGGGACCGACCCGCAATCGCCGCGGCGTCAGCGCTTCCGCGGGTCGTAATCGGTCATGCCCGCGCGCCCCGCCGGCACGGCGCCACGCAGCTTGCGTACCTGTGCGGCGCTGACCGCCGCCGCGCGATTGCCCCAGCTCGTGCGCACGAAGCTCAGCACGTCGGCGATCTCCCGGTCCGACAACCGCTGGTCGAACGGCGGCATGGTGAACTGGGTCGGCGCCGCCTGCGCGCCGGGCATGGTGCCGCCGGCCAGCACCAGGTGGATCAGCGAGGCGGGGTCGTCGCCGTTCACTACCGGGTTGCCGGCCAATGTCGGGAACACCTGCGCATAGCCTTGTCCGTCGGTGCGGTGGCAGGTGGCGCAATTGTCCACGTAGAGCTGCGCGCCGGTCGCCGCGACCTTGCCCGCGAACAGCGCCTGGTGCGTCGCCGGGTCGTATTTCACGGCCGTTTCCTGACGATGCGGCGCCAGCGACTTCAGGTAGCGCGCCACGGCCTTCAGGTCGGCCTCGCTCATGTATTGGGTGCTGTGCGCCACCACGTCGGTCATGCCGCCGAAGATCGCGCTGCGGTCGGTGCGGCCGGTCCCGAGCAGGGTTGCCAGGCCGGCCTCGCTCATGCCGCCGAGGCCGCTGGCGGCATCGCCGCGCAGGCTGGGCGCCACCCAGTGGTCGTTGACGCCGCCGCTGAGGTACAGCGAGCTGTCGTGGTCGCTCAGCGCCTTCTCCTGCAAGGTGACCGCGCGCGGCGTGTGGCAGGCGCCGCAATGCCCAAGGCCCTCGACCAGGTAGGCGCCGCGCGCCAGCGGATCGTCGCCCGGCGCCGGCACGCTGGCCGCGACCCTGGGTGCGAACAAGCCGCGCCAGTAGGCCAGCGGCCAGCGCATCGACAGCGGCCACGGGATGCCTTCGGCATGGTTGGCCTGCCGCACCGGCTGCACGCCATGCATGAAGTAGGCATACAGCGCAGTGAGGTCGGCATCGCTGACCTTCGCATAGGAGGGATACGGCATCGCCGGGTACAGCGTGTGGCCGTGGCGGTCCACGCCGCGGCGCACCGCGCGCTCGAACTCGCCATAGCTGTAGGCGCCGATGCCGGTGTCGCGGTCGGGCGTGATGTTGGTGCTGTAGATGGTGCCGACCGGCGAAGCGATCGCCAGCCCGCCGGCGAATGGCTTGCCGCCGGGCGCGGTATGGCAGGCGGCGCAGTCGCCCAGCTTCGCCACGTAGGCGCCCTGCGCGATCAGCGCGGGCGTGGCGGCCGCCGGCGCCGCTGCCTGCGGATCGCCGCCGGCGCGCACCAGCTTGCTGCCCAGCCAGGCCAGGATCACCAGCACGATCAGCACGATCACGATGGTCGCGATCACCGTGGGCCAGCGCCGCCTGCGCGCGGAGTGGGTCGACGCGTTCATGCCTGCACCAGCGGTCCGGGGTTCTTGAGGTAGTTCTCGCGGATCGCCTTGGCCGCCCAGTAGGTGAGGCCGCCGATCAGCCCGGTGGGGTTGTAGCCGATGTTCTGCGGGAACGCCGAGGCGCCGGTGACGAACACGTTGGGCACGTCCCAGCTCTGCAGGTAGCGGTTGAGCGCACTGGTGGCGGGGTCCGCGCCGGTGATCACGCCGCCGGTGGTGTGCGTGGTCTGGTACTGGCGGATGTCGTAGTGGTCGCCCGGCTGGCGGATGGTCAGCGAGGACTGGCGCGGCTTCATCTGGTCCACGATCTGCTGCGCGCGGTCGCTGAGGAAGCGCGTCATCTTGTACTCGTTGTCGTGCCAGTCGAAGGTGATGCGCAGCAGCGGCTGGCCGAACGCGTCCTTGTAGGTGGGGTCGAGGTCGAGGTAGCGGTCACGATAGGCCATTACCGAACCGTGCGTGCCCACGGTGGCGGTATGCAGGTAGCTGTCCCTGGCCGCCTGTTTCCACTTCGCGCCCCAGGCCGGCGTGCCCGGCGGCACCATCAGCTGCTGGATCGGCCGCCCGCCGGTCTGGCCGCCGAAGATGTAGCCGCCGCCGACGAAGCCGTGCGGGCCGTGGTCGAAGTGGTCGGAGTTGAAATCGTCCACGATCTCGGTGCCGCCGGAACCGGCCGCGATGAACGGGTTGATCGCCACGTCCTTGTCGAAGAACACCGAGATGCCGCTCATCATCTGGTAGGCGTAGTTGCGCCCGATCACGCCGCTGCCGCTGGCCGGGTCGTAGGGCTTGCCGATGCCCGACAGCAGCAGCAGCCGCACGTTGTGCATCTGGAACGCGGCCACGATCACCAGCTCCGCCGGCTGCTCCACCTGCTGGCCTTGCGCGTCGACGTAGGTGACGCCGGTGGCGCGCTTGCCGGTGGAGTCGAGGTTGACCTTCAGCACGTGGCTGTTGGTGCGCAGCGCGAAGTTCGGCTTGCGCATCAGCACCGGCAGGATGGTGGTCTGCGGCGAGGCCTTGGAATACATGAAGCAGCCGAAGCGCTCGCAGTAGCCGCACAGGTTGCACGGCCCCAGCCGCACCCCGTAGGGATTGGTGTAGGGCCGCGAGGCGTTCGACGAGGGCTGCGGGAACGGATGGAAGCCCACCGCCCGCGCCGCGTCGGCGAACAGCTTCGCGCCATAGGTGTCGGCCACTGGCGGGTTGGGATACTCGTGCTGGCGCGGCCCCTCGAACGGATTGCCGCCGATCTGCACCTGCCCGCCGAGGTTGCCGGCGCGGCCGGAAGTGCCGCAGACGTACTCGAACTTCTCCAGGAACGGCTCCAGCTCGTCGTAGCTCAGGCCGTAGTCCTGGATCTGCATGTCCGCCGGCATGAACTTCGCGCCGTAGCGCTGGGTGATGTGCGTGTGTAGTTCCAGGTCCTCGGGCGAGGGCCGGTAATGCTGGCCGTTCCAGTGCGTGCCGGCGCCGCCCACGTTGTTGCCGAGCAGGAACGAACCGTACTGGCGGTATGGCACCGCGGTCTCGTTGACGGCGTGGCGGATCGTCACCGTCTCGCGCGCCAGCGGCTGGAACAGCTTGCCGCGGATGCCGTAGGCCAGCTCGTCGGCGATCTGCGGATAGCTGAAGTCCGGCGAGGTGTCGCGGTAGTCGCCGCGCTCCAGCGCCAGCACCTCGAGGCCTGCCTCGGCCAGTTCCAGCCCCATCATCGCGCCGGTCCAGCCGAAGCCGACGATCACCGCGTCCACCGGCTTCATGCGCTTCATGCCTTGTCTCCGCGGATCGACACCGGCCCGAACGGATAGACCTTGCCGGGTTGCTCGATCCAGTCGGCGAAGTCCGCGCGCGCGCCGGGGAAGCCGATCATCTTCCAGCTGCCCATGTCGCGGTTGCCGCCGTACATCGGGTCGGCGAAATAACCCTCCTTGGTGTTCTGCAGGAGCTGGCCGAAGAAGGCCGCGGCCGGCACGCCTTCGAGGGAAATCGAACCGTGCTCCAGTTGCTGCAGCACCTGGTCGCGCACTTCCGGCGCCAGCGCCGCGAAACCCTTGTTGTGCTGCTGGCGGCACCACTGCTCCACCGCCTTGATGCCGGCGCGATACAGCTCGCGCGGAGTGAAGCGCAGCTGGTAACCCAGCGTCGCCGGCGCATCCGGCACGAACGGCCCCTGCATGTACCACAGCTCGCCGCGGCCGTAGGCGTCATCCATCTGGCGGTCGATGAACTCGGCCACGCCCAGCTCCAGCGCGCCAGGGCCGGTGTCGTCGGCGGGAATCAGCCGGTCCACCGCGGCCTGCACGAATGCCCATTCGTCCGCATTGAAATAGCGTGGTGCGTAGGCTTGCCGCGCTGCGGCCGACACGCGCCCCGGCGCGATCATGGCACCGCCGAACAACCCGAGCGCGGGTACCGTTGCCAGGCTGTGCCGGATGAAATCGCGGCGCGATCGCGAAGGCGGCTGGGACGACATGGCGACTCTCCCTACGGCTGGCGCGACGAAGCCTCGCCGCGGCTGGCTGCAAGCGCGAGGCACGAACTGCCGCGGAACCATGGAGGGTATGGCGGCGGACGCCCGGGATGCTGTCGTGGCCTTTTAGACCGCCGACCGCGAAACAGGCGTGAAGCGGCCGGGGCGCCGTTCGGGGTTTGTGGAAATTCCTTGTGGAGTTTCCCTGTCGCACGTCCGGCACCTGGCGCGACAGCCCGCGCGTAGGAGCGCACCCTGTGCGCGAAGGCTTTTGCTCCGATCAGCGCCAGAGCCTTCGCGCACAGGGTGCGCTCCTACAAGCCCGGCCATCCGCCCGGAGGCCGTGAATTCTTCACAAGCGCTCAATCATGCCGCTTGCGGTGCGCGTGGATCGACATCAGCATGCCGAAGCCGGTCAGCAGGGTCACCGCCGAGGTGCCGCCGTAGCTCACCATCGGCATCGGCACGCCCACCACCGGCAGCATGCCGGACACCATGCCGCCGTTGACGAACACGTAGACGAACAGGCTCATGCCGATCGCGCCGGCGAGCAGGCGCGAGTAGGTTTCGCGCGCTTCCATCGCGATCCACAGGCAGCGGCCGATGATGAAGACGTACAGCGCCACCATCAGGCACACGCCGACCAGGCCGAACTCCTCGGAGAACACCGCGAAGATGAAGTCGGTGGTGTGCTCGGGCAGGAAATCCAGCTGCGCCTGCGAGCTGTGCATCCAGCCCTTGCCGAACACGCCGCCGGAGCCCACCGCGATCTGCGACTGGATGATGTGCCAGCCGTTGCCCAGCGGATCGGACTCGGGGTTGAGCAGGGTCAGCACGCGCTCGCGCTGGTACTGGTGCATGAAATGCCAGGCCACCGGCACCAGCGCGCCCGCGCCCGCCAGCAGCACGCCGATGCGCCACCACGCCATGCCAGCGAGGAACAGCGCGAACGAGCCGGCCGCCGCCACCAGCAGTGCGGTGCCGAGGTCCGGCTGCTTGGCGATCAGCGCGGCGGGCACCACGATCAGGATGCCCACCACCGCGATGTCCTTCCAGCCGGGAGGCAGCTGGCGCGGATGCAGGTACCAGGCCACCATCATCGGCATGGTGAGCTTCACCAGCTCGGAGGGCTGGAAGCGCATCACGCCCAGGTTGAGCCAGCGGTCGGCGCCGCGGCCTTCGCCGAGCACCGCCACCACCACCAGCAGGAAGGTGCTGCCGGCATACAGCCACGGCGTCCAGTTGCGCAGGGTCGACGGCGGAATGCGCGAGATCAGCAGCAGCAGCGCGAAGCCCAGCACGAAGCGCGCCGCCTGCCCGCCCACCAGCGCAAGGCTGCCATCGGCGGCGCTGTACAGCGTGCCCAGCCCGGCCAAGGCCAGCAGCAGCAGGCCCATGGCCAGCGGCAGGTCGATCCGCGGCCGGGTCAGCACGCGATGCAGCAGGCGCCGCATCCGCACGTGCAGCAACTCGATCATGGCGGCGTCTCCGGTGTCGACGCCTCGGCCGGCACATCCTCCGGCTCGACCGAAGCGGCTGGTGCCGGCACGGATGGCGGCAGCCCGGAGCCAGGCTTGCCCTCCGGCGGCAGTGGCGTGTCCGGCGGCGCATCCGGCTGGGTGGCCAGCCAGGCGTCGAGGATCTTGCGCGCGATCGGGCCTGCCGAGGAAGCGCCCCAGGCGCCCTGCTCCAGCACCACCGCCACCGCGATGCGCGGCGCCTCGGCCGGCGCGAACATCTCGAACCAGGCGCGATGGCGGCTGGCCAGGTAGGCGAGGTTCTTGTTCTCGTTGTAGGCGTCGCTGCGGCGCGAGTAGCGCTCGGCGGTGCCGCTCTTGCCGGCGATGGTGTAGGGGAAGCCCTTGCCCAGCCCGTAACCGGTGCCGCGCGGATCGTTCACCACCATCTGCATGCCCTGCTCCACCGCCAGCCAGCTGGCCTGGTTGGTGACCAGCGAGGGGCCGCTGGGCGGATTGGACAGCGGCAGCTTCGGCGTGTCCACGCCGACCTGGGTGGCCATCACCAGCCGCGGCGCGTACGGCATGCCGTGGCCGGCCAGGGTGGCCAGCGCGTGCGCCAGCTGCAGCGGGGTCACCGCCCAGTAGCCCTGGCCGATGCCGGCGATCACCGTCTCGCCGGGATACCACGGCTGCTTGAAGCGCCTGGCCTTCCACTCGCGCGAGGGCAGCACGCCGCTCGCCTCGCCGTCCAGGTCGATGCCGGTGGGCTTGCCGAAGCCGAACCGGCCCATCCACGCACTGAAGCGGTCGATGCCCATGTCCAACGCCAGCTTGTAGAAGTAGGTGTTCACCGACCACATGATGGCCTTGCGCAGGTCCACCGTGCCGAAGCCGCCGCGGCGGTCGTCGCGGTAGCCGCGCGACTGGCCCGGGATGTAGAACGTGCCGGTGGAGAGCACCGTGTCCTGCGGTGTGCGCAGGCCCAGCTCCAGGCCGCCCAGGCCCACATAGGGCTTCACCGTGGAACCCGGTGGATACACGCCGCGCAGCGCGCGGTTCAGCAGCGGCTTGTCCGGCGCGCTGGTCAGCGCGTCGTAGTCGGCGTGGCTGATGCCGTCGACGAACAGGTTGGGGTCGTAGGTCGGCACGCTGACCATCGCCAGCACCTGGCCGTTGCGCGGATCGATCGCCACCGCCGCGCCGGGGCGGCCGTCGAAGGCCTGTTCGGCGGCCTTCTGGATGCGCGCGTCGATGCTGAGATAGATGTTCTTGCCGGGCGTGGCCGGGTGCGTCTGCAGCACGCGCTGGGTCTGTCCGTTCGCGTTGACCTCGACCAGCTCGTAGCCCGGCGAACCGTGCAGCACGTCCTCGTAGGAGCGCTCGATGCCGATGCGGCCCACGTGGGTGGTGCCCTTGTAGCGTGCCGGGTCGAGCCGTGCCAGGTCGTCTGCGTCGATGCGCGAGACGTAGCCGATCACGTGCGCGAACAGCGGGCCCAGCGGGTAGCGCCGATTGAGGTAGGGCACCACGTCCACGCCGGGGAAGCGCCAGCGGTTCACCGCGAAGCGGTCGATCTCGTCCTCGGTGAGGCGCATCTTCAGCGGCACGCTCTCGAAACGGCGGCTCTGCTTCAGCTGCTTGCGGAAGGCGTCGAGGTCGTCCTGGCTGAGCGGGATGACCTGGCCCAGTTGCGCCAGCATCGCCTGCATGTCGTCGACCTGCTCGGGCACCACCTCGAGCCGGAACGCGGGCACGTTGTTGGCCAGCAGCACGCCGTTGCGGTCGTAGATCAGGCCGCGCGCCGGCGGGATCGGGATCGGCTTGACGCGATTGTTCTGCGAGCGCGTGGCGAACTCGTCGTAGCGCGACACCTGCAGGAACACATAGCGGCCGATCAGCCCGGCCAGGCCCAGCAGGATCAGCGCAAAGCCCGCCAGCGCGCGACGGCGGAACAGCTCGCCTTCGCTCCGTGCATCCTTGATCGCGCGGCGCAGCTTCATGTCACGGGTTCATGTCTCATTGGATCCGCAGCCGTGCACGCAGGTCGTCCAGCAGCAGGAACAGGAACGGCCACAGCGCGGCACCCACGAACGGGGCGATCCACCAGCTTGCCGGCGGCACCGGGACGCCGGACAGCACCCGCACCACCAGCAGCAGGATGCGGTCGTTCAGCAGCAGCGCCAGCACCGCCAGGGTCTGCTGCCACATCGGGAAGAAGCGCAGCCGCGAACGGAAGCGCAGCGCGATGAACACCAGCGCTGTGAGGCGCAGCGCCTGCTCGCCCAGCAGCACGCCATCGAACAGGTCGGCGCCCAGGCCGAGCAGGAAGGCCAGGCCCAGGCCGACGCGATCTTCCGACTCCAGCGCCCAGTACAGCAGCACCAGCGCGGGCCAGTACGGCTTGAACGGCTCCAGCGGCGCCGGCAGCGGCACCAGCATCGACAGCAGTGCGAACAGCAGCGTGCCGATGAACCACCACAGCGACAGGCGCTGGCGGTTCATGGCGCGCCCCCGGTCGTGCCGGACGCGGCGGCACGCCGCGCCGCCGCCCTTGGACTGCCCGGTGGCGCAGTGGTTGCCGGGGCGTTGCCGCCGGCCGCGCCCGGCGCGGGCGCCAGCGTCGCCGGCGGCCCGGCTGGCGACGCCGGCGCGGGCGGGCCGTCGGGCTCGGCCTGGTCGTGCAGCAGCAGCACGTCGTCGCTGCGGTCGAGGTCGGCCGCGGGCTGCACCTGCGCCACGCGGAACATGCCGGAGGCGCCGAGCGCCACCGACTGCACCTTGCCTACCGGGAAGCCCGGCGGGAAACGTCCGCCCAGGCCCGAGGTGAGCAGCTTGTCGCCCGGCCGCACGTCGGCGGCCAGCGGAATGTTCGGCAGCACCAGGCCGCTGCCGTCGCGCGCGCCGTAGGCGACCGTGCGCAGGCCGGAACGCTCCACCACCACCGGGATCGCGTGCTCCGGATCGGTCACCAGCATCACCACCGAGGTGGTCGGCAACACCTCGGTCACCTGGCCCATGACGCCGTGCGCGTCGATCACCGGCTGGCCCGGCTTCACGCCGTCGCGGGCGCCGAGGTTGAGCACCAGCCGCTGCTGGTAGGCGCCCAGGTCCACGCCCACCACGCGCGCCAGCTGCACGTTGAGGTCCAGGCTGTGCCGGGTGTCCAGCAGTTCCTTCAGGCGCTGGTTCTGCTCGGCCACGCCGGCCATGCGGTTGAGCCGCGCGTTGGCCAGCAGCAGGTCCTCGCGCAAGCGCTGGTTCTGCTCGGTGAGCAACTTGCGGTCGGCGAATGCCACGGTCAGCGTTCGCATGCCGGCGCTGGGCAGGTTGGCCAGCCGGTACACCGGCTCCACCACCACCGAGGCCGCGTAGCGCACGCGCCACAGCCAGTCGTTGCGATGGTCGAGCACCATCAGCACCATGGCCAGGGCGAGGTAGAAGATCAGCCGCAGCGTGCCCGCGGCGTTGCCGGCGAACAGCGGCGAGGACTCATCGCGCGGACGCGCCACGGCTAGAGCCTGCCCTGCTTATTCGGGGGCGAAGAAATCGCTGCCGTGCTGATCGATCAGCTCCAGCGCCTTGCCGCCGCCGCGCGCCACGCAGGTCAGCGGGTCGTCCGCCACCTGCACGTGCAGGCCGGTCTCCTCGGAGATCAGGCGGTCCAGGTCGCGCAGCAGCGCGCCGCCGCCGGTGAGCACGATGCCGCGCTCGGCCACGTCGGAGCACAGCTCCGGCGGGGTCTGCTCCAGCGCCGACTTCACCGCGGCCACGATGCCGGCCAGCGGCTCGTGCAGCGCCTCGAGGATCTCGTTGGAGTTGATCGTGAACATGCGCGGCACGCCCTCGGCGAGGTTGCGGCCGGAGATCTCGATCTCCCTGACCTCGCTCTGCGGGAACGCGCAGCCGATCTCCAGCTTGATCCGCTCGGCGGTGGATTCGCCGATCAGGGTGCCGTGGTTGCGGCGCACGTAGTTGATGATCGCCTCGTCGAAGCGGTCGCCGCCCACGCGCACGGACTGCGAGTAGACGATGCCGTTCAGCGAGATCACCGCCACCTCGGAGGTGCCGCCGCCGATGTCCAGCACCATCGCGCCGCGCGCCTCGTGCACCGGGATACCGGCGCCGATCGCGGCGGCCATCGGCTCCTCGATCAGGAACACGTCGCGGGCGCCGGCGCCCTCGGCCGACTCCTTGATCGCGCGGCGCTCCACCTGGGTGGAGCCGCAGGGCACGCAGACCAGCACGCGCGGGCTGGGGCGCAGCAGGCGCGACTTGTGCACCTGCTTGATGAAGTGCTGCAGCATCGCCTCGGTCATGGTGAAGTCGGCGATCACGCCGTCCTTCATCGGGCGCACCGTGGCGATGTTGCCCGGCGTGCGGCCGAGCATGCGCTTGGCGTCGCTGCCCACCGCCGCGATCGCGCGCGGGCCGCCCGGACCGCGGTCCTGGCGCACCGCCACCACCGAGGGCTCGTTCAGCACGATGCCCTGGCCGCGCACGTAGATCAGCGTGTTGGCGGTGCCGAGGTCGATCGAGACATCGTTGGAGAAGATCCCGCGAAACTTCTTGAACATGAGGTCCGCCGCGCGCCGGCATGAGTAAAAAATAAGCTCACCAGTCTAGTCAGCGCATCGTGCCGGCGCAACCGGAAAGACGTTAAGAAAGCCTTGTACAACGCCGTTTGCCGCACATTCCGGCGATCCGGACCGGGCGGATCGCGCGATCCGCAGGATTCGCCATGAACGCACGTTCAAGATAGGATGCGGGCCTTTGGCCGGATCCGCGGATCCGGGTTCGTCGGTCGCGCCGCGCGCGCCATCCTTACATCGGGGCAATCACGCAACCATGTCTGCCGTCATCTGCGGATCGTTGGCCTATGACACCATCATGGTGTTCCAGGACCAGTTCAAGAACCATATCCTGCCCGACCAGATGCACATCCTGAATGTGTCCTTCCTGGTGCCGCGGATGCGCCGCGAGTTCGGCGGCTGCGCCGGCAACATCGCCTACAACCTGAAGCTGCTGGGCGGCGACCCGCTGCCGGTGGCCGCGGTGGGCCAGGATTTCGCGCCCTACCGCGCGCACCTGGAGAAGTGCGGCATCCGGCTCGACCGCATCCGCGTGTTCGACGACCAGTTCACCCCGCAGTGCTTCATCACCACCGACCTGGACAACAACCAGATCACCGCCTTCCATCCCGGCGCGATGTCCAGCGCGCACGACAACCACGTGCGCGAGATCCCCGACATCGACTTCGGTATCGTGGCCCCCGACGGCCGCGAGGCGATGCTGCAACACGTGGACGAATTCGCCGCGCGCGGCGTGCCCTTCATCTTCGACCCGGGCCAGGCGATGCCGCTGTTCAGCGGCGACGAATTCCGCGCGATGATCGGGAAATCCACCTACGTCATCGTCAACGACTACGAATCGCAGCTGCTGCAGACGCGCACCGGCTGGAGCGCCGAGGAGATCGCCGCCCGGGTGAAGGCCTATGTCGTCACGCTGGGGCCGCGCGGCTCGCTGATCCACGCCGACGGCACCACGCACGAGATCCCGCCGGCGCACGAGCGCCAGATCGTCGACCCCACCGGCTGCGGCGACGCGTACCGCGCCGGCCTGATCTTCGGCATCATGCGCGGCAAGGACTGGCCCACCGTGGGCCGCATGGCCTCGCTGATGGGCGCGCTCAAGGTCGAACACCCCGGCACGCAGAACCAGCGCTTCGACTACGCCGAGTTCTCGGCCGCGTTCAAGGAGCAGTTCGGCTACGCGCTGGACTGACCGCATACCCGTAGGAGCGGCTTCAGCCGCGATTCCTCGCCGAACCGATCGCGGCTGAAGCCGCTCCTACACGATTCAACCGTCTACGCCGGCGTGAACGCGCAGGCGGCATGCACCGCCGCCTGCCAGCCGCGGTAGCGCCGCTCGCGTTCCGGCGCGGGCATGCGCGGCTCGAAGCGCCGCTCCATCTGCCACAGCTGCGCGAGCTGCCCGCGGCTTTCCCAGAAACCCAGCGCCAGCCCGGCCAGATAGGCCGCGCCCAGCGCCGTGGTCTCCTGCACCCGCGGGCGCAGCAGCGGCACGTCCAGCATGTCGCTCTGGAACTGCGCGATGAAGTCGTTGGCGATCGCGCCGCCGTCGCAGCGCAATTCCTTCAGCGGGATGCCCGCGTCCGCCTCCATCGCCGCCAGCACGTCGCGCGACTGGTAGGCCATCGCCTCCAGCGCTGCGCGCACCAGGTGCTCGCGGCGCGTGCCGCGGGTGAGGCCGAACATCGCGCCGCGCACCTCGCTGCGCCAGTACGGCGCGCCCAGTCCCACGAAGGCCGGCACCAGGTAGACCCCGTCGCTGGAGGCCACGCTTTCGGCCAGCGCCTGCGAGTCGGCGGCGCATTCCAGCATGCGCAGGCCATCGCGCAGCCATTGCACCACCGCGCCGGCCACGAAGATGCTGCCTTCCAGCGCGTACTCGACCCGGCCGCCGATGTCCCAGGCGATCGTGGTCAGCAGGCCGCGGCGCGACGGCACCGCCTGTGCGCCGGTGTGCATCAGCATGAAGCAGCCGGTGCCATAGGTGTTCTTCGCCATGCCCGGTTCGAAGCAGGCCTGGCCGAACAGCGCCGACTGCTGATCACCGGCAAGGCCGCCGATCGGCACCGCGGCACCGAGGAAGCGCGCGGGATCGGTCTCGCCGTAACGCTCGCTGCAGGTGCGCACCTGCGGCAGCATGCTGCGCGGCACCTTGAACATGCGCAGGAGTTCGTCGTCCCAGTCGCGCGCATGGATGTCGTACAGCAAGGTACGCGCGGCATTGCTGGCGTCGGTGACGTGCAGGCGGCCGCCGGTGAGGTTCCACACCAGCCAGCTCTCGATCGTGCCGAACAGCAGCTCGCCGCGTTCGGCGCGCGCCTGCGTGCCCTCGACGTGGTCGAGGATCCAGCGGATCTTGCTGGCCGAGAAATAGGCGTCGATCAGCAGGCCGGTCTTCGCGCGCACCGTCGGTGCACAACCCTCCGCCTCCAGCCGCTCGCAGATCGCCATGCTCTGCCGCGACTGCCATACGATCGCGTTGTGCACCGGCTGGCCGCTGCGGCGGTCCCACACCACCGTGGTCTCGCGCTGGTTGGTGATGCCGATGCCGGCCAGGTCGCGCAGCTCGACCTGGCTGCGCGTCAGCAGCTCGGTCACCGTCACCAGCACGCTGGCGAGGATCTCGCGCGGATCGTGCTCCACCCAGCCTGGCTGCGGATAGATCTGCGCGAATTCGCGCTGCGCCATGCCGGCCACACAACCTGCAGCGTCGACCAGGATCGCCCGCGTGCTGGTGGTGCCCTGGTCCAGCGCCAGGATGTATCGCTTCGCCACGGGACACCTCGTGCGTCGACAACCGCGCGAAGATTAGCAACGAAACTGTTTGCGCGTTGCGAGCACCCTGTGGACGATCGCCGAAGTCAAGTCGAGCCGCGAAGCGGTCTCGACTTGAATGAACAACTGGTTAGACCATGCCGTCCATAGAATTGGCGGTCAAGACTTTGCGGTGAAAGTCGTTGATGTGCATGACGGCATCGTGTCCACGAGCAATATGAGGTAGCACAATCTCGCTCGATTTGGTGAAGCGATGCCCGATGCGCACGGTATAAGACTTGAGCAACCAACCGAGGAAGTTGGGAAAGTAAACGGCATCCTCGACATCGCGCCACTTGACCCCACTCGTGCCCTTTGACCAAGGGAAGATGCCGCTGTACACCCAAACGCCTTGATCGTCCGTGTAAAGGGCGACACTGTGGATGGTAAGGACTTGGACGATGAGGAGGCCAAGCCCGAATGCCATGAAGATACCGCCCAGCCAGCCGTTGACGTCGATCAGGACGTAACCGATGCCAAACATGATAAGAAAAACAATGGCAGGGCGAACGTAGGCCACCCACGACACGGTATAGCGCTGGCCGATCCCGACGGGCTGTTGCTGTGACCCCATGAATCCTCCTTGGATGCGTGGTGTATGGCCTCACACCCGATTAGCGTCGAGTCTCAGCACTTCCTTCCCATGCAAGGGAAAGAGGAGAGCCATCGCGTCGCTCACCAACCGATGACTCGACGCTAGCCCTGAGCTGCAGTCATGACCTCGGAATAACCTGGTTTACCAGGTGCGCACGTCCACCACGCTGGCGGTGAAGGTGCTCATGTCCGGCTGGGCGTGGAACATGCGGCCCAGGTCGAAGTTCACCGTGTCGCCCGGGGCGATGTTGGAGGTGCCGGCCGGCCATGCCTGCTTGCTCTGCAGCACGGCGCCCGATGCGTCCTTGATCTCGACGCGGATCTGTGCGGCCGAGGCCGTGGTGCAGTGGTTGACCAGCTCGCCACGCAGGCTGAGGCGGGCTCCCGGGGCCGCGCCGGGCTTGAAACCCTCGATCGCGAAATCTTTGGGTGCGCAGGCGGCATGGGCGACCAGCGGGGCGAGCAGCAGGACGGCGGAGACGACGAAAGCTTTCATGGGAGACTCCATGGGGCAGTGGGAAACCGTGGCACGTAAGTGACCCGTAGTCCCCGCTTTCGGCATCTCCGCGAAAAACTTTAACGTCCTGCCCGGCCCCCTCGCCACCCCGCCGGCCACGCCCGCCGGCAAACGTCAGTGCAGCACGAACAGCTTGTCGAAACCGGCCACGCGCAGGGTGCCGCGCAACTCGCCCGAGGCGTTGACGATGCGGATGTCGGCGCGGTCGGCGCCGGCATGCTCGCGCAGCAGCAGCAGCATGCCGAGCGCCGAGCTGTCCATGCCGGTGACCTCGCCCAGGTCGATCACGTAGCTGCGCGCAGGCTTGCCTTCGCCGAGGCAGGCATCGTGGAAGTCGCGGTGGATGCTGAAATCGAAGCGCTCGCCCAGTTGCAGGGTGAGGCAGTCGAGTTCGGGGTCGTGGTGGACGATCATGGGACGATCCTCAGAAGAGTTCGATTTCGCCGGCATCCATCGAGTTCTGCAGCGCCGGGCCGCGCGAGCGCAGCCGCGCCTTCTCGCGCTGGATCGCCAGCCGGCTGCGCACGCGCCGGGAACGCTCCTCCAGCGCATCGGCCTCGAGCGCAGTGCAGGCCAGTTCCTCGATGTCGCGGGTGCATTCGGTGGTGATGTCCTGCAGCTCGGTGAGCCGGGTGCGGGTCTGCGTGATCAGCTGGCGCAGGATGTCCTCGAACTGCAGCGAGCGCACGGTGGTGGAAACGTCGCTGCCGAGGCCGCGACTGATCTCGACCACCTTATCGGCCACCTTGCTGGTGCGTGCGTCGCTCTCGGTGACATGGGCCGTCATCGCGTCGATGCCGCCCTTGGCCGACAGCGCCACGTTGAGGTCCTGCGAGGCCATCGCGCCGATCAGGCCGCGCAGCTGCTCCATCGCCGTGCGCGCGCGCTCGACGTGGCCGCCGATCCGCTCGTTGAGCTGGTTGGAGTTGCTGGCCAGGTTGCGGATCTCGCCGGCCACCACCGCGAAGCCGCGCCCGGACTCGCCGGCGCGCGCTGCCTCGATCGCGGCGTTCAGCGCCAGCAGGTTGGTCTCCTCGGCGATGGTGTTGACGTTCCTGAGCAGGCCGAACACCGCGTCCATCTCCTTCGCCATGCCGTCGATGCGGTAGACGATGCGCAGGCTCTCGCGCGACATCTGCACGATCATGCCCACGAAATGCTCCAGCAGGTCGCCGGTGCGCGCGGCGAAGTCCTGCACCGACACGCCGCCGTCCTGCACGTCGATGATCTGCTTGAGCAGCGACTGCTGCAGCGCGGTCTTGCTGGACAGGCCGTCGAAGCCGCCGCCCAGTTCGGACACCGCGTCGCGCAGCAGATCCAGGCCCTGGTGCAGCTCGCGGGTGGCGTGACCGAGTTCGTCGACCAGCGCGCTGCGCACGTCCTCCAGCGCTTCGCGCACCGGCTCGCTGCTCGTGGGCGCGGCGACGACAGGCGCCGCGGGCGGCTCGGCGCGCGCGGCGACGGCCCAGGCCGCGGTCAGGGCCAGCACCAGCAGCGGTGCCAGCCAGGCCGGGTGCCACGCCAACGTCAGCAGCAGGGCGACGGCGCTGGCGGCCCAGCCGGCCAGCGGACGTCGGAAAAGAAGGGCGGGAGTGAATGACATGATCCGTATTCCGCGTTCAGGCGCAGACCGCGCCGGTATGGAAGTGGCGGGCGAGCGCGAGCAGGCGCGCCGCGATGTGGTCGACCGGCAGCATCTCCGGCGCGGCGCCGAGCTTCCAGGCGGCGCCGGGCATGCCCCACACCACCGAACTGGCCTCGTCCTGCACCAGGGTGGCGGCGCCGGCCTGGCGCAGTTCGAGCAGTCCGCGCGCGCCGTCGTCGCCCATGCCGGTGAGCAGGGCGGCGATGGTGGCGGCGCCGGCGCTGGCCGCCAGCGAACGGAACAGCACGTCGACGCTGGGACGGTGCCGGTTCACCGGCGGCCCGTCGTGCAGGCGGCACACGTACTTCGCGCCGTCCCACATCACCAGCAGGTGGTGGCTGCCGGGTGCGATGTAGGCGTGGCCCGGCTGGATCGGCTGGCCGTCGCGCGCCTCGCACACGCGCATCGCCGAGCAGCGGTCCATGCGCGCGGCGAACGGCCCGCTGAAGGCGGCGGGGATGTGCTGGGTCACCAGGATCGGCGGCGCGTCCGGCGGCATCGCCTCCAGCACCACGCGCACCGCCTCGGTGCCGCCGGTGGAGGCGCCGAGCGCGATGATCGGGCTGCCGCCGCGGCTGCCTGCCGCCTGCGAGCGCGGCAACACCGCGTCGGCCGAGAGCCGCGGCGCCACGTCCAGCTTGCGCACCGTGGTGCGCGCGCGCGGCTTCGCCCGCGCCGCCAGCTTGACCTTGGCGCAGATTTCCAGCGCGCTGTCGCCGAAGCTGGTGGCCAGGTCGCTGCTCGGCTTGGCCAGGAAATCCACTGCACCCAACTCCAGCGCGCGCAGCGTCACCTCGGCGCCCTGGGTGGTCAGCGACGACACCATCACCACCGGCATCGGCCGCAGCCGCATCAGGTTTTCCAGGAAGGTGAGGCCGTCCATGCGCGGCATCTCGACGTCCAGGGTGAGCACGTCGGGATCGAGCTGCTTGATCTTCTCGCGGGCGATCAGCGGGTCCGCCGCCGTGCCCACGA
Source organism: Rhodanobacter lycopersici (assembly GCF_040812335.1). Taxonomy (NCBI): domain Bacteria; kingdom Pseudomonadati; phylum Pseudomonadota; class Gammaproteobacteria; order Lysobacterales; family Rhodanobacteraceae; genus Rhodanobacter; species Rhodanobacter lycopersici. The sequence goes on from NZ_JBFOHK010000003.1 coordinate 510,035, forward strand.
CTTCGATGCCCGGGTCGCAGGCAAGCATGGTCGACATCAACTTGCGCACCAGGGCGGAATCGTCGACTACCAGTACGCGCACTCTTTCCATTGCTCACCTTGGCCAGGCGGCCCCGTCGCCGAAGACGATGGCCCGGTCGATGCCGCGCCGGCGCCCGGCGTCAGAACAGCTCGACCTCACCCTTTATCGGATCGTTTGCCAAACGCTTGAGGTAGCCGCGCTCGTCGGCCACCAGCGCCACGTCGTCGCTGCGGCGCAGCTGGCGCACGCGTACCCGGCCGCTTTGCGGGAAGAACTGCACCTGGCGCGGGTACACGTCGCCCAGGTCCTCGGCCACCAGCGGCAGCCGCTCGGCCGCGATGTAGCGGCGCACGAAATCGATGTTGCGCTGACCCACGTCGCTGAGCTGGGCGAGCACGCGGCCGCCGCCGAACACCTTGATCCTGAGGTCCGCGCGCTGGCCGCCGGCCTTCAGCACCGCGTTGATCAGCTGCTCCATCGCGTCGCTGCCGTAGCGCGCCGCACGGCCCACGGTGGACGACCAGCTGTCGCTGGCTCCCCTCGGCTCGGGCAGCATGAAATGGTTCATGCCGCCGATGCCGCGGTTCGCATCATGGATGCAGGCCGCCACGCAGGAACCCAGCACGGTGCTGACCAGTTCGTCCTGCGCGCTCACGTAGAACTCGCCCGGCAGCACCTTCACCACCATGCAGTTCTGGGTGGGATCCCAGAACCGGCGCAGGTGCTCGAAGCCGGGCATGGCCTCGGGCAGCGTGGGCGTGGCCCGGCGTTCGGCCGTACGCGCCAGCATCAGGCGCGCTTCCGGTAGACGGTGCGCCCGATCAGCTCGAAGTCGTCGCTGATGCCGTGCAGCGACTCGGAGTGGCCCAGGAACAGGTGGCCACCCGCCGGCAGCAGCGCGGCATAGCGGCTGAACAGCCGCTGCTTGGTCGGCTGGTCGAAGTAGATCACCACGTTGCGGCAGAAGATCGCGTCGAACGGTCCGCGCATCGGCCAGTCGTGCAACAGGTTCAGCGGCTGCACGGTCACCAGCTCGCGCAGGCGCGGATGCACGCAGGCGTAGCCCTCGTACTCGCCGGCGCCGCGCAGCATCCAGCGGCGCCGGCGCTCGTCGCTGATGCCGCCGAGCCGGTCCAGCGGATACACGCCGTTGCGCGCGGCCTCCAATGCCTGCGGCGACAGGTCGGTGGCGAGGATCTTCGCGTCCATGCCGGTCGCGTCATGCCGTTCCAGCGCCTCGGCCAGCACCATCGCCAGCGCATAGGGTTCTTCACCGGTGGAGCAGCCGGCCGACCAGATCCGCAGGCGGTCGCCGTCGCGGCGCTTGTGCGCCAGCCACTGCGGCAGCAGCTCGTGCTCCAGCAGCTCGTAGTGGTGCGGCTCGCGGAAGAACGCGGTGACGTTGGTACTGATCGCGCTGGCCAGTTCGCCCAGCTCGGCGTGCGGATCATCGCGCAGCAGCGCGCAGTACGTGGCGTAGTCGGGCAGGCGCAACGCGCGCAGGCGCCGCGCCAGCCGCCCTTGCACCAGCTGGCGCTTGTGTTCGCCCAGCGCGATGCCGCAGTGCCCGTAGACGAAATCGCGCAGGAAGCGGAATTCGGCATCGCCAAGCAGGATCGCGCCGTCGCCCGCCGGGGCCGCATCACGCAAGACCGCGCCGGCAGCGACGGCCACGCTCAGAACTCCTTCCAGGCGCCGGCATCCGTCTCGGCGGCGGCGCGCGGCGGCGCCTTGCGCACGGCGGCGAACACCGCCTCGGTGGCCTTGGCCACTTCCTTCGCGCGCTGCGGCAGCACGTCCTCCGCCGCCGCGGCATCGCCGGCCAGGCGGAAGAAGCCCACCTGGCTGGTCAGGTCGCCGGCCTGCTCCTGCATGGCGCGGGCGGCGGCCGAGGCTTCCTCGACCAGCGCCGCGTTCTGCTGGGTCATCTCGTCCATCTGCATCACGGCGTTGTTGACCTGGTCGATGCCGGCCGACTGCTCCTGGCTGGCCGCGGCGATCTCGGCCACGATGTCGGTGACCTTCTTCACGCTCTCGACGATCTCGGCCAGCGCCTTGCCGGACTGGTTGACCAGCTCGGAACCGCCGCGCACCTTCTCCTCGCTCTCGGCGATCAGGCCCTTGATCTCCTTCGCCGCACCGGCGCTGCGCTGCGCCAGGCTGCGCACCTCGCTGGCCACCACGGCGAAGCCGCGGCCCTGCTCGCCGGCACGCGCCGCTTCCACCGCGGCGTTCAGCGCCAGCAGGTTGGTCTGGAACGCGATCTCCTGGATCAAGCCCACGATGTCGCCGATCTTGCGGCTGGAAGCGTCGATCTCGGCCATCGCGGCGATCGCCTTGCCGGCCACCTCGCCGCCGTGCTCGGCCTGCTCGCGCGCGCCGCGCGCCAGCTGGTTGGCGTGGCTGGCGTTCTCCGCGTTCTGCTTCACGGTGGAGGTCATCTCCTCCATCGACGAGGCGGTCTCTTCCAGACTGGACGCCTGCTCCTGCGTGCGCTGGCTGAGGTCGTCGTTGCCGCGCGCGATCTGCTGCGCCGCGCTGCTCACCGCGTCGGAACCCTGGCGCACCTCGCCCACGATCGCGCCGAGGCGCTCGTCCATCAGCCGGAAGGCGTCGAGCAGCTGGCCCAGCTCGTCGTGCCGCTTGACCTTGATGTCGTGGCCCAGCCGGCCGTCGGCGATGGCATGCGCCACCTTCATCAGGTGCGCCAGCGTGCCGCTGATCGAACGCACCAGCAGGGTCGCCACCAGCAGCGCGAAGATCAGGCCGCCGGACAGCGCGGCCAGCACCAGGGCACGCACCACGCCATAGCGGCTGACCTCGCTCTGGTAAATCTGCTTCACCTCGTCGCCCTGCGCGCGGATCAGCTGGTCGAGTGCGTCCTGGCGCATCATCAAGCTCGGCCGCACCTCCATTTCCAGCGTGTCGCGCGTGCCGTCGTCGCCCTGGGCCAGTGCGTCGTAGACGTCCTTCACGCTGCTCATGTAGTCGGCCGTGGTCGCCTGATAGGCCTTGTACTTCTTCGCGATCTCGGCATTCATCGGCAACGCCGACAGCTGCTTGTTGACCTCGGTGATTTCCTTCTCGAGCTTCTCGGACTCGGCGACCTTCTGCTTCACCTGGTCGGCCTTGCCGATCACATCGGCCGCCTCGCCCAGCACGACGAAGTTCAGCAGCGACTTGGCGCGCAGCTCGCCCATCAGCTGCACCGGCACCATGCCGTTTTCGTAACTCTGGCGCATGCCCTCGTTCTGCCAGGACATCACGCCCAGGCCCACGCCGGCGCCCGCCACCAGCATGATCGCGAGCAGGGCGAAGGTGCCGACCAGGCGGGCCTTGACGGACAAGGCCGAAAACTTGGCGAGACGCGCAGTGAATTTCTTGATGTTCATCGTGGTTCCCGGATCAGGCGGCAATTTCGACATCGCGGACGTCCGGCAGCGCGGCATCCAGCGTTTCAACGTCCTCCGGACGCATGAGCTTCTCCACGTCCAGCAGCATCACCATGCGCTCGACATGGGTGGCCAGGCCCTTCAGGTAGCGGGTGTCGACGATCGCGCCCATGTCCGGCACCGGCTTGACCGCCGCCGGGTCGATGTCGACCACGTCGGACACCGCGTCCACCACGATGCCGAACAGGCGCTCGGCCACGGCCACCACGATCATCACCGTGTTGTCGCCGTAGCCCTCGCGCTCCAGCCCGAAGCGCAGGCGCAAGTCCAGCACCGGCACGATCGCGCCACGCAGGTTCAGCACGCCGAGCATGTGTGCGGGCGCCTGCGGGATGCGCGTCACCCGCGACCAGCCGCGGATCTCGCGCACTGACAGGATGTCGACGCCGTACTCCTCGCCGGCCAGGCTGAAGGTCAGCTGCTGCACGACGGGTGCCGTGTCCGCGTGGTGTTCGTGCATGGATCGTCTACCTCGTGATGGGCGCCTGCGGACGCCCGGCCTCGATGCTGTATCGGCGTTGCCGGAAAGGACTTGAGCGCGCCGCGATGGCGCGCACCGGGCTCAGAACTCGGTCCAGCCACCCGCGGCCACGGCCACAGCGGGGCGCTCGGCCCTTGCCTTTGCCGCCGGCCGCTGCGGCAGCGGCACCACGCGCGCAGACAGCGGTTCCGGCGCCGCGACGACCTCTTCCGGCTCGGTCGCATTCGCGTCCAGCCGGAAGAACGCCATCTGCCGCCGCAGCTCCGCCGCCTGTTCCTGCATCGCCTGGGCGGCCGCCGCGGCTTCTTCCACCAGCGCCGCGTTCTGCTGGGTCACCTCGTCCATCTGCATCACCGCGCGGTTCACCTGGTCGATGCCGGCCGACTGCTCCTGGCTGGCCGCGGCGATCTCGGCCACGATGTCGGTGACCTTGCGCACGCTCTCCACGATCTCCTTGAGCACCGTGCCGGTCTGTTCCACCAGTGCGCCGCCGGCCTGCACCCGGTTCACGCTTTCGCCGATCAGCGCCTTGATCTCCTTCGCCGCCGCCGCGCTGCGCTGCGACAGGCTGCGCACCTCGCCGGCCACCACGGCGAAGCCGCGACCCTGCTCGCCGGCGCGCGCCGCTTCCACCGCCGCGTTCAGCGCCAGCAGGTTGGTCTGGAACGCGATCTCGTCGATCAGGCCCACGATGTCGGCGATCCTGCGGCTCGATGTGGTGATCTCGCCCATCGCCGCCACCGCCTGCGCCGCCACCTGGCCGCCACGCTCGGCCTGCTCGCGCGCGCCGCTGGCCAACTGGCTGGCATGGCTGGCGTTCTCCGCGTTCTGCCTCACGGTGGAGGTCATCTCCTCCATCGAGGCGGCGGTTTCCTCCAGGCTCGATGCCTGCTCCTGCGTGCGCTGGCTGAGGTCGTCGTTGCCGCGCGCGATCTGCTGCGCCGCGCTGCTCACCGCCTGCGAACCGTGCTGCACCTCGCCAACCACGTCGATCAGTTTCATGTGCAGGCGCTGCATGGAGTGCATCATGCTGCCCGGTGCCAGCTGGATGCCTTCGGCGCCTTCGAGCGACAGGTTGCCGTCCGCCATGCGATTGACCATCTTCACCGAAAACGACGGCTCGCCGCCGATGCTGCGACGGATGCTGCGCATCGACAGCCACACCAGCGCGATCACCAGCAGGCCCAGCAACCCGGCCCAGGCCAGGTTCACCAGCAGGCCGTGGCGGAACTGTGCGTCGATGTCGTCGAAGTAGGCGCCGGCGGCGAAGTGCAGGTTCCACGGCTTGAACAGCTGCGACCAGGTGACCTTGCCCACGATCTTCTTCGTGCCCGGCTTGAGCCAGTCATAGTGGACGACACCATGGCCGTCCTTCATGTCGATGTCGTGCATCAGCTGGTAGATCGGCTTGCCGTTCGGGTCGGTCATGCCGCGCACGCTCGTGCCGACCTTGTCCGTCATCACCGGGTGCTCGACCAGCGTGTAGTCGTCGTCAAACGCGAAGATATAGCCGGCACCACCGTTCCACTGCATCTCGCGGATCTGTGCAAGCGCCAGCTTCTTCGCCTCGGCCTCGCCGAGTTCGCCCTTGGCGACGCGTGCCTCATAGCCCTGCGTCACCGATACCGCCGACTCGACCTCGCTGCGCAGCAGGCGTTCGAGTCCATCCATCTGGCTGGCGCGACTGTGCAACGCGTTCATCACGGTGAGCCCGGCCAGACCGGCGACAACCACCACAACCACCAATGCCGTGCGAGCACTCAGGCTCAGACTATGAAACGACCACTTCGGGGACCACATCCTGCAAACCTCATTCGGACAAAAAACATCGGCGGGACACTTACGCAGCCTTGCTGCGCCGCCCCAGCCGTACCACCCCACCCACGTCGACGATCAGGGCCACCGAACCATCGCTGACGATGGTGGCCCCGGACACGCCCTGCACCCGCTCGTAATGCTTCTCCAGCGACTTGATCACCGCCTGCTGCTGGCCCACCAGCTCGTCGACCAGCAGGCCCACGCGCTGTCCCTCGTCCTCGACCACCACCACGATGCCGCGCTCGATCGCGGTGACCGCGTCGGCGCAGCCGAAGGCGCGATGCAGGCGGATGACTGGCAGGTATTCGTCGCGGAAGCGGAACACCTCGCCGCCGCCGGCGGTCCGCCGCACCGCGTCGGCCGGCAGGCGCAGCGATTCGACGATGGAGATCAGCGGCACGATGTAGCGCTCGGCGCCCACCGTGGTGACCAGGCCGTCGATGATCGCCAGCGTCAGCGGCAGCGCGATGGTGAACACGCTGCCCTGGCCGGGCACGCTCTTCACGCCCACGCTGCCGCCGAGGTCGCGCACGTTGCGGCGAACCACGTCCATGCCCACGCCGCGGCCGGAAAGGTCGGTGGCCTGGGCAGCAGTGGAGAAGCCGGGCTGGAAGATCAGTTCGGCCACCTCGTCGTCGCCGAGCTGCTGGCCGGGGCCGACCAGGCCGCGCTCGACCGCCTTGGCCAGGATCCGCTCGCGGTTGAGCCCGGCGCCGTCGTCGCTGATCCGCACCACGATGTTGCCGCCTTCGTGATGCGCGTCCAGGGCGAGCGTACCGGTCTCGGGCTTGCCCGCGGCACGGCGCTGCGCAGGCATTTCCAGGCCATGGTCGATCGCGTTGCGCACCAGGTGCACCAGCGGATCGCCGATCTTCTCCAGCACGGTCTTGTCCAGCTCGGTGTGCTCGCCGTGCAGTTCCAGCCGCACCTGCTTGCCGAGCTTGCGCTCGAGATCGCGCACCAGCCGCGGGAAACGGTTGAACACGCTGCCGATCGGCAGCATGCGGATGCGCATCACGCTGTCCTGCAGTTCGCGCGTGTTGCGCTCGAGCTGCGCCAGCCCCTCGCGCAGCCGTTCCAGCTGCGCAAGGGTGAAGTTGGCGCCGATATCGCTGAGCATGGACTGGGTGATCACCAGCTCGCCCATCATGTCGATCAGCGCATCGACCTTGTCGATGCCCACGCGGATCGAGCCGCCCTCGCTGTTGCCGCCACCGCCGGCAGCGGGCGCAGCCATCGGAGCGGCTGCGGTTGCGGCAGGTGCGGGTGCCGGCACGGCCGGCTCTGCCGGCGCCCCGGCCAGCGCTGCGATGGCCAGTTCGCAATCGCCGTCCAGCCACTCGAACACGGCATCGAGGTCGGCACGCGCCACCGCGCCATGCAGGCGCAGTTCCCAGCCCAGATAGCACTGGCTGGGGTCGAGCACGGCGAAATCCGTGGGCGCCGCCTCGCTCACGAAGGCACGCACCACTTCCAGCCGGCCGAGCTGCTGCAGTTCGCGGAACAGGCGCAGCGGCTCGTTGCCGGTCTGCAGCAGGTGCGGCAACGCGACGAAGCGGATGTCCCAACCGGCGACCGGCGCGTCGCCGGCCTTCGCGGCCGCGGGCGCCGCCACCGCCACGCCTTCGACCAGGCGCGTCAGCTCGGTGCGCAGCGCTTCGCTGGTCGCATCGGCCGCGGGCCGGCCCTTGGCGGTGCGTTCGAGCATGGCGCGCATGCAGTCGACTGAACGCAGCAGCAGGTCGATCAGTCCGGCGTCCACCGCACGGCGCTCGCTGCGCACCTCCTCCAGCAGCGACTCGGCCACGTGGGTGAACGCAGCCACGTCGGCAAAGCCGAACGTCGCCGCACCGCCCTTGATGGAGTGCGCCGCGCGGAAGATGGTGTGCACCAGCTCGTGGTCGGTCGAACCCGAGTCCAGCGCCAGCAGTGCCGCCTCCATCGCGTCGAGGCCTTCCAGGCTTTCCTCGAAGAAGGTCTTGTGGAACTGGGTCAGGTCGACCGCGCTCATGCGTCGTTCCTCAGCCCAGCACGCGCTTGACGGTCGCCAGCAACTGGTCGGGATCGAACGGCTTGACCAGCCAGCCGGTGGCGCCGGCGGCCTTGCCTTCCATCTTCTTCTCGGTGTGCGACTCGGTGGTGAGCATCAGGATCGGCACGCCCTTGTATTCGGGCCTCGCACGCAGCTCGCGCACCATCGTGATGCCGTCCATCACCGGCATGTTGACGTCGGCCAGCACCAGGTCGAACGCGCTCGCGCCGGCCGCATCCAGCGCCAGCTGGCCGTTCTCGGCCTCGGTCACCTCGTGTCCCGCGCCGCGCAGGGTGAACGCCACCATGCCGCGCATCGAAGCCGAGTCGTCTACTGCAAGAATCTTCGCCATGCTGCCACCTCGTTCAGGCCGGCCCGGCGGCCGGCAGTTCCAGAATCCGTGCCAGGCCAAGCAGGCCGGCCGCGTCGTTCAATGCTTCGCTCGTACCGCGCCAGGCCAGCGTGCCGCCGCGCCTGTCCAGCTCGCGGCGCAACAGCACCAGTAGCTGCAGCGCGGCGGTATCCACGCGCTCCACCCCGCTGCCGTCGAGCGTGACGCCGCCGCCCTGCAGCGCCTCCAGCAACTCGGCCTGCAGCGCCGCCTGGGCGGCCATGCGGCAGTCCGCCGGCAACACCACCGGTGCCGGCGCGGCTGCTTGTCGTTCGCCATCCCGCTTCGCCGCCTGCTTGCCGGCCATGCCCAATGCTCCGTTCGCGCCCGGGTGGCGCTGACTGCTGGGCTTATCGGCCGCCGTGGTGCACGCTTTAGCCTCCCGGCACCCGCAGCTGACGCCACCTCAAGTTTCTGCGGGAACGGCCGATGTCCTCCGGAACGAGCCACTCACGCCACCCGCCCACTCACGCGCAGGAACCGACTTGATCATCCAGCCGACCAGCCTTGCCGCCCTCACCTGGGCCGGTGCCGCCGCCGGCAGCGCGGCGCCGAGCTGGCGCATCGGCAGCGTGCTGTCGGCGCGGCCGCTGGGTGTGAGTCCGCAAGGGCTGCAGGTGCTGCAGATCGGCGCGTTGGCGGTGGAAGCGGACGTGGCCGGCGGGCAATTGCCCGCGCAGTTCCAGGTGCGCGTGCTGAGCCTGGGCACGCAGCCGCTGCTGGAAATGCTGTCGCCCCAGGTCGACCCTGCCCTGCAGCGCGCCCTGCGCGAACGCCTGCCGCAGCAGAACGGCTATGCGCCGCTGCTGGCCACGCTCGATGCGGTGGCCCAGTGGCCGATGCTGCGCCAGCTGCCGCCGGATCTGCGCACCGCGCTCGCCCTGCTCGAACAGGCGCTCCGCAGCCCGGCGGACATCACCAGCGGCGAGGGCTTGCGCGTGGCGATCGAGCGCAGCGGCCTGTTCCTCGAATCCCTGCTCGCCAATCCGTACGGCAGCCCGGTGCTGCCGCAGGACGACTGGAAGAGCGCACTGCTGCGCCTGGCCGCCCTGCTCGACCGCCGCACGCAGGCGCCACCGGCACAGAACGGCGACGAGACCGCACCACCCCTGCTGCAACGCGGCCCGCAGGCGCAACCGCGCGCGCTGCCGCTGCCGACCACCGACGACGACGTGGCACCGCTGCTGGACCGCCTGCACGGCGACGTGCGCGCCGCGCTGGCGCGGATCGAGGTGGCCCAGCTGGAGTCCGGCACCGGCCCGTTGCCGGCGTGGATGATCGAGATCCCGCTGCAGGGCGAGGGCGGTCGCGACGTGCTGCAACTGCAGCTGGAATACGTCATCGACGCCGGCGACGGCGGCCGCGGCTGGAACCTCGGCTTCGCGCTCGACCTGCCCGCACTGGGTGCGGTGCAGGGCGAGCTGCAACTGCGCGAACCGCGCCTGTCGGTGCGCCTGTGGGCCGCCCGTGCCGACACCGTGCAGCGGCTGGAACGCCAGTTCACCGCGTTGCGCCAGCGATTGGCCGCCTGCGGTCTGCTGCTCGACCAGCTGAGCTGCCAGCTCGGCCTGCCGCAACCGACCGGCCGCTACAGCGCCGTGCTGCTGCAGGCCACCGCATGAACACGCCACCCTCTCCATCCATGCGCCGGGTCAGCCTGCGCCTGTCCGGCCCCGGCACCGCCGAAACCAGGGCGCTGCCACCCGAATCGCTGGAAAGCCTGCGCGCTCGTGCGCAGGCGCTGGGCCTGCCGTTGCATCCCGATCCGCAGATCGCCGCCCTGCTGGCCGGCCTGCGCCTGCGCGACGACGTGCCGGCGCTGCTCTATGCCGCGGCGGCGTCGGTGCTGGCCGCAGTCTATGACGCGGCAGAGGAGCAGGGCTGAGCCACTATCGAGCGTTTTCGCGTCTGAGTGTGTGCCGAACCTCGGCTGGCCGCGTTCGCTCTGGGCGCAGACGCGAAGCGTCAACGCGGGTATACCGCTGCTTCCAGCGCGATAAGACATATCCGGCCGCTCCCGGCCATTCCCATGCAGTCTCGTTAGCGCGGAAGGCTCTGCGCAGTCGGCCAAGCCACTGATCGTTCGCAGAAGTATGACTTGACGGGGTGCCGCCCGATGCGGAACGATGAGGCGCCCTCCCGGATCGGGGATCCACTACGAGTTTGGGCAATAAGCACTACGTCGATTGGGGGCCATTTTGATTGAGCTCGGGACGACTAGCTTCTACATACAGGTACCGAGTCTTCCATCAAGGGAGCTTGAATCATTTTCCACTTCGCTCTTCGACACGTGGGAAAGAGATGTCGAGATTGCTCTAACTCTCAACGACTACGCGCTTTCATTGCGTATCGAAGAGGGTTCGGTTAAGGGCCTCGGAAAGATTGCGACAGCATTGGGCGCACTCTATATAGGCATCGGGCAATATGGCTCGTTCGTGGACGGCTTAAAGATAATACGCTCGCAAGTACAAACGGCTACTACTGCGCTAACCGACAGCGCGTCGTCGAGATTGCCAAGACCCAGTGAAGCACCAAAGATTCGAAGGTCTGGCGCCACGCTTGCAAAGCTACAAACCCTATTCGATAAGGTACAAAGCGGTGAGCTGAGCGCAGATGATGCAATGCATAAAGCGAGCATCTTGCTAGGTGATGACGGCGCCGGGTCACCAGAGTTCGTGAGTGCACTGCACTCCGCTCTGCAAGATGCACCGCTGTTCCCTCAGCAGATATCCTTGCCGTACACGCTACCAAACGACCAAGAGTTGGAGCTGGACCGACGTCAGCGACTACCAACTCCGCCTCGACCAGCTCCATTACCACCAGTCGATCACTTTCGCGTCGAAATATGGCGCGACTCAAAGAAGTCGCAACGTCATGTAAGTTTGGTCAAAATCTAGTACCGCAATCTTGCGGGTATGGGTTCTAAGCACATGCAATGGCACCCTAACCGCTCGTTTGAGGCGGACGGCTTCGCCGCTGCTCAACTCCAGCGTTATGCGCCAAAGCTCGACTCAGCCGTCTCAAACAGGAAAACAACATGGAGAATTTCGAAAGGGTCGCCAATGAGATCATTGCTTACATTAATAGCAATGACTGCCGCTTGATGGAAGCCATCACGACGCACGGGTCTAGGTTCATTTTGTTTGGCGCATCAGGAAGTGGAAAAACTAGAGCAATAGAATTTGCAAATAAGCAACTGCCTCCAAATCAACAAATAACAGAGTCGAATGACATGCTCTTTTGCAAGAGAGTTTCTGATGCCAAGACAATCTTCGACGATAAAAACCTAAAATATCAAGGTGCACGACACATTGGCTTCAGCATTGTCAAGAGAGAAATGGCCGCAAAAATACATAATGAGCGTATAAAGGTATTTTGGCTAACACGCTAGCATCCCAAGCCACACAACAGTTCATCGCAGCCAACGTAATAGCTTCCACGGTTTAGTGGACACCCTGACCTAACGTTTCAGGAGTACCCATGCCCAAGCCAGATCCAGGAATGGTCACTCGCCGCGGTCCACGACGCAACGGAAAAACACGGCTGCGGCTGTTCAAGCCCATCAACGCCGCCTCTTCTGCCGCCGCTTTTGTTTTGTTGTCCTTGCCCCTGCTTCTGCGCGCAGGAGCGCGCTGAATTTCGGGGCCCCTATGCGGCGGTGAGGCGTGGACGATCAGGCAGCGCAGCGGGCGTTGCCATGGAGGGCAACGCCTTTTCGCGCGGACAGGAGTCCGGCCGAAAAGCCCGGCCACGTCTCACGGACTCGGAGGGCAGGATGCCCGGAGAACGCCGCATCGGGGCGGCCTTCTCTTTGAGTTACTTTTCTCTTGGCCACGCAAGAGAAAAGTAACTCGGGCGCCGGCAGGCGCACGAAACCGCTTTGAAACTTGCGATAACGCGAAGAGCAAAAGCCCCTCTCCCCTACCCCTCTCCCACAAGTGGGAGAGGGGAGGAAGTGCATCGCGAGCGCCGCCCAGGATCGAAGGCAGCGCTAGACACCGAGAGACTCTGCACCGGCTCCTACATGACCGGCGCGCGCATCGCGAGGATCAGCGCCGCCTCATCGCGCGACAGCCCGCAGCACGCCACCAACTGCTCGACATCCGCGCCTTCGCGCGCGAGCTGCTTGGCCAGTTCCCACGAACGTCCGGGCGACGCCGGCCGTTCCACCTGGCCGAGCTGACGTTCGAGGCGCCCCAGCGCGGTCACCAGCATCGAGGTGGGCACGTCGGTGCTGGTGCCGGCGGCGTTCTGCCACAGCGCGTCGACGCGTTGCCGCAGGCGGCCGGACTGCCGCCACAGGTGCAGCAGCAGGACGGTCTGGCCCGTGGCCAGCAGCAGCAACGCGAGCACACCCAGTTCAAGCCACATCGCCGTCGTCTCCGTCCAGGCGGTAGAGCCGGCGCGCGTCGAGCAGGGCCACGAAGCCGTCCTGCCACGGCAGCACGCCGCTGACCGGATCGCCGGCGCGGCGGGCCCGTCCCGGCGGTGGCGGCGCGATCTCCAGCCCGTCGCTGCACAGCAGTTCGCCGACCGCGTCGACCTTGAGGCCGAGTGGCTGGCCGGCGTGCGCCAGCATCACGATGCGCACCGCGAGCGGATCGGCCGCGGGCTGTGCCGGCAGTCCGAGTCGCCGACGGCCATCCATCACCGGCACGATGCGCCCGCGCAGGTGGCGCACGCCGAGCAGGTCGGCGGCGGCGCCGGGCACCGGCGTCAGTTCGTCGTCGCGGATCACCTCGCTGACATCGGCCAGCCGCGCGGCGTACAACTGCTCGCCGATGCGGAACGACAGCCAGTGGCGATCCTCCGGCATGTTGCCGGCGGGCGTGGCGTTCATGCGCAGTCTCCCGGGTCGACGCGCGGGGTCATGGCATGGCCCTGGTCTGGCTTGCGGCGGCGGGCGTGGCGCTCGCCCGGGCCTCGGCAACTGGCGTCCGCGCGTCCTCCGCACCGGCAGCAGCCGCGGCGGGCGCGCTCTTCGCCGCCTTGGACGGCGCCGGCCGCAAGGACTCGACCACCTGCACGGTGGGCAGCATGCCCGGCACCGGCGCCTCGGCGATACCGGGCTGCCGGTCAAGCTCGCCGATGTCGCTGTGCGCGCGCGCGGGTGCCGAACCGTCGCCCATCACCACCACCAGCACGCGGCGGTTCTCGTTGCGGCCGGCCGCGGTGTCGTTGTCGGCCACCGGATGCATCTCGCCCCAGCCGACGATGCCGAGCCGGTCCGGCGCGATGCCGCTGCCGACGAACAGGCGCGCCACGCTGCCCGCGCGCGCCGCCGAGAGTTCCCAGTTCGAGGGATACAGCGCGGTGCTGATCGGCACGTCGTCGGTGAAGCCCTCGACCCGCAGCGGATTGGCGAAACCCGCCAGTACCGTGGCCAGGTTGTGCAGCACGCCCTGCGCCGGCGTGGACAGCTGCGCCACGCCGCTGGGGAACAGGATGTCGGTGCGGATCTCGATCTCCAGCCAGTGGCCGTTGTTGCGCACGGTTACCTGCTTGCGGTCGATCAGCACCTGCAGCGCCTTGCGCACCTGGGCCTCGATGCGCTTGAGGTTGGCCTGCGGTGCGGCCTGTTGCGCGATGTCGCGGCCGTCGCCGCCCTGCATCGCCACCGGGTGCGGCGGGATCGGCACGGCGATCGGCACCACCGAGGAGCCGGCCTGCCCGGCCGGCGCGGCGATCGACGGATTGATGTTGTGCGGGCGCACCCGGGTGGGCGGCAGCGGCGCGATCGCGTGGCTGGAGCCGTTGAATGCCTCGATCAGCGATTCCGACATCACCCGGAACTTGCCCTCGTTGACCACCGAGACGGCGTACATCACCACGAAGAAGGCCAGCAGCAGGGTCATCAGATCGGCATAGGGAATCGCCCACGCCTCGTGGTTCGTGTGCTCCTCGTGCTTGCGCCGCCTCATGCCACGTAGCCCTGCAGGCGCGCCTCGATCTGGCGCGGGTTGTCGCCCTGGGCGATCGACACCAGGCCCTCGATCAGGATCTCGCGCATCCGGGTCTGCTTGTTGATCAGGCTCTTCAGGCGCGCCGCCATCGGCAGCATGAACAGGTTGGCCAGCGCCACGCCATAGATGGTCGCCACGAAGGCGGCCGCGATGCCGTGGCCGAGCTTGGACGGATCGGCCAGGTTCTGCATCACCGCCATCAGGCCCATCACCGCGCCGATGATGCCCAGCGTGGGCGAGTAGATGCCGGCCATCTCGAACACCTTGGCGCCGGCCAGGTCGATCGCCTCGCGGGTTTCCAGGTCCACCTCCAGCACGCCGCGGATCGCCTCCGGCTCGCCGCCGTCGACCAGCAGCTGCAGGCCCTTGCTGACGAACGGATCGGGTTCGGCCTCGATCTGCGGCTCCAGCCCGAGCAGGCCCTGCCGGCGCGAGATCTCGCTCCAGCCCACGATGCGGCTGATCAGGTCGGACGGCCGGTGCTGCGGCGGCCGGTAGACCATCGACAGCATCCGCAGCGCATGCTTGAGCACCTTGCCGTGGTTCTGCACCAGCAGCGCGGCCAGCGTGCCGAGGAACACGATCACGAACGCCGCGGGATTCCACAGCGCGTCGACGGTGGAGCCCTTGAGGATGGTGCCGACGATGATGACCAGGAAGGCCAGGATCGTGCCGATGATGCTGATCAGATCCATGACGTTAGAGCCTGTTTACGATCCCCAAGCGCCCCGCGCCGGGAACTGTTTGCGCGCAGGCCAAGGAAGAACGAAGGCACGCGGGGAGAGTCCATGGATGGACTCGGCCTTGAGGAGCGAGGAGTGGACGTCCGTCCACGACTGAGTGATGACGCAGGCATGCGGGCAAACAGGCCCGGCCCTGCGGGTTGCCATCGAGTGGCCGCCATGCGGCAGCGCGCGGCTTGGCCTGCCAGCCAGGCAGGCCGGCGCCACGCCCTACCACCTGACGGCCACTCGATGACAACGCGGGGTGCTTGGGGATCATAAACAGGCTCTTAGCCGGTCTGTGCCAGGGGAATGGGGGATTGCCCGGTACCGTCGGCCAGGGCGGCCAGGTCCAGCACCAGCGCCAGCCGTCCGTCGCCGGTGACGGTGGCGCCGGCGACGCCCGGCACGCCGTCGAACAGGTGGCCGAGCGGCTTGACGATGACGTCCTCGCGGCCGAGCACCTCGTGCACCAGGCAGCCCAGCCGCTGGTGGCCGATGTGCAGCACCGCCACGTGGCGTACCGCCTCGGCCGCCACGCCGGTCCAGCCGACCATGTCGACCAGCGGCAGCGCGCGGCCGCGATGGCGCGCGACCAGGCGGCCGTCGAGCAGGCAGTCCTGGCCTGCGGCCAGTTCGAACACTTCTTCCACGTTGCCCAGCGGCAGCGCGAGCAGGCGGCTGCCCACGCGCACCATCAGCACGCGCAGCACGGCCAGGGTGAGCGGCACCGCCAGTTCCAGTTCGCTGCCATGGCCGAGGTGCGAATGCACCTGCAAGGTGCCGCCGAGTTCGGCCACGCGGGTCTTCACCACGTCCATGCCGACGCCGCGGCCGGAGACATCCGATACCGTGGCGGCAGTGCTGAAGCCGGGACGGAAGATCAGCTCGTAGCACTCGGCCTCGCTGAGCCGCGCGGCCTGTGCCGCATCGATCACGCCCTTCTCCACCGCCTTGCGGCGCAGGATCTCCGGGTCCATGCCGCGGCCGTCGTCGCGCACCGCGATCACGATGCGCTCGCCGCGCTGGCTGGCCGACAGGCACACCCGGCCCTTGCGCGGCTTGCCCGCGCGCTCGCGCGCGTCGGGCAGCTCCACGCCGTGGTCGAGCGCATTGCGCAGCAGGTGGATCAGCGGGTCGGCCAGCGCCTCGACCAGGCTGCGGTCGAGATCGGTGCCCTCGCCTTCCAGCACCAGCTCCACTTCCTTGCCGAGCTGGCGCGCGAGGTCGCGCACGATGCGCGGGAAGCGCTGGAACAGACGGCCCACCGGCTGCATGCGCATGCCCATCACCGCGCCCTGCAGCTCGTCGGTGATACGGTCCAGCTCGCCGGCCGCCTCCGCCAGCGCCTCGCCGCCGTGGCGCGCGGCGAGGCTGAGCAGGCGGTTGCGCGCCAGCACCAGTTCGCCGGCGTGGTTGACCAGCAGGTCCAGCCGCGTGGTGTCCACGCGCACGGTGTTCTCGGCGGCCGGCGCCGCGTGGCGTGCGGCCGGGGCGGGAGCGGCGGCGGGAGCTGGAGCAGGCATGGGCGGCGCGACCGCGATGCCTGGCTGGCCGCCCTTGCCGTGCAAGGTATCCAGCAACGCCTCGAATTCGTCGTCGCCGATCGTTTCCGGCGTGGCCGGTGCCGCCGGCAGCGCGGCCGGTTCGATCGTGCCCGGCGCGGCGCTGCCGTACAGGCTGTCCAGCAACGCTTCGAACTCGCTGTCATCGATGGTGCTGCCGGCCGGCTCGGGCAATGACTCCGGTGCGGGGGGCGGCGCGGGCGCCACGACGACAGCCGCGGCGCCACGCGGCAGCAGCGCCTGCAGCAGCGCCGGCGGCGGCATCGCCAGCGGCGTGCCGGCGCCAAGCGCGGCCATCATGTCGCTGAGCAGGTCCAGTGTCTGCAGCAGCGCATCCATGTAACCGGCGTCGAGCAGCACGCCGCCGTTGCGGGCCTCGTTGAGCAGGTCCTCGGCGTGATGGCACAGCAGCACCATCGGCTCCAGCGCGAGGAAGCCGGCGCCGCCCTTGACCGTGTGGAAGGTGCGGAACACGGCATTCAGCAGTTCGCCGTCGCCCGGCGACTGCTCCAGCCCGACCAGCTGCTCGCCGAGGCGCTCGACGAGTTCGCCGGCCTCGACCAGGAAATCCTGGCGCAGCTCGTTGTCGAAATCCGCGTTCACTGCGCCAGAGCCCCTTAAAACCCGAATTCGCTGAGCAGCCGGTCGGCATCCTCCTGGCTGGTCACCTTGGCCACGTCGACCGGCGCCTCGACGCCGGCCAGCGCGCCGGTGAGGCGCACCAGTTCCAGCAGCGAGGATTCGACCGTGCCGATAAAGCTGGCGACCTTCTTGATGCGCTGGCCGGTGAGGTCCTGCCAGGACTGCGCCACCACCATGTCGGCCAGGCCGTCGCGACAGCTGCCGGCGAAGCCGGCGGCTTCGCGCGCCAGCGCGGCGGCGGGATCGCTGCCGTCGGCGCGCTGCAGGATCGCGTCGGCGTGCTGCGCCAGCGATGCGGCCTGCGGGCGCAGGCGCTCGGCGAAGTCGATGCTGCGGTTGGCGGCGTTCGCGCTCATCTCCAGCACGTCCTGCAGGTGCTGGCGCGCGTCGGCCACGATGCCGGGCACGCCTTCCTGCGCCAGCTCGCCGCCGAGGCGGCGCACGGCGTCGTGCAGTTCGCGGGCCAGCTGGCCCAGCGCGCGGAACAGGTGCTGCTCGCGCTGGCGCACCATCGTGTCCAGCGCCTGCTCGAAGGCGGGGCCTTCCGGGCTGTTCAGCAGATCGCGCAACTCGGGCGGCAGGCTGTCGTCGACGGCGAGGGGAAGTACGGCATTCATGCGCTGGCTCCGGCTGCGGCGATCCGTTCGAAGATCTTGGTGAGCTTTTCCTTGAGGGTGACCGCGGTGAACGGCTTGACGATGTAGCCGTTCACGCCGGCCTGGGCGGCGGCGATGATCTGGTCGCGGTTGTTCTCGGCCGTCACCATCAGCACCGGCATGCCCTTCAGCGCAGCCTCGGCGCGGATCGCGCGCAGCAGGTCGATGCCGGTCATGTTCGGCATGTTCCAGTCGGTCACCACCAGGTCGAACGGCTGGCTGCGCAGCATGGTCAGCGCGCTCTCGCCGTCGTCGGCCTCCTGGATCAGGGTGTTGGTGAAACCCAGTTCGACCAGCAGGTTCCTGACGATGCGCCGCATGGTGGAGAAATCGTCCACCACCAGGATTTTCATGTTCTTGTCCAAACGTCTGCTCCGCGTGCAGTGGGCCGCCGCGCGGCCCCGGGGATGGTGGGGTGGGCTCCGCTCAGTCGCGCCAGTCGGCCAGCCGCGCGCGCAGCCGGATCACGGCCTGGCCGTGGATCTGGCACACCCGCGACTCGCTCACGCCGAGCACGGCACCGATTTCCTTGAGGTTCAATTCCTGCTCGTAGTACAGCGACATCACCAGTTGCTCGCGTTCGGGCAGCCCGCCGATCGCCTCGACCAGCGCTTCGCGCATGCCGTTGTGCTCGATGCCTTCGTCCGGTCCCAGACTGTTCTCGTCGGCCACGTCGAGCACGCCGGTTTCCTCGCCGTCGTCCGAGGCGGTGAGGCTGAGCAGGCGCGAACAGGCCGCGTCGGTGAGCACCTGGTGGTATTCCTCCGCGCTGATGCCGAGCCGGCGCATCACCTCGGCATCGTCCGCCTCGGCCCCGGTCTCGGCCTCGATCTGGCGGATCGTCTCGGCCACCTCGCGGGTCTTGCGATGCACCGAACGCGGTGTCCAGTCGGCCTTGCGCAGCTCGTCCAGCATCGCGCCACGGATGCGGATGCCCGCAAACGTCTCGAAGCTGGCGCCCTTGTCGTGGGCAAAATGGCGTGCCGCCTCCAGCAAACCGATCATTCCCGCCTGGATCAGGTCGCCCACGTCGACGCTGGCCGGCAGCCGCCCCATCAGGTGATAGGCGATCCGCCGGACCAGCGGCGCGTGCCGACGTACCAGTTCGTCGGCACTCTCGCGGGAGAGTTGCAGATATTCCGAAGCCGCGCTCATCCCGGCACACCCCCGGCCGGAGCCGTCCGGCCACCGAAGAAGGAGATGCGATCGAGACCCGCGCGTCCGGGCTCGTTCCACTTATCGACCGCACCGGCCAGTTTCTTGAATGCCCGACCCGACGGGCTGGACGGCCACAGCTCGACCACCGCGGCCTGGCGCCGGATCGCCTGGCGCAGGCGCTCGTCGTGCGGCACCCAGCCGCAGAATTCGATCGCCACGTCGAGGAAGCGGTCGCTGACCCGCGCCAGCTTCTGGTGCAGCTGCCGCGCGTCGCCCTCGTTGCGCGCCATGTTGGCGACCATGCGCAGGCGGCGCACGCCGAAGTCGCGGCTGAGCACCTTGGCCAGCCCGTAGGCGTCGGTCAGCGAAGCCGGCTCGTCGCACACCACCAGGATCACCTCGTCGGCCGCGGCGGCGAACATGGTCACGCTGTCGGACAGGCCCGCGGCGGTATCCACCAGCAGGTATTCGGGCGGCCGCGCCAGTTCGTCGAAGGCGCGGATGATCGCCGCCAGCTCGCCGTTGTGCAGCTGCGCCAGCCGGCGTGCGCCGGAGCCGGCCGGCACCACCTGCAGGCCGCACGGCGCGGGCAGCAGCAGATCCTCCAGCGTGCATTCGCCGTCGAGCATGTGGCCGATGTGGCGCGACGGGGCGAGGCCGAGCATCACGTCGACGTTCGCCAGCCCGGTATCGGCATCCAGCAGCATGACCTCGTGGCCGGCGCCGGCCAGCGCCACGCCGAGGTTCACCGCCACCGTGCTCTTGCCCACGCCACCCTTGCCGCCGGCCACCGCGATCGTCTGGCAGTGCCGCCGCGAGGCCGGCACCGCGGCCAGCAGGCCATCGGCCTGGTGGCCGGCGGCCGCTCCCGCCGCGGGCAGGCCGACCAGTGCGGTCAGCATCTGCTTCAGCCCTGCGGCCTGGTTCATCGCAAGCACTCCGTTCATGCCTGGGCCGCCGCGAAGCCGAAGCGCTCGGCCATCAGGTTGTCGTCGGGAGCCTCGGCCTTGAGCGACTGCGCGGCGCGGCACACCAGCACGCGCGCATCCGCCGTGGCGATGTCCTCGGGCACGCGCTGGCCGTCGGTGACGTAGTCCAGCGGCAGCCTGTGGCGGATCAGCACCGACAGCGCGCCGCCCAGCTTCGGCGCCTCGTCCAGCTTGGTCAGGATGCAGGCATGCGGCTTCAGCGCGCTGTAGGCGCGCACCGCATCTTCCAGCGCCGAGGGCTGCGCATTGGCCGCCAGCACCAGGCACGAATGCAGCTCGCCGGCGTCGGCGAGGATCTCCAGCTGTTGCGCCAGCCGCGGATCGCCGCCGGCCATGCCCGCGGTGTCGATCAGCACGGTGTGGCGACCCTGCAGCATCTCCAGCACCTTGCGCAGGCTGCGCGCGTCGTAGGCCGGATAGACCTGCACGCCGAGCAGGCGCCCG
The DNA here is from genome assembly GCF_040812335.1 of Rhodanobacter lycopersici. Classification (NCBI taxonomy): domain Bacteria; kingdom Pseudomonadati; phylum Pseudomonadota; class Gammaproteobacteria; order Lysobacterales; family Rhodanobacteraceae; genus Rhodanobacter; species Rhodanobacter lycopersici. The sequence continues at coordinate 530,370 of NZ_JBFOHK010000003.1, forward strand.
TAGTGTTCCAGCTGCGCGGCGGCGCCGATGCGGTAGTGGTCGGTGCTGACCAGGGCCACCCGCTCGGCGCCGTGGCGCATCACCGCTTTCGCAGCGAGTTTCGCAATGGTCGTGGTCTTGCCCACGCCGGTGGGGCCGACCAGCGCGATGACGCCGCGGCCGTCGTCGCTGAGGTGGCGGCCGCTCACCGCGAGGCTGCGGCTGAGCATGCCCAGTGGCAGGTAGCGCGCCTGTTCGGCGTTGATTTTTTCCGGCAACTCGGCCACCAGGGTGCGCGCGACGTCGGCCTCGATGCCGAGCCGGGTCATCTCGCGCAGGATCCGCGCACGCAGCGGCTGGCGCCGCTCCATGTCGTTCCAGGCCAGGCTGGACAACTGCAGTTCCAGCATCGCGCGGAGGTCGCTCAGTTCGCTGCGCAGCTGGGCGGTGTCATGCGCGGCACGCTCCATCAGCGGGTGTGCCACCGGCGGTTCCGCGGCGACGGCAGCGACAGGCGGCGCGATGGGGTGCAGGCGACGCGGGGCCACGGGCGCGGGCGGCGCCACCGGCGGCGGCAGCTTCGCTGCCACGATCGGGGCAGGCTCCGCCTTGGCCGTCTTCACCTCCACCTTCGGCAGGACGGGCGCGCCATGCCTGGCCGCTTCGCGTACCAGCGCCTCGTCGTAGTCGATCGCGGCGATCACCTCGATGCCATCGTCCATCCGGCGCGTGGACAGGATCACCGCTTCCGGCCCCTGCTCTTCGCGCACTTCGCGCATCGCCTGGCGCATGTCGGGCGCCACGAAACGTTTGATCTTCATGGGTGCTTGCTCCGCTGACGGAATGTGCGATCCGTGACCGTGGATCCGAACAGGCCGGCAACGCCGCAAACCCGCGTGCGCACCGCCTCGACCGAATCACCGATTCCGACTGCCGAATTCCCGCTATTCATCGTCCCAACGCCTGGACCAGACGCACCCGACGGTTGTCGGGCACCTCGTTGTAGGCCAGCACGTGCAGGTTTTGTGCCACGTGCCGGGTGAAGCGCGCGAGCCATGGCCGCAGCTGCGGCGGGACCAGCAGCACGGCCGGTTCGCCGCTCATGTCCTGGCGGCGCGCGGCATCCGCCACGCTCTGCTGCAGGCGGTCGGCGAGGCCCGGTTCCACCGCGGCGCCCGCCACGCCGCCGCTGGACATCGAGCCGAGCAGGATCTGCTCCAGCTCCGGCGCCAGCGTGATGACGGGGATCTCGGTGCCCAGCCCGGTGATCTCCTGCACGATCTGCCGGCCCAGCGCCACGCGCACGGCGGCGGTGAGAACGCCGGGATCCTGACTCTGCCCCGCGTGCTCCGCCAAGGATTCGACGATGCCGCGCATGTTGCGGATCGGCACCCGTTCGGCCAGCAGGTTCTGCAGCACCTTCACCACCACGCCCAGCGTCAGGCGCTTCGGCACCAGGTCCTCGACCAGCTTGGGCGCGCCCTGCGCCAGGCGGTCCAGCAGCTGCTGCACGTCCTGGTGGCTGAGCAGTTCGTGCGCGTGGCCCTGCAGGATGTGCGACAGGTGGGTGGCGATCACCGTGGCCGGGTCGACCACGGTGTAGCCGTAACCCTGCGCCAGCTCGCGCTGGCCCAGCTCGATCCACACCGCCTCCAGGCCGAAGGCCGGGTCCTGGGTGGCGATGCCCGCCACGGTGCCGTGCACCTGGCCGGGGTTGATCGCGAGCAGGCGCTCGGCGTGCACCTCGGCCTCGCCCATCGGCACGCCCATCAGCATGATGCGGTAGGTGGTGGGGCCGAGGTCGAGGTTGTCGCGGATGTGCACCGCGGGTATCAGGAAGCCCAGTTCCTGCGACAGCTTGCGGCGCACCGACTTGATCCGCCCCATCAGCTCGCCGCCCTGGTGCGTATCCACCAGCGGGATCAGCCGGTAACCCACTTCCAGGCCCAGCGGATCGACCGTGGTGACGTCCTCCCAGCCCAGTTCCACGCGCTCGGCGGGCGCCGCCGGAGCCGGCGCCGCCGCGGTGTCGGCGGCCAGTTGCTGCCGCGTCTCGCGCTGGCGCTTGAACAGCAGCCACGCCGCGCCGCCGCACACGCCGCCCAGCAGCAGGAAGGCGAGGTTCGGCATGCCGGGGATCAGGCCCATCACGCCCAGCACCGCGGCCGCCACCGCCAGCGCCCGCGGCTGGCCGAACACCTGGCCGGCCAGTTGCCGCCCCATGTCCTGCGCCTTGGAGACGCGGGTGACGATGATCGCGGTGGCCACCGACAGCATCAGCGCCGGTACCTGCGCCACCAGGCCGTCGCCGATGGTGAGCAGGGTGTAGGTCTGCGCCGCCTCTCCCGCGGAGAGGCCGTGCTGCATCACGCCGACGAAGAAGCCGCCGACGATGTTGATGATCAGGATCAGGATGCCGGCGGTGGCGTCGCCGCGCACGAATTTCGAGGCGCCGTCCATCGAGCCGTAGAAGTCCGCCTCCTCGCGCACTTCCTGGCGCCGTTCCCGGGCTTGTTCCTGGTTGATCAGGCCGGCGTTGAGATCGGCGTCGATCGCCATCTGCTTGCCGGGCATCGAATCCAGGGTGAAGCGCGCGGTCACTTCCGACACGCGGGTGGCGCCCTTGGTGACCACCACGAAGTTGATGATGGTGATGATCGCGAACACCACCAGGCCCACCGCGAAGTTGCCGCCGATCACGAACTCGCCGAAGGCCTCGATCACCTTGCCCGCGGCGCCGGGGCCGTCGTGGCCATGCAGCAGCACCACGCGGGTGGAGGCGATGTTGAGCGCGAGGCGCAGCAGCGTGGCCATCAGCACCACGGTGGGGAACGCGGCGAACTCCAGCGGCCGCATCACGTAGACCACCGCCAGCAGGATCACCAGCGACAGCGCGATGTTGAAGCTGAAGAGGATGTCGAGCAGGAACGGCGGCAGCGGCAACATCATCATCGCCAGCATCACCAGCATCATCACCGGTGCGCCAAGGCCCCGTCGCGCCACTTGCCTGAAACTGCCCAGTACCTGCGTACCCGTCATGGATTTGACTCGTGCCTGTTAGCGATAAGGCCCCATGAGATCCGGATCGATCTCGGGGTTCGGTGCGGCCGGCGGCGCCTCGCCCTGCGTCGCAGCCTGCTTGAGCTGGTAGACGTAGACGAGCACCTGGGCCACCGCCACATACAGCGCGGCGGGGATTTCCCGGCCAAGCTCGGTAGTCGCATACAAGGCGCGTGCCAGCGGCGGCGCCTCGACCAGCGGGATGCGATGGCTGCCCGCCACCAGGCGGATCTGCTGGGCCAGCATGTCCACGCCCTTGGCGATCACCCGCGGCGCGCCCATGCGGCCGTCGTCGTAGCGCAGCGCCACCGCGAAGTGGGTGGGATTGACCACCACCACGTCGGCCTTGGGCAGTTCTTCCATCATGCGGCGGCGCGCCTGCGCCATCTGCACCTGGCGGATGCGCCCCCTGACCTCGGGGCTGCCCTCGCTCTCCTTCGTCTCGTCCTTGATCTCCTGCCGGCTCATGCGCAACCGCTTGTCGTGGTCGTACTTCTGATACAGCGCGTCGATGCCGCCGAGCAGCGCCAGGATGCTGCCGAACCACAACGCCGACTGGCCCAGCAGGCCCAGCGCCTGCGCGATGCCCGCCGTCACCGCGCCACGCCCGGTGGCCTGCAGCTGGCCCTGCCAGTGGCGCAGCAGCAGCGCCAGCACCGCGCCGATGAACAGCAGCTTCAGCAGCGCCTTGCCCAGCTCCACCAGGCCGCGCAGCGCGAAGATGCGCCCCAGGCCCTTGATCGGATCCAGCCGTTCGAACTTCGGTTCCAGCGCCTGGCCGCTGAAGTTGAGCCCGCCCAGCAGCAGCGGTGCGGCGAACGCGGCCACCAGCGTGGCCAACGCCACCGGCGCGAACAGCGCCAGCGCCTCGTGCACGGCCGCGTGCAGCACGCGCCCCGGCAGCGCATCGGAGAACAGCGCATCGCGCGAGTAGCCCAGGCCCAGCGCGAAGATGCGCCGCGCATGCCCGAACGAAGCACTCCCGCCGGCCAGCAGCGTCGCCACGCCGGCCAGCACCACCGCCGCGCCGCTGAGATCGCGCGATCGCGGGACCTCGCCCTTCTCACGCGATTCCTTCAGCCGTTTTTCTGTCGGCTGTTCGGTTTTTTCCTGGTCGCTGTCGTCGGCCATCTCAGCGCCTGCTCATCGCCCCGGAAGCCCGGACCTGTAGGAGCGCACCCTGTGCGCGAATGCTCTCGGCTTCGATCGAACACCAGAGCCATCGCGCACAGGGTGCGCTCCTACAGGGTGTGCCTGGGGAAGTGCATCGGCCATGCCTTCAGCCCCCCAGCAGGTGGCGCATCAAGTCCCAGGCATCGCCCTGCAAGGCATCGAACGCACCGGGCAGGCTGCGCAGCGAAAGCCACAGGGCGATGAAGCCCAGCGACACGGTGATCGGAAAACCCACCGCGAACAGGTTCATCGACGGCGCCGCACGGCTGATCGCGGCGAAGCCGATGTTCACCACCAGCAGCGAGGTCATCGCCGGCAAGGCCACGCGCACCGCGCCGCCGAACAGCTGCACACCGAAGGCGAGCACCGCATGCAGCCCGTTGGCATCGATCGCGAGACTGCCCGGCGGCAGGCTGCGGAAACTGTCGGCGAGCAGCGCGATCAGGCGCAGATGGCCGTCCATCGCCAGGAACAGCAAGGTCACCAGCACCAGGTAGAACTGGCCCAGCACGTTGGAGTTGCCGCCAGCCTGCGGATCGACCACCTCGGCAAAACCCAGGCTCATGCTCTGCCCGACCAGGCCGCCACCGAACTGCACCGCGTCGAACACCAGATTCAGCACGAAGCCCACCGCCGCGCCGACCACGATCTGGCTCGCCAGCTCCAGCATGCCGCCGACACCGAGGACATCCACCGACGCGGGCGCCAGCGGCGCCAGCACCATGGTGAGCACCAGCACCACGCCCAGGCGCACCTGCATCGGCAGCACCGAGGCACTGAACACCGGCGCCACCAGGCACAGGCCGCTCACACGCGCCAGCGCCCACAGGAAACGGCCCAGCCACAGCGAGAGCCAGGCCAGGTCCAGCGTCATCACCGGATCACCCCCGGCAGGCTCTCGATCAGTTGCGCGGTGTAGTGCACCAGCAGGCGCAACATCCACGGCCCCGCGATCAGCGCCACCAGCGACATCGCGATCAGCTTGGGGATGAAGCTCAGCGTCATCTCGTTGATCTGCGTGGCCGCCTGCACCACGCCGATCAACAAACCCACCGCCAGCGCGGTGAGCAGCAGCGGCGCGGCCACCAGCATCGCCACGTAGAGCGCGTGCTGGCCGATCTCCATGATGGATTCGGGGGTCATGGGCACATCTCATTTTTGCGCCGGACGCGGCATTCGGGTTTCGCTCGCGCAAGATTCAAAGCGGTTTCGAGCGCCTGTCGGCGCCCGAGTTACTTCTCCTTTGCTTGTCCAAAGGAGAAGTAACCAAGAGGAAACGACACCCCGATGGCGCGCCCTCCGGGCCTCCTGCCCTGCGGGTGCGCGGGCGGGTGGTGGGGTTTTTCGACGGGACTCCTGTCCCGGCGAAAAACTGGCCCGCATCCCTGCGGGCCATCCTGCGGACTTTCCACCACCCGCCCGCCGCGCCATAGGGGCCCCGGGTAGAGCAGCGCGCTCCCAGCGCGCAGAAACGACAGCAAGAGCGCGCAGCGAAGCGCTGCGGCTTCTGGCGCGCACGATGCGCGCCTGCTCTTCCGGGGCCCCTGGGCGGCGGTGAGGCGGGGACGAAAAGGCCGCGCAGCGGGCGAGCCCATGGATGGGCTCGCCTTTTCGCGCGGGCAGGAGCCCGCTCGAAAAGCCGGGCCCCGTCTCACGGACTTGCCGGGCAGGACGCCCGGCAAGCGCCAACCGGGGTGGCCTTTCTCTTTGGTTACTTTCTCTTTGACCACGCAAAGAGAAAGTAACTCGGGCGCCGCAGGCGCACGAAAGCTCTTCGCGAACAAACCTGCCAGCAACAAACCCTCCCGCGAGCACCCGCCCCTCACCCCAACCCTCTCCCCGGAGGGGAGAGGGAGTAGCCACCAGCATGGCGCTCATGTGTAGAAGCTCCCGGCCAGGGTCCCCAGCAGCAGCGTCCACCCATCCACCAGCACGAACAGCATGATCTTGAACGGCAACGAGATGATCGACGGCGACACCATCATCATGCCCATCGACATCAGCACACTGGCCACCACCAGGTCGATGATCAGGAACGGGATGAACAGCAGGAAGCCCATCTGGAACGCGGTCTTCAGTTCCGAGGTGAGGAAGGCCGGCATCGCCACCTTGAACGGCACGTCGTCCTTGCTCGCGTAGGGCTGCTCGCCGGCAAGCTTGGTGAACAGCGTGAGGTCCGCCTCGCGGGTCTGGTCGAGCATGAAGCGCTTGAACGGCGCACTGGCCGCGGGCAGCGCCTGCTCGGCGCTCAATTGGCCGTCCATGTACGGCTTCACGCCGTCGGCGTAGGCGCGGTTGAGCACCGGCGACATCACGAACAGGGTGAGGAACAGCGCCAGCCCCAGCAGCACCTGGTTGGGCGGCGTGGACTGCGTGCCCAGCGCCTGACGCAGGAAACTCAACACGATGATGATACGGGTGAACGAGGTCATCATCAGCAGGATCGCCGGCAGCAGGGTCAGCACCGTGAGCAGCGCCAGCATCTGCAGCGACAGCGTCCAGTTCCGCACGCCGCCCGGTGCATCGCGCACGGTCAGCACGGGGATGCCCGCGTTGCCCAGGCCCGCCGGGCTGGCCGGCATCGACAGCGCCGGCGTGGATGCGGCGTTGCGCGCGACCTGCGGCGCACCCCACGCCAGCAGCGGCAGCAGCAGCAGGGCGAGCGCGAGCCAGCAGCGCGCGGCAAGGAAATGACGGGACTTCACGGCCTGCCCTTCCAGCGCGACAGCAGCTGCGCGAACGAGGGAACCTCGAGCGCCGGCGGTTCGGTCGCGGCCGGCGCCTCGCCCTCGTAGACGTGCAGGGTGCGCATGCCGCCCGGACCCACGCCCACCAGCAGGCGCTTGCCGTCGGCGTCGAGCAGCAGCACGCGGTCGCGCGCGCCCACCGCCATCGCCTCCACGCAGCGGATACGGCGTCCGCCCGGCCGGCTGCGTGCCTGCATGCGCCGCGACATCCATCCCGCCACGAAAATCAGCACCACCACCGCGACGAGGCTGAGCAGTACCCGCAGCAGCTCGCCGCCCACGTCGATGTCGGCTGTGGGCATGGCGACAGGCGCCAGCGCAGCGAGCCGGTTTCCCATTGACTCGCCGCATCCGCGGCTCGCCCTGCGCGCCAACGGCTTTGCCGTTGTTCGCTTCGGCATCCTGCCTGCGCGAGCCGATTTCCCTGTCCCGGGCATGTCGAAGGGCCGGTCCGACACTGTCGTCACCGCAACTTGCGCACGCGCTCGGCGGGGCTGATCACGTCGGTCAGGCGGATGCCGAACTTCTCGTTGATCACCACCACCTCGCCATGCGCGACCAGGGTGCCGTTGACGAACACGTCCAGCGGTTCGCCGGCGGCGCGATCCAGTTCCACCACCGAGCCCTGGTTGAGCTGCAGCAGGTTGCGGATGCTGATGCGGGTGCGCCCGACCTCCATCGCCAAGGTCACCGGCACGTCCAGGATCATGTCGAGGTTGACCTCGGCGGCTCCCGCGTTGCCGCCACGCAGCGAATCGAACTGGACGCGTTCGCCGACGTCGTCGGCAACGGCTTCGGTGGACTGGTTCATGCGGTTTCTTCCCGGCTGGACAGGTCGCCGGCGGTGCGCACTTCGCGCCGCCCGACCTGGGTGTGGAAACGGATGGCATTGCGGCCGTTGGCCTGGCCGTAGCGGCCGCGGAACAGCGGCACGTCCTCGGCGTAGACGGTGGCCAGCTCGGGCAGCTGGACCGGGAGCACGTCGCCGGGGCGCAGGTGCAGGAACTCGCCCAGGGTGAGCTCGATGTCGAGCAGCTGCGAACTGAGCGGCACCTCGGCGTCGAGCACCTCGTCGCGCAACAGCTCGGCCCAGCGGTCGTCGCGGTCGACACGGTCGCTCTGCACGCCGGCGTCGAGCAGGGTGCGGATCGGCTCGACCATCGCGTACGGCAGGGTGAGGTGGATCTCGCCGCCACCGCCGTCGAGCTCGACGTGGAAGCGCGACACCACCACCGTCTCGGTCGGGCTGACGATGTTGGCGAACTGCGGGTTGATCTCCGAGCCCTGGTACTCGAACTGCAGGCCCAGCACCGGCGCCCACGCCTCGACCATCGCCGTGAACAGCTCGCCCAGCATGATCTGGATCACGCGGTTCTCGGTGGCGGTGAAATCGCGGCCCTCGATGCGCGCGTGGTAGCGGCCGTCGCCGCCGAAGAAGTTGTCGATCACGGTGAACACCAGGCGCGGCTCGAACACCGCCAGCGCAGTGCCGCGCAGCGGCTTGATCTTCACCAGGTTCAGGTTGGTGGGCACGACCAGGCCGTGCACGTACTCGGCGAACTTCAGCATCCTCACGCCCAGCACCGAGACCTCGCAGGTCTTGCGCAGCACGCTGAACACGCCGGTGCGGAAGAACCGCGCGAAGCGGTCGTTGACCATTTCCAGCGTGGGCAGGCGGCCGCGCACGATGCGGTCCTGCTGGGTGAAGTCGTAGGAGACCACCGCGTCCGGCGGCAGCGGCTGGTCGCCGCCGGTCTCCACCGCGCCGTCGGTCACGCCGTCGAGCAGCGCGTCGATCTCGTCCTGGGAAAGCAGGTCGCTCATCGCCGCCGCCTCGTCACTGCATCACGAAACTGGTGAAGTACAGCGCGTCGATGCCGGGCCGGCCCAGCCGCGCGTCGACGATCTTGCGCACCGACTGCAGCGCCTGCTCCTGCAGCTTCTGGCGACCCGCGGTCTGGCTGATGACCGAGTACTCCTGGTTGCTGAACAGCGACACCAGGGCATCGCGGATGACCGGGTCGGCGGATTTCGCCACCTCGATCGCATGCGGGTCGTGCGACATCAGGGTCACCGCCACCTGCAGGTAGCGCAGCGAATCCCCGTCGCGGAAATTCACCACGAAGGGCGGATCCATCGGCAGGTACAGCTCGGCCCTGGACACCGCGGCCTGCTGGTCGGCTTCCGCGTGCGCAGACTTCTGCATGTGCCAGAAATAACCACCGCCGGCCAGCGCCAGCAGCACCGCAACGCCGATCAGCAGCGGGCCGCGTTGCTTGCCTGCCGGCGGTGCCGCTGCAGTCTGTTCCTCGTTGGCCATGAAATCCTCGATCCGCTGGTTGAGAGTTGCGCGCCACAACGCGCCTACCCGGCCAAAGCAATCCATGTGCCATGCCCGGAAAGCCTTGTGGCAAGCCGGTTTGAAGCTGTCCGCGAAGAGGCTTGCCGGGCCGATGGCGCTTTCTTGACGCGCGCCGGAAGGCCGCCGCGACGCAATCGCGACACGCGTCATGAAAGCGGAGGCGACACGACGCGGACGCCGCCTCGCGACGGCGGCGGCATGCGTGCACCGGGTTCCCGGAGCCTGCTCGCGATCTTCAATCCCGCCCCTCCCGCTGGCGGGAGAAGGACGGCCCTATCGCAGGCGACCGGAACCGCTTTGTCCCTTGCGGGAATGCAGAGTCCCCCGCCCCTCTCCCATGAACGGAAGAGGAGAGGCGGGAGATCGTGAACAGGCTCTCAGGCGAATGCGTCGAGCAGGCCGATCCGGCTCGCCGCGACCGGCGTGCCGGTGCCGTTCGCCTCGCCGATCTCGTCCACTGCCGCGGCGGCATGCCCCTCGCCGCGCGCCTGCCCGCCGCCGCTCTGCTGCTGCCCCACCTCGGCATGGCCCAGCGAGAGGCCGTGCTGGGCCAGCATGTGGTCGAGCTGCGGCAGGCTCTGCTGCACCGCCGTGACGGCGGCCGGATGCTGCGCGCTGAACACCACGTCCACGCGGCCGTGGCTCACGCTGAGTTGCACGTCGAGCGAACCCAGGTCTTCCGGATGCAGGCGGATCTTCGCCTGCTGGATGTCCTGCTGGCCCAGCCACACCACCTGCTGGCCGAGTTCGTCGGCGAAGCCGCTGCTGCCCGGCGACGACGACAGCTGCAGCTGGGGGAGTGCCGGCGCCTGTGCCGTGGGCGGCGATGCGGGCGCGGCGGCCAACGCCAGCGATTCCAGGCCGTGATCCTTGCGCGTGTCGGTGCCGGCCGATGCGAACAGCCGCTCCATGCTGGCCGGCATGCTGGCCAGGTTCGCGGTCGGCGCGGCGGCGGCGACCGCGGCGGCAAGCGTCTTGTCGTCCATGCCGAGGCCTTGCGACACCGCGGCGGCCTTGCCCTGGCCCGACGCCGAGCCATCCGCGGAAACCGTGGCGTCGTCCGCGCCGGACGACGCGCCCCCCATCCCATCCATCACCCGGCCCAGCAGGGCGAGCATGGCACCGGCCAGCGTCGCGGCGGCATCCTCGCCGGGCTTCGCCGTGCCCGCCGTCTTCGACGTGGCAGGAGGGGTGGCCGCGGCATCGCCCGCCCCGGTGGCGCCCGACGCGGCCTGGGCCGTGGCCAGAGCAGCGTCGAGCAGCGCGGCATCCGCCTGTCCGCGCGATGCCGCAGCCGATGGGGACGGCGTGCCCGTGGCCGATGCCGCAGGCGTCGTGGCAGGCATCGACATGTTCGACTCCGACGCGGACTTCGCCGCGGCATCCGTGGTGGATGATTCGCCTTGCGCATCCGGCGCCGACGGGGACGACCGGTCCGCCGATCGCGTCGCATCGGCAGGCGGCATGCTCCTGGCCGCCTGCAGGTGCTGGTCGAACGGGCTCGGCGTCGCATCGCTGCGTGGCGTGCCGGCGGCGGGTGCGCTGCGCATGCTCGGCGCGGCGGGCAGCGGGGAAAGTGCAGCGGGCGGTGTCATGGTGGATGGGCTCCTTTGCCGGCGGGCGGCATGGCGGGCGCTTCAGCGCAGCCGCCGATGCTGCATGCGTTCGTCGATCTCGGCCTGCTCGCGCCTGTCCTCGGCGCGGCGCTCGTGTTCCTGGTGCTGTGCGATCACGCTGCCCAGCGCGCTTTCGCGCGCATGCGCCTGCTTCCAGTGGTCGCGCATCTGGTCGAGGCGGTGGCGCTGGCGGCCCACCTCGGCGACCTGCTGGACAATCGCCTGGTCGATGCGCGCGATGAAATGCTGGCGGTTGAGCAGCGCGCTGACGCTGACCGCTCCCTCGCCCGCGCCGGCGTATTCGCGCCGGTAACGTTCCAGCTCCCCGAGCTGGTGTTCGGCCTTGGCCAGGGCCTGTTGCTGCGTGGCAAGTTTCGCCAGCGCGTCCTCGGCCTTCTGGTGGGCCTGGTCCGCGGCCGGCTGCAATCGTTCGGAGCGCGGCGTCATGCGGCCACCCGTTCGGCGAGCACGGCGAGCCGCTTGACGGCATCGTCGAGCGCCGTCGGCTCATCGACCTCCTGCTGCAGGAAGTCGCGCAATTGCGGCCACATCTCGATGGCCAGGTCCACCTGCGGATCGGAGCCCTTCTGGTAGGCGCCCACCGCGATCAGGTCGCGCTGCTGGCGGTACGCCGAATAGACGCGACGGAAACGCTGCGCCGCCTGCAGGTGGCCGCGCGACGCCACCTGCGGCATCACGCGGCTGATCGATGCCTCGATGTCGATGGCCGGGTAGTGGCCGGCCTCGGCAAGGTCGCGCGAGAGCACGATGTGGCCGTCGAGGATCGCGCGCGCGGCGTCGGCGATCGGGTCGTGGCGGTAATCGTCGCCCTCGGTGAGCACGGTGTAGAACGCGGTGATGGAGCCCTTGCCTTCGGCATCGTTGCCCGCGCGCTCGACCAGCGCCGGCATCATCGCGAACACGGACGGCGGATAGCCCTTGGTGGCCGGCGGCTCGCCGATGGCCAGCGCGATCTCGCGCTGGGCCTGCGCGTAGCGGGTCAGCGAATCCATCAACAGCAGCACGCGCTGGCCGCGGTCGCGGAACCACTCGGCGATGGCGGTGGCGTACTGCGCGCCGCGCAGCCGCTTCAGCGGCGGCGCGTCGGCGGGCGCGGCCACGATCACCGCACGGCGGCGCCCTTCCTCGCCCAGGGTGTGTTCGACGAATTCCTTCACCTCGCGGCCGCGTTCGCCGATCAGGCCCACCACCACCACGTCGGCATTGGTGTAGCGGGTCATCATGCCGAGCAGGGTGGACTTGCCCACGCCGGAGCCGGCGAACAGGCCCAGGCGCTGGCCGCGGCCCACGGTGAGCAGCGCGTTGATCGCGCGCACGCCCACGTCCAGCGGCGCGTCGATGGGTTTGCGCGCCATCGGGTTGATGGGTTCGCGCTTGAGCGCGGCGTGTTCGTCGATGTCGAGCGGGCCGTGGCCGTCCAGCGGCAGACCGTCGGCGCCCACCACGCGGCCCAGCAGGTGCATGCCCACCGGCAAGCCGCCGCTGCGCGCGAAGGGGCGCACGCGGGCATTCGGCAACACGCCGCGCATGTCGTCCACCGGCATCAGCAGCAGGCGTTCGTCGGCGAAGCCGACCACTTCGGTTTCCAGCTTGTCGCCATCGGCGGTATCGACCAGGCATCGCGCGCCCAGCGCGGCCTCGCAGCCCTCGGCTTCCAGGGTCAGGCCGACCACGCGGCGCAGGCTACCTTCCACGGCCAGCGTGTGTGCGGCGGCCGCACGCGCGGCCTGCCGCGCAAACTGGCGCCGCCAGCGCTCGCGGCGCGCGCCCGGATCGAAGGCCGCGTTGTCGGCGTCGGCGTTCATGCCTCGCCTCCGTCCGATGCGGTCGCCTCGCCGAGCACGGCGTCGATCACCGCCGCCAGGCGGGTTTCCACCCGGGCGTCGAGCCGCGAGCGTTCGCTTTCCAGCCAGCAGTCGCCGCGCGCCAGGGCGGGATCGGCCAGCAGCTGCCAATGGCGCTCGACCGCACCCAGTTCCTGCAGCAGGGCCAGATCCTGCGGATGCAGGTGCACGCGCAATTCGCGGGTCGCCGCCGGCAGCGCATTGGCCGCCTCGCGCACGGCGCGCGCGACGAGTTCGGGCGACAGTTGCAACTCGCGCATGACCACCCGGCCGGCCGCCACCATCGCCAGCCGCGCCAGTTCCTGGGCGACCTGTTCGTCGAACACCTGCAGGGGTCGCGCCGCCGCCTCGCACACGGCATCGAGCTGCGCCATGCGCTGAAGAAGCTCCTGCTGTGCCGCGGCCCGCCCTTCGGCCAGGCCGGCGGCGCGGCCTTCATCGCGTGCCTGCTGCTCGATCGCCTCCAAGTCGCACACGGCGGGCTGCGGCGGCGGCGTGGCGGCCGGCTGTGCCGCCGGCGCGAGGCCGACGTCCGGCAGCTCCCAGCGCTGGAAGTCCATCGCGACGTCCTGGATCGCGGCCGCCATCAGACGTAGTCATCCCCGCCGCTGCCCAGGCTTAGCTGGCCGGCGTCGGCCAGCTTCCTGGCCGCGGCCAGCACTTCCTTCTGCGCCGCGTCGACCTCGGAGAGGCGCACCGGCCCCTTCACCTCCAGGTCGTCGCGCATCATGTCGGCGGCGCGCTTGGACATGTTCGCGAAGATCTTCTCGCGCACCGCAGGCTCGGCGCCCTTCAGCGCGGTGATCAGGATCCCCGACGGCACCTCGCGCAGCAGGGTCTGCATGCCGCGGTCGTCGATCTCGGCCAGGTCCTCGAACACGAACATCAGGTCCTCGATGCGGCCGCCCAGCGCCTCGTCCTGGCTGCGGATCGCCGTCATCAGCTCGGCCTCGCGGCTGCTGTCCATCGCGTTGAGGATGTTGGCGGCCGCCTTCAGGCCGCCCACGCTGGCGGATTTGAGCTTCTTGGTGTTGCCGTTGAACTGGCGCTCCATGATCTCGTCCAGTTCGTTCAGCGCATGCGGCTGCACGCCGTCGAGGGTGGCGATGCGCATCACCGCGTCGGAACGCACGCGCTGCGGCAGGTAGCCGATCACCTCGGCCGCCTGGTCCGGCTCCAGGTGCGCCAGCACCAGCGCGATGATCTGCGGGTGTTCCTGGTTGATCATCTCGGCGATCGCGCGGCTCTCCATCCACTTCAGCGATTCCAGCCCCTTGCTGCTGCGACCGAGCAGGATGCGGTCGATCAGGCCGCCGGCCTTGGTCTCGCCCAGCGCGTTGGTGAGGATCTTGCGGATGTATTCCTCGGTGCCCACGCCCAGCGCGGTCTGCCGGCCCATGTCCTCGTCGAGCTTGTCCAGCACCCCGGTGACCTGCTCGCGCGACACGCTGGACAGTGCGGCCATCGCGGTGCCGACTGCCTGCACGTCGCGTGCGCTCAGGTGCTTGAGCACCTCGGCCGCATCCTGCTCGCCCAGCGTCAGCAGCAGGATCGCCGCGCGCTGCGCGCCGGTGACGGTCGCGTCGGAACGGTTAGTTGCCATCTTCGTTCACCCAGTTCCTGACCACTTGCGCCACCTGCTTGGAGTTTTCACCCACCATGCGGCGGGCCTGGCCGATGCGCTGTTCGTAGGCCAGCGTCGGTGCCACGTCGATGCGCGCCGGCTGGTCGCTCTCGCGGGGCTCGTCGTCGCCCACCCGCACGGACACGGACGGCAGTGTCGCCGGCAGCATCTCCCTGGTCGGCGGGCTGCGCAGCAGGCCCTTGAGCAGCGGACGCAGCAGGCCGAACGCCACCAGCAGCGCGATCAGCACGCCGAGGCCCTGCTTGATCAGGTCGAGCGCGCCGGGCCGTTCCCACAACGGCGTCGCCGGCTCGGCATCCGGCACGGCATTGCGGTGGAAGGCCTGGTTGATCACGCTGACGCTGTCGCCGCGCCCGGCGTCGAAGCCCACAGCGTTCTTCACCAGGTCGGTGAGGTGCTGCAGCTCCTGCGGGGTGAACGGCACGCTCTTGGGGTCGCCCTTGATACCGTCGCCGGCAGCGCCCACCAGCATGTTGTCCACCACCACCGCCACGGTGAGGCGGGCCAGCCGGCCGGCCGGGTCGCTGACGTGGCTGATCGTGCGGTCCAGCTCGTAGTTGCGGGTGGCGCTGCTGGAGCTGTCGCCGCCGCGGCTGCTCGTGGTCGACGATGCCGTGCCGCCCGGTGCGGCTGCGCCGGCGTTCGGCTTGGCAGCGGTGGGCTGCGCCACCGTGCGCGGCGGCTGGTTGCTGAGCGCGCCGGGCACGCCGCCGCCGGTACTGCCGTCGCTGTGCTGTTCGCTGCTGACCTGTTCGCTGCGCAGCGCCGGGTGGTCGTGGTCGTAGATCTCGCTGGCCTTCTCGGTCTGGCTGAAATCCAGGTCCGCATTGACCTGCGCACGCACGCGGCCGGGGCCGACCAGCGGCGTCAGCAGCTCCTCGATGCGCTGGGCATAGGTGTTCTCGATGCGCGTGGCCAGGCGCAGGCGGTCGTCGCCCACGGCATCGGGCGAGTCCGCATTGCTGCTGGTCAGCAGCCGGCCCTGCTGGTCGACCACCGAAACCTGGTTGGGATCGAGCCCCGGCACGCTGGACGCCACCAGGTGCACGATCGCCGCCACCTGCCCCGCGTCGAGCTGGCGGCCCTGGTACAGCGTCAGCAGCACCGAGGCGCTGGCGCCGTGGTTGTCGCGGATGAAGGCCGAAGGCTTGGGCAGCGCCAGGTGCACGCGCGCGGCGCGCACCGACTGCAGCGACGCGATGGTGGAGCCGAGGTCGTTCTCCAGCATCTGCTGGTAGCGCGTGCGTTCGGCGAGATCGCTCATGCCGAACGGCGAGTCGTTGGCCGACTGCGTGTCGATCGCGGCACTGCCCTGCGGCAGGCCCTTCGCCGCCAGCCGCAGCCGCAGCGCGGCCAGGTCGGCGGCGGGCACCAGGATCGAGGTGCCGTCGCCGCCCAGTTTGTACGTCGTGTTGGAGGCCTGCAGTTCCTGGGTGATCGCGGCGGCGTCCTTCTGGTCCAGCCCCGCGTACAGCAGGCCGTAGTTCGGGCCGCGCGACCACAGCACCACCGCCACGCCCAGCGCCACCGCCGCGGCCACCGCCACCAGCAAGGCGAGCTGGCGCGCCGCCGGGTTGCGGGCGATCTGCTTGAGGGAGTCCAGGCGCGCGCCGCTGTTGTCGGTCGTCGCGATGGCGTTGTCGGCCATGCTGCTGCTCGTCGGTCAGGGCTGTTCGGTGATCGTGGTGCCGGCCTCAGACCGACATGTTCATGACGGCGTTGTAGGCATCGACCAGCTTGCTCTGCACCGCCACCGCCGTGCGCAGCGAGAGATCCGCCTTCTGCACCGCGATCATGGTGCGGCCGAGATCGGCGCCCGGATCGCCGCGCTCGAAGCTCGCGGCCATCTGCCCCGCCTCCATCTGGCTGTTGCCCACCGCGGCGATGGACTGCTGCAGCAGCGAGGAGAAATTCGCCGGGCCGCCGCTCGATGGCGCCTGCACCGCGGTTTCCGGCATGCGCACCTGCGCCGTCATCTGGCGCATCTGGGCAAGCAGGTTGTTGACGTCGATCGTGCTCATGCCGCGTGATCCAGGCCGGTGGAGGGGAGACGGAATCCCGTCGCGTGACGGGTTTGCAGGAGGTGGATGCACGAGCCGTGCCACGCATCTCGCACGATGCGCGGCACGTCGTGCGTCACGCCGCGAGGCCGTTCGCCTGCAGGCCGTACTTGCGCAATTTCTCCACCAGCGTGGTGCGCTGCATGTGCAGCAGGCGCGCGGCATGCGCCACCACGCCGCCGGTGGCGTCGAGCGCCTGGCGGATCAACCCCACTTCGATGTCGGCCAGGTGATCCTTCAGGTCGATGCCGTTCTCGGGCAGCAGGCGCTGGGCTTCGTCCACCGGCTGCATGGCAACCACGCCCACCGGCACGCGGCCGTCCTCCATCAGCGCCAGCAGGGCCGAGCCATGCGCTTCCTCGCTGACCTGCTCGTGGCGATATTTCTGCGGCAACTCGCTGGCGCGCACCTCGCCGTGCGGGCACAGGATCGCCATGCGCTCGACCAGGTTGGCCAGCTCGCGCACGTTGCCCGGCCACGCGTGTTCGCGCAGCGTCTGCATCGCGCCGGCACTGAAGCGTGCCACGCCGAGGCCGCGGCGGGCCAGGCGCTGGTTGAACTCCTCGATCAACAGCGGCAGGTCGCCCAGCCGCTCGCGCAGTGCCGGCAGCTCCAGCGGGAACACGGAGAGGCGATAGAACAGGTCTTCGCGGAAACGACCCTCGGCGATCGCCTGTTCCAGGTTGCGGTGGGTGGCGGCGATGATGCGCACGTCGCAGCGCTGGGTCTTGCTGCCGCCCACGCGCTCGTACACGCGCTCCTGCAGCACGCGCAGCAGCTTCACCTGCATCGGCAGGCTCATGTCGCCGATCTCGTCGAGGAACAGCGTGCCGCCCTCGGCCAGCTCGAAGCGCCCCTTGCGCGCGCTGATCGCGCCGGTGAAGGAACCCTTCTCGTGGCCGAACAGCTCGCTTTCCAGCAGCTCGGCCGGGATCGCACCACAGTTGATCGCCACGAACGGCTTGTCGCGGCGGGCGGAATGCTCGTGGATGGCGCGCGCCACCATCTCCTTGCCGGTACCCGACTCGCCCAGCACCAGCACCGTGGAATCGAACGGCGCCACCTGGCGGATCAGCGCGTTGACGCGCACCATCGGTGCCGAGTTGCCCACGAAGCGCAGCGCGTTGGCCGACCCGCCAAGCATGCGCGCGGAGAGACTGCGCAGCGCTTCGGCCACCTGTTCGTAGCGCAGCGGAAACTCCAGGGCGGCCACACGGGAGGCAGACGGCGAGATCGTCTCCAGCAGGTGCGTGGCCAGGCGCGCATCGGCGGCCACCAGCACCGGCACGTGATGCGCCGCGTCGCCGAGCAGGGCCAGCTGGCGCCCGGCCTCGGCCTCATCCTCGACGCCACCGATGTAGACGGCGCGCCAGTCGTGGCTGGACGCGTCGACGGATTGGCAGTCGGTAGCGCGTTGCGGCCGATAGCCCAGGAAGTGAAGCGCCGACAACACGGCATCCGCGCGCGCCGCACTGGACTCGATGACCAGGAAATCGAATTTCTGCACAGCCCCTTCTCCTAACTGCCCTTGTCGCAACCCCTCGGCTTCCAGCGGGGAGTGCTGTTCATCAGTGCCGACTTTCCGTCGCCGGCTTGATGAACGAAGAGCAACAAGGAGGCCAACTTTGACGGTCGCTGCGACAGCAAAATGCCGCATTCGGGTAAGGCCACGGCGACGCCAATGCGGCGGCATTCGCAAGAGTTTCCTGCAAGTGCATGAAGCGAAAGATCTTTGCAAAGTGTCAGCGACGTGACGAAGGCATCCGTAAGCGCGTGACGGGTGTCGAAAAAATCTCTGCGGAGATTGCGTAAATGTGATCGATATCACATGCGAAATGATAACTGCGCCCAACCCTCATCCGAGTTGCTGGCGCGCCTCTGCCACTTTGCGTCGGTGATGGCGAAACACGAGGCGCTCAATCGCGTCACCTGTCGCGTCACCCGGCATCACGAATTCCATGAAGCCGCGACCATCGTCGAACATGCGCACCACGTGCCCCGCCAGTTCGAGCGGAAGACTGCGGCAGGCATCGAAGCGCAGGCGCAACAACAGGCCCTCGCCCGACAGCACCAATGCAGCCGGCAGCAGGGCGCCCACGGCGTTGAACCGCAGCGCCTGGCGCGGCGGCAGCGTGGCGGCGGGCGCCAGCAGCTGATTCACGATCTCCACCAATGCCGTGAGCTTGGCATCCATGCGCAGCATTTCCTGCATCAGCGGATTGTCGTCGTCTCCGGGATCCAGCCGACGTTCTTCCAGCGCATCCAGCGTGGCCAGGGTGTTCGCGTTGCGTTCGGCCAGCCGCTGCAACTGTTCCGGCGGTGGCGGCCAGGCCAGCGGTTCGCAGTCGGCATGCAGATTTTCCTCGCTGCTCAGGCGTTGCTCGAATTCTTCCCAGCTGCTGGCGGTCATGGCGGCCCCGTGTCGGTATGGACCGGAACCGGCCCGTTCTGTTGCCGCTGCAAAATGCTCGCCAGATACCCGCGAATCAAGCTTTCCGGCGTCCCGGCGTCAGCGGCCCAGGCCGACGTAGGTGTTCAAGGCGCGATGTGCATAGCCGTGCCGGCTCAGCGTGTCGGCGACCTCGTCGCGCGCACGCGCGGCCAGATCCAGCATTTCTTCGTTGCGCGCCAGCAGCTGCTCCAGCAGTTCGCGGCTGCGCTCGTCGCGCGGGTGGCCGGCGCGCAGCAGCGGTGCGCGCTCCACTTCCATCCTGGGCAGGCTGTCCCACTGGCCTTCGCGCGCGGCGGCCAGCATGGCATTGCTGACTTCCAGCGCCCGTTCCAGCGCGGCGTGTCCGTGGCTCATGCGGCGCTTCCGGCGCGGCTGGCGAGGTAGCTGTCGCGGATGCCGTTCCAGCCCCGACGTACCGGGCCGAGCAGATCCATGCATTCGGCCAGCGCCGGCTCATCGTTGTTCAATTGCGCAAACAGCAGGCGGCGGGTGATGTAGTCGTAGAGCGAATCCAGCCGCCGGGCCACTTCGCCGCCGGCCTTGTGATCCAGGCTGACGCGCAGCTCGCCCACGATCGCCACCGCCTTGGTGACGGCCACGCCCTTGGCGGGCACGTCGCCGCGACGCAGATGGCCCTGCGCCTGCGCGATGCGCTCGATCGCACCATCCAGCAGCATGGCGATCAACTGGTGCGGATCGGCGCTCTCCACGCGGCCCGCGAGGCCGGTCTGCTGGTACAACGCGCTGGCCTGGCGCAAGTAGGCGTTCGTCACGGGCCGACCTCCGTCAATTGCTCGAAGAGTTGTTGTTCAGCATCGCGTTCAGCGACGTGGTGATGGAGCTGCTGGTGTTCTTCAGCGTGGACATCAGCGTGTCCAGTGCGGTGTATTGCTGGCGCAACTGGGTGGCATAGGCGGTCATGCGCGCGGTGAGCGCCGTCTGCTCCTGGCTCAGGTTGGTGAGCTGGGACTGGATGCTGCTGACACGCGTCGAAATGATGCCGCCGCTGCCGGTGAAACTGTTCAGCGCGTTGCCGAGCGTGGTCGCATAGCCGTTGGCACTGGCGAAAAGACCCTGCACCGCGCTCGGGTTGCTCTGCAGCTGACTGTTCAACTGATTGCTGTCGACGCTGAGCGTGCCGTCGGCATTGCGCGAGATGCCCAGCGCAGCCAGCGAGCCGATGCTGTTGCCCGCCACGCCGCCGCTCAGGATGCTGTTGATCTGGCGCTGCACCGACATCAGCGTGGAATCGCCCAGCAACACACCCGCCTGCTGGGAGGTCGGGTCGTAGCTGTTCAACGAGCTCACGGTGGAGGCGTAGCTGTTGTAGGCAGTGACGAAATTGTTCACCGCCGTGGTCACCGCGCTGGGGTCCTGCGCCACCGTCAGGGTGGTGGAACCCGTCGCCGCGAGGCTGAGCGTGACGCCGGGCAGCGCACTGCTCACCGTGTTGCTGGCGCTGGTCACGGCAACGCCGTCGATGCTCAGGCTGGCGTCGGCAGCCTCGTTGCTGCCCGGCGTGTTCAGTGTGTTGGCCAGGCTGGTCAGGCCGCTGCTGCTGCTGGCATCGGCGGTGACGGTGAAGGCATTGGCCACGCCGGTCTGGGTGGAGGTCAGCAGCAACTGCGCGCCGTTGGCGCCGTTGACCACGGTCGCCTGCACGCCGGGATTGCTGCTGGATCCGTTGATCGCCGAGGCGATGTCGTTGATCGAGGCGGTCGAGCTCACGTCGATGTTCATCGAGCTGCCGCCGACGGCCACCGTCAAAGTTCCGGCGCCTACCGCGCTGCCGGAGGCATAGGCCCCGCTGACGCGCTTCTGCGCCGTGGCCAGACTGTTCACCACGATGTCGTAGGTGCCCGGCTGTGCGCTGGACTGGGTGGTGGCAGTGCCCACGGCAGTGTTGCTTAGCGTGGACGTATACGTTCTGTAGGTGGTGATGCTGCCCAGCGTGGTGAGCGCGTCCTGCATGGCGCTGAGCGCGCTGCTGAGCGCGGTCAACCCGGCCTCCTGCGCCTGCAGCTGCGTGGTCTGGTTGCTGATCTGCTGCCTCGGTCCGGCGGCCTTCGCATTCACCAGCGCATCGATGATGGAGTTCACGTCCAGCCCGGAGCCTACCCCCAGCGAACTGAGGATGGCGCTGCTGCCCGCGCCGCTGTAGCTGTAGCTGCCGGAGCTTGAACTGGTACCGCTGCTGTAGCCGCTGGCGCCGCTGTAGCCGCTGCCGCTGGTACTGCTGCTGGCACCGGTACCGCTGGTGTAACTGCCCGCTGCCGTGGTTGAGCCGACGCTGGAAATGGAGGTCATGGACGTGTTCCTTAATAACGATCCGATCCCGCCCGGCGGGAGCACACGGATTCCGTGCCAAGGTTCACTGGCAAAAATCACGCCAACTGCATGGGTTTCACCTGGGAGCCTCGTGGCAATGGCGACCCGGACCCGGATCGCCATTGCGCGGTGGAGCCGCCCGCCTTGCGCAGCGCGGGCGGTTCCCTGGTCGCCGTTACTGCAGGAGCTTCAGCGCCATCTGCGGGTTGGAGTTGGCCTGCGCCAGCACCGAGATGCCCGCCTGCTGCAGCACACTGGCCTGGCTCAGTGCCGCCGTTTCGGCCGCGAAGTCCGCGTCCTGGATGGTGGACTGCGAGGACTGCAGGTTGGTGGTCTGCGCCGACAGCGTGGAGATGGTGGACTGGAAGCGGTTCTGCACCGCACCCAGCTGGGTGGCGAAGTCGCTGACCGTGGACAGGGCCGAGTCGACCTGGGTGATCAGGGCGTTGGCGTCGGAAACGGTCAACACGTCGCCGTTGGCCAGCATGCCGCTCGACCCGCTGGATGCGGCAGCGATGGCGGTGCCTGCGGTGTAGGCACCCGAAGCAACGCCGGCCACGCCACCCGAGCTGGCATTCGTGATCAGGGTGCTGCCGCTGCCAGCAGCGGAGCTTGCGTCGAACGTGCCGCCCGAAACGCTGATGCTGGAATTGGTCACGCTGGAGAAGATGTTGATGCCGCCGTTGCCATCCACCGACGCATTCACGGCGCCGCTGGTCTGGGAGTTGATGGCATCGGCCAGCGACTGCGCGCTGTTGGCCGTACCCGACAACGTGACGCTGCCGGTGGTGCCGTTGGTGCCGGTGAAGCCGATGGTGACGGAACTCAGGTCCATGCCGGTGGCGACACCGCCGGAGGTCTGGAACGCACCGCTCAGGTTGCCCGAATCGAAGGCCGCGACGCCGCCCATGGCAGCAGCCTGCACGTTGGTCTGCAGGTTCACGCTGATGGTCTGGCCCACGTTGGCGCCCACCTGGAAGGTGGTGTTGCCCAGCGCGCCGTTCAGGATGTTGGCGTTGTTGAACGTGGTCTGGTTGGCGATGCGGCTGATTTCCGACAGACGCTGCTGCACTTCCTGGTTCATCGAAGCGCGGTCGGTGGCGGAGTAGGTGCCGTTGGCGGCCTGCACGGCCAGATCGCGGATGGCGTTGAGGTTGGCGGTGACCTGGTCCAGCGCGCTGCCGGCGGTCTGCGCCAGGTTGATGGCGTCCGAGGCGTTGGAGCTGGCCTGCTGCAGGCCACCGATCTGGGTGGTGTAGCGGTTCGCGATCGCGTAACCCGCCGCATTGTCGGCGGCGCTGTTGATCTTGAGGCCCGAGGACAGGCGCTCGGTGGCCTGGTTCAGCGCGTTCTGCGAGCTGACCAGGTTGTTCTGCGCCTGCAGCGAAGCAATGTTGGTATTGATAACCAGTGACATG
This sequence comes from Rhodanobacter lycopersici, assembly GCF_040812335.1. Taxonomy (NCBI): domain Bacteria; kingdom Pseudomonadati; phylum Pseudomonadota; class Gammaproteobacteria; order Lysobacterales; family Rhodanobacteraceae; genus Rhodanobacter; species Rhodanobacter lycopersici. The sequence goes on from NZ_JBFOHK010000003.1 coordinate 553,075, forward strand.
GGATGTCTCCTGAAGGGTCGGTCTTGAAGCTGTCGGATACGTTCTCCGGCGGTGCTCCTTAGACCGGAGTGCCAACCGCCTCAGGGGAAGTTTCGGCGCTGGCGCAGGGTTCTTGAGCCCTATTTTCGGTTGGCACGGAACATGCGCAGCCCGACATCCCCTTCCCCTCCAGGGGGATGGCTTCCGATGGCCCCTCGAAAGGGCTGCACGGATTGGCACCATGCTTGCTACCTGACCCTTGGGCAGGCCTTGCGCGACGGAAAACCGGCGGCGCAAAGCTGCGCCAACCCAACCGCATGCCGGCAGGAACGGAACACCCTTCGTCCGGTCGCGCACAGGAATCCGCATCGATGCAGATAGAAGAACGCCTCGCGCAAAACCACGCCAGGTTCCAGGGCATGCTCGATGGCATCGAGGCCGCCATCGGTGCCAACGACCTCGAGCATGCGATCGAGCTGGCGACCAATGCCTCCGCGCTGGCATGGCTGCAAGGCTGCGGCATCTTCGCGTCCCCGCGGCTGGAAGCGCTGCTGGCGCGCATCGGCCAGGCCATTCCCGCCGAAACGCCGCGCAAGCGGGAGACGGGCGGGCAACGCCATGTGGTGTCGGTAGTTTCGCGCGCCTATGACACCGGCGGCCACACCCGGCTGGCCTGCCGGTGGATTGCGCTGGATCAGCATTCCAGGCACACGCTGGTGACCACGCGCCAGGGCAATACGCCCATCCCGGCCATGATCGAGGCTCTGACCGGGAACCGTCAGGCCGCGCTGGCAACGCTTTCCTCGGACTCGGAGGTGGGACTCGTGCGCGCCTTGCGCGACTGCCTGGCCGACGCCGACCTGGTGGTGCTGCACATCCATCCCGACGACCCGCTGCCTGTGGTGGCCCTGGCCGGCATGGATTCGCCACCGACGGTGCTGTTCGAGGATCACGCAAGCCACGCATTCTGGAATGGCGCCAGCACCAGCAACCTTATCGTCTCGCTGACTGAAAGCGCCACGCGCATCGCCACGATGCGCCGGGGCGTGCCCCCGTCGCAGATCGGCTGGGTCCCCATCCCGCTCGATTTCGCCACGCTCGACCAGCCCCCCGGGATCGACGTCCGCGAGCGCTACCGCATCCCGCCGGACGCGCCGCTGCTGATGTCCTGCGGTGCAGCCTACAAGTTCATGCCCATCGACGGCGTCTCGTTGGCCGACCTGCTGCTCCCGCTGCTGGATGAACGGCCCGATGTGCATGTCCTGCTGGTCGGGCCCTCGTCCGATCCCGCAGGCACGCATCTCGCCGCAAGCTGCCCGGAGCGCGTCCATCTGGCAGGCAACATTGCCGAGCCGGATGTGCTGCGCGCCGCCTACGCCTCCTGCGACATCTACCTCGATGTCGCCCCCTTCCCGTCGAACACGGCGATGTGCGAAGCGGCGGCCCTGGGCAAGCCCGTGCTGAAGTTCGCCCCGCAAGCGTGGACCGATTGCGGATTCACCGTCGACATGGATGCGATCCCTGCGCCGCTCTATGTCTCGCGCGATGTCGACGATTACCGGCAAAAGCTGCGCCTGCTGATCGATTCGCCCACGCTGCGGGCCCAGCGCGGCCGGCTCGTGGGCGACATGCTGCGCCTGTGCCACAACGACTCCCTGTTCCAGGGCCAGATCGAGGCGCTGTACAAGCAGGCCGCGCAACTGCCCCTCATCGAGCTGGACGAGAGCGCCACATCGCACCGCGTGGAATTGTTCGACGTGCTGCTCGGCAAGCTGGCCGACAACATGGCGGAAGCTTCGCAGTCGACGGCCCCGAATGCCTCCCTCGAATTCCGCCCGCTCTCCCCCGACGAGTACTACCGCCGGTGGCTGGGCACGCAGCAATTGTCCAGCCACCGCGTCACGGCGGCGCGCGCACGCATCAGCACTGCGTGCAGCTTCCACGTACTGGTCACCGACACGGGCAGCACCGAGCAACTGGAACGCACGCTGCAATCGCTGGAAAGGCAGTCCCTGCCCGCACGGGCTGTCACGGTGCTGGGCGAGCCTGCCGCCGTCCTGCCGGGCCATGTCGCGACAAGCCCGCTGGGTGAAGGCTGGGTTGCCGCATGCAATGAGATCGCCGCCGCCAGCACCGCCGAATGGCTGCTGCCGCTGGAAGCGGGCGACGTGCTTGCCGACGACGCCCTGCTGCTGCTGGCCGACACGGCCACTGCACACCCCGGGCTTTCCTGCTGCTACGCCGACGAGGACACCTGGCTGCCCGAAGGCCCGGCGGCCCCGATCCTCAAGCCGGACGTGAACCTGGATCTGTTGCGCAGCTACCCCTACACGGGACGCATGCTGGCCATGCGTCGCGAGCACCTGCTCGCCGCCGGTGGCCTGCAACAGCAGGCCGGCGCGATGGCCGCCTACGACCACGTGTTCCGCTGCATCGAGCAATTCGGGCTGGGCAGTATCGGCCACGTTGCCGAACCCATCCTGCACTCGGCGGTTCCGTTCGGCACGTGGCTGGCCGCGCCCGACACCGGCCTGCTGGGCAGGCAGGCGCTGGCCGGCCATCTCGAACGCCTTGGCATTGCGCACGAAATCCACCCCGGCGTGCTTGCCGGTTCCCACCGCATCACCTACCAGCACCAGCGCCAGCCGCCCGTCTCCATCATCATCCCCACGCGCGACCAGTTGCCGATGCTCAACGGCCTGATCGACAGCCTGCTCGCCAAGACCAGCTACAAGAACTACGAACTGCTGATCGTGGACAACGACAGCCGCGAGCCGGCGGCCTGCGCCTACCTCGACGGCATCGAGCGGCTGGGCAATCCGCAGTTGCGCGTGCTGCGCTGGCCGCATCCGTTCAACTACTCCGCGATCAACAATTTCGCCGCCGCGCAGGCGCGCGGCGAATACCTCATCCTGCTCAACAACGACACCGCCGTGCTGCAGGCGGACTGGATCGAGACGCTGCTCAACCATGCGCAGCGGCCGGAAGTAGGCATCGTCGGCGCCAAGCTGCACTACCCGGATGGACGCATCCAGCACGCCGGCGTGATCCTCGGCCTGCGCGGCCCTGCCGACCACCTCTACATCGGCGATGCGATGGATGCCTCCGGCTACATGCATCGACTGCAGGTGGATCAGAACTACACCATCGTCACGGCTGCCTGCCTGATGATCCGCAAGTCGGTGTACGAGGAAGTCGGCGGGCTCGACGAGCAGGACTTCAAGGTTTCCTACAACGATGTCGATCTCTGCCTGAAGGTACACAAGGCCGGCTACCTCACGGTGTGGACGCCGTACGCGCGCCTGATGCACGAAGGCAGCGTCAGCCAGACCAAGGTGGACAAGACCGCCAGCGAAGCCAAGACGGCACGTTTCAAGGGCGAGCAAGAGGCGATGTACCGCAAGTGGCTGCCATTGCTGGCGCGCGATCCCGCCTACAACCGCAACCTGGGCCTGAACGGCAACGGCTTCGACCTCGCCGAGGTGCGCGCCAGGGCGTGGCAACCCTTCGAGCATCCCGCGCTGCCCAACCTGTTCTGCATCGCCGCGGACGAAACCGGCTGCGGCCACTACCGCGTCATGCAGCCCTTCCACGCCATGCGGCGCGACGGCCTGGCCGAAGGCATGATCGGCAACATGCACCTGGCCCCGGTGCTGATGGAGCGCTTCGCGCCCGCGTCGCTGGTGCTGCAGCGCCAGTACACCGACGGCCAGATCAAGGTGCTGCGCAGCTATCGCGAATTCAGCCGCGCGTTCAAGGTTTACGAGCTGGACGACTACCTGCCCAACGTGCCGATCAAAAGCGCGCACCGCGGCGACATGCCCAGGGACATCATGAAGTCCCTGCGCAAGTCGGTGGCGCTCACCGACCGCTTCGTGGTATCCACCGCACCGCTGGCCGAGGCATTCGCCGACCTGCACAGCGACATCCGCGTGGTGCAGAACCGCCTGCCGGTGGACTGGTGGGGCGACGTGCGCGGCGAGCGCCGCAAGGGCGCCAAGCCCCGCGTGGGCTGGGGTGGCGGCGGCAGCCATCGCGGAGATCTGGAGCTCATCGCCGACGTGGTGCGCGACCTGGCCGACGAAGTGGAATGGGTTTTCCTCGGCATGTGCCCCGAAAAACTGCGCCCGCACGTACACGAGTTCCACCAAGGCGTACCGATCGCCCTATACCCGGCCAAGCTGGCCTCGCTCAATCTCGACCTTGCACTGGCGCCGCTGGAAGACAACCTGTTCAACGCCTGCAAGAGCAACCTGCGCCTGCTCGAATACGGCGCCTGCGGCTTCCCGGTGATCTGCAGCGACATCGTCTGCTACCGCGACGACCTGCCGGTGACGCGCGTGCGCAACCGCTACAAGGAATGGGTAGACGCGATTCGCATGCACACCACCGATCTCGACGCCACGGCGCGCATGGGCGATGCGCTGCGCGAGGTGGTCCATCGCGACTGGATGCTCTCCGGCGACAACCTGGTCGCCTGGCGCGATGCCTGGCTGCCGAACTAGCGCGACCGGGGTGCGCCGACCCGTCCAGCCTCATGCCGATACGACTCCCAGGACAGGCACCATGAAGTATTTCCTGCATCCCAACGGGCTTTGCGAATCCGCCCATGTGGGCGAGGGCACCCGCATCTGGGCCTTCGCCCACATCCTTCCGGGCGCAAGGATCGGCGGTGACTGCAACATCTGCGACGGCGTGTTCATCGAGAACGACGTGACCGTCGGAAACAAGGTGACCATCAAGTGCGGCGTCCAGCTCTGGGACGGCACAACCCTGGAAGACGAGGTGTTCGTCGGTCCCAACGCCACCTTTACCAACGACCATTTCCCGCGCAGCAAGACCCATCCGGCGACGTTTCCGCGAACCGTCGTCGAGCGCGGCGCGTCGATCGGCGCCAATGCCACCATCCTTCCCGGCTTGCGCATCGGCCGCAACGCCATGGTGGGCGCGGGCGCGGTAGTGACCCGCTCGGTGCCCCCCCATGCGATCGTCGTCGGCAACCCCGCGCGGATCGTCGGATATGCCGGAGCCGAAACCTCGCCGGCACAAAAGACCGCGGCAAGCGTGCCGGCGCAGGACCCCGGTTCATCGCGCGTGAACGGGGTGCGCATGCACATGTTCAACGCAGTCGCCGATTTGCGCGGCAGCCTCTCGGCCGGAGAGTTCGAGCGCGAGATCCCCTTTGTCGTGAAGCGCTACTTCATCGTCTACGACGTCCCCACGGCGGACGTGCGGGGCGAACATGCCCACCTTCAATGCCACCAGTTCCTGATCGCCGCTCGCGGCAGCGTGCACGTCGTCGCCGACGACGGCAGGAACCGTGAGGAATTTGTCCTCGATCGGCCGAACCTCGGCCTGTACCTGCCCCCGATGACCTGGGGCATCCAGTACAAGTACTCCGCCGACGCGCTGCTTCTCGTGTTCGCTTCGCACCTTTACGACCCCGATGACTACATCAGGGAATACGGCACGTTCCTCGATTTCGCGAAGCATGGTGGCGAGTCCGTCCGTTCCGTCGGCAACCGCTGACGACGAGCCGACCCGCCACGAGCCGGCCATGCGCGGCATTTCCCGCCCGCGGCGCCGTGAGGCCTACCAGGCGTTGCAGGCCTCGATCACCCTGGCCACTTCGACTTCATCAAGCTCGGGAAAGCAGGGCAGGCTCAGGACGCTGCCGCACAGCGCCTCGGTCACCGGCAACGCCGGCATGCCCCCCATGCGGGCCATGACCGTTTGCTGCGTGTCGGCAATCGGATAATGCACCTCGCTCGCGACATTCAGGCGCGCAAGATGCGCCTGCAAGCCCACCCTGTCCGCGCTGCGCACCACGTACAGGTGCCCCGTGTATTCCTCGCCGGCAACCGCGGGAACCTGGATGCGCGGGTGGACGATGCCTCGCGAATAAGCCTCGGCGATCTCGCGGCGCCGCGCATTCCAGCCGTCGAGCAACGGCAGCATCACGCACAGGAATGCCGCCTGGAGTTCATCCAGCCGGCTGTTGCGCCCACCTGCCAGTTCGTTCCGATACTTCGCCGACCAGCCATACTGGCGCAACCGGCGCACGCGCCCTGCCAGCGCTGGATCGTTCGTGGCCACGGCACCGCCGTCACCCAGCGCACCCAGGTTCTTGGTGGGGTAAAAGCTGAAACAGGCCACGTCGCCGTAGCTGCCTGCACGACGACCATCCTTGCCCCTGGCGCCATGCGCCTGGGCACAATCCTCGACCACGGGCACGCCGTAGGCACGCGCCACCTCGCACAGGCGCGGCATGTCCGCGAGCCGGCCGTACAGGTGCGTCACGATGACCGCGGCAGGCCTGGTGCCGGTTTGCCGCAGCAAGCGCTCAAGGCATGCCGGATCCATGGTGGCGGAGGATGCTTCCACATCCACGTAGCACGGCGTCGCACCACAAGCCAGGGCCGCGGTAGCACCGTACATGCCGGCGTTGGCGACCATGGCCACCGCATGCCCACGCGCCACTCCGAGCGCACGCAGCGCCAGTTCGAGTGCGTCGGTGCCATTGGCCACCCCGACGACCTCTTCGACACCGCAATAACTGGCAAACGCAGACTCGAACGCACTCGTCCGCGGCCCGAGCACAAAGCAGCCGCTCGCGATCACCTGTCCGGCCACGTCGTTCAACTGCTGCCGCAGCGGCCCCACATGGCGGGTCAGGTCATTGACCGGCACCATCGTCCCGGGCGCCGATGCACCAGGCTCATGGACTGCCGCCGTGGCGGAAAGCTCGCCCATCACTGCAGGTAGTTGAACAGGCTCATCCCCTGTACCTTCGCGAACACCTGCTGCGAAGCCTGCAGCGCCGTGGTCTGCAGCTCCAGCTGGCTGATGGCGCTGGCCATGTCGGTGTCCTGCACGCCGGAAAGGACGGTCTGGTAGGTCAGCGTGAGACCGCTGTAGGCGCTTTGCTGCTGGCTCAGGCGGTTCAGGCGGCCGCCCACGTCGGTCTGGGTGGCGGAAACCTGGTTCTGCGCCTGGTCGAGCGACGCCATCTGCAGGCTCAGGGTATTGCTGAGCTGCGTGTTCGTGTTGCTGGAGCTGGTGTCGTTCAGTGCGTTGATCATGTTGGTCAACGTGGCGAACACGTTCTGCGTCTGGCCGGATTGCACGCTCACCGAGTCGCCGGCATTGGGCGTGCCGCTCAGGGCGATGCTCATGCCGTTGAAGCTGATGCTGTCACCGTCCTTGTAGGCACCGGTGGCCACCGTGTTGCCGCCGGAGTCGGTGGCCGTCCAGTTGCCGGCGCCGTCGAAGCTGATGGTGTAGTCCACCGGGCCGGAGGCGGTGGCCGCGTTCCAGGCACTGGTGTCGGTGACGCTGCTGGCGCCCACCAGCAGGGTGCCGGTGTTGCCGGCCGCGGCACTGGCGGCGAACGAGCCGTTGCCCTGCGGGATGTTCATGAACAGGGCGGCGCCATTGTCGCTGCTGGGGATGTTCAGGCCGTTGCCGATGGTCGCCATCTGGTTGGTGCCGTTGCCGTTGTAGGTCACCGAACCATCGCTGTTGAGCACGAACGGCGTCGTCGTGGTGCTGGTGCCCGCGAACAGCGCATTGCCGTTGGCGTCGGAGGTGTTGGCCAGTTGCACCAGCTGCGCGCGGATCTGCACGAGCTGGGTGGCCATATCCTGGCGATCGGATGCCGACAGCGTGCCGTTGATGCCCTGGATCGCCATCGAACGCGCCTGGTTGAGCAGCGAGTTGAAGGAGTCGAGCGTGCTGCTCTCGGTGGAGAGCCGCGCGTTGGCGTTGTTGATGTTGGAGGTGTACTGCGCATTGTTGGCCAGCACGTGGTTGAGCGACACCACCTCCGTGGCGCCGGCAGGATCGTCGGAAGCCAGGTTGATGCGCTGGCCGCTGCTCACCTGGTTCTGCGTGTTGGCGACCGCCGCCTGCTGGCTGAGCATGGAGCCCAGCGCCTGCTGGTACATCCAGCTGGTGGAAACACGGATCATGGGCAAACTCCCATTAGGCCTGGATGGCGGTGATGAGGCTGGAGAACAGGGTCTGCGAGGTGGAGATCACCTGCGCGGAGGCCTGGTAGGCCTGCTGGTACTTGATGAGGTTGGCCGCCTCCTGGTCCAGGTTGACGCCCGCCAGGCTTTGCTGCGCGCTGGTCGCCTGGTTGTAGAGGCCGGTCTGGGTAGTGAGGTTGCTGGACGCCATGCTGCCGGCCAGACCGATCTGGTTGGTCAGGTTGGCGTAGGCGGCCACCGTGGTGGTCTTGCCGCCATCGAGCACGCCGACGTCGCCGAGTCCGGCAAGGGTCAGCGCATTGGAGTTGTCGTTCAGGCCGCTGCTGTTCTTGGCCACGGTGAAGCTGTCGCCACTGGCCGGTGTGCCGCTGAGGCTCATGCTCCAGCCATCGAACTGGATCGGCGAACCGCTGGCGTAGGTGCCGCTGGTGGTATTGCCCTCGCCGTCGGTGACGGTGTAGCTGCCACCCGCGCCAAACGTCACCGTGGCACCCGCGAACAGGTTGGCATTGGCGCTGTCGGTCACGTTCACCGAACCTACCGTGGCGCCGCCGGTGTTGGCGCTGGCGGGCGTACCGGCCAGCGCCGCCGCCGCTGCGATGGCATTCGGGTCGCTGGTGGCCAGCGCGATGCCGCTGGCCGCGTTCTGGGCGGGCAGGATCTGGAAGCTGTCGCCGGCCTGCGCGCCGCTGGATACCGTGAAGGTGAGGCCATTGGCCGACAGCGTGCCATCGGCGTTGGCGGTCATCGCCACCGAGGTGCCGCTGGTGGTGGCGAGCGACCAGCCGTTGACCGAGGGCGCGGTGCTGCTGCCGGTGTAGGTGAGCACGTAGTTGTCGTTGGTGAGCCCGGCGATGTCGCTCACGCTGGCGCCCACCGTGGCGCTGCCCTGGTTTCCCGCCGCGGCCGCGACGACCGGGCCCGGCACGCTGAACAGCGCACCGCCCTGGTTGCCGTTCAGGTCCAGGCCCTGGGACTGCTGCGCGTTGACGCTTTGCGCCACGGCCAGCGCGGCGCGCCCCAGCTGGTTCTGCGCAGGGTCCAGCGTATTGGTCCGGTACGACAACAGCGCGCCCAGCGTGCCGCCGGAGAGGCTCGATGTGATGTCGGTGCCGCTGGCGTTGAGCACGTCGGTGGTGCTGGTGTCGTAGGGGCTGCTGCCCACCTGGAAACCGTAGGAATAGCTGCCGCTCACCATCACCTGGCCGGAGGTGCTGTAGATGCTCAGCGTGCCGTCGGGCTGCGCGGCGACGGAAATGCCGGTATCGCCCGCCAGCTGGTTGACCAGAGCGTCGCGCTGGTCGAGCAGGGAATTGGGCTGGGTGTTGCCGGCCTGGCTGATGCTGGTGTTGAGCGCGGCGATCTGCTTGACCAGCGAGTTGATGTCGCCGACGGTGCTGGAGATCTGCGAGTTGACCTGCTGGCGCTGCTGGTCGAGCTGCTGGCCGAAGGTGTTGAAGGCGGCGGTGAGCGTGGACGCGTCGCCCAGCAACGCCTGCCGCGAGGAAAGGTCGCTCGGCGCATTGGCCACGGCGTTGAAGCCGCCGTAGAAACTGTCCAGGGCACTCTGCAGGTTGCCGCTGTTCTGCAACAGGCCGTTCAACGCGGTGGCCAGGTTGCTGGTGGTGGTGGCGCCCTGCATCGCACTGTTGCTGCTCCACAGCGCCTGGGTGAGGTACTGGCTGTAGGCGCGCTGCACCCCGATCACGTCCACGCCGGTGCCCATGGTGTAGCGGCCATTGTTCTGGCCCACCATGTCCACTTGCTGGACGCTTTGCTCGCTGTAGCCCGCGGTGCTGGCGTTGGCAATGTTGTTGCCGGTGACCTGCAAGGCAAGCTGGGCGGCATTGAGGCCGGTGACACCGATGTTCAACAAGCTGGACATGACCGAAAACTCCGCAATTCGACTACTGGTTCGGCAGGCCGGCCGAATTCTTCAGGGCCGCCAGCGCCTCGTGCATCTGCGGGCTGTTGGCGATGGCGCTGACCTTCTCGGCGTAGTCGGGGTCGGTGGCATAGCCGCCACGCGCCAGCGCATTGGCAAAGCCCCGCACATCGTCGCCATGCCCGCGCGCCGCGGCGTAGCGCGGGCTGGAGGCGATCAGATTGGCGTAATCCTGGAACGACTGCGCCGGCGAGCTGTAGGCGCGGAACTGCGAGTGCCGGCGCACCGCCACGCCATCTTCGTACTCCAGCGAGGACACGCTGACCTTCTGGCCATCCCAGTCGCTGCCGGCCTTCATGCCGAACAGGTTGAAGCTGGTGGAGCCGGTGGAACTGCGTGGCATGTGCCTGCCCCATTGGGTTTCCAGCGCAGCCTGGGCCAGCACGCTGCGCACCGACACGCCCAGCTTTTGCGCCGCGGCCTCGGCATAGGGTGCCAGCGCGTGTACGAACTCCCGCGCGTCCTGCGGCAGCCATTTCATCGCGCTGCGGCCCAGCTTGCGCCCTGCTTCCACCACATTGGCGAGGCGGCGCTGGAACTGGTCGGCCGTGGCCGGCAGTTTGGCGGGATCGCCGATATCGTCGGAGTCGTCCGCCGGATCGCTCGTCGAACCGTCCGTATCGCCGACGGCATCCGGGCCACCCGAAGCCGGCGCGGCCTGGCCGCCCAGCTGGCGAACCAGCATCTGCGCGATGCCAAGTCCCTTGCCGCTCTGGGACAGGCTCACGGAAAGCTGCTGGTCGAACATGTCGCGATAGGCCTTGCCGGCCTCGCTGTCGCCCAGCGCGTCGCCGAAACTGTCGCTGGCCTCGCGCATGGACTTCAGCATCATCTGGGTGAACAGGGCCTCGAACTGCTTGGCCACCGCAGGCAGCACCGCCTTGCTGTCGCTCTGCGCCTGCGCGCGCAGCTGGTTGAACCCGGACAGGTCGGTCCAGGTGCTCAGCGAGGTGTTGGCGGGCAGCGCGGCGTTACTCATGGCAGTGGCTTGCTAGATGACCACCAGATCCGCATGCAGCGCACCAGCCTGCTTCAGCGCCTGCAGGATGGAGATCAGGTCGCTGGGCGAGGCGCCCACCTGGTTCACCGCGCGCACGATGGTGTCCAGGCTCACGCCCGGGCCGAACTTGAACATGTGCCCGCCATCCTCGCTGACCTGCACGTTGCTGGAGGGGACCACCACGGTCTGGCCCTTGCTGAAGGCTCCCGGCTGGCTGACCTGCGGCTGCTCGCTGATGGTGACCTGGATGGAACCATGCGCCACCGCGGCCGCAGAGACGCGCACGTCCGAACCGATCACCACGGTGCCGGTGCGCGAGTTCACCACCACCCGCGCGGGCGGGTCGCCCGGGGTCACGTCCAGTTCCTGGATGGAGCCCAGCCACGCCACCTTCTGGGTGGGATCCTGCGGCACGCGCACGTCCACCGTGCCGCCATCCACCGCGTGCGCGATGCCCGCGCCGTAGGTGCGGTTGATCGTGCTCACGATGCGCGAGACCGTGGTGAAGTCCGGCGTGTTGAGGTTCAGCCGCAGGTCGTCCGTACCAGCGAACGCGGAAGGCACGCTGCGCTCCACCGTGGCACCATTCGGGATGCGCCCGCTGGCGGAGATGTTCTTCTCCACGCTGCTGCCGCTCTTGCCCCTCGCGGTAATGCCGCCCACCACCACGCTGCCCTGGGCCATCGCGTAGACGTTGCCGTCGGCGCCACGCAGCGGCGACATCAGCAATTCGCCACCGCGGATGCTCTTGGCGTTGCCGATCGAGGCCACGGTGATGTCGATGGTCTGGCCAGGCTTGGCGAACGGCGGCAACTCGGCGGTGATGGTCACCGCGGCGGCGTTCTTCAGCTGCGGCGCGGTCACGCCTGCCGGGATGTTGACGCCGAACTGCTGCAGCATGTTCTCCACGCTCTGGGTGGTGAACGGCGTCTGCGTGGTCTGGTCGCCGGAGCCGTCCAGGCCCACCACCAGGCCATAACCGATCAACTGGTTGGCGCGCACGCCGCCCACCGAGACGAGGTCGCGGATCTTGTCGGCGTGGGCGGGGGGGGCGAGCAGTGCGAAGAGTGCAATGGCAAATCCGATCGCCGCGGATTTTTCTCCCTCTCCCCTTTGGGGAGAGGGCCGGGGTGAGGGGCGGGACTGGCGGAAGAGGTTGGAGAAACGGGCAAAAAGCGAAGCCAAAGCAGCACCGCGCGAGCGTGTCCCCTCTCCCCAACCCTCTCCCCGCAGGGGAGAGGGGGCGAACGCGGTGTGCGGGTTCGCACGCCCGTGCTGCGCGGCAGTCTTCAGCGTCATGGGCCCATGAAGTTTCATTTAGAAGGGCATCCACTTGGAGTTGAAGAAGCGCGACAGCCAGCCCTGCGTATTGGCATCGGCCAGGGTGCCGCGGCCGGTGTAGGAGATCCTGGCGTCGGCGACGCGGGTGGAAGGCACGGAATTGTCCTGGCCAATGTCCTGCGGACGCACGATGCCGGCGATGCGGATCAGCTCCTGGCCCTGGTTGATGGTGAGCCACTTCTCGCCGCGCACCATCAGGGTGCCGTTGGCCAGGCGCTTCACCACCGTGACGGTGATGTTGCCGGTGAGCTGGTTGCTCTGGCTGCTGGAACCGCTGCCGTCGAAACTGCGGTCGCCGTCGGTACCGATGCTGGCCGCCTGGCCGCCCACCTTGAGCGTGTGGCCGAAGATGGTGGGCGCGCCGATGCTGGTCTTGTCGGTCTTGCTGGTGCTGGTGCTGGCCTTCTTCACGGCCTGGGTGTTCTCCACCAGCACGATGGTCAGGATGTCGCCGGTGCGATGCGCGCGCGAGTCGGAGAACAACTCCATGCCCTGCTCGTCGTGATAGATCGAGCCATCGGCCACCGGGGCCGATTGCGCCGGTTCCGGCGGCGTGGCGGCCCACATCGCGTCGTCGCGCTTCTGCTGCTGCATGACGGCGCAGCCCGACAGCAGGAGCAACGCGAATGCGAGGGCGGAATACGGGAAAAGGGCCTCGATGCGCACGACGACCGGCCTCACATCTTGGTGGTGAGCGTCTGCAGCATGTCGTCTGCGGCGCTGATGGATTTGGAGTTCATCTCGTAGGTGCGCTGGGTCTGGATCATGTCCACCATCGCCTCCACCACGTTGACGTTGGAGGATTCCAGCGAGCCCTGCAGCAGCGTGCCCATGCCGTTCACGCCGGCCTGTCCGGTCTGCGGCGTGCCGCTGGAAGCCGTTTCCTGGTACAGGTTCTGGCCCGCGGACTGCAGGCCCGCGGGGTTGATGAAATCGGCCATCTGCAGCACGCCCACCTGCTGCGGCGCGGCCTGTCCCGCCAGGGTGACGCTGACCGTGCCATCGGTGCCGATGGTGATGCTCTGCGCACTTTGCGGGATGGTGATGGCCGGCTCGATCGGATAGCCGTCGGCGGTCACGATCTGGCCGTTGGCATCGGTGTGCAGGGAACCATCGCGGGTGTAGTTGGTGGTGCCGTCGGGCATGGTCACCTGCAGGAAACCGCGGCCCTGGATCGCCACGTCCAGCGCGTTGCCGGTCTGGGAGATCGCACCCTGGGTGAACATCTTTTCGTTGGCCACCACGCGCACGCCGGTGCCCATCAGCAGGCCCGAGGGCGACTGCGTCTGCTGGGTGGTCTGCGCACCGGGCTGGCCCAGGTTCTGGTACATCAGGTCCTGGAACTCCGGGCGCGAAGCCTTGAAGCCGGTGGTGCTGGCGTTGGCCAGATTGTTGGAGATGGCATCCAGATTCGTCTGTTGCGCATCGAGGCCGGTCTTGGCGATCCAGAGTGAGGAGAACATGGGATGGCTCCGCTGAGAGTGGTTTGCTTCAGTTCGACTGCAGCAGCTTGATGCTTTCGTCGGCGTCGTCTTCGGCGGTCTTGATCGACCGCACCTGCATCTCGTACTGGCGCGACAGCGAAATCATCCGCACCAGTTCTTCCGATGGATTGACGTTGCTGCCTTCCAGGGTGCCGGACACCAGCTGCACGCCGGGGTCGGCATCGGCGCTGCTGCCGTCGTTCATGTGCAGCAGGCCGTCCGCCCCCTTGGAAAGCTGCGCGGAATCGGGGTTGACCAGCTTGATCTGGTCGACCTGGCTGAGCGAGTCCGCCCCTTGCCCCAGCGGCACGGCGGAAATGGTGCCGTCGCTGCCGATCACGATCTGCGAACTGTCGGGAATGGTGATGGGCCCGCCGCTGCCGATCACCGGGTTGCCCGCGGCGTCGGTGAGCGTGCCGTCGGCGGCAAGCTGCAGGCTGCCGGCGCGCGTGTACGCCTCGCTGCCGTCCGGCGCCTGCACCGCGATCCAGCCCGGTCCGCGCACCGCCACGTCCAGCGGGCGGCCGGTCTGCTGCAAGCTGCCCTGCGTGTCGTCCAGCCCGATGCCCTGCGCCACCGCGTTGATGCGCGTGGGGCTGCCCTGCCCCAGCACCGGCAGGCTCTGGAACGCGTCGAGCTCGCTCTTGAAGCCGGTGGTGCTGGCGTTGGCCAGGTTGTGGCTCACCACGTCCTGGGCCTGCATGATCTGCGCGGCCCCGGTCATGGCTATGTAGACGGAACGATCCATGGCGACCTGCCTCGACGGGCTTACCGCGAGACGGCGTTGAACAGCGTGGTGGCCAGCGTGTTGTCGGTGGACAACACCTGCGCATTGGCCTGGTAGTCGCGCTGTGCCTGGATCATGTCCACCAGCTGCGAGGTGGTGTCGCTGGTGTTGGATTCCTCCAGCGCGCCGGACTGGATGGTGCCGTACTGGCCACTGCCGGCCGCGCCCATCACCGCCGTGCCCGAGGCCGTGCTGGCCGTCCAGCTGGCACTGCCGAGCTGGGTCAGGCCCTGCAGGTTCTGGAAGTTGGCCATCGCCAGCTGGCCGAGCTCGCTGCTTTGGCCATTGGAGTAATTGGCGGTGACGACGCCCTTACTGTCGACGTTGATCGAGGACAGTGCGCCGGCGGTGTAACCGTTCTGGCTGATGGTGCCGGCGGCATAGGCGGAGCCGTACTGCGTGGTCTGGCTGAAATTGACCGACAAGGCCTGCGCATTGGCGCCGTTGCCGTAGTTCAACGAGTTGAAGGTGACAATGCCGTTGGCCGGCGTGGTCAGCATGCCGGACGAGTTGAAGGTCAACGCCTGCGTGCCAGCGGATTGGCCGTCCACGTACAGGTTCGCATCCCAGGTGTTGGTGCCGGTTTTCACGTAATAGGCGGTGGCCTGGTGCGACGAGCCGAGGCTGTCGTACACGGTGAACGTGGTCGAGTTGTTGAAGGTGGCCGGATTGGTGGGATCGAAGGCCAGTGTCGGCGCGGTGGCGTCCGCCGGCAGGTTGGAAGTAATCGTTGCCGAGGTGGTGGGCGTGGCCGCGCTCTGCGCGGTGACCAGGTTCAGGTTGGTCAGCGTGCTCGTATCGACGCTGCTGCTGGCGGCGCTGTACGGGTAGACCTGCACCTTGTAGCCGTCCTGGGTGACCACGTTGCCGCTCGCATCCTGCTGAAACGCGCCGTCGCGCGTGTAGGCATAGCCGTTGCCGGTGTTCACCACGAAGAAACCGTTGCCGCTGATCGCCATGTCCAGGCTGTTGCCGGTGGTCTCGATGTCGCCCTGGGCGAACTGCTGCGCCACGTCGGTCATGCGCGTGCCGCTGCCCACCGCAGTGGCGCTGAGGTTGACGCCGCTCACCGCGTAGATGTCCGCGAACTCCGCACGCGAGCCCTTGAAGCCGGTGGTATTGGCGTTGGCGATGTTGTTGGCGATGACATTGAGATCGGACTGCGCGCCATTGAGGCCGCTGAGTGCTTGATTGAGTGCCATGACTTCGTTGCCTCGTTGAAAGGGTTGTTGTCGGCGATCAGTTGATCTGCGCGATCGAACTGAGCGGCACGCCGCCCACGCCATTTACCTGCACATACGTACCCACGCTGCTGCCGCCGTAACCCACGCCGCTGACCACGCCGCTGGCATAGGTGGAAAGCGCGTTGCCGCCCTGGTCGGCCGCCGTGATGCTGTAGGTTCCGGCCGGCACCGGGTTGCCGTTGTCGTCCGTGCCATCCCAGCTGAAGTTGGCCAGACCGGGCTGCTGGGCGCCCAGGTCGATCGTGCGCACCTCCTTGCCGCTGCCGTCCTTGATCACGAGCTGCACGTCGGAAGACGCACTGGTCACGCCGACTGCCCCGCCTGTGGCGCTGCCGGCATAGCTGAGGCTGTCGGACGGCACCAGTACATTGCGTCCCACCAGGCCGACCGAACCGAGCACCTGCGAGGTCTGCATGGCGCTGGTGACCTGGCTGGAGAGATTGTTGACGGTGGTGTCGAGATCCTGCGTAGAAGCCAGCTGGCTGAACTGCGCCAACTGCGACACGAACTGCGTGTTGTCCATCGGGTTGGTGGGGTCCTGCGCCTGCAACTGGGCGGTAAGCAGTTGCAGGAAGTCGGCCTGGCTCATCGAGCTGCCGAGAGCGCCGCTGAGGGAACTCGTGCCGCTGCCGGTGCTGCTGGTGCCCGAATAACCGTAACCAGCCGAGTTGGTAGAGGACGTAGCGTTGGTGTTGATCGTGGTCATGGCGGAGAACTCACTGGCCGAGGGTCAGGGTTTTGAGCATCAGTTGCTTGGCGGTGTTCATCACTTCGACGTTGTTCTGGTACGAGCGCGACGCCGAGATCATGTTCACCAGTTCGTCCACCGGGTTGACGTTGCTGCCGTAGACATAGCCATCGGCATTGGCCAGCGGGTTGCCCGGTTCATAGCGCTGGGGAATCGCGTCCTGGCTTTCGGTAATGCCGAGCACCTGCACGCCCTCGCCGGTTTCGGCGCCGGGGCTGCCATTGCCGCCGCCGAGCTGCGCGAGCTGCTGCTTCTGCGCAGTGGCGAACAGTGGCTCGCGCGCGCGGTAGGCGCCTTCGGGCGTGCCTGACACGCTCTCGGCATTGGCCAGGTTGCTGGCCACGGTGTTGAGCCGCAGCGATTGCGCGGCCATGCCGGAACCGGCCACATTGAAGATGGAATAGAGCGACATCAGCTCTGCCCTCCGGTGATGGCGGTGCGCAGCATGTGGATCTGCGCGGTGATGAAGGAAAGACTGGCCTGGTAGTGCACGCTGTTGGCGGCGAAGTCGGCCTGCTCGACTTGGGTATCGACGGTGTTGCCATCCATGCTGGGCTGCGTCGGCAGGCGGTACTCCAGCGCGGCCGAACCAGCCTCGCCGTTCGGTCCGCTGCCGATCTGCCCGTTGCCGATCTGTCCCGGGGTGGGCGCCTGCAGCGGCAGGTCGCCGTCACCACTGCCGCCGGCCGCGGAGAGTGCCTTGCGAAAGTCGATGTCGCGCGCGAGGTAGCCGGGGGTGTCCGCATTGGCCAGGTTGTTGGCCAGCACACCGGCACGGCTCTGCCACAGATCCAGCGCCTGGGTGTGGATGCCGAACAGGTTTTGCGGGATGGGACTCATCGGTTTGCTCCGCGTGCGGTTGCCGCAGGGAGCTGGAGGCAAGTTGCATGCCACCATGTCGAAACCGTTGCCACGACAGGCCTGGCAGGGTTCGTGACCCGGTGCCGCGCAGGTGGCTCCGGGGAGGAGTCGGTTTGTTGACGCCCTGTCGCGGGCGCCCGCCGGGACTCAGCCGGCCATCGGTTCCGCCGGCAACAGCTCCAGCACGGCCTGCGCCAGCAGGTCCGGCTGGAACTTGGCGATGAAGCGGTCGGCCTTGACCTCCTTCACCATCGCCTCGTTGAAGATGCCGCTGAGCGAGCTGTGCAGCACCACTTTGAGCCGGCACAGCTCCGGCGCCTCGCGGATCGCGCGGGTCAGCGCATAGCCATCCAGGCGCGGCATCTCGATGTCGGAAACCACCAGCCTGACACCTTCGGCCGGATCGGCGGCGGCCAGCCCGCGCAGGCGTTCGAGCGCCTCGCGACCGTCCTGCGCCACCACGCACTCGATGTCCATCTGCCTGAACAGCTCGACCAGGCGGCGGCGGGCGATCAGTGAATCGTCCACCACCATCACCCGCCGCGGCACCAGCGCGCGTGCGCCGGCCATGCGCTGCATCTGCATGGACAGTTCGGCTGGCGCCGCGTCGATGCCGGCCAGCACCTGCTCCACGTCCACCACCGCCAGCAACGCGCCGTCCACGCGGGTCACCGCATTGACCTGCGCGCCGAAGCCCAGCGTGGCGGCCGGCGCTTCCAGCCGGTCGCCGTCGCACTGCACCATGCGCTGCAGGTCGGCGACCAGGAAGCCCTGCACCGAGCGGCTGAACTCGGTGACCATCAGGTGCGCCGACTCCACGTCGCGCAGCGGCGGGTAGCCCAGCGCAGCGGCCAAGTCGATCACCGGGATGGTCTGCCCGCGGTAGTCGCAGCTGCCGGCCAGCAAGGCGTGCGCGCCCGGCATGCGCTCCAGCGGCGGGCGGCGCATCACCTCGCGCACCTTGAACACGTTGATGCCGAACAACTGGGCGTTGCCGAGCCGGAACAGCAGCATGGCCACCCGGTTGTGGCCAGCCAGCCGGGTGTGTTGCTCCACCTTTTCCAGCAAGGTGCTACCCATGCGGACTCCTCGTGAATGATCCACCGCCGCAGCGGCCATACGTGCACGCTATCGACCGCACCGGCGTGCGCTTGAGCGCCCTCCCCCCGGGGAAATGGCACGCGGCTTGCTTCCTCAAGCTGCGACGGTTTTGGACGATGCAGTCCCCTGCAACAGCCCTGCCGCACATTCGACAAAGGTGATGTCCGTCCCATGAGCCTGATCTGGAATCAGCATCTCGCCTCCTTGGTGGAAGCCGCCGCTGCCGGCGACGAAGCGCGGGTTGCCGCGCTGCGGCGCCAGCACCCGCGCACCGCGCAGGCATTGGCGCCGCTGCTGGCGCGCGTGGCCAGCCGCCCGCCCGCGGCGGTGGCGCTGCAGGCGGTGGAGCAGCAGAGCCTGGTGCTGGCTGCGGTGCAGCAACTCGCGCGCGAACAGGCGGCGCTCGACCAGGCTGCCGCCGACGGCCGCGGCAGCGTCGATCGCTTGACGGATGGCAGCGCCGGTATCTCGACGGCGCTGCAACAGGTGGACGCCGAACTGGCCCTGGCCAGTCAGGCCGGCCACGCCGGCAGCAGCAGCGTCAGCGAGGTCGACGGCCAGCTGCGCTTGCTGCGCAGCGCACTCGCGGCGATGAACCGCAACCAGAGCAAGCTGGCCGAGCAGGTGGAGCAGATCCGCAAGCTCACTGCCACCGTGCAGGAAATCGCCCACCAGACCAACCTGGTGGCACTGAACGCGGCGATCGAGGCTGCGCGTGCCGGCGAGGCCGGCCGTGGTTTCGCGGTGGTGGCCGACGAGGTCAAGCAGCTGGCGGAAAAGACCGCCCTCACCACCGCCGAGATCGAGAGTGTCACGGGCTCGATCGGCGACTTCTCCACGCAATTGGACGGCGATGTGCAACACAGCCTGCAACAGCTGGAGCGTGCCCAGGCCGGTGCGGCGCAGTCGGGCACCACCCTGGACGCCGGCAGCCGGGCACTGCGCGCGGCCGGCGATCGCGTCCACAAGCTGCAGCAGAACCACGACGCGCAGCATGCGCGCGCCACCAGCGTCCAGGCCGCACTCGGCGCGCTGCAGCGCCGCGCCGGCGAGGCGAGGCGCCAGTCCGATTCGCTGCAGCGCGCCGCGCTGCTCGCCCATCGACTGGGCCTGGATTGGCTGGAAGGCATCAGCGGCAACGACCCGGGCAGTCTCAGCCTGACCGTGCGCGAAGCCTCCCTCAACCTGCGTCAGGCGACCGAACTGGCCCTGCTCGAACCTGCCGCGCTGGATCGGCGCTGGTTCGATACCCATACGATCCGGCGCAGCGTCGAGCGACTGGGCGCGCTGCGCCCGGGCCATCCGGCCACCGCCAGCCTCGCCGAAGCGGGTGCGCAACTGTGTGAGCAGGGCAATCGCTTCGTCACGCTGCTGTGCGACGGCGAGGGCGAACAGGCCACCGTGTTGTCGCGGCAGATCGAATCCGGTCGCGATGCGCTGCTGGGACAACTCGACACCTTGCTGGCTGACGCGTGAGCGGGTGCAGCGCCAATGCCGGCCGACTGCTCGCACTGGCATGGCTGGGCCTGCCGGTCGTCAGCGTTGCCGCCGCGCCCTCGCCGAACGCCGTGCGAGCCGCTGCCGAACAGGCCGTGCGTGCCCGTTTCGACCTGCCCGGCAGCCGCATCACGGTCCAGGCCACGCCGCTCGACTCGCGCCTGCGGCTGGCACCGTGCAGCGTGCCGTTGCGCGCCGTGCTGGCTGACGCCATCCGCCCCGCGCCGCGCATCAGCGTGCCCGTGCAATGCCCCCAGGCCGCCGGCTGGACGGTGCGCGTGCAGGTGCAACTGCAGTTGTTCCGCCCCGTGCTGGTGACCAACCGGGCATTGCTGCGCGGCGACGGCCTGCGCCCGGCGGACGTACACGCCGAGGAGCGCGACGTGACCCGGCTTGGCTATGGCTACGTCGACAGCCTCGACCAGGTGGCCGGACGCACTCTCGCCCGCGCCTTGCCCAGCGGCAGCGTGCTCACTCCCGCCGCGTTGGGCGGCCGGCGCATGGTGTCCGCAGGCGATCACGTGCAGGTCGTGGCCAACCTTGGCGGCATCGTGGTGCGCGCCGACGGCGTGGCGCTGGGCAGCGGCGACAATGGCGCCCGCCTGCTCGTGCGCAACGAAAGCTCGGGCAAGGTGGTCGACGCGATGGTCCATGCGCCGGGCGTGGTGCTTGCCCTGCCCTGAGCACCACCCATTGGCTTCCCTACCCACTTCCCAACCCCTAAAGTTTCCGCGCCCCCCGCCGATGCTGTATTCACAGGGCCACTCCGCAGTGAGAACGGACGCATGAACACGACCATTTCCAAAAACGGTTTGCCGATACTCCCGCAGGCCACCAGCCAGCAGGGCAGCGGTGCGGCGACGGAATCTTCCGCTACGGTCGCCAGTGCCGGCACCTCCACCGCCCAGAGCGACGACCAGCTCAAGCTGACCGACTCGGCCAAGGCGCTGCAGCAGGCCGCGCGCACCAATACGGCCGCAGTCGATCCGCAACGGGTGGAACGCGTGCGCCAGTCGCTGGCCGACGGCAGCTACAAGGTCGACGCCGGCCGCATCGCCGACCGCATGATCGCCATGGAACAGCAGCTCGGCGGCACGGGCAAAGCATGAACTCGCCGCTGCGGCAGGAGTTCGGCGAGGCCCTGGCGGCCGTGCAGGGCGAAATGCACCAGGCGCTGGATCAACTCGTGCAGGTCCTCGAGGCCGAGCATGGCGCGCTCGACGCCGGCGACACCGAAGCACTCGGCCAGGCGGGCACGCACAAGCAGGCATTGATGCAGCAGTTGGAGCAACTCGATGCCGAGCGCCGCCAGCTGGCGCGCGAACAGCCACAAACCGAGGCTGCGCCGGATCCGGCCTGGACCGCCATCGTGCAATCGCTGCAGCACTGCCATCGGCTCAACCAGCGCAACGGCGGCATCGTCAACCAGCGCCTGCAACTGGTGCGCCAGGCGCTGGCCGTGCTGACCGGTGCGGACAGCAGCAGCGGGCTTTACGGCCGCAGCGGGGAATTGCACGCCAGCAAGCGTTCGCGCCCGCTGGCGGCCGCATAAAGTCGGGATGAATACATCGCCGCCCACACGCACAGCGGCATCTCCAGCGCGCCGCCGGCTGCGGCGCGCCCCACCGTCCAACGCGACGCCGGATCGATCATGAGTCCCTCCTCCACCCCTGCCGCCGCCAGCAAACCCGCGCCCTACGAAGGCGTCGCCCCGCCGCTGCCGCTGTTGCGCGTACCGCTGCTCAACCGCGAGCGCGAGCTGTTCGCCTACGAGCTCCTGTTCCACCGCGAAAGCGGCAACGAACAAGCTCTGCTCCAGAGCGTGCTGGCGATGATCACCGACGGTGCATTGACCCGCCTGGTACGCGGCAATCGTGCCTTCCTGAACCTCCCGGTCGAACTGTTGCCGGAGGATGCCGACGTGCTGTTGCACCAGCCGCGGCTGGGCATGGTGCTGCAACCGCAGGTGGCCAACGACGCGGCGTTGCTGAAGCGCCTGCAGCTGATGGCGCAGCGCGGCTGCCAGTTCATGCTGGATGTGGGCCACCAGGATCTCGACAACAGCCTGCCGCTCGAAGCCCTGCTGCAGATGGTGCAACTGGTCCGGCTCGACGTCAGCCAGCTTTCGCCGGAGCTGCTGGCGCAACGTGCCGAATACCTGCATGCGCGCGGCCTCCACGTGGTGGTCGGCCAGGTGAACGATCACCCCACCTACGAACGTTGCGTGCAGCTGCCGCTGGAAGCGGTGCAGGGACGTTATCTGCTTGTGTCGCAGCCAATAGCCGTTCCCGTGCTGACCGCCAACCGCCTGAGCATGCTGCGCCTGATGGGGGCGCTGCACGAAAGCAATCCGGGCCCGGTCGAGCTGGGTGACATCATCAGTGACGACGCGGTACTCAGCTACAAGCTGCTGAGCTGCGTCAATTCGGCCTACTTCGCGCTGCCGCGGCAACTGAAGTCGGTGCAGCAGGCCGCGATCTTCTTCGGCGTCACCCGCATGCGCAACTGGGTCGACACCATGGCGATGTGCAGCATGGACGACCGCCCGCCGGAACTGCTGCGTGCCGCACTGATCCGTGCGCACATGTGCGAGGAGCTGGCCCAGGGCATGCCGCATGGCCATGCCGAAATGGCGTTCACCGTCGGCCTGTTCTCGCTGCTCGACACCCTGATGTGCGCGCCGATGGAATTCCTGCTGCCCCAGCTGCGCCTGGCGCCGGAGATCAGCGATGCGCTGACCGGCCGCGGCGGCCCGTTTGCCTCGATACTGCAGCAGATCCTTGCCTGGGAAGCCAACGAGCTGACCAGCGAGCAGGTACCGCCGCAACGCATCCAGCGCCTGGCAACGATCTATCTCAACGCCACCCAGTGGGCCGATCAGGTCTACGCCAGCGCGAACGAGAAGAGCGTGCAGTAAACGGGTTATGCGGAAGGCCGCGAGTATTCCGGCCCCGAGGGCGCGTCAGGTGACCGATGCGCTTTCGTACTTCCTGGCCGGCGGTGAGTCCACACGACTTGACGGTAGACCGTGGCGCGCAATCCGGGGCAGCAATCGCAGCCAGCCGGGCCATTCAGCCGCTCGGCACAGACGTCCCGGCCCGGCTCACCCCACCTTCTTTGTGTGCCGGCGAGATCTCGCCATGAAACGATCCATCGCATGCGCGCGGGAGCGGCGCATCTTCCTGTGCGCAGGCACTGCTCGCAATTAGGCGTTGTCCGCGGCAATGGAGCCTCCGTCCCGGTCGACAGATGGAAGCCGCCGTCTGCCTGACAATGATTGCCCAGCGAGATATTTCGTCCGTGCCGGGTCTGGCTCGCGACTGGGGAAGCACCAAGGATGCCCCCTGCGGCCCACGCGCAGGATGAGCAGCGAAAAGCCAGGGAACCCTGTCCCGATCGGGAGTCATCGCGGCGCCGTTCTGGCCGCGGCGCCGATCCGTGGCACCGACATACGACGAAGCCGCACAAGCAAACGCCCCCACCGATATCGGTGGGGGCGTTTGAGGGATAAAGCCCCTGGCGGTGACCTACTCTTGCATGCGAGGTGC